>JBGSKO010000075.1:0-61435 GCA_041741155.1 Saprospiraceae bacterium | reverse complement strand
TCTTTGACTTTACCCCGTTTAAATTGTTCACTAAAATTTCGGTTGTACTTCGATTGAATTTGAAACTTTTTGTCGCCTTTTTTTGACATTACAGATTGACTTTTGAGGTCAAGCTATTTTAGGCAATGACAAATGATGAATGATGAATTAAAAAACGAAGAATCATGCCAAAAAGGAAGTGTGTCTCCGGTATTTATCCTAAAATGGATTAAGGGTTGGCTTAGGAGTTTCTCGGAATACCCGGGTCACAGATATTGCATATTTCTCTAAAACGCTGTGCGCGGGTCGTTGATCAGTATTTAGGGCAGTAACACAGTCTAATGAACAGGCCGGACCAAGCGGTGCAAAAGTCCTACATTTGCGCACAAAATTCATCACTCATGAGAGTGTTCATTAAACTGTGTCAACGGTGCTTTTATCAACCTTGAAACGCCGCGCGTGGGTCTTTTGACCCCGCGCCAACCGCTTGATTACCATCCACGTTTGTGCGGGGTCAAAAGACCCACGCATGGCAAAATTCATCATTCATCATTCATCATTCATCATTCAAAACTCATCATTCATAACTATTCTCGCCATCGAGTCTTCCTGCGATGACACTTCCGCCGCCGTGGTACGAGATGGAATCGTTTTGTCCAACTGTGTGGCCAACCAGGAAGCGCACCGACAATACGGCGGCGTGGTGCCCGAAGTGGCTTCCCGGGCACACCAGGCAAATATTGTCCCGGTAGTTGATTTGGCACTGAAAAAAGCTGGGGTAAGAAAACAGGACATCACCGCAGTCGCCTTTACCAGAGGGCCTGGCCTCATGGGGTCGCTCGTGGTGGGCACTACCTTCGCCAAGGCGTTTGCCTTGAGCCACGACCTGCCGCTCATCGAGGTCAACCACATGCAGGCACACGTGCTGGCGCACTTTGCCGACGATCCCAAACCCACATTTCCGTTTTTATGCCTGACCGTAAGCGGCGGACATACCCAGATTGTTCGGGTTCAGGATTTCAACGACATGGAGGTTATCGGAGAAACCCTCGACGATGCTGCCGGAGAAGCATTCGACAAGTCGGGCAAGTTACTGGGTCTGGGGTATCCCGCCGGACCGGAAATTGACCGACTCGCCCGAATTGGCCAGCCGCGTTTCCCGTTTCCAGAGCCTTCGGTACAGGAGCTAAACTTCAGTTTCAGCGGTGTCAAAACCTCCATATTATATTTCTTGCGCGACCAAATAGCTCAAAATCCAAATTTTATCCAGGAAAACCTGCCTGATCTGTGCGCATCTATTCAGCACAGTATCGTCACAATTTTACTCAAAAAACTTCGCAAGGCAGCCCGCCAAACCGGCATCCGGGAAATTGCGCTGGCCGGTGGCGTGAGCGCCAACTCCGGCCTGCGCGAGGCACTCCTTGTTTTGGGCGAAAAAGAAGGCTGGAAAACATACGTTCCGGCATTTGAGTACTGCACTGACAATGCCGCGATGATCGGTATCGCCGGCTACTACAAATACCTGCGCAGCGATTTTTGCGGGCAAGATGCCGCGCCGTATGCGCGCGGGTTCTCTGGCTGAACACCTTTTTTACCACAGAGATCATGGCCTTTTTACTTTTCTACATCACCCACCCAGACGAGGAAACAGCTCGCCGTATCGCAGGCCAGCTGGTGCAGGAACGCCTGGCCGCTTGTGCCAATATTTTTCCGATCCAGAGTGCCTACTGGTGGGATGGCGCCGTACAGCAGGAAGGCGAATGGGTATCCATTCTGAAAACGAGAATAGGCCTGGAAGACATCCTGGAATCTGCGATCCGGCGCCTGCATCCGTACGATACACCGTGCATACTCCGCCACGAGGTGCGAGCCAACGCCGACTATGAGCAGTGGATTCTGGACGCCACTTCCCAATGAATAAAAGGGTACAGACGTAATTTCCCGTGTGCGGTAGAACAATATTTCCGGCACAATCTTCGATACCTTTCTTTTTATAAAACGAATAAAAGTAGATGAAAAAACAAATATTCGCGCTCCTGCTGGCAAGCACCGGACTTTTTGTCCTCGCTGCATTTCAAAACAACCAAAAACCGACTGCTCCTCCCGCTGCTCCATTGAAATGGTACACCTGGGAAGAAGCCGTAGCCCTCAATAAAACCAAACCCAAAAAATTCTTTGTGGACGTGTACACCGATTGGTGCGGCTGGTGCAAACGCATGGATAAATCCACGTTCTCCGACGAAAAAGTATCCGCCTACCTCGCCGCCAACTACTACCCGATCAAACTAAATGCCGAGCAAAAAGCCGACATTCTGTTTAATGGCGAAACCTTCAAATTTGTGGAAACCGGAAACGGAAAAGGCGTTCACACCCTGGCGTACGCCCTGCTCGACGGCAAAATGAGTTATCCCTCTATGGTTTATCTCAACGAACAGTACGAGCGCATCATGATCTCCCCGGGCTACAAGGAAGCGCCAGACATGCTTAAGGAACTGACCTTCGCGGCCGAAGAAAAGTACAAAACCACAAACTGGGAAGAATACCGTAACGGTCGGTAGGTATTAAATAATTTCTCTGCAGAGCGGCACTCAAACTACCGTTACCAGCACATCCTGCTGCTCAATCAAAAAGCCAAGCGGTTTGAGATCGAACCCTTCTGCTGCTGCAGCGTGCTCAAACTCCGCTTCAAATCCCGGAGCCACTGCCACCAGCAGCCCTCCACTGGTTTGCGGATCGGCGAGAATACTGCGCTGGAGATCGCTAACGCCGGCTATTTTATGGCCGTAACTGTCCCAGTTGCGGTTGGTGCCGCCCGGCACACATTTTTTGTCCAGATAATAATCCAGAATGGCGCGGTCAATCGTCGGAACCTGGTCAAATTGCACTACCGCACTGGCGTTGCTGGCCGCACACATTTCCGAAAGGTGGCCCAACAGGCCAAATCCGGTTACGTCCGTCATGGCCTGCACATACGGCAGTTGACCGAAACGCGCACCCGCCTTGTTCAGCGTCTTCATGCTCGTCGGAGCAATTTGGGCGTGCTCCGGCAGCAACACATTTTTCTTTTGGGCAGTCGTCAGGATGCCCACCCCCAATGGTTTGGAGAGGTATAACTTGGCGCCCGGGGTGGCGCCGCCATTCTTTTTTAAATGTTCCAACCGCACACGGCCCGTCACCGCCAAACCAAAAATTGGTTCGGGGCTGTCAATGCTGTGGCCGCCGGCCAACGGGATACCGGCCTCGGCACAAGCTTTTCGTCCACCTTCGATCACCTGATTGGCTACTTCCGGGGGCAGCGTATTGATCGGCCAACCGAGAATAGCGATAGCGACCAGTGGAGTACCGCCCATGGCATACACGTCGCTGATAGCATTCACTGCGGCGATGCGCCCGAAATCCTCCGGATCATCTACGATAGGCATGAAAAAATCCGTGGTACTGACCAGGGCGGTGCCGTCGCCGAGATCAAACACGGCTGCATCGTCGCGCTCCTCATTCCCCACGAGTAGCTGGGGAAATACAGGGGCCGCAGTCCCGGCACTTTGGAGAATATGGTCGAGCACGGCAGGCGCGATTTTGCAGCCGCAGCCGGCGCCGTGGGAATATTGGGTGAGTTTGTATTCAGAAGTGGTCATGTTCAAAATTGCATCGTCATGCTCAGGCTGGGCAGAATCGGCAATTGATTCACACGGTCGAAACGCACACGGTCGAAGTAAAAAATATTGGCGCGGTCGTACGCATTGGTAACGGATGCCGTGATCTCCATTTTCACAAACTTGGAAAACTCAATCATGCGCTTGGCAGACAGGTCAAGACGGTGGTAGTACGGCAGGCGGCCGCCATTGCGGACATCGGAGTACAGGATACCGAGGTCGCCGTTGCCGCCGAGTACATCGGTACCAATACCGTTGTTGAAGTTAAAATTAGTGTAAAAGCCCTGCGTTTGTGTGAACGGGAAGCCCGATCCGAGGTTCCAGCGGGCGCCAAACTCCCACTCTTTTTTCTTGCCGGCCTGGTACGTTGTAACTAAGTTGAGGTTGTGGCGACGGTCAAATACCGGCGGATATTCCTGAAAACCGTCGAAGCGGTTCACCACACCGAGTGAGTAAGCCCCCCAGACATAAAACCGTTTGGCCTCCCATTTCATAGAAAAGTCAATGCCGTATGCTTCACCAGTTTCGACAACATAGTTCGGGTCTTGCGCCAGCAGTTTGTTGCGATTGAGCGTGAGCAACTGTGTAAAATCTTTGTAGTACCCCTCTATGTTTACCTCAAAATTATTGGTGATATCCACCTCAAAACCCGCCACACCGTGCATGGATTTTTGAAGGCGGTGATCCACCCGCTCGGTCGTGGAGCCGGCCTTATAAACAGTCTCCTCCGGACCTGACAAGAAACCCACGAAGAGGTTCACGATGTCGCGCTCGTTCACGGTGGAGAGCAGGTTTTGGGAGTACAAACCACCGGCAGCCTTGAAGCGGAATTTGTCTGTAATATTGTATTTCAGACCAATACGCGGTTCCGGCGATACGTCGTTGAGCGATTGGTAGTACTGTAAACGGAAACCCGGTTCGATCACCAGCGCACCTATTTTGCGTTTCCAGCGCATGTACACGCTGATTTCTGTTGTATTTTCGATTTGCTCGATCGTGAGTCCGCGGAAGTTTTCAAAAGCAAAATCCGTTTTGAAACCCGTCAATTCCAGGCCATACTTGAGCTCGTTGTTGCGGTCGAAGTTGGTAAAATTCAGGCCGCCGGAGAATCCGTTGATACCGCTGGTACGCGGTTTGCGGTCGGCTTCTTCGATGCGCGACTTGTAGCCGGAATAAGTGAGTGTGCCCCCGACGATGGTGTTGGAATTGGTTGGCACCAGGGTAAAGTCGAAGCCGCCACCGGTGCTCTCCCAGCTAAAATCGGCGATATCAAAACTGACACCGTCGTTGTAGCCGAACCCGAACACATTCATTTTGCTGCCGTTGCCGGACAGAAGTGACAGTTTTCCGTAAAGGTCGCGGTAGTTGAACGGGATACCCTCTCCATCATTCACGTTTTTGTACAGGGTTGGCGCGGTTTGGTCTATGATCGCCTGTTTGCCGGCGAACACAAACGAAACGCTGGAGCCGCCGTCTTCCTTGACCGGAACAATCGGTCCCTCAATCATGGCTTTTGCCTGGAATGGGCTTGCTGAAAAAAGGCCGGAAAGGCGTTTGCGATTACCCTCGCGGGTTTTCACATCCACGATAGCCGAGATACGCCCGCCGTAGTCGGCATTGAAGCCGCCGGTGAGTACGTCCACGTTGCGAATAAGTTCGGTTTCAAAAACCGAGAAAAAGCCGATACTGTGGAAGGGGTTGTAAATCGTCATACCATCCAGCAGGATACGGTTCTGGATGGGCGACCCACCGCGGATGTAGAGCTGGCCGCCCTGGTCACCCGTGAAAATCACGCCTGGCAGCACCGTCAGGTACTGCGCAATATCTGCCTGGCCACCGGTGGACGGCAGCGAGCGGATCTGTTTGGGCGTCACGGTCAGTTTGGATACCTGTACCTCCGATCTGGCTTGCTCTTTCCTGCCGCTGATGACCACTTCGCCGAGGCTGGTGCCACTTTCTTGCAGGTAAGCCGTTTTGTACACGATTTCACCTTTCGAAATCTTGATATCCGCACTAAAATCCTCATAGCCCAGATAAGTCACTTTCAGGCGGTACTGCCCGATGGGAATATCTGCAATGGAGAAAAAACCATTTATATCGGTAGCGGAGCCCACGCCGGCCCCTTCAATTTGGACTGTAGCAAAAGCCAGGGGCTGAGCGGTTTCTTTGTCGTAAACGTTGCCTCGAACCGTGCCTTTGTCGGTCTTCTGGGCGGCTATCCCGAGCGGAAGGCTCAGCAGCGCAAATAGTAAAATACAATTCTTCATCAATACCCTTTTGTTTGAGGGCGGCAAAGATAGATGTGGAAAGGCACTTTTTATGTCTGGAAAAAGATTGTTGCGGACAAAGTCCCGGCTTCGCTCAAAACCGCATATCCGCACCCAGCGTAAACGACCTGCCCGGCATCCGGTACCGCTCCAGTTCTTCGTATTGCGCGTTGTTCAGATTGTTTACCGCAAAGTAGCCGGCAAAGCCACTCGTGAACGTATAGCACAGCTTGGCATTGGAAACAAATACCACATCTGGTTCGCTGCCGGGGTAGATGAACACCTCTTCGATCCGGCTGCGGTAGCGCGCATTCAGGTTCAGGGTAAAATTTTTGTGCCGGGCCGTCGCCGAAGCACCCAGCGTGTGCCGCACTTTGTACGCCAACGCATCGTTCACCCGACCGGGAGAAATATCGCGAGCATCCAAAAAAGTGTACGACACGCTGGTCGTCAGAAAATCTTTCCACCGTTGTTGGTACGACACCTCCACGCCTTGCATGAGCGCCTCTTTGAGGTTCACAACCTGGTAGAGCAGCGGTTCCAGCGGGTTGGATAATTGTTGGAACGAAATCAGGTTATTGTAGCGGTTGTAGAAAAACGCTACGTCAAATGTAGCGCCGGGTGCGGGCGTCATCTTGGCGCCGACTTCTGCAGAGAGGGTCAGCCGTTCCGGACGCAGGCCCGGATTAGGCAAAAAACGCAGTCCACCACCCTGCTCGAATTTGATAAACCGCTCGGCGATGGGCGGATCGCGAAAGGCCTGCGCCAGCAACATCCGCACGGAAAAATTGGGCTTGGCCTGATACAGTAGCGCCACTTTTGGGCTTACATTGGATTCCTGCACCTGCCCGAAGATGCGGTAATGGTCGTAGCGGACGCCGGCTGTGACTGTCAGGCGGTTGCTCAGCGTCACCTCGTCCTGCACATATACGCCGGCGCCAAGTGCGCGGTGCTCACCGTAAAGAAACGTGTCGGGCGTGCCCAGCACGTAGTCGCCCTTTACGTCCATGCCGGCAATGAGGTAGTGGTTGTTGCCGGTGAAGAGTTCCACCTGCGACACATTACCTAAGCGCCGGGTTTGTACGCTGTACGATTTGACGATCTGCTTGCCGAAATTGATGTTCGTGCTGTCGTTGCCGGGGTCGCTGTCGAAGGAGAACAGCGACATATTACGGTAGTGGTAAATCCGCGAAGTGTATTTGACCTTTTCGCTGGGGCTGGCCACATAGTACAGGTCGGCGTTAAACTCGCGGCGATCCTGGTAGTCGTCCTGCTTGAATTCCGCTGCGCTGTACGCCTGTTTTCTACTGAGCCAGGTGGCCGGCGCGTCGCTGTACATACGGTTGGCGTTTGCCGATAGCTGGATGGTACGCCTGGGGCTGAACGCCCAGGTAGTTTTGGCGAAAAAATTGTAGAGGTCGAAACCGGTTTTTTCCTTGTGCCCATCGTCCGATTTCCAGCTGCCGTCCAGCAGGTACGAAAACTTGCCGACCTGGCGGCTGTGACTCACATCAACAGAGTGGAAATCGTTGTAGCGGCTGTAACCGGTAGATTCCGGCGCGCGGTTGTAGGCGCCATAGTTGAGGTGAAGCCGGGTTTGCGGCGCGGTGTCCGGCTTGCGGGTAATTACATTGACCACCCCGCCCATCGCGCTGGAACCGTAGAGTGAGGAGTATGCGCCCCGCACCACCTCAATGCGTTCGATGGAACTTATTGGCACAAGGTTCCAGAGTGCTCCACCAGATTCCGGACTGAGCGCCGGGCGTCCGTCAATGAGCAACAGCACGCGATTGCCAATGCCACCGCCGGCTACTTCCGAAGCGCCGCGAATGGAAAAAGCCTGCACATTGGCGCCTCCGGAGCGGGTAACAACCACGCCTGGCATGTCATCAAATGCCTGATCGAAGGTGGTAATTTGGCGTTCCTGGAGTTGTTTGTTTGTGATCACGCCAATGCTGGCGGGCGCCAGTTTGATTGCCTGGGAGCGCGAACTTGCCGTCACGACCACTTCGCCTACGGGTAGTGAAACTGGATGAAGCGTCACCGCCAGCCACTGTGGCCGGCCATCGGCGACTTCCACGTTCTCCAGCACCAAATCCTGATAACCGAGGTACGAGGCCACCAGCGTGTGCCGGCCCGTCGGCAGGTTGGCCAGACGGAAAACGCCGCCAAGATCGGCCATGCCTGCAAACGGCGCATTCAGCAAGCGGACGGAGGCCATAGGCAAAGGTTCTCCACTTTCCGCATCCCGCACCGTTCCCTCGATGCAGCCACTAGTTACCACCGGGCCGGTAAAAACAGCAGACGTGGCCTGTTGCCCCTGCGCAGAAATGCACAGAAAACAAACAAGCCACGTCCACACCACATTTTTCAAAAAAACAAAATGCACGGGCGGCAGGCTGCTACCGACTGCGGGCATTAGTACCATTGGTTTACAAAATCGAAGTCTGCTTTGAAATTGATTTCTTTTTGTTCGCCTTCAGCGATATCGAACGTGAGCGGGGCCGGGTAGCTGAAGATCGGAATAATCACGCCGCCACCGCCGCGAATCCGGATCACGATGCCGTGGCTGGTCTGGTCGGGCATGCCCCAGTGTACGCCAAGGGTAGCCGTTTTTTTGCTCGGGTCAGTTACCAGGTTGTGGCGGAAGCCCAGCGCCAGTGCCGAGTAGGTGCCGGGTTCGAGTTCGAGTTCATAGTCGTACTGCGTTTTGCCGGGTACGTACGTCAGAATGAGCGGGTTTTGGGAATTGTACGGCGCGCCCACAGCATAGGTGCCACCCAACACATTCGGGCCGAAGAAGTTATCCGGCACTTCGCCCCAGCCGGCGAGCGGGTCGAGGGTGAATTTTGGGAACAGGGTCAGCTGTACTTCGCCACTGTCCTTCCAGGTCGCCCAGGTATTGGGGTTTTCGATGGTGATGGTGCCGTACACCTTGGTGGTTTTGACGTCGTCTTTTTTGCAGGCGCCGAGGGAGACAGCCACTGCGATCGCCACAACGACTAGAAAATGAAAAGCTTTGCGTGTGTTTACGATAGACATAGTGTGGAAATGTTTAGGTCGGTTGGACGGGTGGTTTTTCCCAAAAATTGGGGTTGTTCCAAACCGGGGGCAAACGTAGGACTACCCCGGACAGGGATGTTCACGGCTGTGTCATAAATTGGGAAACGGGAAAATGACCCGCTCCGGGCATGCAGGCAACTCGGAGGCAGACTTGGTCATTGAAAATTTTGTTGATGCGTTGTTTGAGCACACCAAACTGGCACAATACCTTTCGAGGTCAAAACAAATGCCTAAAGGACCAATGCCTCGTTAAACAAACAACCTGTGCCCTTGCATCTTTTTTAAATCCATAAATCTGTAAATCTAAACCACTATGTATCAAGCAACGCTCTTCACATTATTGTTGTTCGCAGCGATTTCCTGTGCACCAAAAGGGAGTACCTACTACGAAGCGGGCACAAAACAAAACACCAAGACATCCCAGTCTGCCAAATCAAATCCAGTTCCGGTATATTACATGTACGAAAACGGCATCTATACGGAAACAAAATTAGACAAAGAGCCCTCCGTCATTGGGGGAAAAGAGGCCATGGGCAAGGCCCTCCTTTCAGGACTGACTTACCCTCCGAAAGCGCGGGAAGCCAGAATTCAGGGTACCGTTTTGATTGCCATTGTGGTTGATGCATCCGGCCGGATGGAAGAAGCAAAAATCAGACAAGGCATTGGCGGTGGCTGCGATGAAGAGGCCTTAAAAGCTGTTAAACGTGTCGGAGCACTTGGTTTTGAACCTGCGATAAAAAACGGACAAGCGGTAAAAGTGAAATACGATATGCCCGTACTGTTCTCATTGCCTTAAAAGAAGCCCAACTCCCGGGAGCGTATTTTTACCTAAAACAGTGGTGGACGACCTCAGAGAGAGATCGCCCACCATTATTTTTCCCGCCTACCTCCTCTCCTGCCCCTTCGTAGGGCAGCGGATAAGGCGGCTTACCAAAACAACCAATACAGTACCGTCAAAATGCCCAGCACCAAAATAGCGCCTGCGGCAAAGCCGGCTTTCAAACGAAAATCATCCGGGTCCACTTCAACCAGTTGTCCCCGTTTCTGATTTTTGGAATCGAGCAGGCTGACCACAATCATGAGACCCGCCAGTATCGCGAACACCCAACCCATGCGGTGCAGGAAAGGCATGCCATGAAACACACTTTCCAACAACAGCCCGGTCGGGATGGTGGCCAATGCGCCCACCAGGGCAGCCGTGGCGGTGGTGCGTTTCCAGAAAAAGCCCAACAGGAAGATCGCCACTACACCGGGCGAAATCAGTCCGGTGAAATCCTGGATAAACTGGAATGCCTGCCCGAAGTTGGCCAGCGCCGGCGCCACTACAGCGCCGATAGCCAGGGCAACCACAATGGCTATGCGCCCAACGCGCACCTGCTTTTTCTCGTCAGCACCCGGATCGAAGTATTTTTTATACAAGTCGAGCACAAAAATCGTGGAAATACTATTGGCTTTCCCCGCCAGAGAAGCGACGATGGCCGCTGTGAGGGCGGCAAAAGAAAGGCCCTTCAGGCCGCTCGGCAACAAGTCCAGCAACACCGGGTAGGCTTTATCGGGTCTCAGAACGCCATTTTCTGTCATTTCCAACTGGAAATGGCCTTGCTGGTGCAGCACATACGCGGCAATGCCCGGCAGCACCACGATGATCGGCATCAACAATTTCAGAAAAGCGGCGAAGAGCAAACCCGAGCGGGCAGTCTTGAGATCGGCGCCCAATGCGCGCTGGGTGATATACTGGTTGAACCCCCAGTAGCTGAGGTTGGCGATCCACATGGCGCCGATGATCACGGCCAGGCCGGGCAGTTTGTTGTACGCATCCTCCATGCCCCCTTTGCCGTCGGGCATCATCATTTGCCCGGGCTCGAAAATCATGTGAAAATGCGAATCCGCCTGCTCGCGCAACAGCCGAAGGCCATTCCAGGCGCCGCTCGTATTGAATTGTTGCGCCACGAGGTCGAGCGCCAGGTACGTGGTAGCCAATCCACCGAGGATAAGTACCAATACCTGAATCACGTCGGTGTAGCCGATAACTTTCATGCCGCCCAGTGTAATCAGAATAGCAAAAACAGTCAGGAAAACAACACAGGTGGTAAAGGAAAATCCCGAAATTGTACTCACCGCCAACCCGCCGAGGTACAGGATTGCCGTCAGGTTGACAAACACATAAACCAACAACCAAAACACCGCCATGATGGTGGCCACGAGCGGACTGTACCGCTGGGCCAAAAACTGGGGCATCGTGTAAATCTTGTTACGCAGGTACACCGGTAAAAAAAACACGGCTACTACGAGCAGCGTTGCCGCAGCCATCCACTCATAAGAGGCAATCGCCAACCCCATTGCAAAACCCGACCCCGACATACCAATGAACTGCTCGGCACTGATATTGGACGCTATAAGCGAGGCGCCAATCGCCCACCAGGTGAGCGCACCTTCGGCCAGAAAGAACGATGCAGCACTCTGGTCCGACTGCTTGCGGCGGTACAACCAGTAGCCATAGGCAGACACACCGATAAAATACGTGAGGAAAACAAGGTGATCAAGCAGGTGTAACGGCTGATTCATAGAAGCGAATTTAACAGGTGGTTAAAAGCATGTTGGGTGGTGTTGCCTTCGGCAGCCTCCACCCAACATGCTTGAAGTGTTTTGCACCAGCAAAAGAACAAAGTTTATTCTTACCGCTGTGACAGATATTTAAATTCGCCTGCGGATTAATATCCCGCGTTTTGTTGAAAGAGCCCTGCGGAAAGGTCAATTTCGCGTTGTGGAATGGGCAGAAAACCTCTGGTAGCCGGCTTGAACGCAACATCGAACAAGAGTTGGTCGCCAACGTAGTTCGGGCCGCGTACTCCGGAAACGTTCAGTTCCTGGGTAGCGAAAGCCATACCCCGGCGAAGAACGTCGAAATACCGAATACCTTCCAGCGACAATTCCAGTCGGCGCTCGCGAAGGATATTGTCCAACGAAGCCGGCACACTGGACAAACCTACGCGGGCGCGAACGCGGTCGAGATAGGTCTGCGCATTGGGGCTACCCAGTTCAGCCGCCATCAGCAGGACATCGGAAAACCGAATCACCCGGTTGTTGCAGGTTCTGTTCAATTCAAACTGGCCGCCGGATCCCCAGTGTTCCGCATCGGAAGAATATTTCTGGGAAAAGTATCCGGTGTGCTGAAAACCTTTGGCCAGGGTGCCGTCAAGTTCTTCTTGACGCAAAATAGTGGCATCCTGACGCGGGTCGCCGGCTAATGCATCTACGAGCTTTTGACTGACCGGAGCAAAACTCCAGCCGCGGTTCCAATTTGTGGAGCCGGTTACCCGGGGTCCTTGCATCTGGGCCGACAAATTACCTTCGCCGCCACGTACATACCCCCAGTCCCACCAGATCGGACTGTCGCCGTGCGTAATTTCAAACACAGACTCCACACTGAACTCGGAGGCTAAACGGAAAATATCGGCATAGTTTGGCAGCAGGTCGTGCCCGCTGTTGCCGATTACATCCTCCAGCAGTTCCAGCGCTTTGGCGCGATCCACCCGTACGGAGCCTGCCTGAAGATCGGCATTGTACACGCCATTGTAGAACAGGAATACCCGTCCCAGCAACGCTTCTGCCGCCCATTTGCTGATTCGTCCGGATTCGCTTGATGGGATAACCTGAGGTAAATCCTGAACAGCCTCCAGCAAGTCAAGTGCAATCTGATTGTACACCGCTTGCGGGCTGCTTTGCGGCTGGGCATACTCGGAAGGTCCTTTGATGGTTTGCGTGAGCAACGGGATATTTTCGAAGGAACGAACCAGTTGGAAGTAGAAATAGCCGCGCAAAAATTTACACTCTGCTTTCACCCGCGTTTTGAACGCATCGCCGGCTTCTATGCCGTCAATTTTTTCCAGCAACAAATTGGCCCGGTAAATACCGATGTAATTGTATATCCACATGGAGTGGACCAGCTGATTGGTAGCCGGTATGTTGAACGTATTCAGCTCGTTTTCATCCAGACCATCATTGGCATCGCCACCGCCGGCATAAGTATCGTCGGAGAGCATATCCGAAACCGTCAGAGCGGGCGCCCAGGAAACACCGGGGGAATCCTGATAACCCAACACATCGTACACGGCAACCAACGCCTGTATCGCGTCGTCTTCCGTCTGGTAAAAATTCGTTGAAACCTCCTGATCCAGGGGTTTGCGGTCTAAAAAGTCTTTGGAGCAACCGACCAGCAGCAGCATGGGTACCAAAAACTGTAGCGTGCGCTTATGTGCTTTCATAATGCAAGTGTTGTTTTAGTTTAGTGTTTTTGTGCTGTAGTGTTTTCTCCTACGACGGACTAAAACACTACAGCACAATTTTTTTAAAAAGTGAGTGTGGTGCCAAAACGTATGGTCCGGGCCTGAGGATAAACACCCCGGTCAATGCCAATATCGAACGAACCCTGTGCGCCAATTTCCGGGTCTGCACCCGTGTATTTGGTCAGGGTGAGCAGGTTTTCGGCAGAGACATAAAAGCGCCACGATGTGCCGCCCACGCGGCTCATCATGCTTGTCGGCAGTGTGTATCCAAGTTGAATATTCTTGAGTCGGATATGCGAACCGTCCTCAATGTACAGGTCGGAAACCCGGGAATTGTTGTTGACATCAATCCAGGTATAGCGGGGCGTCGTATTGGAAGTGCCTTCTCCGGTCCAGCGCCCCAGCACATCGGTCGTCCGGTTGGTAAACCGGAGGTCTTGACGCTGCATACCGTTGAACACGTCATTGCCTTGCGTACCCTGAATGAAAACCGAAAAATCAAAACGCTTGAATTCGAGGGATGCGTTGAAACCAAAGGTCCAGTCCGGGGTCGGGTTGCCGATAAACGTGCGGTCATCAGCATTGATAATGCCGTCGCCGTTCACATCCACAAAACGCACATCGCCGGGTACTGCGTTGGGTTGCAACACTTGCCCGTCGCTGTTGAGATGGGAAAAGACCTCGCCTTCGTTCTGGAAAATACCGGCAGTTTTATAGCCCCAGAAGTACGCAATCGGTTGCCCTACCTCGGAGCGGGTTACTTGCCCGGCAATAGCCCAGGAAGCACCGGGGATGACCTTCTCTTCGTTGCCGATTTTAGTCATCTGGTTCTTGTTGTAAGCGCCGTTGATGCCGACGGAGTACTTGAAATTTTTCGCAGAATTCCGCCAGTTCAGCGCCAATTCGATGCCCTTGTTTTCGACGCTTCCGACGTTGGACACCGGGCCATCATTGCCCACGTGTGCCGGGATCGGGATACGCTCCAACAAGCCGCTGGTGGTTTTGATGTAGTAATCGGCAGAAGCGGAAAGACGGCCCTGGAAAAATCCGGCATCCACACCGATATCAATTTGTTTGGATTCTTCCCAACGGATGTCCGCATTTTCAATAAACAAGGGCGAAGAGCCCAGCGCTCTGCCCGAGCCAAACGTGTAGCCGCGGGTGTTGTCTATGGTGGACACAAACTGGTAGTTACCAATTTCCTGGTTGCCGTTTATCCCCCAGGATGCCCGGAACTTGAGGAAGTCCATCTGCTTTGATTGGGGGAAAAAGGGTTCTTCGCTGACTACCCAGGCGGCGCCAAACGACGGGAAAATACCGAACCGGTTGTTCGAGCCGAATTTGGACGAGCCATCCCGGCGGAGAATTGCCGTCACCGAATACCGGTCTTTGTAGTCGTAATTGATCCTCCCAAACACCGAAAACAGGGCGGAATGTGCGGCGCCGCCATAAGCTGTCCAGGTGGTATCCGTGGCGAGATTCAGGTACACGTTGTTCGGGTCGCTGGTCGGCACGTCGGCGTTGAAACCCGACAGATCCTCGTATTTGAATTCGGTGGCTGTGGTACCAACCAGTACATTGAAATTGTGGTCGTTGATACGCCTGCCGTACGACAGGGTATTTTCCCACTGCCAGGTGAAGAACCGGGCGATGGCCTTGTTCACCGAGGTTTGATCCACGTTCAATTGCGCACCATTCAAGTAAAAGAGCGGCCGAAAGCCATCATTCAGCAGGTAAGCCAGGTCCACCCCAAAGCTGGACATCAGTTTCAAACCGGCGATCGGCTCGAATTCTCCGAAGATATTCCCGACCAGCTCGTCTTTTCGCGTTTCGCTGTGCTGGATTTCGAGCAGGGCTAACGGGTTCACAATCTCCGCACCGACGTAGTTGGATATACCGTACACCCGGCCGGAAGCATCTTTCACAACGGGTTCAGTGGAATACGGCGCCAGGCTCAGGATATTGGGATCTGTTTCGAACAACGGAGTCAATGGATCCAGGTTCAGAGCGCTGCTAAATGCGCCGTTGAAGGACTGGTTGCTGCCAATACCCCGGCGGACGATGTGGGAATAGGCCAGGTTGTTTCCGAAACGAAACATCGAACTGACCTGGTGATTGCTGTTGAACCTGGCGGTGATGCGGTCAAATTTTGATTTTTCGCCGCCGATGATGCCCTCCTGAGAGAAAACGGAAAGGCTGGAGGCATACGTGGATTTATCGTTGCCGCCGCTGACCGTCACCTGGTGGTTGGACATGGGAGCGTTTTTTACAAATAAAGCGTCCTGCCAATCGGTGTTGTGGGTCGGTATTTCATTCAAATCGAACGGCTCGGAAAGCCCTGCGTTGCGGGCGCCTTCATTCATGAGCAATCGGTATTGCTCTGCATTCAACATATCTACATTGCGAACGGCATTTTGAATACCGTAGTAACCGGAGTAGGTCACGGTTGCTTTGCCTTTTTTGCCGGAACGGGTCGTGATGAGTACGACGCCATTGGCTGCCCGGGCGCCGTAGATAGCAGCGGAGGCGGCATCTTTCAGAACATCAATGGACTCGATATCGCCAGGGTTCAGGTAATCAATACCGCCCACGGGCAGACCATCCACGATGTACAGCGGCCGGGCATTGCCGGTGGTACCGATACCCCGGATGCGCACGGTGGGTTCTTCGCCCGGCTGACCAGACTGGTTGGTCACCTGCACGCCCGGCGTGCGGCCTTGCAGCGCTTGCTCAACCCGCAATACCGGGGTAGAGGCGATATCCTTTTCGGAGACCGTGGCGATAGCGCCGGTAACCACTTTTTTCTTCTGGCTGCCATAGCCAACAACTACAATTTCGCCCAGTGCACTGGCCATTTCTTCTAATAAAATATCAATCTGGGTACGTCCATTTATGGGTATCTCCAGGGATTGGTAGCCGGTGTACGACACCGCCAGCGTATCCCGGGGCGATGCCTTGAGGGTATATGCTCCGTCCACATTCGTGAATGCACCGTTGGAAGAGCCTTTTACTGCGACGGTAACTCCGACCAGTTTTTCGGCCGCACTCCCGGTTGTGATCGTTCCCGAGACCGTGATCGTTTGTCCCCAGAGGGCAGATGCAAAGAGTATCTGCAAGAAAACAGGGAGGTATATTGAGTAGATTTTTTTCATGGTGTGCAGTTGGTTGTGATGAAAATAAGCAGTGTACTTTCCGGTATTTTAAAGGCCTGAAAAGTCTGCGAGAAGGGAAATCAATTTTTTTGAAACACCCGGACGTAGTCCACACGCATACGTTGCGGAAACTGGGTGGTTGCATTCGGGCTGCCCGGCCAGTTGCCACCCACGGCTACGTTGAAAATAAGCCAGAATTCCTGCTGAAATTCGCTCAAGGCTGCGGGGGTAATGTCGGTCGTGAAAAATTTCTGGTCATCCACATACCAGGAAATTTCCTTGTCGTCCCAGATAAGGGTGAACACATGAAATTCGTCGGCGAAGATGCCCTGCGGCAACGTATAGCTCTTGCCAACGTCCGCCTTCGTACCATTTTGATCCCAGTGTATGGTGCCGTGTACCTGGTTATCGCGGTTCTGACCGCCAATCATTTCCATGATGTCTATTTCGCCGCTGGCAGGCCAACCGACGGAATTGATGTTTTTACCCAGCATCCACAGCGCAGGCCAAATTCCTTGCCCTTTAGGGAGTACCGCACGGATATCCACACGGCCGTATTTAAACGAGAATTTGTTTTGGGTGTGAATTTTTGCCGACGTGTAACTGAAGCCCTGGAAATTTTCCTTGCGTGCTTCCAGTGTGAGCACACCGTCGGATACCCAGCCATTTTCGGTCCGGTAGTACTCCAGTTCATTGTTTCCCCATCCGCAAATGTTTGGGCAGCCGTTGCCAATATCGTACGTCCAATTGGCCGTATTCAGGCTGTTGCCGTTGAACTCGTCTTGCCATACCAATTTCATCCCGGCATACTGGAGCGGTGTGGAGTAGCCTTGCCCCGGATCATCGGGGTTGACGATTGCGCCAACCTGAACAAAAACCCGGCTGCTCTTTTTGATGTAGCGCCCGGAACCACCGTAAGCCCGTACCTCAATATCATACCACCCGGTGGTGGAATAGGTATGCATCAGGTTGCCCTCCGGCATTACTTTCGGATTTACATTGGGCTCACCCATATCAAACCGGTATTCAGTCGTATGGTCCGCCTGTGCGATGGCCGTTACCACTCCCGATCCTGTTTCCGATACCTGTACGTCCAATACAAGGTTAGCAGGATCTTGTGTTTGTGAAAGCGCATCATTTTTATCACAGGAAATGAGCTGTACAATTGCTGCTATGGTAAAAAGACAAACAAGAAAATTTTTCATCGACGGGTATATAAAAGCGCACTGCCCGACATTTTTCCGCAATACCCTGGTTGACTTTATGGCCTGCAGCAAATGCTTGAGACTATCCAGCAACTGTGTGCGAGGAGTTGGGCACGTTGAAAAATATCCGGCAGTGCGCTATGATAATAAATATGGGGGGGGAGATTCCGGTTCTAAAGCAGGGCCGGGGATTGCTCCCCAGGCAACCTGCTTTAGTTTTACCGGTTATCACCAACCTAATTGTGGAACCTTAAATTGCGAATAAAGAATGTACCGTCAACGGTGTGATTGGAACCGCCGACAACCATGCCTACCAAATCCAGATCGGCTCTGGTTTTAGCGCCACCCAATGGGAAGGTGTACGTTTTCCATTGATCCACCACGATATCTGCAGGAGCTACATCGTACTGTTCCCACGTTGTCCAAAATTCAGTGTCTTCACTGGCGTCAGCAATCCAGAGTTGAACAGCTTGTGCCAGACCACCTGTGGAATAGGTATTGGTGCTCGGGATGTAAACATCAACTGATAACTGAGTGAAGTTGTCAAAATTGATGTCGTTGGCCAGCTGGAATTTCAGGTCGGCAAATTGTCCGGTACCGCGGACGTATTTACCAACTTTAGCAATACCGCCGGCCGGGTCAGTCTCGCCGGAAGTAATCGTAACCTCGGAGGTGGTGGGCACCAGCAGTGCCACATCCGCCGGATCCGTGGACACGAATGTGTTGAACATCGCCGTCGGGGTGATATTATCCAGGTCACAGCACGGCACAACAACGGTAACCACATCCGGCTCATCTGCCCAGTTGTCGTAGCTGACGTAAGTGAAGTCCCAGTACAGGTCGGCGTATTTGTACGAAATCGTCATCAGGTCATATCCTGCCTTTTCTTCAATGACAGCCGAGAAAGTTTTGGATGCTTCCGGCACTATGGATTCTGCCGCAGTACCCAGTTGGGGAAGTCCCATCCAGGCGCCGGTACCGGTCAGTGTAATCTTGCCCGTTGCAGCATTGTACGTATAGGCGTGGGTTCCACTAAGCCATGCACTGACATTTGCTCCATTTTTGTTGACCATACTGGATGCCTGGGCCGGGAAACAAACTTCATTGAGCGGAGTACCTCCAAAAACAGCACCCTCGCCCCAGAAGACACCATTGTCATCAAATGTAAAACTGCCGTCGCGGTTAAACGTAAACTCGTGTTCGTACACACACGGGCGTTTGCCGTCATTGGACAGGGAGAACCACACACGGGCACCGTTTGCATCCGGTCCTACACCCAAAGAAGTGCCTTCCCGAAAGAGTTTCCAGGTTTTGGATGTGGCACCTGCCAACAATGCCAACGCTTGGTTGGGGTCTTTAACCTCTATCGAAGAGCTGAAGGTTTTGCTGACATTTGACGTGTTGGTAGCTGTCAACTTAACGGTGTACGTGCCCGCTGCGTCAAATACCTGTACGGGGCTTTTTTCGGTGGAGGTTTTTCCGTCGCCAAAATCCCACGCATACGTCGTTGCATTCTGCGAGAAATTGGTGAAGGTTACTTCCAGAAAATTTGTCGCGCTGATTTGAAATTGGAAACTTGCGATGGGATCAACGACCGCCGGGGTATCTGGATCCTTCGTGCAAGAGGCGACAAAAAACAGGCTGACAAACAAAGAAGTCATCAGCAACAGAGAGCAGTTAAATTTTTTCATGTAGTGCATGTTTAATTTTCAAAATCTAAATTGAATGTGCACTTTACTTTAAAAGTGCGCCACAAAATTATGCATACACCTACCTAAGCCGAATTATTGTATTACTTCGGAACTACATCATACTAAAAAAAACACTACATCAGAAGTACATCATACGCGTTTTTCAGAGCTTTTGGACGCGTCCCTGGAACCAGTAAACCATTAGAAATTCATCATGTACTCATTCAAATTCACGTCGTTGCCCAGCCCCATTTTTCGGCGCAGGCGGTAGCGGCCGATTTCTACGCCGCGGACGGAAATATTGAGCAGCGGCGCAATTTCCTTCGTGGTCAGGTTCATGCGCAAGTACGCGCACAGGCGGTGGTCCTTTGGCGTCAACTGGGGATATTGCTCGCGCAGGCGCCTGAAAAAGCCGCTGTGCACCTGATCGAAATGATACACAAACTGCTCCCAATCCTGCTCCAGGTGCTCATCCTGAAACAAGAGTTGCTTGATCGGACGCAGGTGCTGGCGCACGTTGCCGTCCTTGATTTTGCCTTCCACTTGTTCCAGCTCTTCAGAAATATGGCTGATCAGTGCATTCTTTTGTAGCAAATGCATCGTAAGCGAGGCCAGTTCCCGATTTCGGTGCTGAAGATCCGTCTCCAGTTTGTCATGATGCAACTGCTCAATCGTCTGCTCCTTCTCCGCCATAGTACGATCGAACTCCGCATTTTTCTGGCGCAGGACTTCCTCCTGCCGATGCTCCAGCATCGCTTTCTCCTCTAGAAAACGTTTGCGTGGAATAAACACCAACGCTGCCACACCAGCTAAAATAAACAGGATATACACCCCATACGCAACCGAACTGGCGTACCAAGGGGGCATAATTCGCACCCGAAACCGCGTCACGGCGCTTGCTCGGCCCCACCCTGTTGTGGCCATTACACAAAACGTGTATGTCCCGGGCCGTAAGTTTAAGTACTCCTTTTGGTCGTCCACCGACCAGGGCGACCACTCCTTGTCGAACCCTTCGAGGAAACACCGGTACTGAATCTGATCCTGAAAGGTAAAATCCGGGCTTGCAAAGCGAAAACGCAACCGATCGTGCCGGTACCCCAGCGTAAGTGCGCCTTGGATACTGTCGTTCTTAAGGGGATGAATCTCGTAGTTGCTGAAAAGTATACTATCCCCGTGTGCCGGCAGTTCGACTGCCCGGATCAACACCGGCGCCATCGCCGGACAACTGTCCAGCAATGCCGGTTGTAAATGAATAACGCCGCGTTCGGCGCCAAAAAAAACATGGCCCGTATCCATCGGATAGATGGTTTCAAATCCGCCGACTAACTGGATGCCCGGCCACGGAATGGAGCGCTTGCGGTATTCGCGGTGTACGCCGTATTTGGTGATGTTCAATACACCGGTTTCTCCTTTTAGCACATACCAGATATTGCCTTTGGAATCTTCCACCAGACGCATCACCCGCCTGTCGGCGCAGTTCAGCAGGGCGTTTAATTCCTGATGCGGCTCCATGCGATTGAGTTCTGCATTGAACCGGAATATGCCTTTTTCAGTACCAAATACCAGTTCATTACTAATCCTGAACACGTAAATGTTCATATTGGAAGGAAACCCCTGTGCGCTGTTGTAAAGCGTGACTAAT
Source organism: Saprospiraceae bacterium (assembly GCA_041741155.1). GTDB lineage: Bacteria > Bacteroidota > Bacteroidia > Chitinophagales > Saprospiraceae > M3007. The sequence goes on along the minus strand of JBGSKO010000075.1, from coordinate 40,497 downwards.
TCAATTTTGTGTGCATCGGCGCTGAGCCGTACGCGGAAAATACCCCGGTAGGGGTGTGCCACCCAAATATCGTCGGTGGCATCCTGTACGATGATTCTGCAGGATTCTTGCAACCCTTCCAGCCGCTTTCGAAACGCCCACCGCCCGTTCTCCATAGCAAACAAGGCCAAACCGTTATAATCTCCAGCCAGCAGTAAGTCCGGGTGCCCGCGCAGCGGAAGATAGGTCCAGGTACCCGGCAGTTTGGAAATCTGCGACACCCCTTCCGGTGCATACCGAAAAGCGCCCTCATGGTGTCCCACCAGCAACTGCTCCCGATGCTCCCCCACCCCCCAAACCTGGCCGTCCAAACCGGGTATTTTTTTGAAAATATCTCTTGAAAATGGATTGTAATGCTGTTGAAGTGCTGCCTTATACAACCCGCCGGAAGTCCCGAAGATAAGTTCGTTACCGAACTTGTGAATGGCATACGACGTGTTTTGAGCGTTGCCGTCGGGGAAAACCATAGAGAATGGCGACTTCATAAACGCCAGATCAATCCCGTTGTCAAGGCCCATCCAAAGGTTCTCATACCGGTCTGCAAACACGCACAGGACATTGTTTTGCTGCAAACCATTATTTTTATCCAAATGATAAAGCGTGCGGGCCAGGGTATCCATGATGACAACCCCTGCGAATGATGTCCCGACGACAATCCGGTTGGCTCCTAAATGCGCCATTTTAGAAATCCCGTTTCGAATCAAAAACGCACGGCTATCGCTATCTCCCCAAGGCTGAAGGAGGCTGTTTTTCCAGCGATAAATCCCCTGGCGAAGCGTAGAAATCAGGCATACTCCTGTATCAACCGAAAGGATTCCGGTGATCTGTTGATTCAGCAACGGGTCTAACTCCGGTTGGTTGAGCGGCCGGAATGTTCCATCGTGCCATTCTTGCAGGGGTAACCCCAAATCTTGCAGCCACAACCGGCCACAAGACTCGCCTATGTGATAAAATCCGTTACCCGATTTAGGAAGCACCTGTACGGACTGGCCGTTGTAAATAAAAATATGGGAGGTACTCCGAAAGAAGACCTTCCCGTCGTACAGAACAATGTCCCATATATCCTCAAACTCCCTGAAAGAAGCCGGTATAAGCGATTTTAAAGAGTAAAAAATCAGTTTGCTGGTTTCATCCACGGCATAATACCCCAACTCGTTTTGTCCACCCGCGTAAATTCTTCCGTCTTCGGCCACCGCGATGGAGCGTACATTGGTAGCGTTGGCGATAGGATGCAGCGCCCAGCGCGCACCGTCGTAGATTATCATCCCATCGTTGTTGGCAATGGCAATCAACCCTTGTTTTGTCTGCTCAATATCCCAATTTTGGGTACTGGCGTTGTATTCGTTTCGGGTGTAATTTCGAATAATTGGCGTTCCCAGGTTCTCCTGCCCAAACACGGTCAGGGAGCATAACAGCACCGGGAACACGCGCAGGAGTGTCCATTTCAGGGTGCCTAATACATTCAATCTTAGACGCATGTCTTTCTTTTAGCTTGAATCGTGCAGTCGCACTGCACACTTCTTACTTCTTCCGCAGCATCAGCATATACACCGGCAAGTGGTCGCTGTATCCATTCAAAAAGATATCGCCTACATACGTGCGCAACGGATAACCCCGGAAAGCGCCTTCCTCCTGGAACATCCACGGCTCGCGGAATACAACAGCTTTGTTGAACTGCCAGCCGCCGGCCTTTTTCCATACCAGACCCCTGGACAGAATGATCTGATCGAACAGGTTCCAGGCGTCGCGGTAGGCAAGCGTGCCGTTTCCGCTCTGATAGATATCGTACATGGGGTTGTACATTTCGCCACCCTTCATCTTCTCGGTACTGCGCACCGCGCGCAACACCTTGGCCACACTCTTGTTGTTGGGGTCGTCGTTCAGGTCGCCCATGATAATGACTTTGACGTTGGGGTCGAGGGCCGTCAAACTGTCCACCGTATTCCGACATACTTGCGCTGCGGCTGCGCGCATCCAGCCCGAGCCACTCTCGCCCCCCCGGCGCGAGGGCCAGTGGTTGACTAAAATATGTATGGGGTCTCCCTGAAATGTTCCGCTCACATGGAGCACATCGCGGGTAAAATCGCGCATTCCCTTCGCCGTATCTTCGAGTAAAACAGGAATAGCCCGCGAACCGGTGACGGTGAAGTACTTGGGCTGATACAGCAGCCCGACGTCAATGCCGCGCTCGTCGGGAGAATCGTAGTGTACAATCTGGTAATTGCGGCTCTTGAGCGCAGGCTGCGCCGCAAGGTCTTCGAGTACCGTGCGGTTTTCCACCTCGCACACGCCCAGCAAAGCCACCCCGTCGGGCGTTTTGTCGGTAGCCAGCAGGTTGATGACTTTGGCCATGTTGGCTTGTTTGGACCAGTATTTCTCGCTGTTCCATAGCAGCCGGCCTGTGGGCAGGAAATCCACGTCGTTGGTAGTGGGGCTATCAATGGTGTCAAACAGGTTTTCCAGGTTGTAAAAACCGATAGCAGCGATTTCGTATTCGGTTTTTTGGGCGGAAATGGACAGGCTCAGCAGCAGTGCGAGCAAAGACAGCAGGTATGTTTTCATGTTGTATAGCATAAGTGCGGGGCGAAGGTACGGTACCCAAAGATCAATCAGGAGTGTGAGAAAGGTCAACGCAAAACTTGGCCCTGGTGGATGCGCTTCTGGAGCCGTAAAAAATTACTTCGCACTTGTGCTTTTTACCACACCAAACTCACTAACCGGACAGGCGCTCCTTTTGCACGACTGACCACTTGATAAAATCCGGGCGCCAGACTGTTTAGCCCCTCGATTTTCAGGGAAACCACATTATTGTTCCGCCATGTGACTGCGCCCGTTTGCATTTTTTGCCCAAACAAATTGCGCAGCTCTATCTCCGGCGGGGCGGCGCCGGTGTTTCCAAAAAGAAGGAAAGACAACGCCCCCGCATCGCGGTCGAAGGCAAAAAAACCTGCCCGGGCATTGTTCAGCACATCGCCGTGCAGGTAGCCACCCAGGGTCAGCCAGGCGCGGGCCATATCGGGCATACCGTAGCCGCGCAGGGTGTCGGGCGCGAGGGTCTGATCTGCGCTGACAAAGGCCGCATCAAGTATCTCGGTAGCAGTTTTATTCGGAAAAGCACTCCAAAGTGCCGCCAACGCGCCTGCCAACATGGGCGATGCCAGGGATGTTCCATTCGACAAACCGAGGTCAGTCCCCGTATCGCCGGCCACTACCACCGTCTCTCCCGGCGCCATGAGGTCGGGTTTGATGCGCCCGTCGGCCGTGGGCCCCTGGGAGCTGAACGTCGCCCGGCTGCCGTCGGGACTTACCGCTCCCACCGCTACCACGCCCGGCGCATCGGCAGGTACGCCGAGATACGTCCAGGGTTCGTCGCCGGAATTGCCCGCGCTGTTGCACACGATCATGCCTTTGGTGGCAGCTATAGCGGCGCCGCGCGAGCCTATGGCCGTGCGTCCGTCCAGCACCGCAAACGTATGGCTGAGTGTGGTGTCGTTAAAAACCGTGTAGCCCAGCGAGGCATTGATGATATCGGCGCCGATGCTGTCGGCCCATTCCGCACCGGCAATCCAGTTGGTTTCCTCCACCGGAAATTCGCCGCCGGTATCTTCGGTTTTTACCAAAAAATACGTGGCCTCCGGGGCGGTACCCACGAAGTAACCGGGCAGGTCGGCGGCCATAACCGATAGCACGGACGTGCCGTGCTGGGCACTTTCGAACACGGCGCCATCGCGTTCTACAAAATCCCGGCCCTGATACAACCGTCCATTCAGGGCGATGCTGTCGAAAAACGGGAGCGTATCCACGTTGGTGAATCCGCCATCCATTACAACCACCCAAATGCCCGCGCCCCGATATCCGGCAGCATGCACGAGCGGGATGCCCAACAGGCTGTTTTGCAATCCGGCGTAGCCAAATCCGCTCTGGTCACCCTCTACCGTTGGGATAGAATCAATAGGTACGCGCTGTTTGGGCGGACGATCGGGCGGGTTTCGCACCGGAATATCCGGCCCGAGGTAACGGACACTGCGCACGAAAGGCAACCCCCTCAACGCCGCCGCCGCTGCCGAATCGGCAATAACTGTGGCCGTATTGAGCCAGCGGGAAGTGTTGTGCAGAAGCACACCGGTTTCCGTGAGCGCGCGCACATAGCCGGGATTTACCGGAAGATCGTTTTCCGAGATGCCGATGCCCGCTCGTGCACGGCGTTCCAGTGCGCGCGCCGATAAAAACTCCGCCGGCCGGCAAGTGCAGTACGGGCTGTTGTTTTTGTCTGAAAACTCGACCCACCACTTGGACAATGCCGGCTGCTGCGCAGCAAGCTGGCTGGAAACAAGCAGGGCAACTAATAATAGAAACAGGTTTGGATACATAAGTAACGATGAAAGGGTAAACCGGCCATCAAAACTCAATCACCAACCCAATACTCGGCAGCAGGGAACCTTCTGTATTTTCGAGCAGCAAGGGCACGGCGTTGCCCCCGTCGGACCGGAGCGGCTGGCCGTCGGTGGTCACAAAAGCCTGGCCGTCGGCGGTACGCTGAAACGTATAGTTGGGTGGGGCCGGATTTACGGTATTGAGCAGGTTCTGAATGTCCACAAACACATCGAGCGTGACGCGGCGGAAGTTCCATTTTTTATCTATGCGGAGGTCCATCTGACTGAAATTACCGAGGCGCAGGGTATTCAGACGGCTGTTGTCGAGCACACCGGTTCCGATAGTTGCATAATTGAGGCGGCTGGCGTCCAGGTCGAGCGGGGTATAGGGAACGCCACCCTGCCAGCGGTATTTGACGCCCAATTCCCAGTTCCGGCGAAACTTGTAGCCCGCCAGCAGCGAGAGCAGGTGCCGGTTGTCCCAGGCCGAAGCCGTCAATTGGCCATCCAGGTTGCTGAATTTGGACCAGAACAGGGTGTATGAGCCGGTGAAATAGAGGTTATTGCTCAGTTTTTGCTGTGCAAACAACTCCAGCCCGTAAGCTTCCCCGGTACCGGTGGCCAATACCCGCTCGTTGCCAAGAATACCAAACCCGCCTCCGCGGTTGGCTAAGGAAATACCGTCAAAAGCGCTCACCGGGTAGTCGCTGTACTGCTTGTAAAAACCTTCCAGCGTGAAACGCAGCACAGGCGTCGGCACAAACTCCAGCCCGGCCACATAATGGTCACTGCGCAAATACGGCTGATCGCGGTTGACGAGGCGCCCGTCCGCATCGCGGAAACCCAGCACCGTGTAGAGCGGTGTTTTGTAGTAACGCCCCACCGAGGCATTGACTTTCCATTTTGGCGCCACGGCATAGCTCACACTCGCGCGCGGGCTAAGGGTGCGCAGCAGGTTGGCGCCATCGTCCGTGAAGGTATTGCCGTCGGTGCGAAGGCCCACCGACACCCCGAGCCGTTCCTGAAAAAAGGTGCGGTTGGCTTGCCCAAACACGCCGAACTTGAAAAAATCAATCGCGGTGTTGAAGCGTCCTTCCACGGCCGGTTGCACCACATTGCCCAGGGTGTCGCGAATTTCCGACCGGAGGCGGGTGTAGGTGCTGTTGTTGTACTTGACGTATTGCGCCATGGCGCCCGCGCTGAATTTCCAGGCGCCGGCATAGCGGTTGAGGTCGAAGCGCAGTTTGTTTTCGATTTCCTGACTCTTGATGCCGAGAATACGCTTCGACTCGTCTGTTTGTTTGCCGTCGGTGTTGTCGGCAAACTGGTCCAGCTGGTTATCGAGCATGTTTCGGCTGAAGGTCAGGTTCCAAAATCCGTCTTTGATCAGGCGTTTAAGTGCGAAACCCTGGGTGTAATTCCACTGGTTTACACCCGGCACGGAACTCAGGATGTAGAGATTTTCCGGTGTGGTTTCCTTGGGGGCTTCAAAGTAAAATTTGTCAATGGCGCCCACGCCGAGCGCGGTGAGGGTAGTTTTGGAATCAATTTTATGGGTGATTTTATATTGAAAATCCCAATAATCGGGGCGAATTGGCAGCCCGATAGCCTCAAACAAAAGCTGGAGGTACGAACGCCGGGCAGAGGCCAGAAAGGTTGTGCGGCCGTTCTTTTTCCCGAGCGGACCTTCGGCGGTGAGGGCGGTTTCGGAGGCGCCTACCCGGATATTGCCTTGCAGGCGTTCCGGATTACCGTCGCGTTGGCGGAACTGTAGCACCGAGGACAGCGTGTTGTCGTAGCGGGCATTAAAGGCGCTGGTAGCCAGGGTAGCATCCTCGATAAACGACACGTTGAGCATACCCGTCGGGCCACCCGCAGCGCCTTGTGTGGTGAAGTGGTTGATGACCGGGATTTCCACGCCGTCCAGATAAAAAACGTTTTCGCTCGGTCCGCCGCCCCGGATAATCAGGTCGTTGCGAAAGCCGCCGCCTGTACCGGCCACGCCGCCCACACCCGGAAGGGCTTGCACGACCCGGCTGATATCGAAGTTGCCGCCCGGATTACTCTTGATTTCCTCCACGGAAAGGTTCTGGATGGACAGCGGCGTTTCGATGGATGCAATGCGCACCGAACGGTTTTCGGCTACGACTACCTCTCCGAGGGTTTTGGCGTCGGGTTCCAGTTCGATATTCAACTGGTTGACGTTGCCCGTGGTGACGACAACATTGAACCTCGTCTGTGCGCCATAGCCCAGATACGATACGGTGATATTGTACGACCGGGGCGTAATGCCCGTGATTCGGAAGTTTCCGTTTACATCCGTAGTGGCGCCGAGGCCGCTGTTTTCCAGCTTGATGGAGGCGCCAATCAGCGCTTCCTGGGTGAGTTTGTCTTTGACGGAACCGGATAGCGAACCGGTGTTTTGGGCAGTCAGGCTGCCAAGGGCAGCAAATAACAGGAAGAGCAGAGTACCTTGTTGCATGTGTATTTAGTTGTGGGTTTTCTTAGAGCGTGTTTAAATTTTAGTGCTGGAGCGAGGGCGAGCAAATTTTGTTTCTATTGAGGCAAAATTTGCAGCCGTAGCCGGGTGCCTACGGCGAAAATTTTAACGAAGAGAGAAACAAAAATTGGCCGTCCGTAGCCCAGCGACTAAATTTTAAACACGCTCCAAACACAACAAACCGGTTTTTGATGCAACAAACGAAAAATTGTTGGTGCAAAAACTGAGTTACACTACCCTACCGCACCCGGCGCAGCCGGAAATCTTTCACCGGCCGGAGCACGAGCGGCACCTTTTCAATCTCTACCGAATCGCTGTCGAGGCCGAACCAGTTTTGAGGGGAGGCGGTGAAACTTTTCACGCCAAGGTAGGTGCTCATGATGATCTGTTCGAGTACCGGAAGGTCATTTTCATGGGAGAGAAACTCCTGCATGATGACGAACTTGAAGTCGCCAGTAGGCATTTCAGCGCGACTGACGTGGTATCGGGATTCGTTGTGCAGCTCGTCGTTTTCGAGGAGGTCTTCCACCACCTTGCGCAGGAACAGGTTCATGCGCTGCTCCACGCGGAAACCGAGCCGGAAGGAAACCTTGTAGGCATCGTCGGGGGCCAGTATTTTCACCTTGTACTCCATGGTGTACGGCTCATCGGTCACTTCAATGTGTACAAACCAATAAACATCGGCGCGTTTGGGCTGGGTTTGCAGGATGGAGTACAGCACTTTTTCCTCGACTTTGTCGGGTGACTTGGCGCTGCTGAGAAACACCAGGTTAGTAGCGTATTTGGGTATGCTCTCGTCGTTGCTGAGCATGATGAGCTGGTCTATATAGTCTTTGGTCTTGACATTCTGAATAAACCGTTTTTTGACTTTTTTGGCGCTGACCCACACATACATGAGCGTAAATAGCAGGGATGCAATCACGATGGTAATAAAGCCGCCATCTGCGAATTTAAGCAGGTTGGCTGCAAAAAACGCGCCCTCGAAACACAGATACCAGATTAGGAAAGCCCAAATCCATACCGGAGCCACCCGTTTCATGATCAGAAAATGGGCCATCAGCATGGTGGACATCAGCATTGTGATCGTCACCGAAAGTCCATAGGCTGCTTCCATTTTGGCGCTTTCCTGAAAATACACGGTAACGAACACACAACCCGCCCAGAGCAGGGTATTCACGGCGGGCACATAAAGTTGCCCTTTCAGGTTGGAGGGAAAAATAACCGTTAATTTCGGCAACAGCCCCAGACGGATAGCTTCACTCACTAACGTGAACGAACCGGAGATCATGGCCTGGCTGGCAATGACGGCCGCAAACGTGGCAATGGTGATCCCAATGGGCAAAAACCACGTGGGCATAATGCCGTAAAACGGGTTTGGCGATCCGACGGGCAACGGCGATCCTTCGAATTCGAGGCACCAGGCCGCTTGACCAAAGTAGTTGAGTAACAGGCAGGTTTTTACAAAAATCCAACTGACGCGTATGTTCTGTTTGCCGCAATGGCCGAGGTCGGCGTAAAGTGCTTCGGCGCCGGTGGTACACAGGAAAACCGCGCCCATTAGTACCAACGCGTGCGGGTGGTGCATCAGCAGGGTGATCGCATTCATGGGGTTCATCGCTTGCAGGACATACAGATGTCCTACCAATTCAATACCGCCGAGCAGCCCCAGCATGGAGAACCACACGAGCATGACCGGGCCAAAAAAACGCCCTACGGTGGCTGTACCGAACTGCTGAAACAGGAACAACCCGGTGATGATACCGATGGTGATTTGTACGATCGGAATGTCCACATCGTGCAACTGTTCGATGGAGTGCAGACCCTCAATGGCCGAAGATACCGAAATAGGAGGGGTAATCATACCTTCGGACATCACCGCCGCACCGCCAATCATTGCCGGAAAAAGCAACCACTTACGCCGCCGCCGCACCAGTGTGTACATGGAAAAGATGCCGCCCTCGCCCTTGTTATCCGCTTGCAGGACAAGCGTGACGTACTTGAACGTCGTCTGGATGGTAAGCGTCCAGAACACCAGGGAGACAGCGCCGAGGATGGTTTCCCGATCCACAATGCCATCGCCCACTATTGCCCGCATCACGTACAACGGTGAGGTTCCGATGTCGCCGTATATAATCCCCAGCGTAATGATGAGGCCGGCAAGGGTGAGCCGTTGGTGTTCGTGTGAAGAGCCGTTGGATGGCATCGTAGTAGTTTAGTGCGTATTTGGAGGACTCGGAGGATTAATTCGCGGCAAATGTAACGTGATCACTTGATTCAACGCCTTACCGCGCCAATGCATTTTCCTTGAAATGCTGCATCTGTTCAGAATTGCCCAGCAAGACGATATGCCAGTCCGGGCGCAATATCTCGGAATTAGGCGGATTGAGTTCATACTGTCCGTTTGGATAGCGCACAGCCACAACGGATACGCGTGCCAGTTGATATAACCCGCTTTCAGAAATGGTTTTCCCCTGTATTTCCGGCAGAAGACGGGTCACTTCAATTTCCTCGAACACCACATTGCTCGGGCCCATGTTGGACAACAGGTTAAAAAACTCCACCAAATCAGGTTTGTTAACCAGCGTAGCCATATAAAACCCGCCGATCTGTTCGGGCACCACGGTGTGGTCGGCTCCGGCACGCCGAATTTTGACTTCGTCTGCCAGGTTGCCGGCGCGGGAAATGATGCGCAGATTATGGTTAATCTGGCGGGCAGACATCGTGATGAACAGGTTGTCGGCATCGTCGGGCAAGGTCAAAACGATCGCCTTGGCCCGGTCAATTCCTGCCTCCAGAAGTACCTCGTCTTCGGTAGCATCGCCCTCCAGGTAGAGGTACTCGGAGTGCCGCAACTGGTCCAGTTTATCCAGCTGTTTTTCGACAATGACAAAGGGAACCCCCTGTTTGGAAAGTTCCTGGGCAACTTCCGTGGCATGCCTTCCAAAACCGCACACAATGACGTGCGCGCTAAGGCTTTCAATTTTTTGATTCATACGAAAATCTTGCAGCAATTTGGTGAATCCGCCTTCTGCAAAAATGCTGGTAATGGTGGAGATGGCGTAGGCAAAAATGCCGACATTGAACAGGATGTAAATGGATGTAAACAGCCGCCCCGCGTCGCTCAGCGGATGCACCTCTCCATAACCCACCGATGCCAACGTGATTACGGCCATATAATAGGCCTCAAACCAGGTATAGCCTTCAATGAACACATAACCCACCATCCCCACCATCAAGGCTGTGATAGCCAACGCAAACGCTATGCGGATGCGCCTTATGGTTTGATATACCCGCTTAAAGCGGCTCTGTCGGCCGGGGGGGTGCTTTGAAAGCCGGAAAAACAACAGGATATAATGCAAAGCATTGGCTGGAAACATACCTGCTGGCGCTACTTATTGGAAAAAACCATGTATTCCCACGGCTTCAGGTTCAGGGTGATTTCGCGGGTGAGTTGCAGGGTACTGCGCCCAAACACGTTGGCATAAGGCCCGGTTGCGGCGCTGCCGGGGCGCAGGGTTACGGTAACGCGCTCCTTGCTCAGGTTCAAAACAACTACCACACGATCTCCATCCTTTTCCCGGGTGAACGAATACACCCGATCTTCGGCATCATTGGAAATTTTCTCTACCGGCCCGCCGGCCTTGCCGGCCAACAAGGCCCGGTTGGAATGGCGCAGGCTGCTTAGCCGGGCAAAGAAGTCCTGTCGGGCGAATTTTTTCCAGCGGATCGGTGTCCTGTTGAAAAAGCCGAGACGCTGAGCGAGACCATCCTCCTGTCCATTGTAGATCAAGGGCAAACCTTGCCAGGTAAACGCCAGCACATTGAAGGCGTCGGCGGAAGCGCCGTAAAGTTCCATTTCGGTACCGTTATGGGAATTTTCGTCGTGGTTTTGAGTGAAATACAACTGGTAGTAACCCTCAGGGTAAAAATCGTTCAGATACCGCAGCAAGGTATCCAGCGCCAGAGCATTCTGTTTGCCCGCCCAGATATCCTTGGTCACGTCTTTCCATTTCCAACCGTAATTAGTATTGAAACAGGTCTTGAAATGCCCTGGCTCTTCTTGCCATTCCGACAGCATAAAAACTGTTTTCAGGGAGTCCAAAGCCGGGCGCGCCTCCGCCCAGAAATCGTTGGGCACCAGTCCAGCCATATCCACCCGGTAGCCGTCAATATTGCATTCCCGGATCCAGTACTGCATGGCTTCGATCATGGCCCGACGCAGGTCGGGGTTGCCGTAGTCGAGGTCGCACACATCGCTCCAGTCTTCAATGGGTTCGCCCTGTTCGTTTAGCGGTACGGTGAAATTTCCGTTATATCGGGTGTAGTACTCCGGGTGTTTTTGTTTCCAGACAGCATCCCAGGAAGTATGGTTGGGCACCCAGTCGAGGATAATTTTCATATCCTGCGCGTGTACTGCCTGCACGAGGTTTTTCAAATCGCCCAATGTGCCATAATCAGGATTTACGGCTAAATAATCCCGCACCGAGTACGGACTTCCCAAAGGGCCTTTTCGCCGTTCTTTTCCAACAGGATGAACAGGCATGAGCCAAAGGATATCCACGCCAAGCGCTTTCAGGCGGGGCAGTTGTGCCCGCACCCCGTCGAAATTGCCTTGCGCAGAGAACTGCCGTACGTTGCATTCGTACAGAACACTCTGAGGCGCCCAGTCTGGTTCGGGAGGCGGCCCTTTGGGTGTTGGAGGTGGCGCTACAGTTGTGGTTGGCACAGTTGGCGCAGGTTGGTTTTGGCATCCCGTCAGCAAACTGGCAAGGAGGCTTAGTAGTAGCACTTTTGTATAATCGTTCATGTCACGTCTTTGAAAAAACGCTTTGGAGCCGGCACTGCTCCAGCATCACGTATCACTGTCAACTCATTCCCAGGGCAGGGTTCTGTGCCCTTGTACCTTGATTTGGATACCGGTCACGTTCAAATCTGTGTTTCCTTTCCAGATCATAATAAAGCTGCGGTCGTTCACGACCCAGGTGTTGTTGATGTATGGGTCATTGCAGGACAGGTAGATTTCGTTTTTCGCAACGTCCCAATTCCAGCGACCACTTTCAATGATTTTTCCATCTGCGAGGACATCAAAGGTCTGATCCTCCCGAAATTTCAACCATTTCTGATTGTAGTTGTGGTGTACCGAAGTGTCGGTGGGTTGTACGGCATGGCTCAGGTGCCAGTAGGCCGAACTCAGGTAAGACTTGTGGCTGGCGCTGGCGGGCGGAAGAGCGTCCACCGGCACCGTTACCCTGCGCGGTGCATACGCTAACTGGTTGATGCCCGCGGTATCGGGGCGTGCTTCAGCAGCCACGCGGGAAGCATTAAAACCCACAGGACCGGAGCTTGACGGTTCCACGGCCGAGGCAGCAGGCTCGGCAGGTCGGCTTTTTTGAAGATTTTTACAGGTGACCCAACTCATTACGGCCACCAAGACGGCAAGTACAATATTCAGTTTCATAAAAAATAAAAATTAGGACAATACCCGTTCACAAAATTGAACCAACAAAGTATCAAAACTCAGATTTTCAAATCCATCCACAACGACATGCGCGTGGCGCAAATCCACTTCCCGACCAACGCCTACTGCTGTGAAACCACCCAAAAGCGCAGCTGTAATGCCCAGCGGGGCATCCTCGAAAACCAAACACGCACTCGGGAGCAAACCCATCTCTCCGGCAGCGAGCAGAAAACATTCCGGATCCGGCTTTTGCCGCTTAATGCTTCCACCATCCACGATTACATCAAAATACTGCTCCAGAAGGGTAGATTTTAATACAGATCGGGCATTTTGGGAGGACGAAGACAGGGCAATCATCATGCCCATTTCCCGCGCTTGTCTCAAAAAAAACAATACCCCCGGTAGCACTTCGCCCGGTTTCATGGTAGCTATCAAAGCGATATACCAGTTGTTCTTCACATCTGCCCAGTGCATTTTTTCTGCTTCAGACATATACACACCGCCCCAGTCGAGGATCTTTTCCAGACTGGCAATCCGCCCCAAGCCTTTCAATTGTTTATTTTGCTCCGGAGAAATATCAAATCCTAATGCATTCGCCAAACGTCGCCAGGCTTCAAAATGATACCTGGCCGTGTCCACCAACACGCCGTCTAAGTTAAAAATACATCCTTTGAAGGTATCGGTCATTATTTCAATTTACGCGGCGAAGGTATTGCAATTTGAAAGGTTATGAAGGGTTTCTGGTTAGAAGGGTTTCTGGTTGGAGGGTTTCTGGTTGGAGGGTTTCTGGTTAGAAGGTTTCTGGTTGGAAGGTTTCTGGTTGGAAGGTTTCTGGTTGGAAGGTTTCTGGTTGGAAGGTTTCTGGTTGGAAGGTTTCTGGTTAGAGGGTTGGAATGGATCAAACAAAAACAGAAACGCCGGGAGGGCATAACCCATCCAGGCGTTTCCAATAAAATTTAACCTTCTAACCAGAAACCTTCCAACCAGAAACCTTCTAGCCAGAAACCTTCCAACCAGAAACCCTCTACTCTTCTTCTATCGTCCTACTGCCAACTTCCGCACGCCGGTTTCGGCGCCGGAGAAGAAGCGTACCAGATAAATGCCTTCCGGCAGGTTGGAGCAGTCCAGGCGCACGGTTGCTTGTTGCTGCGATTTCTGCATCAGCACCGTACGACCAGTAGCGTCGCTCACGGTAATTTGCAGGTCAGCAGCAGGAATTTCAGCAAATACGATCTGTGTAATTCCAGCGGTCGGGTTGGGCTGCAACACCACGCCACGGAGCCATGTCGGTTCCGAAATGCTGGTAGTGTTTTCTACCCGGATACCTTCGTTTGTCAACAGACAGCCGTTGGCATCCTTGATTTCCACAAAGTAGATACCGGTCTTAAGCCCGGATAAATCTTCGGTGGTGCCAACGACTCCCCCGATTTCATTTTTCCAGACAAAGCTGTACGGTGCGGTGCCCCCCGATACGGTGATATCAATAGAACCTATACCCTGGTTGTTTACATCAGGAGTTACCACAGGCGCATCAAGTGCTACCGGAGTGGTAATGCTCACGGCAAAAGAGCAGGAACCAACGTTGCCGCCACCGTCCGTGTACGTGTACTTCTGAACGGTTTCGCCAATCGGGAATTCAGATCCGCTCGGCAAACCTTCTTCCAGGTTCCAGGTACCACCACCGTTAGACAGACAATTATCCTGCGCCACAGGAGCATTGTAGGAAACTGTGTTGTCGTACCAGCACTGGGTAATATTCGCCGGGCAGGTAACCGATGGAGGAATATTATCAGCAACCATTACCATAATTGTCATAACGGAAGTGTTGCCGGCATTGTCGGTAGCCGTGATGGTGACTTCTTGCACGCCCACATTCGAACAGTCAAATGCACCGGGTTCGATGCTGACACTGGTCACCGCACAGTTGTCGGTCACAGACGCGCCCAACGTTTGCAGCGTAGCCGTAACGGTACCGCTTGCGCCGAGTTCGAGCGTAGTATTCTGTGCTGCGATCTGTGGTGCAATATTGTCTGCTGCAACAAGCGTGTACGTTTCCGTGCTGGAGCAGCCGTTTCCGTCTGTCAACGTTAGGGTATAAGCGCCCGGCAACAGGTTGGAAATATCGCTCGTCGTGGCGCCATTGCTCCACGAATAAGCGTAGTTTCCTGCTCCACCGATACCGCTGGTTTGGAGGGCGCCGCTGGGTTCTTCTGCACATGCCGGATGGCTGACATCGGAATCAATTTCCAGCAGGGCGGGTTCGGCCACGGTTGCGCCGATTATTACGTCACAGCCATTGGCATCCGATACCGAGGCGGTATATACGCCAGGAGCCAGGCCCTGGATGGAGGCGGTCGTCTCGCCGTTGCTCCAGAGGTAGGTGTAGGGTTCCGTGCCGCCGGCAAGCGCGACCGAAACAGTGCCGTTGTTTTGACCAAAGCAGTTCACATGCACGACCATCGGTTGTGCCGATACGGCACAGTTGAAGGCATTAACCACGACGGTTTGCACATCCGTGCAACCGTTTTCATCCTGTACTGTCACCGTGTAGGTAGCCGGCGCCAGGTTGTTTATCGTCTGGCTCGTTTCTCCATTGCTCCAAAGGTACAGGTATGCGCCGGTGCCGCCCGTCGGGATGGCTGTGGCAATACCGTCATTGGCGCCCATGGATGTTTCGGCGGTAGCCGAGGCATTGGCTTCCAATTCAACAGGTTCCGTTATGGTAACCTGAAGTACGTCGGTGCAGTTGGTGTTGTCTATGATTTCAACAGTATAGGTGCCGGGGGCCAAATCGGACAATTCCGGCGTGTTGGCTCCGTTGCTCCAGGTGTACGTCACCGGATCATTTCCTCCAACCACTGCAATTTCAGCGGTACCGTTATTTGCGCCAAAGCACGTAATGTTTGTAGCAGATGAAGATACCGAAAGTGCGCAGTCAAAAGCATTTACCGTCACCGATTGGGCAGCGGTACAGCCATTTTCGTCGGTTACAACAACCTGATACGAACCCGGAGCAAGCCCGGTAATCGTCTGCGTTGTTTCGCCATTGTTCCAGAGGTATGTGAAATCGCCGGTGCCACCGGTTGGATTTGCCGTAGCAGTACCGTCGTTCACGTTTGCAGCAGTTTGGTGCGTCGCGGAGGCATTAGGCGCCAATACAGGCGGTTGTCCAATTACAACCGAAGCCGAAGCCGTGCAATTCTCACCATCCGTCACGACAACGGAGTACGTACCCGCTACAAGGTTGTTTACGGTTGCCGTCATATCGCCGGTGCTCCAGACAAAATCATAGTCCGAGTTTCCACCTGCCGGCATTGCCGTGGCCGAACCTGTCGTGCCGCCGTTGCACAATACATTCAAGACATCGCCAACAGAAGCCGAAACCGGGGAATTTTGCACCACAGCAGTTGAGGCAATCGAAGTACAGCCGTTGTCGGCATCCGTGACCTGAAGTTGGTAGCTACCGGCAGCATCTACCGTCGGCGTCGTGCTATTGGCGCCGGAAACGATATTGCCGTCTGCGGTCGTCCAGGCATAGCCGATGTTGGCGCCTTGGGCCGACCCGGACCCGTCAAGTTCCAGTTCACTGACGGAACAATTGAGTGTGCCAGGTGTGACCGCGCTGGCTACAGGCAGCGTCGTATTTTGGGCTACGGTAGCCACAGCCGTTGAAGTACAACCGTTGAGGGTGTCCGTAACGACCAGGTCGTAAGCGCCTACCACCGAAACAGACGGGTTGGGCAGGGCACTTTCAAATCCATTCGGGCCGGTCCAGGCAAACGAAACGCCGGATACATCTGCATCGCCTTCCAATTCAACGTTTGAAACCACACAAGTCAACGTGCCTCCGTCTGCTGTAGCGCCGGGCGGTACGGTATTGTTTGCCACATTAGCTGAAGCTGTATTGGTGCAACCTGTATTCGGGTCGGAGACCATAAGTTGGTAATCTCCCGCCTCGGTGGTCACCGGGTTTTGCAGATCGGAAGTAAATCCGTTCGGGCCGGTCCAGGCAAACACGGGGTTATTGGCATTGGTAATTGCGTTCAGGGTAACCGAAAACGTCACACAAGTGAGGTCGCCACTTTCTGTTTGAGCAGTTGGCGGCACGTTGTTGCCGACCACGCCGGTTGTGTCACTTTTTGCACAGCCGTTGGTGCTATTGGTGACAACCAGAATGTAATTCCCGGCGGCATCAACAGTTGGCGTCAGGGTATTGGCGCCCGCTTCGATATGGCCGCCATTAATTGCCGTCCATTGATACGAAATATTGGCTCCAGCGGAACCACTACCCTCCAGTTGAACAGAAGGGCTGGCGCAGGAAACCTCCATACCCGGTCCTGCTTCGGAAGTGGGCAAGTCCTGATTGGCCGAAACAATAGCTGTCGAAAAGCCCGCGCAAGTTGTGACCACATCGGATACCTGAACCGTATAGTTACCGGCGGCATTCACCGTGGGGTTGGGCGTATTGGCGCCGGAAACGATGTTTCCACCATTCCACGCCGACCACTGGTACGCATAATCGCCACTGTAGCCACCGGTAGCCGATGCGCTCAGCTGGATCGTTGGCGTGGCACAAGTGATCGTAGCAGGCGGCGCAACGGTTGCAACCGGATACGCAGCAGGAGCCAGCACGGTGTTGGCCGTTTTGGTGCAACCACGATCGTCCGTAACCGTGCAGGTAAACGAGCCGGCTGTCAGTCCTTGAATATTTTGACCGCTCATACCATTGCTCCAGTTATAGTTGTAGTCATCCCAGCCACCGCCGGCTTCTACGTCAATACTGCCGAGTACACCATTACAGCCAACGGGCGTGGAAGCTACTACAGACAATTCCAGTGGCGCAGGAGGATCGTCAACAGTGATCGGGCCTGCCTCGCCGGGCCAACCCTGTGCGCTGGTGATCGTGCATTGGTATGTGCCCGCAGGTACATTCACCAAGTCTTGCGTGGTGGCGCCGTTCGACCACTGGTACGTGTACGGAGCGTTGCCGCCTGAAACCGAAATATCAATAGCGCCGGTATTGCTGCCGTAGCATACCGTATTGGTAACCGTATTTACAACCGAATTTACAACCATCGGCGGGCAATAGGTTTCGCGGGCAGACCAAAGCCCGGAAACTCCCTGCTGGCCCACCTCATATATTTTTTTGTCGGCAGGACAAATCATGTAAATCGTCGGGTAGTACCCCACCTGGTACGATTGCCGAACGGAGCAGTTATCCACAAGTGGGTACGGAATACCGTCGGCCCAGTTTCCCTGATTGTTCGGGTCGTTGCAGCCCGGCAATTGAGAAATACACGCGGTGTTGGTGTTGCAGTCGCCCTCAATGCCGATGACAAATGCTTCACCGGTGCCGGGAGGACCGTACTGATCCCAAAGATCCCGGAGGGCGTGTGTTTGGTGGTAGTTCCAGCACGGCCCGCACCAGGTGGCAAAAAAGTCCAGATAGACCGTTTTGCCTTGGTCAAGCAAGCTGTACAGCGTGTGTGAGTTGCCGTTGATGTCCACAACAGTGAAATTGGGCGCCGTGCTGCCATTGGGCATTTGCGCCATTGCACCAAAGCAACCCATCAACAGGAAGGAGAGGAGCAGTAAGGATTTTTTCATAAGTCAGTAATAAATTTTGTTTGAGCAAATAAAGCGGCGAAATATACAAAGCTTCTCTAATCAGCAAAGAATTATTTCCCAGAAACCCTCTAACCCTCCAACCAGAAACCTTCCAACCCTCCAACCTACAAACCGGAAATCTTGTACCCGTACACCCCCATCCCGTTTCCTACGATCAAAACATATCCCCGCCCACCGGCCGGCAATGCCCCCAGAATGAACGGTGTTGTACCGGCCAGTGGAAATCCAGGATGCACATCGCCAGTGGCATTCAACAAGAACACTTGCCGTCGGTCTCGATCCAGCGTCCCCAGCCAACTGCTTTGCCCCACGGCAAAAAGGGTATCCGGAGGCGCCGCAAACGTTTTCACTGCTTTTTTTTGAAAGGTACTCCCCGCATACCCGGAAAGGACGAGCGCCGATCCGTTTAGCAGCGCATAATCCCTGCGCTCGTCGCCAAACAAATTTTCCAGGACCATGCTGCTCTCCACCTTGCGGTTGCCCCCCAACTCCAACTGAAAGGTCTGTCCGCTCAGGTTGCAGACGTACGCGCGCCCAGCTGCATTTGCGCACACAATACGTACCGATTCCGCAGCCGTGTCAACCTGGGGCGGGCTGACGAAAAAATTGCCCTCGAATTGTTGCGGGGCGAAGTGCGGAGTGCCACTGCGATCAAAAACCGATAATTGCCCTTCCAGGCTGAGCACGACGAGATAATCCTTGGTTTCTTTTTTAACATGAAGCAGCGGGTGTTTCACCCGGCCGTCCCCACTTTTGGGATTCCAGCCCGGTAGTGGCCGCCCGTACTGGTCAAAGCCGTAGAGATTGCCATTGGCACAGGCTACAAACAGGCTGTGGTGGTGATCGCCATTGAAATCCACAGCGGTTACACCGTTGGTTGCGGGCGATTGGAGGCGCAACGGATACCCTACCACCTCGCGGCCCTCGTCGTCTATGACCCAGAGCGCGTCTGCTGTATTGAACAGGTAACAAATACTCCCGTTGTCAAAAAAATCAATACCCTGTACGGCAGACAAGATGGGCTGATCCAGTTGTTTGCGCCACACGACATTGCCACTGAGCGACAACCGGTACAACTGAAATTGCTCGTCCTGAATTAAAATAGCCCCCGCAGCATCTGGCCCGGAAGCCTGAATCAAAAAGGGCTGCGTGATCGCCGCGCCGCTGAGCGGAGCCTTCCAGAGGATACTGGCCGCTGCCGCCGACACACTGCTCTTCCGGACCGCCAGCGATCCCGACCATTCGCCCGCACGCCGCTGCTGCAAATCCAGTCCGTAAAGGCCGCTGTTTTGCGCCAGCGCAATATCCGCGACATTTTCGGCAGAAAAAACGGGGCCGAATACCTGCTTGAACAACAAGCCCCAATAATCCGTATTTCCATATACAAACCGGCTACTTTGCTCGGGAAGTTCTTTATTCAGCAGCAGGTAGTCCGGCAGATTGGCCAGTGTTTGGCCGACGATATATTTGTCAATCCACAGTTCCAGCGCAGAAGGACTGGCGGCAAATACCGCGTATCCGTCCAGCAGTACGCACACGGGATTTTGAAAATCCTGCCGTTCGGAAGGGAGCAACGGCTCCAGCAGTGCGCGACTCAGAAACTGTCGAATTTCGAACGTTTGGTACGCATAGCGGTGCAGCAAGCCGGTGCGCTCGCCATATTCATTCAAACGTTTGTGCGCCAGCGCCTCATCTCGTACGGCACACACCCAAAACTGATCCTCCCGCATGCCCGGCGAGTAGGGCTCCAGCAAGGCAAACGCCGCCTCTTTCCCAGCCCAGGGCGCCACATAGCGTTTAAAATCCGCTTGATTTCCTGCTTCCCCGGCAAATTCAGCCAACGCTCCCGGTTGCCCGGTACCCACCCAGGTAAGCAGCGCGGTGTTGTCGGGCAATACGGCGGCCATATTGAAACGGGGCATTTGTCCACCAGTAGATTTAACCCCGGTTAGCTCCGTCCGAACCGCCACCCGCCACTGTTTTCCGTCGAAACCGGCAACTACAGCCTCCGCATTCGCGGCGAGTAAACCCGGCAAATGTTCCCAGCCGGGCGCCATTTGTCCCCGGCAACGCTCTGCCAGCACATTGGTGCGCAGGATCGCGCGAAAGTACGCTTCCTCCATGTTGGCTTGCGTTTGCCACCAGCGGTTGCGGTCGCCAACCTGCAGCAGCACATCTTCCACGAGGTAGGAAAAACGCGAAAAGAGCACGATGTTCCGCGCAGTCGCCAACACAAGACGGTCGCGTCCGGGGCATTGCACGGTGTACAGGATATGCCCTTTAAAAACCGAAGAAACCACCTTGACGGAATCACCCAAATCCGCCAAAAACCGGGCGAGATCTATGCGACGCCCGGCATCCACGACAAAAACCGGGTGCAGGCTATCGTTGGGATGCAGGCTGAACGCAGCAGCAAACGGCCGGTCGCTCAGGTTTTTATCAGCGCGAAACAGCGATAGCGCCTGCTCGGCATCGGCGCGGCAACTTTGCAAAACAGCCAAGCCTGCCAGACCGTCGGCATTTCGGGGAAACAGCGTTTGGAGCTGCTGCATACTGGAAAATGTCAACACCAGCGCCGACTGTTCGGGAACTGCCTCCAACAGCCGGTAGCTGCGCCAACCCAAAAACCAGAACAAAAAACCACCGGACAACACCAGCATCGGGACGACGATGCGCCAATTTATACGTCGGATAAATTCGTACACGAAGAAAGATTTAGTGCCGCAATGTTACCAAAGAGTTTTTCCAAACCCATTTTTGCGGTTCAAAATCTGACTTATGACTACACAAACCCTGCGTTGGGCGGCCGTCTCCGGGGCATTAGCCGTCACCATCGGCGCTTTTGGCGCACATGGTCTGAAACCACACCTGTCCGAATACCAAAGCGCTATTTTTGAAAAAGGCGTACAGTACCAGTTTATCCACACGCTGGCCTTGCTCGGGGTGGCCTTGCTGCAGGAACATCTGGGCAATCAAAAAGCCCTGCGCTGGAGCGCAAGGCTTTTTTTAGTAGGTATCTTTTGTTTCTCCGGCTCGCTGTATCTGCTGGCCTGTCGCGATTTGTTGCCGTTCCCGGTAGGCTGGGCAGGACCGGTGACGCCGCTGGGGGGGCTGGGTTTTATCGGCGGCTGGGTAGCGCTGGCGACCCTGCGCAGGTAGAGAGTGTTCAGAGAACTGTGTCAAACCCCCGAGAGATATTTTTTACACAGACAAACGCAGACTGCGGCACAGACAAACACAGAGTGTAACTTATTTGAAATCAAACCTCTGTGTTTGTCTGTGCCGCAGTCTGCGTTTGTCTGTGTAAAATTTGCGCTCAACGGGCTGACACAGTTCCGTGAACACTCTCCGCAGGTAGCGTTTTTTACCGAAGCGCTTTCCGGAAAACCACACCCGCCCCGATAGCCGAGCGCTTTTCGGAAAATGCCGGATTCGATTCCGTCCAGTTGTTCAGAGCGGTACGGCCCATGATGCTGATGCCGGCGGCCCAGCCGCGCGTCGTGTAGAGCCACTCCGCTCGGGCGATACCCGAAAGCGTGGCGCTGTTACGGTAGGGCGCGTTTTTCAGGGTCAGGTCGCCCGTACTCTGAAAATCGGCGATAGCACCGGCGCGGGTGGACAGCAATCCGATGGCCGGCCCTGCCGAAGCTTCGAAGCGCCATTGCTCGCCCACCGGCAGCGAAATACCCGCCAGCAAGGGCAGTTCGATGTGCCGGTACCGGTTGTACGTTTCTTGCGTAACGGTGCGGATGTGAATGATATCCGCCATGCCGTACACATTTTCGACGGTTCCGTTGGCCCGTACGATCTGTGCCACGATATAATTCGAATCAATGGTGGTGTACGTTTCCTTAAAATTCCGCTCGCGCACATCGGTCCACTGCGCAAAATACAACCCTGTTTGTACGAAATAACGGCTGCCCACGCGGCGACGGAAATCAAGTCCGGTCTGGAACAAATCCAGCGCGGTTTCCTCCGTGTCGCGTTGTTTGAGGTAATCCGCTAAACCGGTTCTGCGAACAAGACTTAAGCCATAGTGCGCCGAAACACCGATCCACCAGCGGGGTTCTTTGGCCTTGCGGCGCTTTTCGGCATCGCCAAAAAACGCAGGGAATTGGGGTTCCGCATCGGTATTGAATACCACTGGCTGGATCTCCTGCTCCAAAAACGGCAACATAGCAGTGGCGGCTTTAGGCTGATGATCCATACGCGTTTCGCCGGCAGACGCCGAAAAGGGCAATGCAACGGCAGCTTGTGCGGAGACGGTATTACCGGAAACAACCGGGGCCGGTTGGGCCGGGGAGGCGTTCCGGGAGCTAACCGGAGTTGCCGGGGTAGGAGCGCTTGACCGGCGTTTGGCGCCGAACGTTGTTGTAGTCGGGCGAACGGGGGGGCGCGACGGCACAGCCACATCGGCGTTGATGCGGGCGTTTTGCAGTACTGCCACCGGCGATTCGTTCGGCGACTTGTCCGCTGCTACCACCGACTCCTGTTGCGATACACCGGGAGCAGACTGCAATTTTTGCAGCGGCAATGTTGCGTCGGAGCCGGGGCTGTACCAAAACAAGACAGCGGCGCCAAGCAAGACTACGCCGGCCGCCGACACCCACCAGAATGCGAAGGGGCGGCGCCGATTCTTGCGGCGGCGCGCTTCGAGCGCTGACCAGGCGGCGTCTGTGTCAAAATCGTGTGCTTCCGCCGGGTAGTTGTCGCGCAGGGCCTTTTCAAACCAATCCTTGCTCATAGTGCCGTTTTGTTTGTGTGAGTTTTTGTTTCAGCCATTGTTTGGCGCGGGCCAGTTGGGAACGGGAACTGCTCTCGGTGATGCCGAGCGCCTCGGCAATGTCGCGGTGGGGCCAGTCCTCGAACACACTGAGGTTGAATACTTCGCGGTAACCCTGGGGCAGTTGGCGGATGGCATCCAATACTTGCGCTGCATCGAGTATTTCCGTATCCGCCTCCCAGAGGTCACCGTCCGGTATCTCAGGCGGCAGTTCGACGGTAGCTTGCACTGTTTTGTTTTTCCGAAGGATTTGCAGGATGACGTTGACGCAAAGGCGGTGCAGCCAGGGTTCAAATGCGCCGCGTTGGGGGTCGAAACGGTTTATTTTTTCAAAAACCACTACGAAGCACTCCTGCACATAATCGAGGGCCAGCGGCTCGTCGGTCGCATAGCGCCGGGCGATGGCTACGACCGTCGGGGCAAAGCGCCGAAACAACGCTTCTTCCGAGGCGGGTTTGCCTTGCCGGCAACCTTCGATCATGTGCAGGAAATGGACTTCGTGCATGGGGATTATTAAATTATTGGAGGATTGCCGAGATCGTGACGTTGCATTGTGCGTAGTGTGTTCCGGAGGGTTCTTCCAGCAAGATCATGTTACTAAGCTGGAACGTAACCATTTCACCGGGTTGCGTGCCCAGTACCAATGCCTGGATGTTGTTGTTCGGAACCTCAAAACCGTAGTAAACCGGAGTGCCCGATATCGTGTGCTGGTAGCTAATACCCCAAAGCGGGTTATTCGGGTCGCCCGTCCAGTTCAGGATAGCAATGGTGTACTGCACGCCATCGCCTCCACCCTGTGCATCGTTGGCGATGAACTGGTAGATACTTCCAACTGTATCTGCATTTATTTTAGCAGACGTAATGGGGATAAATTTAGTTGTCCCGTTCGGGAATTCCAGCGTTAAGCCAAAGGCTACCGGATTGCCGCATACGCTGACAGCCCCGAAGTCCACATCCGCGCTCACCGGCAATGCGACCGGGTTGCTCGCCACTTGTTCGTCTATATCAATCGCCCTGAGGGTCAATTCGGTGCCGCCGCAATTAACGACGGTTCCGGAAAACGTACCCGTAACCGGGTCAACAGTAATTGGGAAATAGGTTGCGGCCTGGTTGCCGTTGGTGCTGAAAGAAACGAAGCCATTCGTCACAGGCTGCATGTTGCAATCCACGAGGCTGCCCTCCACATTGATCCAGTCCGACGTCCAGGAAATGGAGATAATGCCGATGTCGGTTTCGCTGCTGTATGGGCCGAGAACGGCGGAATACACCACGTCGCCACACTCGTTGATTGCCTCGAACAGGAAGGTTTGATTGGCAGGCACACCTCCGGTGAAGTAGCCGTCCGCATCGGGTGTAGTGGTAGCGCTAAGGCCGCTGTTTTGGGTGACGCGCAGGACAACAAACGGGTGGTCCGAGCCGATGCGCACCCTGCCGTTCAGGCGGATATACCCCGAGCCGATATCGCAGTTCCACCACGAAAAGTGGGTGACCGAGCCGACATAAACATTGCCCTGGAGCGTAGCCGAGCCTTCCTCTTTCCAGTAGCCGTTGGTTTCGTCAATGTACCACAGTGGAATGGTCGCCGGTGCGTTGGAAAGGCGGGCTGCCGGTACCGGCATGGTCACTTCGGCGGGTTTGTTGATTTGCAGTTTTTGTCCGGAAGCGGTTTCCAGCAGGACGTGCACCATGCCGAAACTGGTCAGAATCTGGTTTTCACCAGCGGCGCTGCGGCCTAAAAATCCACCTGGAATCAGGTTGTCAATTCCCGGGTTCGAAGGGTCGAGGTATGTAGCAAAAACCTGCACCATGCCATTGTACGGCTGGCCGGAGGCATCCACAAATCCGCCTGCGGCAAACTTTACCGTGCCGCCGCCGGGAATATTCACGGTACCGCCGGAGGAAGCGTTCACCTGCGCCGCGGGCGATTTGGCGCGCAGAGTTACCTTTACGCGACCGATACCGCCGACCTTGGCCGAATAACTGGCCATGGATGGGAAGTAACCGGGTTTTTCGACCCGTACAAACGGGAGTGCGGAGTTCATCAAGCCGCTGATTTGAAAGTAGCCGTTGTCGTCGGTCTGCGTTTCTTTGGTGCCGAGGTACACGGTGGCATCGCTCACGGGCGCACCCGTTTCGTCGGCTACCAAACCATGCACACCCGCCTCAATCAGCACGATCGGCGTCGGAGTAATAATGGTATCATCTTCGTTAATTTTGTCCTTCCGGCAAGCGCCAAGAAAGAGCGCCGCGGATAGTACCGCCAGCAGAACCAGGAAATTATATGTGCGTTTCATGTCGTGTTTACGTTAGAAAAGTTAGCAATGAGCGCGCTGTTATCTGCATTATGCACCAAACCCCGAAACGCTGCATCTGCCGGAAAAAAAATATTGTGTTCCGCCTCCCCCCCCTCACGTAGAGCCGCTTGGTGAAAACACCAAGCGGGGCGGTAAGCGCGGTAATCGAACCAATCGAATCAATCCAGCCAATCGAATCAATCCAACACACCCATGCTCGAAATTTGCGCCGTCAACATCCAGTCCGCCATTGCCGCCCAAGCGGCCGGAGCACACCGTATCGAACTCTGTTGCGCCCTCGACGGCGGCGGCCTCACGCCTTCGCCCGGACTGCTGCGGGTGGCCCGCCAGCACCTGCGTATTCCGATCAATGTGCTCATTCGGCCCCGCGAGGGCAATTTTTGCTACACCGATACCGAGCTGGCGATCATGCTCGACGACATCCGCTTCTGCCGTGAGGCCGGCGCCGATGGGGTGGTCATTGGCGCATTGGACGCCGACGGTCGCTTCGATTTGCCCAAAATGAAGCTCCTGCTGGAGGCAGCCAAAGGTATGGATGTCACGTGCCACCGCGCGTTCGATTTCACGCCGGACCCGTTCGAGGCGCTGGATATGCTCCTTGCGCTGGGCATACCGCGGGTACTCAGTTCGGGACAAGCCGCCAACGCCTACGAGGGGCGTTTTTTATTAAAAAAAATGGTGGAATACGCGGCAGGTCGCATCCGCGTGATGCCGGGCGCGGGCCTGTCGGCCCAAAATATCCGTGCAGTGGCGGAAATTACCGGCGCGCAGGAGTTTCACCTGACGGCCAAAAAAAGAGTGGAACAACCAAATGCCGGCAATGATATTCCGGGACTGGAATGGTGGTACTGGGAGAGCAGCGTGGAACAAATCCGGGAGGTGCTGGCACAGTTCTACAACAACAGCGACGTGTCTTTTTCCAATTGAAAATCTCCTTCAATTCCGGGCTGTCGTTATTTTTTCCAACAACGACGCTGCTGAATCCACGCCCGCTCCTACCCCCAGCCACCGCGCCAGGGACCGAAAAACCTCTGCCGGCGAACGCCCCTCTTCCCGCCAGGTTTTGAGCGCTGCGGCTCCTGCGGATTTGGACAATTTCCCACCCTCCGCATCAAGCAACAAAGGGTGGTGCAAAAAATGGATTTGGGAAAATTCCGGTCTGCCAAGACACCCGGCGAGAAATTGCTGTGCTGCAGTAGAAGGGGCCAGGTCCGCCCCCCGAATGACATGGGTGATGCCGAAATGCAAATCATCGGCAACGCTGGCCACCTGGTAGGCGGGAATACCGTCGCGGCGGCGCACCACGAAATCGGCCGGAATGGACGCGGATCCTGGAACAGGTGTTTTGATGCGCCAGGCCACCCCCGGGGTTTCCAGCGGAATATTTTGATGGCGAAATTCAATCGGATAGTCTCCGTCAAAATCAGCCAGATCGCGGCGTGATTTGCCGCAGGCAAACAAGTGCCCCCCTTGGCGCAACTGCTCCAGCACCTGCTCGTAGAGGGGCATCCGCACGTGTTGCGACCAATTGGCCTCAAAATCCGCCGGCGTACGCGGCCCCTCATCCCAGTCCAGACCCAGCCAGTGCAGCGTGTCGAACACGTCCTGCACATACTCCGGACGCTTGCGCTCGGCATCGAGGTTGTCTATGCGAAGCAAAAGCCGGGCGCCGGGCGCACAGCGGGCGGCCAACCCGTTCAGAATAAAATTATAGGCGTTGCCAAGGTGTAGATAGCCGGAGGGGGTCGGCGCCAGGCGGAGCCGACTGTTCGGACCGACCGTACGAATAAACGCCCGGAAAGCGGAGCCGAACGATGCCTCGGTATGCGGTTCAGGTTCCGTTACTGCTGGTTTTGTTCGAACTGCTTGATAATTTCCTCGGGCGGGATGCCCAAAAATTGCAGGGCATTTTGTGCGTCGTCCACATAGTCCGGGTCGTTGGGATAGCGCTTCAGAAATTCCTCGTAGGTGCTTTTGGCCTTCTCCATGTCCTTCAGGTCGTTCTCATAAATGAAGCCCATCATAAACAGGGCGGTTGGCGCTTTGGGGTGGGTGGGCAACTTTTCAGCCACATTGTAGTAAAAACGGAGGGCTGTGTTCGGTTCGCCGATGGTCTTGGCCAATCCCGCAGCTTTCATATTCAGCTCCACAAATTTCTTTGGATCCACCGCCTGAACGATGGTGGAATACCCTTCGGATATTTGGATGAACTGGTCTGCCTTGGACTTGTCGGTTACGGCAACACCGCCCATGGCGCGGTCCAGACGTACTAACGCAGAGTCGAGCCAGTGCAGGTTCCGCTCGAGGTTGAGGCGGGTAAGATCAATATCATCCGGATTTTGCGACAGATCAGGTGCAGCCTTGTGCTGATACACGCGCCATATACGGGCCAGCAAACCGATCGGCTCGGCGAGGCCTTGCCCTTCGCCGTGGACTTTGAGGCCGTCATTGACCAACCGCACCGCCGTCACGGCTTCTCTGTTGCGCAGGAACTTGATTTCTGCAGCCTTGGTCAGGTACAGCAGGTTGTCGGCGTGCTTGTTTGGGTGCGCCGCGACAGCCGCCTGGTAGGTGCGGAACAGGGAGTCCGCGATCACGGGGTTATTCGTGGTGGCCAGCTCCTGCTCCAGTGCGGCGATTTTTTTGGTAAAATTTTCTCCGCACGAGAACAGGAGTACGGAAGAAAGCAGCAGGAAGGGGAGGGACTGGAAAATTTTCATAACGTATTTGCTTACTGGCCAAGGGGTGAAACAGGATTTAGATTTTATACGGTCCAGGTACTTATGATTCCGTGTATTCGAACAAGCCCAGAGGGCTTTTTACGGTGACTTTGGCGCCCGAATGGGCCTCCACACGGCCAATCACCTGCGCCCCGATATTGAACCCTGCGGCGATGCGCATGATGTCCTCGGCGTAGCGTTCCGGCAGGTAAATTTCCATACGATGGCCCATATTGAACACCTGGTACATCTCCCGCCAATCGGTACCGCTACTTTCCTGGATGAGGCGGAACAGCGGCGGCAGATCGAAAAGGTTGTCTTTGACGACATGTGCGTTTTCCAAAAACTTCAGCACTTTGGTCTGCCCCCCCCCGGTGCAATGGATCAGGCCATGCAGGTTGTCCCGGTGTTTACCCAAAATCTCCTGCAACACCGGTAAAAATGTGCGGGTAGGCGACAGGATCAGTTTACCCACTGTTATTTCCCTGCCATCTACCAAAATAGTCTCTGTGAGGCGCCGGTTTCCGCTGTACACCAGGTTGGCCGGCACGTTAGGGTCGAAACTTTCCGGATACCGGGCGGCGTACTCGTTGGCTAAAACATCATGTCGCGCGGCGGTGAGGCCATTACTACCCATGCCGCCGTTGTATTCGGATTCATACGTAGCCTGGCCGAACGAAGCCAGCCCCACCACAACGTCGCCGGGCTGGATGTTGTTCACCAATACTGCGCTGCGCTGCATGCGGGCGAAAGCAGTGAACCCGACGTCAATAGTGCGCACAATGTCGCCCACATCAGCGGTTTCGCCACCGGCCAGGTGGAGTTCCACGCCGTGGCGGCGCATATTGTCCACAAAATCAGACGTACCCCGAATGACTGCGGCGATAACCTCGCCGGGAATCAGGTTCTTGTTGCGTCCGATCGTACTCGACAGCATGATGGCATCGGTGCAACCCGCGCAGGCCATGTCGTCAAGGTTCATTACAATGGCATCTTGCGCTACACCGGCCCATACCGACAGGTCGCCCGTTTCGCGCCAGTACAGGTAGGCAAGGCTGGTTTTGGTACCGGCGGTATCGGCGTGCAACACGTTGCAAAAAGCCGGGTCGCCGGCGGCGATATCGGGCAATATTTTACAAAAAGCGTTGGGATACAAGCCCTTGTCCAGGTGCTGGATGGCGGCATGGACCTCTTCTTTGGAGGCAGAGACGCCGCGCTGGTCGTATTTCGATTTTTCAACCATGTTCAGTTGAGCGGAAGTTTAGCGGGGTTGAGGTTTTATTTTTCCCACGACCGGTGTTTCGCCGTGTGGTCGTAAATATGAAACAGGATAGCTTTTTCCAACTCGGTGAATTTCAGATTGCGACGCGCCAGCACAAGCTCCGCCGTTTCGCAGGCTTCGGAAAAACGGTAGGTTCGGTAGCCGGCGTCGGCACTTCCCCAAGCGAAATCGGGCACGAAATTGCGCGGGTATCCGGCGCCGAATACGTTGGCAAACACCCCGACCACCGTACCGGTATTGAACATGGTGTTGATGCCGCACTTGGCGTGATCGCCCATGATCAGCCCACAAAACTGCGTACCGGTTTTGACGAACCGCTCCTCTTCGTAATCCCAGAGTTTGACTTCGCTGTAGTTGTTTTTGAGGTTGGAATTATTGGTATCGGCGCCGAGGTTGCACCACTCGCCGAGCACGGAATCGCCGAGGAAACCGTCGTGGGCTTTGTTTGAGTTGGCAAACAAAATGGAGCGGGCAACTTCGCCCCCCACCTTGCAGCCGGGGCCAATAGTGGTGGGGCCATAGATGCGGGCGCCCATTTTCAGCACTGCTCCTTCGCCCAGGGCAATCGGGCCGCGCAACAGGCAACCTTCCATGACCTCGGCATTTTTGCCGATGTACACCGGGCCGTCGGTTGTATTGATCGTACAGCACTCCATTTTTGCGCCTTCTTCCAGAAATATCTGTTGTTGCGTCCCAACCACGCGGTTGGAGGCCGCTACACGCTGGGATGGCCGGTTCTGCGTGAGCAACTGATAATCGTCGCGGATAGCTTGCCCGTTCAATTGAAACAGGTCCCACAGGTATCGGATTTGGGTAATCGGAATACTGCTGTCCACCTCTTTTCCTTGCAGTTCGCGCACCTCTTCATCTTCAATAAGTGCTTCGAACTGGTGTTCATCCAGACGGGCAGCGATCAGTTCGCCATGCAGCAACAGCGCCTCGTTCATCTCCATCAGGCGAATGCGCTGACAAAGTGCATCGGTCGGTACAATTCCGGCATTCACGATCAGGTTTTCGCCTTCAACGTGGATAGGAAATTTATCCTGCAAATATTCCTGGGTAATGTAGGAGGCCGTTGCGCGCAAGCGGTGCTCCCATTTTTCGCGCAGGGTCAGGATGCCGAGGCGTAGCTCACCCATCGGACGGGTGGCCGTAAGCGGCAACAGGTGGTTCCGGGCATCGGAATCGAAGAGAATCAGGTTCAGCATCAGAACGGACAGGGTTGTTTGGCCGCAAAAGTAGGCAATAAAAAAAGTCCCAAGCGGCATAAGCCTTGGGACTTGATATTTTTAAAACAAGCTAAGATGCCCCAAAAACTATGCGGGCTGCTCCTCGTTTTCCTTCGCGAATTTCGTGTTGGCGAACTTTTTGTTGAACTTGTCAATACGGCCCGCAGTATCTACGAACTTCATCTTGCCGGTGAAGAACGGGTGGCTGAAAGAGGAAATTTCCATTTTGACCAACGGGTACTGATTACCGTCTTCCCAGGTAATGGTTTCCTTGGTGTTCACGCAGGAACGACCCATGAAGGATTCGTCGGTGGAAATATCCTTGAACACGACAGTGCGATAGCTGCTCGGATGAATGTCTTTTTTCATGACTGTTGACTATTGATACTTAAAATTTCTTGTTTCAATTTTTTTCCCAAATCGGGCCGCGAAGGTACAACGTACTTATGCGTTTCTCCAAATTATCTTTTCAAAAATCCCGAAACGCGCGCAACTTCCGGTGTACTGCCCACACTTGCGGGATGAGCAGGTGCTGTCCGTCGTTGACGATCAAGTAGTTTGCCAGGGCTATTTTTTCCGCTTCGGGCATTTGGTTGCGTATTCGGGCGCGCACCGCAGCCGCTTCGATTCCGTCGCGCGCCATCACCCGCTGCACGCGGATTTCCTCGGGCGCGGTGACCACGATGAGCGCGTCCAATAACAGGTAGCCGCCGCTTTCCACCAGCAAAGCGGCTTCCCTGAGTGTGTACGGATGCCCGACAAGCGCCTGCCGGTCGTGCCACGCCCGGCTGTGCTGCTCCACGGCAGGATGCACGGCGGCGTTCAGGGCGGCGAGTTTTTCGGCGTTGTTGAACACGATCCCCGCTACGAAGGCTCTATTGTATGCCCCGTCGGGCAAATAGGCCTCCGGCCCAAACAGCGCAACAAGAGCCATCCGCACTTCCGGGTCGTTGGCAATCAGCCACTTTGCCCAATAGTCGGCATCGTACACCGGCACGCCGAGCGCCTCGAAAATACGGCAGACGGTTGTTTTGCCGCTCCCGATGCCGCCGGTGATGCCGACGCGGAGGGCAGGTGCGCCGGGCGAAGAAGTATTGGTCATGACTGTTCTATGTTCGGGTTATCCGGATAATTGGCGCCGGAAGATACTCCGCCATTCATCATCTGTTGCAAATTCGGTGAAAATTACGGACTTCTCGTAGTTGGCACAGTTTTTTAAAGCAGTACTTTTTGTCGAGCGCTGTCTATCTTTGCCAACGCCCGCCCAACACCGACTTACGATGCGCCAACTTGTTCTCCTTTCCCTGCTGCTCTTGCTCGCCGGAAGCGTCTCCAGCCTGTCCGCCCAAATGCGTACGGACTCGATAGACCAGGCCCTCGCACTCATCAGCGAACTGACGGAGGAAGACAATTACGAAGAGGCTCAGGTGGAAACAGAAAACCTGCGGGACTACCTCCAGCGCCACCAACTCCCCTACCCTGCCGAAGCGGTACCGTTGTTCTCCGACATTTACCGGCACAACCGCGATAAAAAAAGTGCTTACGAATTTCTCGCCGAAGCCAACCAGAGCGCCCGGAATCACCCGGAACCGCCCTTACTGGAGGCACTAGCCGAAGCTTTCGCCGACTGGAAACGCCCCGAAAGTGCGCTCGACTGCCTGCGGAGGCTTGTCGCAACCAAGGATTCCCTCGCCGAACGCGAGCGCCGGACCGACATTTCGGCGCTGCAACTGCAACTCGATTCTCTGGCCCGGATGCAACGCGCCGAACGTACCGAACAGGCCGGCGAGGTGCGCCTGCAACGCGAATACCTGTATGCGCTCGGCGGCCTGGTGCTGATTCTCTTTTTTCTGGTATTTCTGATTAACCGCCGAACGTCAAGGCGCTGGCGCAAACAATTGGCCAAACGCGACCTTGAGATTGATTTTTTGCGCTCAGACCGGTTTTCTGAAACGCTGCCCAACTACATGCCCGTACCGGAAAATAGTACGCCGGAGCCGGCTTTGCCCTACAGCCCGGACCGGCCATACCACCCAGGCAACAAGCACCGCCCGGAAAAAACAGCGCTGATCATCGAGCCCAACCGGCAAATCGTGCTGTACCTGAAATCGCTGTTGTCCGACCGCTTCGAGGTGGAAACGGCTCTTTCGGCAAACGAGGGGCTGCTGGCTGCATCCAACCATTTGCCCGACCTCATCGTGTGCGATGCCGCGCTCAATGGCCAAACAGGTATCGAAGTCGTACGACAGATAAAACTCGCCGAACGCACCAACCACATCCCGATCATCTTGCTCACCGAACGCTTCGGCAACGAAGGCAAACTGGACGCCTTGCGCGCCGGCGCCGATTCCTGGTTCAGCCGCCCCCTGCTCGACCGCGAACTCGACGCGCAAGTGACGCTCCTGCTAGATGCGCACAAGCAAAACCACGAGCGATTTGCCCGCTTCCTCCACCTTTATTTTTCAGAAAATCGCATTCCGCTTAACGACCCGTTCCTCTCCAAAGTAGTCGCTGCCATCGAACAAAACCTGAGCGATCCCGACTTCATGGCCGATGATCTGGCCCGGAAAATGCAATTGCACAAACAGCATTTTTTCAAAAAACTGCATGTCCTCACCGGTAAGGAACCGGTGCAACTGCTCCGCGAAATGCGACTGGAAAAAGCCAGGTCTCTGTTGGAAATCCGCGCTGGTACGCCGCAAACAGTCGCCGAACTGGTCGGTTTCTCCAGTTCAGGCACATTTGCGCTGGCGTTCAAGGAATATTTCGGAGAGAATACGTCGCTCCTTCAAATGTCCAAATAAGCAAACTCAGCGCTTATTTCCCCTCGATTAAGTCAATCAACCGGTTCAGTTCCCCGTCATTTTCAAACTTGATGACGATTTGGCCCTTGCCTTTTTCGCTGCGCTTTAGGTCCACTTTGGCGCCAAAATACGCACGAAACTGGTCCTGAATAGTGCGCAGGGTGTCGGGCAGGCGTTTGTCGGCCCGAGGCTTTTTACCCAGTCGGTCTTCCTGGTGGCGGGCAATGAGTACTTCCACGGCGCGCACGGACAGGCCTTCCTGGCGGATTTGGCGCAACAGGGAGAGCTGAAAAGCAATATCGTTCACGCCGGCCAGTGCGCGGGCGTGGCCCATGCTGAGGTCGCCCTCTTTGATGGCTTGTTGTACATCTACCGGCAGTTTGAGCAGGCGCAGGTAGTTGGTGATGGTGCTGCGTTGTTTGCCCACCCGCTCGGAGAGCAGTTCGTCGGTGAGGCTACACTCTTCTTTAAGGCGCTGGTACGAAATAGCCACCTCGATGGCATTCAGGTCCTGGCGCTGGATATTTTCGATGAGCGCCATTTCCAGCATTTGCTGGTCGTCGGCGAGGCGGACATAAGCAGGAATTTCGGTCAGGCCGGCCACCTGGCTGGCGCGAAAGCGGCGCTCGCCGGAGATAAGCTGGTACGCCTTGTCGTGCAGGCGACGAACGGTGACGGGCTGAATGAGGCCGTGTACGCGGATGCTGTCAGTCAGTTCGTCCAGAGCTGTCTGATCAAACTCGGTACGAGGCTGGAAAGGGTTGGCTTCAATCTGCGATATCGGCAGCATGGCCACCGTGCTTGTCAGTTCCCGCACCACTTCCTGCGGGTTGTCCTGTACTGCCTGCTCCAGTTGTTTAGGGTTGGCCAAAAGGGCGCGAATGCCCTTGCCAAATTCGGATTTTTCTAGCTTTTTTGCCATTGCTTAATTGGGGTTTCTGCGAAGAAACTCCTCTGCTAAGTTGAAAAAATTCACGGCGCCCTTGCTGTTCACGTCGTACATAGCGACGGGCACGTGCTGCATGGGCGCTTCGGCCACACGCGAGTTGCGGTGTATGATGGTTTCAAAAACGTAGTCGTTGCTGCTGTTGCGCACCTCTTCCACGATTGCATTGGCGAGGCGCAAGCGGCTGTCGTACATGGAAATGAGCAGCCCTTCAACTTGCAGTTCCGGGTTGTACCCTTGTTTGACAAGCGCGATGGTATTTTTCAATTTGGACAAACCTTCGAACGAAAACATTTCGCACTGCACGGGAATCAGCACCGTATCGGCGGCCACGAGGGCGTTGACGGTAATGAGTCCAAGCGAGGGCAGGCAGTCAATGAAAATAAAATCATAGTCCTGGCTCACCTGGCGCACGATTTTGCGCAGGATATACTCGCGCTCGGGTTTGTTCACCAATTCTACGTCGGCGCCTACGAGGTTGATACTCGAGGGCAGCAGCCACAGGTTGGGCGTTTCGGTCGCAATGATCGCCTTGCGCGGATCGGTGTCGCTGACGAGACAGTCGTACAGGCTAACCGTTTCTTCATCGGTGACCACACCCACGCCGGAGGAGGCATTGGACTGCGGGTCGGCGTCAATCAACAACACGCGCTTTTCCAGAATTGCGAGCGACGCAGCCAGATTGATCGCGGTCGTGGTCTTGCCTACGCCGCCTTTTTGATTGGCAATGGTGATGATTTTGTTCATATTTCGGGTGGTAAGTCTTGTCAATGTTGTCGCTCTGCAATTTCTATGGATGCTCCTATCTCCAGCAGGATCAATTCTTTTCCTTTTTCTGCAAAAGCGGCTTTGGCTTTGTCGTGGTCTATTTTGATAAATCCAAAGGTATCGTAGTGGCAGCCGATAATACGGTCGCAGGCGATAAAATCGCTGGCGATGACGGCATCCTGGTAGTCCATAGTAAAATTGGAGCCGATGGGCAGAATGGCAACGTCCAGTTTCGGGCAGGTCCGGGGAATGAGTTGCATATCGAGCGTAAGGGCTGTATCGCCGGCCATGTAAAGTGTGCCATCAGGTGTTTCGAGAACAAAACCTGCCGGTTCACCGGCGTAGGAGCCATCCGGGAAACTGCTGCTGTGTACCGCATTGACCATCTTGACCCCTCCGAAGTCAAACGACCACCAACCGCCCTTGTTCATGGGGTGGGTGGGATAGCCTTTGGCGCTGTAGTGGGCGTGTATTTCCCAGATACCGACGATGACGGCGGCAGGGCTGTACTGCATAACGGTTTCCACGTCGGCGACGTGGTCACTGTGGCCATGGGTCAGGAGAATATAGTCGCAGCGGATGTCGCCGGCGTTGATTTTGGTTACCAGCGAATTGCCCGACACAAACGGATCAAAGAGCAGGCGTTTGCCGCCGGCTTCCACAAGAAAACAGGAATGACCGTAGTAGGTAATTTTCATAAAATGATTTGTTCGTCGGAACAGGCGCCCGAGTTCAGCCGGCAAAGATAGTTGGGGGTTGTGGAAAACGCACCGCAGTTGGCGTTGGAAGTTATCCACGAGGCGATGGGGAAAAGGTGTGGAAAGGTGTTGGGTTTGTTCTTTTTGCCCTTTTTTAACACTTCTTGACCCTTTCCCGGCGCATACCCCCTGCACTTTTGTCCCACAAAAAAATCGCGTCTCACCATGAAAAAGCACCTTCTCCCGCTCCTCTTGCTTTTGGCCAGCCTGACCGCTGCTGCCCAGCCGAACAAAAAAGTGGGTCCGGCCCTCACCAAGTTTTTGAACACCGAGTTTATGGTCAAATTTCGCGACCTGCGCATCAGTGCGGAGAGCGCTGCGCTCAATGTACAGTCCAACCAGAGCGGCATCAAGCAGGCGGACCTGTTCCGACTGCGCAGCGCGTATGATCAGACAGCCACCCGAGCCAATCAGTTGTTGAACAACATCAAGCAGGATTTCCTGAACTCCAAAAAACTGAATTCTATCGCTGAGTTTCCGGAAATGTATTCCGATGGACTGGGGTACAAACTGCAGGAAATAGCCGATTTCTACACCGCTAATTTCCAGCAAGCCCTGGCCGACGCCGCCATTTCCAACCAGGAAGTGGATGGCAGCGCGGTACTGCTGCTTGTGATCGAGCTGATTGGTTTGACCAAAGGCCTGACCAGCTACTTCGCAGAAATCCGCCGCGAGGCCCGACAATACACCGAGGCCCACTTGCAGGAACACCTCGTGCTGCCCTATCGCTGGCGCTATTGGGACGAGCTGGCCGGTAGCGCGTCTGCCTACGAGAAATTTGAAAAAAGCCCCGACGTAGAACTCAACGAAGCACAGCGGAACGAAAAGCTCGACCAACAGCTTCAGCGCGTGAACCAGACCATTAGTACCCTGCCTCGCAATACCGACGGCAGCACCAATCCTGATCCCGGTTTTGACCCGCCCGCTGAAGGTGAGATACCCGTAGATACCACCTCCACCCTCCGCTACGAAGACTGGACCCCCACCGAAACACCCGCGCAGGATTCTACGACTACCCCTACCAAGCCCGGTTCTGCAAAAACAAAAATGAAAACCAGGGAAACGGCTCCGGCTGCTCAGCCCGCTCCGGCTAAAAAAGCCCAAAATACCGGCGAAAACAATCGGTAAACGTGCACACCTACAACAGATTTAAACTATCCACGACCATGCAAAATCGCCTTTCAATTGGCCTTATGGCCTTATTGACCACCTTGCCTGTCTGCCTCGACGCACAAGCGCTGCACCAGGACTATGCCGAAGGCGCCGAAGCCTATTTTCGGAAAGCTCTGGAAACCACTCGTACCAAGTTCAGCAATCCGGCCCTTGGAGGAGTACTGGTGCTGGAAGGCCAGGTGATCACCTACGGTGCTACCGGCGTTCGCGACATGACCAACACCAACTACAAAGTGACCGACAACGATCGCTTCCCCATTGGCTCGGTCACCAAACCCTTTACCGGTTTTGTAGCGGCAAAAGTGATACAAACATTTCCCTCTAAAATTCAGTGGAATACCCCTGTCAGTAAATGGTACAGTTCGGGCAACAACGGCATGGGGCTGTCGGCAGGCTACAGTATTTTTAGCGCCACAGTCGAAGACCTGTCTGATTTTTCCGCACCGCTCAGCCTCAGCGCGTTTTCGCACGCCTCTTGTGGGTTGAACAATTTCAGTGGTCCGCAGATTTACTGCCCAGCGGTGAACGGTGTGGAAGAAAATGCCGCCAAATCGCCGATTACCTCCTACTGGACACTTGGCCGCGACGAGTTTGCTGCCAAAATCCTGCGCCTGCCCCCCGGCACGTCCGGGGCCTACAATAATGCCGCTCCCGTACTTGTCGCCACCATGCTCCAGAAAGCATCGGGCCAGACGTACGAAAAGTTGGCCAACCAGTATGTGCTTACTCCGCTCGGCTCGAATGCCAAACTGATGAACGAGATCACCGATGCGGAGGTGAGTGCCAGGGCCTTCCCGGTTTTGCATAATGAAAACGGAAATTCCGCCGTACCCGACCCCAACAAAAAGTACAATTCCGACTGGGCGCGCTACCACCTGGGCCACCCCAGCGGCGGCCTGATGATCTCGCCCGGAGACATGGGCAAGTGGTTTGTCGAGATGATGCCCAACTCGCCCGACCGCCAGGGAATCCTCTCCGATGCCAACCTGTCCCTGTACCTCGGCGGCTCCACCACCAAGGATACCAAAATACGCGGCGGCTGGTATAATGTGGCCATCAAGAACAAAATCCCGTCCACCGACTGGGTGGATGCCGACAATTCCCTTTGGCACAACGGCAGCCTGGGCAGCAGCTACGCCGAAGCGTTTTTGTTTCCTGCCGACAACTTCGCTTTCGGTGCCATGACCAATATCGGTGGCAACCGGGGAGTTAATGCCGTTCAGGACATGAGCAGGCACTGCATGGCCCTCAACTACCAGCGAGCCGTCGTGCCGTTGTTCAAAGGCTACAACCCGTCGTTCCAGATCGAAGGCGACGGTTTTTCACAACCCAACCTGAATACCCTGCTCAAGGATGTAAATTTTCTCACTACTACCGCCGTTCCCGGCGTCAAGCCCGCTCTGATCCTGAGCGAACTTCCCAAGGTGATCGTCGGCAACCTGTTGTCGCTCAAAACCGAGACAGTAGCGGTGGCCATGCCCCGCAACATGCACAATATCAAAAGCGTCACGCTCTACAAACTCGTCGGCGCCATTCCTTCCCAGGCCAAGTATGAAAAGGTACAGACCATTGCCACGACCAGCAAGACCGACAATGTGGTTTTCCGCTTTTCGCCCGCCTATTCCGGCTCCAAACTTCGGGTGGAGTTTGAAAAAATCAATGCTGCTAAAAACATCCAGCTCGCCGAGATCATCGTGCGCTGATTGCACACAAAAAACAAACACTGTTTCACCTCCTATTTATTAAAAACATGAAAAACATCCTGTCATTCTTTCTGATCGCACTGGCTGCTACAACGGTCCATGCACAGGCTTGGGTATCGCGCCATAACCTCACTGCCGCCCAGTACCAGACCGAATTTACCAAATGGACCGGCCAGGGCTACCGCCTCAAGCAAGTCAGCGGCTACAGCGCTGCCGGTCAGGACCGCTATGCCGCTATTTTTGAAAAAACCAGCGGTCCTACGTGGTCGGCCAAGCACGGGCTTACTGCAGCCCAGTACCAAACCGAATTCAACACAATGACCGGTCAGGGCTACCGCCCCGCGCTGGTGAGCGGGTTTCCGTCGGGTAGCCAGGCCAAGTACGCCTGCATTTTTATCAAAGAAAATAATCCCCCGCTGTGGGCCGCCAAGCACGGCATGACTGCTGCGCAGTACCAAACCGAGTTCACCAAATGGACCGGTCAGGGCTATCGCCTCACCGACGTTAGTGGCTATACCGTAGGCGGCACCGACTACTATGCCGCTATTTGGGAAAAAACCTCTGGTCCCGCCTGGTCGGCCAAACACGGCCTCACTGCCGCGCAATACCAGGCCGAGTTCAACACTATGAACAGCCAGGGTTACCGGCTGGTGAAAGTATCGGGCTATTCCGGCAAATACGCCGCGATTTGGGACAAAAGCAGCAGCCCTGCCTGGGTGGCTCGTCACAATATCGCCGGCGCACAGGGATACCAGGATGAGTTCGACCGCCAGTACTATCAGGGCTATCGCCCGGTTTGGATCAACGGCGGCGCATTTGGCGCTCAGGATAACTACGCCGGCATCTGGGTCAGCTCCGACCCGTTCAATGGCAGCGACATGGCAGCCGTGGACGCCCTCGTAAAAAAATACATGGACGACAACGATATCCCGGGACTGTCGTTCGCTATTTCCCGCAACGGCAAACTCGTGCTGGCCAAAACCTACGGCCTGGCCGACAAAGAGGCCGGTGAACGTGTGGCGCCCCGCCACCGTTTCCGCGTGGCCAGCGTATCCAAACCGCTTACATCGGCAGCGATAATGCGCCTCATCCAGGATAAACAGCTGAGCCTGAACGATAAGGTATTTGGCACCGGCGCCCTGCTGGGCACCACCTACGGCACCAAAGCATATTCTACCCAGATCAAAAACATCACCCTCAACCACCTGCTCACCCACACCGCCGGTGGCTGGGGTAATCAAAGCAACGACCCTATGTTTCAGGACAAAACCTGGGACATGACCAAGCTGATCTCCAATACCCTCGATAATATCGCGCTCACGGACGCCCCTGGCAACAAGTATTCGTACTCCAACTTTGGCTATTGCCTACTGGGCCGCATTATTGAAAAGAAAACCGGCAAGACCTACGCCAATTACCTCAAACAGAATATCCTCACTCCAAGCGGCATCGCCAATATGGATATTTCCGGGAATACACTGGCCCAGCGTAAATCCAATGAGGTAAAATACTATGCGCCTGGCGACCCGTATAACATGAATGTTACCCGTATGGATGCCCACGGTGGCTGGATTGCATCGCCTATTGACCTGGTGCGCTTTCTGGTGCGTGTGGACCGCTTTAATGCTCCAGCCGACATCCTGACGACGACGTCCATTGACGAAATGATCAAAACCACACCGCAGTCCAACAACGGCTACGCCAAAGGCTGGAACGTAAACGCTACACCCAACTACTGGCACAACGGCGCCCTGCCCGGTACCATCGCCGAAATGGTGCGCACCAACGACGGCTTCTGCTGGGCTATCGTGGTCAACACCCGACCGACCAATGACCAGTTCGCCGGCAAAATGGACAAATTGATGTGGGACATCCGAGGCGCTATTTCCAAATGGCCTGGACATGATCTGTTTTGATTACAAAAAGGTTGTGGGGGTTGAGAAGGTTGAGAGAGTTGAGATGGTTGAGATGCAACCCCTTTTACTCAACCATCTCAACTCTCTCAACCTTCTCAACCC
>JBGSKO010000074.1:0-13922 GCA_041741155.1 Saprospiraceae bacterium | reverse complement strand
CAGTATCGGCCGTAAAATGAACAAATGTGCGATCTCAGATGCATACAGAGAAAAGGTTATGGAATCGGCCCGGAGTAAAGAACTGGGTGGGCCGCCTCCAGATACTTGACTTGACGAAAATCCGCGATGCGTCTGCCCTGCGGGCTCCGCCGTTGTTGTTGGAAAAAAGGAGCATAAACCCCGCCGATTTTATTAATTTTTCAACCATTCTAAACCTGACAAATGTCCACCGAACAGCAAAAAGACTGGGACACCATTATCGAGGATACGGAAGCGTACCGCGACACGATTGCCACTGTTGACCAGGACGGCAAGCGAATATGGATTTATCCGAAGAAACCAAAGGGGCGTTTCTATAATGCCCGCATATTGGTTAGTATCGCTTTTTTGATCATTTTTTTGGTCATGCCGTTTATCAAAGTCAATGGCGAACAATTCCTGCTGCTGAATATTCTGGAGCGGAAGTTTGTACTTTTTGGCTTGTTGTTTACGCCACAGGACTTCCATTTGTTCGTGTTGGCTACCCTGACTTTCATCGTGTTTATTATCCTGTTCACGGTGGTCTATGGCAGGTTGTTCTGTGGCTGGGTGTGCCCGCAGACGGTTTTTATGGAAATGGTCTTTCGGAAAATCGAATACTGGATAGAGGGTGATGCCGGTGAGCAACGCAAGCTGGATCAAGCGCCCTGGACGCCGGACAAACTGAAAAAGAAAGCGCTCAAACACGCCGTCTTTTTCGCCAT
The DNA here is from genome assembly GCA_041741155.1 of Saprospiraceae bacterium. Taxonomy (GTDB): domain Bacteria; phylum Bacteroidota; class Bacteroidia; order Chitinophagales; family Saprospiraceae; genus M3007. Next base: position 13,179 of record JBGSKO010000074.1, on the reverse strand, counting down.
AGCCGTGGTGGTGTCCAATTACTTCCTGGCCTACATTATTGGTATGGATCAGGTGCGGCGCATCATCAGCGAGCCGATGGCTGCGCATACGGGCGGGTTTATCAGTATGCTGGTGTTTTCAGGTGTTTTTTACATGGTATTTTCGCGGTTGCGCGAGCAGGTTTGTACCACCATTTGCCCGTATGGCCGTCTGCAAGGCGTGTTGCTGGTAAAAGATACTATTGTAGTCGCCTACGACCATGTCCGCGGGGAACCGCGCACCAAGTTGCGCAAGCAAAAGGAACTGGCTGAAAATCCGATAGAACAAATACAAATGGCCGTGGGCGATACATCCACCGCTGTTGCAGAAAAATCCCGTGCCGCTGCGGGCGACTGTATAGATTGCAAACTCTGTATCGCGGTATGCCCAACCGGGATTGATATCCGAAACGGCACACAGCTTGAGTGCGTCAACTGTACCGCCTGTATAGATGCCTGCGACCAGATCATGGACAAGGTCGAGCGCCCTCGCGGCCTCATCCGGTACGACTCCATGACCGGTATCGAAAACGGCCACCGGAAGCTATTCACTCCCCGCGTGCTTGGCTACACGGCTGTGCTGCTGGCGCTTGTACTGCTCGATGTCGTGCTTATCGCAAATCGTGGTATTGTAGAAACGATCATTCTGCGTTCGCCCGGACAACTGTACCAACAACGGGACGAAAACCACATTTCCAACCTGTACACCTATACGATTATCAATAAAGCTCCCAAAGAATTGCCCGTCGAACTGCGCCTGGTTAGCCCCAAAGGAGATCTCCAGATCGTAGGCCAAAACCCGGGAACCCTCGAAAAAGGTACCAAAAAACAAGGCGCGTTTTTCGTGGAACTCGAAACAGGGGTAATTCAGGGCCGAAAAACACCTATGGTTATCGAAATCTGGTCCGAAGGCAAAAAAATAGACGAGGTGAAAACCAACTTCATGGGTCCAGGGAAACGGAAGCACCATGATAATGATGATGATAATGATGAATGATGAATTGGTTCATCTCAACCCACTCAACCATCTCAACCCCCTCAACCATCTCAACTATCTCAACTTTTAATTATTACTGCTATGAAATTCAACTGGGGTACCGGAATTGCATTGGTCTATGGGCTGTTTGCTGTGACCATGATCGCTGTTGTGCTGCGCTCGCGGTCGCACGATCCGGGTTTGGTGAGCAAGGATTATTACAACCTGGACCTGAACTATCAGGACCATCTGGACAAAAAACACAACACGGCCCGGCTTGACGTCGGCGTGCAGGCGGAGTACGATGCCGTCAAGCAGGTAATCCGGCTGCGGTTTCCGGAAGTAGCGGGCGCGCCGACCGGCAAGGTCAAGTGCTTCCGCTCTTCTACCGTGCGCGACGATCTATTCCTGGATATAAAAACCGGCGCAGAGGGATTCATGGAAATTCCTGCCGAGCGCCTGGTTCCCGGCCGTTGGCACATTGAAGTGGACTGGCAGGCGCAAAGCACGCCCTACTTCAATGAAGCGGTGGTGATGGTGATACATGCTTAAAAGGGGTTAGAAGGTTAGAAGGTTTCTGGTTGGAGGGTTAGAAGTAAACCGCACTTAGCCAGCAACCTTCTAACCAGCAACCTTCTAACCTTCCAACCAGCAACCTTTTTTATGCTTTGGACAGCCTTTTTGCTCGGACTTGCCGGTAGCCTGCACTGCGTAGCCATGTGCGGGCCATTGATGTTGGCGCTGCCGTTGAGCAACGCCGAGCGGTGGGGGGCTGTTGGCCAAACGCTGGTGTATCAGTTCGGGCGCATCAGCATGTATGCTGTGCTGGGGCTGTTGTTCGGGTTGTTGGGCAAGGGTGTGGCGTTGGCTGGTTTTCAGCAGGTGTTGTCCATTGTCGCCGGCGTGCTGATGCTGGTTGCCGCTTTTTTTGCGGTGGAGTGGGAGCGCGCTGCCCGTGCGGTGCCGGGCATGCAACAGATGACCCGTTGGGTACAGCAGCGCATCGGGCAGTTGATGCGTGCGCACTCCCTGGGCGCTACGCTCGGGATCGGTATGCTCAATGGTTTGTTGCCCTGCGGCCTGGTGTATGCAGCCGTTGCCGGCGCCATCAGTACCGCCGGCGGTTGGGAAGGCGGTTTGTACATGGCCCTTTTCGGGTTGGGTACCTTGCCACTGCTGCTCGTACTGATGCGTACCGGGCAGCGGTTTAGCCCCGAGTGGCGGCGGCGGTTCCGGCTCGTACAGCCGGCACTACTGGCTGTGGCCGGGCTCCTGCTGCTGTCGCGGGGCTTGCACCTCGATCTTTCCCTGTTTGAGTCGGCGGTGCCGAAAGCGGGACTGGAGTGTCATTAGACCTCACATAATCCGCGTCCCGTCCGGTACAATCCCGCCTTTTTTTACCACCACGATACCATCCCGGATGCAGTATGCTTCGGCATCCATATCGGGCAGATGTTCGCCGCCCTTGATGACGACGTTGTTGCCGATACGGCAGTCTTTGTCGAGGATAGCGTGCTCGATGTGGCAATTTTGCCCGACCCCATTCGGGATTTGATCGGGATTCAAGGCTATTTCCTGTAAGGTTTGATAGTAGTCGTTACCCATAACGATCGCATCTCTGATGACGGTCCCCTCGCCGATACGCGAGCGGATACCAATGACGGATCCTTCGATGGTACGGGCGTGGATGATGGATCCTTCGGCAATCAGAGCGCGATTGACCTGCGTACCGCCGTAAAATTTGGCGGGCGGCAGCATCCGGCCGCGCGTATAGATCATGCGGTTGTTGTCGAACAGGTTGAAGGACGGGATATGGTCTGCCAGCTCGATATTGGCTTCAAAAAAGGAACGGATCGTACCAATGTCCGTCCAGTAGCCGTCGTACTGGTACGCCGCCACTTTGCGGCCGCTCTGGATGGCGGCCGGTATAATTCCTTTGCCGAAATCCGTGGATTCCGGGTGCTGGTCAAACAGATCGCTCAGTGCCTTTCGGTTGAAAATATAGATACCCATAGAGGCCATATAGACCCGGCCGCGTTTTTGGTGCATACCGCTGACCTCGCTCACCCAGTCGGGCAGTAGGTCGGTTTTGGGTTTTTCGATAAAACGGGGGATGTACCCATTTTCGTCCACTTTCATGATTCCGAAACCCGTAGCGTCGCGGGCATCCACGGGCAGGCAGGCGAGGGTGTGGTCGGCATTGCGTTCGATGTGGTGCTTGACCATTTCCTCAAAGTCCATGTGGTAGAGCTGGTCGCCGGAGAGGATAAGCACATAGTCGTAGTCTTGCCGCTCGTAGTGTTTGCGGCTTTGGCGCACGGCATCGGCAGTTCCCTGGAACCAGGTGTCGTTGCCGGGCGTCTGTTCAGCGGCCAGGATATCTACAAATCCGTGGGTAAAATGGTCGAAGTTATACGCGTTTTTGATGTGGGCATTCAGCGAGGCGGAGTTGTATTGCGTGAGCACGAACATCCGTTTGACGCCCGAGTTGATACAGTTTGAAATCGGGATATCAATCAGGCGGTATTTGCCGCCAATGGGTACGGCGGGTTTGGAACGTTTTTCCGTGAGGGGGAAAAGTCGGGAGCCGGCGCCCCCGCCGAGAATGAGGCAGATCATTTTTATCATGGTGCATGCATTTGTAGGGCGCTAAGTAACGATGAAATAACAACTTCACGATTTGATGCAATTTTTTTTTGTCGCCATCCATCCCATCTTTTTCGTTAAATAGCGCTGCTATTCGCCCCAAAAGATAGTCGGCTGGCAACAAAATAATTAGCCTGAAATCGCGAACTTGTTATTTCATCGTTACATACAAAATGATTTACTGAAAGTTGTTAAATTTTTTATGGGGGGGGGTATTTTGTTCTGAAAAATACCTGATTGCGAATTATTGTTTTTTAAATTGAGGCAATTGACAGATTTGTAAATTGGCGGCATGTTTGCATGCGGCCGGATATTCTATCTTTGCCGGTATTGATTTAATCCCGCCATTTGCCAGACTTGAGACAAGCGCACGAACTCGGTGTTTAATATTAGTTCATTCATTTGGTATGCGCTCGTTTTGGTAATCAACCCGTTCAATGCCATTTGCCTTCCCCTTATTTCGCCAACGCGATGCTATGGACTGCGGCCCCGCCTGTCTGATGATGGTGGCGGCCGCGCATGGTCGCAAGTACCCGTTGCCTTATTTGCGCGAGCGCAGCTACCTCAGCCGCGAAGGTGTGTCCGCTCAGGGTATCATGGAGGCTGCCGAGACCGTTGGCTTCCGCACCATGACAGTGAAAGTGCCCTTCGATACCGGCGCGGACACGGCCTGCCTGATCAACGCCCCGCTGCCCTGCGTGGCGCACTGGAACCAGAACCATTTTGTGGTGGTGTACAGAGCCAACCGCCGCCACCTGTGGATGGCCGACCCCGGTGCGGGAAAATTCAAACTCGCCCGCGCCGATTTTGAGAAATCGTGGGCCAGCGACGACGGCAAGGGCGTGCTGATCCTCCTGGAGCCTACGCCTGATTTTTACCGGCATGAGGCCGGTGTGCCGGCTTCCACGGCGCGGCTATCCCACGCATTTGGCTATGCCCTGCCGCACCGGCGCTTGTTGGGACAGGTGGTGGCGGGCATGGCGCTGGCCAGCGTGTTCACGCTGATTTTTCCTTTCCTGACGCAGAGCGTGGTGGACTTCGGGATCGAAAACCGCAACATCGGTTTCATTTACCTGATATTGGCTGCGCAAATGATGCTGTTTTTCAGCCAGATGACTGTGCAGTTTCTGCAAAGCCGCATTCTGTTGTTCGTGGGCACCCGTATCAACGTGGCCATGGTGAGCGACTTTCTGGCGAAATTGATGCGCCTGCCCATCGGCTATTTCGACACTAAGATGACCGGCGACCTGATGCAGCGTATCGGCGACCAGGCGCGCATCGAGGCATTCCTCACTCAGTCCGCGCTGCCGGTGCTTTTTTCCGCCATCAATTTTGTCGTGTTCGGGCTGGTGCTGCTGGCCTACAACACCGCCATTTTTGGCATCTTCGGCGCTGCGGCGCTGCTGTACGTCGGTTGGATACGCTTTTTCCTGCGGCGGCGCAAGGAGATAGACTACTTGCGCTTCCAGCAGTCGGGTGAAAACAACAATACCGTGATTGAGATGATTCAGGGCATGCAGGAGATCAAACTGCAAGGCTCGGAGCGCAAGCGCCGCTGGATATGGGCGGGCATACAGGCGCGGCTTTTTCACACCAAGATACTGTCGCTCAACCTTGCCCAGTGGCAGGAGGCCGGCGCGGGTTTTGTCAATCAGGGCAAAAACTTCCTGATCGCTTTTGTGGCCGCCAAGGCAGTAATAGACGGCCAAATGACCCTCGGCATGATGCTGGCCGTGCAGTACATGGTGGGCCAGATGGATGCCCCCTTGCAGCAGTTCATCGTGTTCATTCGGTCGGCACAGGACGCCAAAATCAGTCTCGAACGCCTCGGCGAGATACACGATCAGCCCGACGAGGACGCGCAACAAGCCCAGGTATTTGGCGCGGCCCGCACGGATGCTGTGCCACCGACCAACGGCATGGCGTACGCGATGCCCGGCAGTTTCGATGTTGGGGGCATACACGCGGACATCCATATTGACAACCTGTCGTTTCGATACAATACCCTGCACGACGACGTGCTGCAGGACATACACCTGACCATCCCGCGCGGCAAGGTGACCGCCATCGTGGGTGCGAGCGGCAGCGGCAAAACAACCTTGCTAAAACTTTTGCTCGGATTCTACCTGCCCTCTTCGGGCGAAATCCGGATTGGGGCCACGCCCCTGCGACAAACAATGCCTTCCGAATGGCGCAAGTATTGTGGCGCGGTCATGCAGGACGGGTTTGTATTCTCCGACACCATCGCCAACAACATATCGGAGTGCGACGAACGGCCTGATGTGGCCAAACTGCGGCACGCTGTGGACGTGGCCAACATCCGGGAATTTATCGAGTCGTTGCCCCTCGGCTACAACACCAAAATCGGCGCCGCCGGCAACGGCATCAGCCAGGGCCAGCGCCAACGGCTGCTGATTGCCCGCGCCGTGTACAAAAACCCCGACTACCTCTTTTTCGACGAAGCCACCAACGCCCTCGATGCCAACAACGAACGCGCCATCACGGAAAACCTGTACACCTATTATTCCTCCTCCCCCTTTGGGGGAGGTCGGGAGGGGGCCGGGGCCAAAACGGTCGTGATCGTTGCCCACCGCCTCAGCACGGTGCGCCATGCCGACCAGATCGTGGTGCTGGACAAAGGGCGCATCGTAGAGACCGGCACGCACAACGAACTCGCAGCCCGGCGCGGAGCCTATTACCACTTGGTCAAAAACCAGTTGGAACTCGGAACCTGACAATTATTTTCACATAAACCACCGCCTCGTATCATGAAAATCAAACTCTTCGATGACCTTTTCCTGCTTCAGCGTCTGGATCAGCTCATCCGAACCCGTGCCACGGGCACACCTTGTGATCTGGCAGAGCGCCTCGGCACCAGCAAGCGCGACGTGTACCGCCTCATCGGCAGCCTGCGCGATCAGGGATTTCCCATAGCCTACGACCGGGACAACGGCACCTATTATTACGAGGCGCCGGTCAAACTCGAAATATCCATCGCCGTAGACGGCAAAAAACTACTGACCATTCAGGGCGGTGAAAAAAAATTAAACTTTTTTTTGCCAGTGCCAGATTTTGGCAGTGGGGGAGCGCAGATTTGTGATGCTTTCTGATCTTTCGCAGTTCGCGCGAGCGGGGGGAGGGAAGCCGGGGGATGCTGAAAACCCGAGGGAATAGAGTAGGCTTAACAGAATTGATGTAAAGTAATTATGAAACATTCATTTGAAGCACTATCCGACTCGAAGTTTAATACTTTTGAGGGCGTTAAAATTAATAACGCGTGTAAAATACAAGGGGGTAATTATGTACTTATGTCAACCAACACCAACATGGATTTTGATTCGGCTGAACGTTCTGCCGCTGCAAATGGAGGTACAACATGGGATGATGTCAATTGGCATGTAGCAGGCTCCTTTACAGCCCTTACTTGGGCAAGTACAACAGAATAAGCTGTTGGGGCATTTCAAACCTGCCCACGGGTAAGCCCGAAATGCTATTCTGGAATACATTCCCACCAAGTTTTAAATACCCCGGCTGTTGCGGCAGAAATCACTGCTCGCCGTATTCTTGGGATTACCCGAACGGGGTGAGATTTCGTCACGTCCAGATTCATGCTTTTGGGGCGGCAGTTTAACTTTTCTCAAGGGATAACTGTGGCATGTTTTTGTTGAGTTTGGTAATCTAAAAATAGCCCAGTTATCCCGCTTTGAATCACATTAAGCCTCAAAGATCATTCCGCTCGTTTGTTTTAAATCTTGAATCTGAAAATATTTGATATTGAAATTGCTATATATGAAAATGTTTTCAATTTCTGAAATTATCATATTATCAACTTTACTCCTTTACGCACAAACTGGAGCCTCTCAAAAAAACAACCTGGTATCAAATTCTTCCTTTGATCGTATAGCCTCAGATATTCCAAAGCGTTGCTGCGGAGAAAAAGGGATGTTTAATAAATCAATAGAAGATTGGTATACATTTGGAGGACTATATGAGGGGACACCAGATATAATATGCCCACACACAGAGGCATTCAAATGGTTTTATAAATCAGGTAATAATGCAAATAATACTTGCATTGGAATACTAACCCTTTGTGAACCTTTTTCGGAATTTGTGTCTACAAAATTAATAAAAAGTATTCAGCCCAATAAGTATTACAAGATTGCTATTCGCATAAATGCCTCACCGATAAATCCATACTCTAATAGAAAACAAGAGCCCTTAAACCTTGAAAAGTATTTTGGATTTTATTTTACTTCCGATAGAGAACCAAGTCTCAAATTATTGTACAAATCAAAGCCGCAAATAGTATTCACATCGTGGGTTGTCCCAGGAAAATGGAAGGAATTGACGGCTGTTTACAAACCCGACTCTGTTTACAGTTATTTACATATAGGCTCTTTTTGCAAAGATAGTCAAAATTATCTGTATTATTACTTATTAGATGATATCAGTATTTGTGAAATAAACGAAGATCAAATCGCAATCGAAGAAATTGAAAATATTTCAGAAGAGTCGCTTATTTTTTATGATTCAGGGGCGATTTTTTTTAATACAAATAAATTCGATCTATCAGACACCTCTATCACTACACTAAACGCACTTTACAATTACTTATCTGAGATCAATGAAGATTTCACGATTATCTTGAATGGGCATGCCGATTCGGTTGGTAGCGAAAAAAGCAATTTACACTTGTCTAAAAAAAGAGCGGAGAAAGTAGCCGGTTTTTTGATGCAAAAAGGTGTTGACAAGTCACACATTCGGGTCAACGCTTTGGGAAGCATATGGGCAAAACCCAATGATGCGGACTTGCAAATGAACAGGCGGGTAGATTGGAGTGTTGAAAAAATATACGCCGATGAATTTAACTACGATAGCATTAAATACCTTTTTTCGGAAGAAATAGAAAAGGGTAGTCTGTCAGACAAGGACATAAGATACTCGTTTATTGGAGAATATAAAAAAAGCATATTTAAGCACGATTTTGGGCGACCGAGCGAAAAAAACACCCTTAGTGAAGACAGTTTGTTGCTCAACAAATCATACCCTGTCCCGGCGATCAATTATATTTTATCGTGTGCAAAAAACGCCAAATTAATCATGCTCAACGAGGCGCATTACCTGCCCGAGCACAGAGCATTTGCCACGCAGCTCCTCGGTAGGTTGTTCAGTCTCGGCTATCGTACGCTTGCAGTGGAAATGTTAGCGGAAGAAAGTCTCCAGCTCATGGAGCGGGGATACCCAAGCGTCAACAGCGGTTATTTTTTTCCAGAACCTTATCTCGGCGACCTTGTACGGCTTGCCATAAAAACAGGTTTTACTGTAGTGGGTTATGAAGCGCAGCAGGAAGAAACTGCCAGGGTACGGGACAGCTTGTTTCAGGAAGCGGTTCGGCTGGGCAAAACGGACATATCTTCCAACGATCCGATACTGTCTATGAATGCCCGAGACTACATACAAGCGAGGAATTTGCAAAAAATATTAAGCAACAGCAATAATGGGAAAATAGTCGTCTACAGCGGGTTTGGGCATATCCGGGAAAAAAAATATGCAAACTGGCTTTCGCTTGCCTGCAACCTCAAAAAGTTGTCAAAAATTGATCCCCTTACTGTGGATCAGGTAAGGGCTACTCTCATATACAATTTATACAATAAGCGGGTGGAAGCCATTCAACAGCCTACGATCTTTCTTGACTCGACCTCAAAAACACCTTTTGTTGCTAAAGAATACGATTTGTTGGCAAATTCGTATATATCTCAACAATATGATATTCAGGTATTGCACCCAAATAATGACGGCTGGCAATCTGTCGGCGGTTACCGAAAACTAAATGATATAAATGAGATCGTTAAGCCCTTCAAAAATAAGTGCCCGTGTTTGGTATATTTTTGGCATGCGTATGAAGATGAAAAAAATGCAACTCCCGTAATGGTAAAAGAAATACATGGTGACGATCGGGGTACGTCTGTTTTTTTACCAACTGGAGAATATACGGTGATCATTCAGGATAATAAAAGAAATATTTTGCCAAAAATAAAATATAAATCAAAATGATATTAATCATATCCAATTCAGACGATGGCAGTACTATCAATGTAATTGATTGGTTAACTTATTACAATGTTGATTTTATCAGGATAAATCCTGAGTCTAAAATTTCTTTGAAAAAAATAGTATTTGACAAAGATTCAATCAGCGAATTTATTTTAGTTATTGATGGAGTTGAAATAAATTTATTCGATATAAAAGGATTTTGGTATAGGAGGGGAGGCATTGTCTTAGACAATAAAATCAATTTTGATGGCATTGAAAACATAGATATCCAACAGGGAATTTTTTCTCATTTGTCGTTCGAACTGCATACCCTAATTGATTTTATTTATGACATACTCAAGAAAAACACAAAAGGTTCTATTGGAAATTTTGAAAAAAGGCATGTAAACAAATTGGTTGTGCTGGAGGCTGCGATAAAATGCGGAATAGGCATACCCAAGACTGCAATTTTTCAAACCAAAAAAGACACTGAAGCCTTTTCTGAGAATAATAAAATTGTAACTAAAGGCATACAAACGAATTTATCAACCTATCACGGCAATGTTCCATATAATTATTTGACCGCCGATATGTCGAATTATGATTTTAAAACCGATTCGCCCAATAATTTTTTTCCAACCCTTTTTCAAGAAAAAATTGAAAAGAGATACGAAATACGAACCTTCTTTTTAAAAGGAAAATTTTATTCTGTGGCAATTTTTTCACAAAACAACCCCAATACACAAGTTGATTATAGGAATTACGATTTCTCAAAACCAAATAGGTTTGTTCCCTACAATTTGCCACAAAATGTTGAAAACAAACTTTTGAAATTAATGGAATTGCTTTGTTTGGACACAGGCTCAATAGACCTGATTTATTCTGTTTCAGGTGATTACATTTTTTTAGAAGTAAACCCGGTTGGGCAATATGGAGGCATGGTTTCAGCGCCAGGAAATTATTACCTAGACCGCGAAATCGCTAAAATACTACAAGGTTATTCAAATTTTGTATAACAATTATATAGACAAGTCATGGAAAATATATTTAAAATTATTGGCAATAACAATGCTGAGAAAGTCCCTTTCAATTATTTGTTTTTGATCCCATTCGAGACAGTAGATTTTCCAGACCATTATGTTTTTGAAGTCGCACATTATAATAGCAAAAAAGTGAAAAGAAAAATGAATTGGAAACCAATATCAAAAATAATTACTATCAATGACGAAAACCAATGAAAAAACGATATATAAACTATTTGCTTGTTGCAAAGTAGTTCTTGGGCCAAACCGCGCGCTAATCCTGGATTTACAGAGAGCGCGTTTTCACTTTATCCCATTGTCGCTTAGCTATCTGCTATTGAACTACGTTAATAAATCTACGGTAGAAATAAAAAAATTGCATACCAAAAAAGAAATTAAGTATATTGATCAGTATTTTGATTTTTTAATAAAAGAAGAATACGTATATGAATGTGACGAAGAAAATTTAGACAATTTCCCTGATATCAGTTTGGAATGGGACTTTCCTGGGACCATTTCAAATGTTATAATAGACTTGTCTGAAGATATAAACTTGGACTCAATCATTGACCAGCTAGAAGTATTAGGTTGCCAATTTGTTGAATTAAGGTCATTCAAGTCGTTGACTTTCCAAAAAATAGAACAAGTTTTAAGTGCGTTTTCGAGAAAAAAAATTTTTAACATCAACATTATTATACCCTATGACATCTCTTTGAATATTTTAGATGTCGCTGAATTGCCAAAAAGACATCCAAGGATACAAAATATATTCATTTTTAATTCCGCTGAAAAGTCTGTTATGAAGAACTACTATTCATCTATTTATCATGTTCAGGAAGAAATAAAATCAGATATGCATTGTGGGATTATTAATGCCGATTTCTTCACCGTTAACCTTAATGTATTCACCGAATCCCTCCACCACAACTCCTGCCTCAACCGCAAAATCTCCATAGACGTGGACGGCAACATCAAAAACTGCCCCTCTATGTCGCAATCGTTTGGGAACATCAAGGACACCACGCTTCGGGAGGCCCTTGACCATCCCGACTTCAAAAAATACTGGAACGTCACCAAAGACCAGATTGCCGTGTGCAAGGACTGCGAGTTCCGCTACATCTGCACCGACTGCCGTGCCTACCTCGAAAACCCCGAAGATATGTACTCCAAACCGCTCAAATGCGGGTACAATCCCTACACCTGCGAGTGGGAAGAATGGAGCACCAATCCGCTGAAGCAGAAAGCCATTGACTACTACGGCATGCGCCACGTATTGCCGGAATTCAAACTGAAACCCGACTATGTCCCTCCCAGCCAACCCGCCCCAACCGGAGATCGCCCTCAATGAGCGTGCCCAGATGGAGTACTTGCTCGGCAACCCGCCCTCGTGGATGATGCGCTACGGCATCTCCGTGCTGGCGGGCTTTTTTTTCGTGCTGCTGGCCTTGGCCTGGTTTGTCCGGTATCCCGACATCGTGGAAGCGCCGGTGGTACTCACCACCGCCAACCCGCCCATACGGGTCATGGCCAAATCGAGCGGGCGTGTAGTGGAACTTCTCGTCGCCGATGGGCAAACCGTTGAGGCCGGAGCGGTGCTGGCTGTCCTGGAAAACACCGCCCGCCGGCGCGACGTGCTCCTCCTCGAAGCCTGGCTCGACACCGCCACTACCCGGGAACCACTTCCCGCGCCGCCAACGGGTCTGCGTCTCGGCGACCTGCAAGGCGCCTACTCCGCATTCACCCAGCACTGGAAAGACCTCGACTACTTCACGCGCCACAACGGCGTAGCGGAACGTATCGGCTATCTGCACAACCAGATCAGCCAATTGGCCGAGATTCAAGCCAACCTGCGCGCACAGCAAGCGATCATGCGCACCGAACTGGCCCTGACGGAAAAGGAGTACCGCCGCCAGCAAAGTCTCCACGCCGACGGTGTCATCGCCGACAAAGAGTTCGAGGCCACCGAGATGCAGTTCCTCGCGCAAAACCGGCAGTACGAAAATACGGAATCCGCTTTTTTGCAAAACCAGATGCAGGTCAGGCAACTGGAGGGCCAGATCAACGACCTGCGGCAAAACAAGTCCGACAGCCGCCACGACAAGTTCCAAATCGTAGCCGAAGACCAGCTCCGGCTGCAAAGCGCCATAGCCGCGTGGAAGCAGCAGTTTTTGGTGCAGGCGCCGATCGGAGGGCAAGTCGTGTTGGCCAAGGTCTGGAGCGAACAACAGCCCATCGCTGCCGGGGAGGAGGTGCTGGCCCTCGTGCCCGGCAACACCGGATCGGCATCCGTTATCGGCAAGGCCAATGTTCCGGTTTTCAACTCGGGCAAGATCGCACCGGGCATGCGGGCCATCATCAGATTAGACGGCTTGCCTGCGCAGCAGTACGGCGTGCTGGAAGGGCGCATTGCGACCATGGCGCTGCTCCCGCAGCAGGAGGGCCAGGAAAAATACTACCAGCTGGACGTGTGCCTGCTACCCG
>JBGSKO010000073.1:0-43658 GCA_041741155.1 Saprospiraceae bacterium | reverse complement strand
TCTTTGACTTTACCCCGTTTAAATTGTTCACTAAAATTTCGGTTGTACTTCGATTGAATTTGAAACTTTTTGTCGCCTTTTTTTGACATTACAGATTGACTTTTGAGGTCAAGCTATTTTAGGCAATGACAAATGATGAATTTTTGGGCCTTCGTCAATCAACGCACCCAAACAACGGTTCAAGGGCCAAATTCTACGGCTCGTCACTTTCAAATTTTCCTACATTTAAAAGTCACGTTCTTTTGTGCCAACAACTAAACACTGTTCAGTTACAAATGCCTTTTTTTCCATGAGAACAAATCGTATGCTCCTCTTTTTAGTACTGCTTTTGGTCGCCTTCGTGCCTGGCTTGCAAGCCCAGTCCTCGCCGGTGCTGGAGGCTTATATCCGCGAAGGGTTGGACAACAACCTCGCGCTTCGGCAGCAAACACTTGACCTGCAACGCAGTATGGAGTCCGTACGGCAGGCGCGCAGCCTGTTTTACCCCACGGTGCAGTTCAACGCTACCTACACCCGTGCCGCAGGCGGACGAAAAATCGAAATTCCTGTCGGTGACCTGCTGAATCCGGTCTACGGCACCTTGAACCAGATGCTCCAGACCAATGCTTTTCCGGTGCTGGAAAACCAACAGGAGCAGTTGTTGCCCGATAATTTCCATGAAACTTACCTGAAGGTGGCGTACCCGCTTTTCAATTCCGATCTGAAATACAACCGGCAGATTCAGGAGCAACTGGTGCTAAGCAAAACTGCCACCAGAGCCGCCTACGAACACGAACTGCGCTACCGCATTACCGAAGCATACCTGCGGTATTTGCAAACCCGCGAGGCCGAAAAAATCTGGACCAATACAAAAGAAGTACTGGTCGAGCTGCGCCGTTTCAACGAATCCCTCGTGAAAAATAACGTGGCTACCCGCGATGTGGTAGCCACTGCCGACTACGAGTTGAGCAAGGTTGATAATGAAATTTTCCAACTGAAAAGCCGGCAAAACACCGCGCGCGCCTATTTCAATTTCCTGATAAACCGCGATTTACAAGCAGAGGTTACCATGGATACCGCAATTCTTGCCCAGGGCTTGCAAGCCTACGACCGGACAAATCTGCTTCAGGAAGCATTCGCCAACCGCCAGGAATTGACCGCTCTACGTGCCGGACAAACCGCTGCCGAAACAGCGCTGAAACTCAACGAAGCCAACCGCGTGTTGCCCGACCTGTACATCGGCGGGCAGGTCGGTTTTCAGGGCTTCGGCTACCGGTTCAACGGCGACCAGGCGTACGCGCTGGCTCAGGTTGGGCTCACCTACGACCTGTTCAGTGGCGGCCAAAAAAGCAGCAAAATCCAGCAAGCCCGCATCGAAACGGAAAAATTGCGCACACAGCAAGACGAAGTACAGCAACAGATTGCCCTGCAAGTCACCCAGGCCTGGAACAATCTCGAAAGCGCCCGCAACGCCTGGAGTTCCGCACGCCAGGGGCTGAATGCAGCCGAGGAAATTTTCCGGATTGTCAACAACAAGTACCGCGCAAATCAGGTGCTGTTGCTGGAATATCTGGATGCCCAAAACCGCGTGACCGCAGCACGGCTACAGGTAGTAGTGGCCTGGGTAGAGGTGCTGGCAAACGAGGCAGAAGTGCGCAAAGTAGCAGGAATGTAAGTATCTCAACCCCCTCAGCTTCCCGCTCAACCTCCTCAACCTCCTCAACTTTCTCAACTTTCCGCTCAACCCTCTCTCAACCATCTCAACCATCTCAACCCATCTCAACCCATCTCAACCATCTCAACCCATCTCAACCATCTCAACCTTTCTCAACCGACTATAACCATCGTTATGAAAAAAATACCGCTCCACTCCATCGTCCCGACCCTGCTCGTAGCGGCAGCCATCATGGGACTTTATTGCCTGTTTGGCGGCTGTGGTCAGCCTGCTGTTGAACCGGCCAAGATTGCCGCGATTACCTCAGCCGACGAACGTATTCCGGTGCGCACAGCCCCCGTGCAAAACAAAACATTTTCCCTTCCGGTACATGCCAGTGGCATGCTGACCAGTTCCGCTGAACAACGCCTGTCGTTCAAAATCGGCGGTATTGTTCGCAGAATAACCGTGGAGGAGGGCGATATCGTGCGCCCGGGGCAACTGCTGGCGGCGTTGGACAAAACAGAAATTGACGCTCAGGTGAACCAGGCCGAGCAAGCTGTGCTCAAATCGGAGCGCGACCTGGCCCGCGTCGAGGGATTGTACCGCGACAGCAGTGCCACGCTCGAACTCCTGCAAAACGCCACCACAGGCCGCGATATCGCCAAGGAAACGCTGCGTATTGCCAAATTCAACCAGCAGTACGCCGAGATCCGCGCCACACGCGGCGGCAAAATCATCAAGAAACTAATGAACGAGGGCGAAATCACGGGGCCCGGCATGCCCGTATTCGTGTTGTTTGAAACGGGCAACGACGACTGGGTTGTCAAGGTGAGCGTCAGCGACCGCGACTGGGCGCGCCTTGCACTCGGCATGAAAGCCGAGGTGGTGATGGATGCTTACCCCGGCACTACCTTTTCAGGAACCGTGCGCGACCTGTCGCCTGCTGCCGATCCCACCAACGGCCTGTACCCCGTAGAGATCAAAGTGACACCCCAGGGCAAACGGTTCGCGCCCGGACTTTTTGCTCAGGTCGAGGTTGCGCCGCAAAAATCCCGCGCTTACACCGCGGTGCCCGTGGAGGCCGTCATCGAAGGCGACGGGCGGGAAGCTTATGTTTTTGCCTTGCAGCCCGACGGCGAAGGGGTACGCAAAATACCCGTGCAAGTCGCTTTTCTCGACGGCAAACTGGCTGTGCTGGCGGGCGGGCTTGGCGATGTATCGGAGGTGATCACTGCGGGGGCGCCGTATCTGACGGAGAAGAAACGGGTGCGAAAAGTAGAGTGACACCCCTTCCGAATCGCACCCATTCCTACGCAAGCATAATTATTCAAGCATGAAAATCGCTGAATTCTCCGTAAAAAACAGCCAGTTCACGTTCATCGTTTTCCTCGGTCTCCTGGCCCTCGGAATCGGCTCGCTCCTGAACATGCCCCGGGCTGAAGACCCCAAATTTGAGGCGCCCGGCTTCACCGTCATCATGGTGTACCCCGGCGCCGGCCCGGCGGAAATCGAAGATAAGATTACCGACAAGGTAGAGGCCAAACTGGGCGCGCTGGAAAATATTGACCGGATGCGGTCCGTATCGGCCAACGGCCTGATGGTACTGACCCTGGAGTTCAAACACGGGCAAGACCCCGACAAAAAATACGAGGAGGTGGTACGGGAGGTGAGCACCCTGCGTGCCGACCTCCCGCAAGACCTGTACCGCTCTGAAATTCAGCGTTTTTCCGCCTCGGACGTACTCATGCTGCAAACGGCGATCATTTCAGAAAACGCATCCTGGAGCCAATTGCGCGAACAAGCAGAAACGCTGGAAGACATGCTGGAAAAAATACCGGGCATCAAGGGCGCAGACATCTTCGGGTTCCCCAAACGCGAGGTACGCATCAGCCTCAATCTCCCGCGTATGGCTGCCGAGGGTATACCGGTCAGCCGCGTTTTGGGCGCTCTGCAAAGTGAAAACATTTCCATTCCCGGCGGCTCCGTACATGTGGGCGAGCGCCAGTTTTTTGTGCAAACCAGCGGCGACTTCGAGCAAATCGAAGACGTGCGCAATACCATCGTTTTTGCCAACGGCGGTAAAATTGTTTACCTGAAAGACCTCGCCGACGTGGACTTCGCCTACGAAGAACCCCGCCACATCGCCCGTTTCAATGGCGCGCGCAGTGTGTTCGTCACGGCCCGCATGAAAAACGGCCAAAACATCGCCGTGGTGGGCAAACAGGTAAATGAAGTGCTCGATACCTACCGTGCCGACCTGCCGGCCAACATGGATTTTCAGAAAGTACTCGACCAGGAAGACTCGGTGCGCAAACGCCTGAACCGTTTTTCCAAAGACTTTGCAATTGCCATTCTGCTGGTGCTGCTGACGTTGCTGCCGCTGGGTACGCGGGCCTCGCTGGTGGTGATGATTTCCATTCCGTTGTCCATTGCTATTGGACTCTTCGCATTGGATCTGCTGGGCTATTCGCTCAACCAGTTGAGTATCGTGGGCCTCATCATCGCGCTGGGTATTCTTGTGGACGACTCGATCGTGGTCGTGGAAAATATCGAGCGGTGGCTGCGCGAAGGGCATAGTCGGCGTGAAGCAGCTGTTCTGGCTACCCGGCAGATCGGGTTGGCCGTAGTGGGCTGTACGGCTACACTCATCCTGGCATTTCTGCCGCTGGTGTTTTTGCCGGAGGCTTCGGGCGATTTCATCCGCAGCTTGCCGATGGCAGTGGTGACCACGGTTTTGGCGTCGCTGTTTGTTTCACTCACCATTGTGCCGTTTCTCGGCAGTCGCCTGCTGGCCGAACACCACGACCCGCGCGGCAATATCTTTCTGCGCGGTTTGCAATGGGCTATTTCCAAGTCTTACGCCCGCTTGCTGCATGTTGGATTGCGTTACCCGCGCTGGACCATGGCGGCTGCTTTAGTCATTTTTCTGGGTGTGCTGAGCCTGGCAGGTCGCGCGGGATTTTCCGTATTTCCGGCCAGCGAGCGCCCGATGTTTTACATTGACGTGGAAACCGCGCCGGGTACCAATTTTGAACAAACCAACCGGGTCATGCAGATGGTGGATTCTGTGCTGACCACCTACATGGCGGAGGATGTGAATGTCGGGGTAGTGTCCAGGCCGAAAAATCAGGCGGACGCTCCAACGGAAAAATTCGAAACCAACCAGTCGAGATACCCCGGACATGGCGCTCCGGCGCGGATTGTATCGTTTGCTACCAACGTCGGGCGCGGCAATCCCCGCATGTACTACAATGTGATCCCGCGCAACGAAAGCCCCGACTATGGCCAGATTCTGGTTCAACTGCAAGACCGCACGCCGCCGCCCGTCAAAGTGGCGCTGATTGACGCCTTGCGGGAAAAATTCAAGAACGTGCCGGGGGCGCTCATCAACGTGAAAAACTTCGAGCAGGGACCGCCCATCGAAGCGCCGGTGGCTATACGCGTATTTGGTGACAACCTCGACACGCTGCGCACGGTCGCCGGGCAGGTAGAGAACATGATCGCCGGTATCGAAGGAACGATTTACGTGGACAACCCCATTGCATCCATCAAAACCGACTTGCAGGTGAAAATTAACCGGGAAAAGGCTACCTCGCTTGGTATCCCGATTTCCGAAATAGACCGGATGGTGCGCCTCGCCGTGGCGGGCCTCCATATTGGGAATTTCACCGCTGCCGACGGCGACGAGTACAACCTCAGTATTACGTTGCCGAAAGATGGCGTATTTGCCGGGCTGGATGCCTTCAACAATATTTATGTCAATAGCCTCGCTGGCACTGCTGTGCCGCTGAGCCAGGTAGCTACGCTGGAATTCAAACGCTCGCCCAATACCATCACCCACTACGACCGGGACCGCTACACGCTCCTCTCGGCTTTTGTCAAAAGCGGGTATTTTGCACAGGATATCAATACAAAAATCCGGGAAAACCTGGAAAAGATGGATTTGCCGAAGGGTATGCGGTACGTCATCGCCGGCGAAGTGGAAAGCAGCCAGCGCTCGTTTGGCGGCATGGGCACGATCATCCTGATCACGATTTTCGGATTGTTGGCCGTGCTGATTCTCGAGTTCAAGACCTTTCGCAGCACGATCATCGTATTGTCTGTGATTCCGCTGGGCATCATCGGCGCCGTGCTGGCGCTTTTGGTGACGGGCTACCCGTTTTCGTTCACGGTAGTGGTGGGCTTGATTGCACTCATGGGTATTGAGGTAAAAAACTCGATTTTGCTGGTAGATTTCACCAATCAGTTGCGCCTGGAGGGCAAACCGATAGACGAAGCCATTCAGGCTGCCGGGGAAATTCGTTTCGTACCGATCCTGCTCACTTCGCTTACGGCCATCGGCGGCCTTACCCCGCTGGCTATCGAGGAAAATCCGCTGTACTCCCCGTTGGCTTATGTGCTCATCGGGGGACTGATCTCGTCCACCCTGTTGTCGCGTATTGTGACCCCGGTCTTGTATAAAATTCTGGCGCCGCGAGTGGGGTAGCCGCGAGCACGGTGGTACCGCCGCCCTCAGAACCGTTCTGCCCTGCTATGGAGAAAATACCAAGCAGGGCGGAAATAAGTATAATTCACCGTCCAAGCCCTGAAAGGGCTATATGTCTATAGCATTGAATCATGGTATATTCAAAAACCCCGATACCGTCGAGCTTCGGCTCTACATGCTATTGGTCAGACGACCTTCGGTCGTACAGACCAATGTGTCCTGCGGTCTGTACGACCGAAGGTCGTCTGACCGCTTTCCCTTTTTATGCGCAACCAATGCTCGGCGGTAAAGGGGTTTTATGTCGTCGCAATGTTCTGACATACAACCCCTTCAGGCAGGGGTGATTGTACAAAAAAGGTGTGCATGTCGGAGGTGTTTTCACCAAGTGGCTAGCTTGGTGAAAATATCAATTCCGGCTGCGAGCCTCAGTACCGTTTCACCGATTCGATGATGTACAGCGGCCTGTTTTTGATTTCGCTGTAGATATTGGACAGGTAAATGGACATGATGTACAGGTTCAGGCAGGTGATGGCAAAGAAGACCGAAATCATGACCACCAGGTATGCCCAGCCGGAAACGGCCTGGTGGTGTTCGCCGAAAATATCCACATTGGTAAGGCGGACTTTGATAGCGTTGAAAATGGCTAAACCTGCTACGAGACAGGACGACACAAAAATCCACCACAGCAGGCTGCGCAGAAAGGTCGTGAACGACGTGATGGCGATCAGAGCGGTTCGGAACTGCTCGCCGAAGGACGTATCCGGCTCCGCTTCCAGGGCTTGGTCCACGTCCAAAGCCGTTGTGTTGTACCCGACCAATGCATAAATGGCTTTCAGGTAGTGGCTGTTTTCGCGCAAGCGCAGCAGCGAATTGAGTGCGCGGCGGCTGATCGTGCGGGTATGGTGCGCTCTGGTATCAATACGCAGGTTGGAATACCGGTGCAGAATGCCGTAAAACAAGTGGTAGAGGACCCGGTAGGCCCAGGGCAGCCGGCGTTCGGGTGCCCGCAGATAGACGATATCGAATCCGGTTTGACTCATTTCCCACATCCGGGTAATCAGATTGGGGTTTTGCGCAAAGGCAAACTCGAAAACAACAGCATAGTCGCCATTGGCGCGGTCCAGGCCGGCCAGCAGGGCATTGTCCCGGCTCACCGGCGCACTGAGGTTGAGCAAAAAAACATTTTTGCGCAAATCTTCCGGAAGCGGCTGCAGGACCGCGTCTATAGCAGACAGGTTGCAGTGGTTGTTTACCAGAACAAACTCGAAATCGGTGAACTGCCCATTCAATTCATTGTACAGGGCAGTGAGCCAGGGGCCCAGTTCGCGGACTTGCCGGCTGGACTGAAGGATGCCGATTATGGAAAGGAAAGAGTGGTGCACAGTGTAAAAAATTAGGCTATTGCCATTCAAAATCAGCTGATTTGGGCGCTGCTTCAAACATTGAGCGCACAAAATCCGGCGGAGCGGTGAGTTTTCTCAACCGGGTGTCTATCCAGGCGCCGTCCACATTAATCGTAGCGCAGAGGGTGCCGTCGGTACGGGATATTTCATGGCGGAAAGAGAATCGCGAGCCGTCGCGGCGTAGTTTGGTTACCACCAGGTTGATCCACAGTTCATCGCCATAGCGGATTTCCCGACGGAAAACAGCCTCCTCCCGGAACAGGATCGGCCCGAAATGCAGCGCCTCCATTTGCTCAAAAGTTGCGCCATGAGCCGACAGGAATGCCACGCGAATCGTGGCGCCAAGGTCGTAATAAACCGAGTGGCGCACATGTCCGTTGGGATCCATGTCGGCCCAGCGTAATAAAACTGATTGGCGCATATATTAATGATGAATGATGAATGATGAATTGTGTGCCTTCCTAAAATACCTTGACCTGAATGAAGAAATTATGAGTCAAGGTTCAACGAAAGTTGAAACGGATTATCAATGAATTGTTTGAGTGTAAAGATTTGGATTTCAAGTTTTTAGGCCGGATCAAGTTCATTGACATAAGATTCAAATTCAATTGGGGGCTTCCCGATTGCCCGGTAGTTTCTGTTGCCATAATTGACGAAGACCATGAGGACTTTTCTGGGTCGGTTCTTTCCAGCGTTCAGATAATCATAAATTCATCATTCATCATTCATCATTCATCACTAAATTAGGGTTGTTCCCGGGCCAGTTCAATCATCACGGAGAGTTCTTCCACCAGCGCATCGTTATCGCCGCCGTAGCCGACGCTCTTGAAGCGGATTTTGCCGTTTTTGTCCACGATAAACTTGGTGGGAATACCGCTCACCCCAAAAGAAGCCACCACGGAGTCGTCGGTATCCATCGGCACATTGAAGGTATATTCCTTGCTTTTAATGAAGTCGGAGGCATTTTTGACTTTATCGGCCGCGCGCTCCCAGGTATTGATGAATACAAAGGCCACGTTGGGGTCGTTTTTGTAGTTGTTCACGGCTTGCTGCATACCCGGGAACGAAGCCTTGCATGGACCGCACCAGGTAGCCCAAAAATCCACGACTACTACTTTTCCCTTCAGGCTTTGCAGGCTCACGTCCTGGCCTTCCATATTTTTAAGCTGGAAACTCGGCGCCGGTTGGTCCAGCATTTTGCCGGCAATCTCCTTTTTCAGGTTTGCCTTGGCAATTTTTTCCAAACCGGAGAGATAGGCATCGGTGCCGGCGGTGGACTTGTCTTCCGAAGTGTACAGGCGCTTGAACTGTTCCTTCATTTTTGCCGAAGCCTTGCCTTGCAGAATAAACCCTTCGAGGCGGTAGCGCAGGTCGGGCGCTTTGGTGCGTTCGAGGTACGCGGTATAGCGCTCGTTCATTTCGGCTTCCTTCCCTTCTGTTGCTTCCACTACCCGCGCCTGATATACTGCAGCGCTGTTGGCATCATTGTCTTTGTCCAGAATGTAGGCATACGTGTCGGCATACTGGGCGAACGTGAATTTGCGGTTGTTCTCCCAGTTTTTGTCGGTCATGTATGACGGTTTCGCTTTTTGCGGGTGTTGCATTTCATTTTGTGCCCATTCGGTCGCTTCTGCAGCCATAAGGCGGGCCTGCGGTAAATTTTCGCCGTTTTCAGCGAGGCTCCAGGCGGTATTGTTGTAGAGACTTGCCCGACTGGTGGCGCTCATTTTACCGGCTGCTTTTTTGAGCAGTTCCCAGTTTTTTTTCTCCACGGCTTTGCTGCCGAGCAGGGAGTATAGTTCGCCGACTTCATCTTTTTCCTCCTCGGTTTTGGGTGGAAAATCCTTTTGGTACGCTTCGATGGACTGTTCCAACAAGGTTATGTCTGCTGCGCTGCGCATTTCCTGGCGGCGTTGCTGGCGCACATACAGTCCTTTTGGAAAATCCTTCGTGAGTTTTTCGCGCACTGCTTTAGCGTCGTCAGCGGCGGCGAGCCGGTCAAAAAGGCGCGCAATGGCGATGCGGTCTTTTTCAGACAAGTCTGCTGAACCGGCGGCTTCCTTCAGTACGGCAAGCGCCTCGGCTTTGCCGTCATCGCCGCGTTTGACGGCGAGGATGCAGTTGGCGTAGGACACGGAGAAGCGCGGTTTCAGCGCTGCATTGGCGGCAAAAGCGCGGTTGTACAGGTCCAGCGCAACAGTGGCTTTGCGGTCAAGTTCGAAGAGGCTGCCCCAGTCGCGGTAAACCAGTGCGTGTGTGGCGATACTTTGCGGAAGCGGCTTTCCACTGGCGTCGTGCAGGTACAGGAAGTACCCGGCGCCCATGTTGTTGTCCCAGCGTTCGCCGGATTGAAATGCCAGTGTGGCGATCTGGGCGTTGGCGCTCAGTGTGAACTGTCCGGTGATTTTGCCGCCGGAGTGTTGCAGCATTACCTCCCGCGTTTGCGGTTGGTCCGCCACATATTCCAGTACATAAACCTCGATGACCTCGGAGGCTTTAGCTAAGGGACCGTTGTTCACGTCGTACTCAAACTGGACTGTTGCGCCGGGTTTCGGGTTTGCCGGTTTAAATTTCAGATGCGGCGCCTGCGCGAGCAGGAGCTGGGAAAAAATGAATAATGCGGAAAAAATGCTTAGTTTCTTCATGTCAGGAATCGGTTGTGTTAAGCGAAATGGATGTTTAAATCAGCACCAAAACGTACCCGAAACAGCGGCCCACGTTGTCTTGTACAACGCCGCCTTGTACGGTTTAAAATCGCGGACATACTACCCGCGACCGTCTTTCTGCCGGATGGAAATACGTCAGTGAAAGTTCAAAGGCCCCGCGGGAGTTATTGACCACAGACAGGGAGGACGTGGTGATATCATAACTGATGCCCAGCATCCAGCGCTCCAGTTCGAGCATGGCTACCACGGCTACTGCGTCCATTTGCAGGCCACGATCGAGACGATTTCCCAGGCGGGACCAGGCGCCAAGGCGCAGGGCGACATCATTGCGGTCATTGTTGGCATACCGGATATTCATGCCGAAATCAGCCTCGAAGGCCGGGCCTTGCTGCATCACCTGCACGCCAGGCAGCAGGCTGAAGTTGTCGCTCATCGGCAGTTGGCCACCGGTATGTGCCGTCCAGCGGGAGTACAGCCGCTCGGAGTCGTTGTCGGCCAGCGTAATGATAGGCTGGTTGATGTGGTGCAGGGCCGCGCCGGCGGACCAGAAGCCGCCGTTGTTTCCAAAGAGCACGTACCACAACAATCCGGCGTTGAAGTCGAGGTAAACATTGGTGTTGGCGCCGGCATTTGGCTCGCCGTTTCCGGCAGTAAAATCGGGGACTTCAGCCGTCGGGTCAAACTGACGGCTGAACCACAGGCGACCCCAGTCAATGCTGTTTTGGCCAAAACCCAGTTGGGCGCCGAGGCTCACAAAGTGGTCGGCACGCCGGGGTCCGCCGGAAAGTTGCTTGAGAAATGCACCGCCCAGTTGGGCTTTAGTTTGGGAAAACCGCGCGGTACCCGCCTCGTCGTGCATCAGGCCGATGCCAAAGGCAAAGAAGTCGTCGGCATTCACGCCCACTCGAACATCGGCAGCTGCCGAATAGGTGCGGAATGGAACGGGCGCGAGGATACTGCTCCACTGGTCGCGGTAATTGGCCGTAACGCGCCAGCGCCCGTCAAAGGCCCCGGTCAGCGCCGGGTTGAGGTTCCACGGTGAGGCAAAAAACTGCGAAAAACGCGGGTCTTGACCGTGCGCACGAGGAGCATGGATCAGGAAAAGTGCGAACAAGAGGCCCGAAAGGAATAGGGTAGAAAATTTCATAACGCGTGGTAGTACCTCTTTTGAATGGTCAAATGTAGTGATTATCGTATTAGCGCTGTATTGCCCTGTAACACTTGTTCAAAACCGTCCAGGTACTCTACTTCGGCATACCAGACATACATACCGGCCTGGCAGTTTTTTCCGCGGAATTGACCATTCCAGCCTCGTTGTACATTGTTTACGGGAAAATCTGTGTCCTCAAACACCAATTCGCCCCAACGATCAAAGACCCGGAAGACTTTCACCCGGCGAATCTGTCCACCTTTTCCATGCACCACGAGCAGATCGTTGTTGCCGTCATCATTTGGACTGAAGCCCGTAGGCACATATACGCCCCGCGGTTTTTCAACATCCACTTTTACCGTTGCGCGACCCTGGCAACCACTGGTATCGGTGACGAGCACGGTGTAGGTGTTGCTGTACTCCGGGTACGCCCAAACGGCAGAGCACTCGGGTGGGTTGGTGCAAAGCAGGGTGGTCACCAGGGCGCTCTGCCAGTTGTACGCCGCCGGGCCGGCGGTGTTGATGGCATCGGCTGTGAGCAAGATACTGTCGCCATAAATGATCGTAGTCGCAGTTGGATCCACCACCACCTCGATGGGTGGCGGTTGGTTCAGGGTGAAGTTAGCCGTGCTGGTGCATCCTGAGCCATCCTGTACAAACACTGAATAATTGCCTGCTGTCAGGCCGAAAAAGACGCCGGAACCGCTAAAATTTTGTCCGTCCAGGCTGAAGCGGTACGGCGGTGTGCCGCCGGAAAGCAATACGCGGGCCAGACCATCGCGGTAGCCAAAACAGGCTGGATCGGTAGTTTCCACAGAAATGGCCGGTGGATTGGGTTGGCTGAGGGTGGTGCTGTCAGTGGCGGTACAGCCGTTTTTATCCGAAACCGTCACTGCGTAGTTTCCCGGACCGAGGTTCTCGATCTTGTTGCCTGTTGCTCCGGTGTTCCAGGCGTACGTATAGCCGGGAATTCCGCCCTGTACCGTTACTTGTACGATACCGTTGCTGTCGTTGTTGCAAAGCAACGCTTGCACATCCAGCTGGAGTTGCAATGGCGGCGGTTCGGATACGATCCCCGTGGCCGTGCCGGTGCAACCCTGGGTATCCGTGGCGGTCACGGTGTATGTGCCGGCGGGCAGGTTAGCCAGGCTTTGGCCGCCTGCGCCGTTGTTCCAGGCATATTGCACAATGGGGCGGGAACTTTGCACGGAAAGTACCCGCACGGCGCCGTTGAGGAGTCCGTGGCACGTAACGCTGTCTGTTTTTAATAAAGGAACAATCGGTAGTTGGTCCGGGAGGGTATCCTGAAAAACAGTGCTACAGCCGGCATTATCTGTCACGGTAAGGCTAAATGCCTGGTTTCCTGCGAGGCCATTGACATACAGCGTATCGCTGAAGCCCGGCACGCTCCAATTGAAGGTGTAGTTGTTGAACGATCCGCCCCCGGCGCCTCCCGACACCTGATTGACGGTCGCCTGTCCATCCGTTCGGCCGGGGCAGGAAGGGGGAATAGTGGCAATATTTACACGGATGGTGTCCCAACCGCCAATGGATACCATTTGTGTGCCGGTACATCCTTGTGCATCCGAGGCAGTGACGGTGAACATTCCGATGGAAAAATTCGCAGGTGCGGGACCGGTTGCGCCGTTGCTCCAGACGAATGTGTATGGAGGGCCGTTGCTGCCCGAAGCGGTGGCCAGGGCTTCGCCGTCGCTGGCGCCGGCACAGGCGCGGTGTGTTTGGATGGCGGTAACTTGCAGCGGAGTTGCAGGCTGCGCGACCGTTGCCGGGTTCGGGCTGATGGTGCAGCCATTGGCATCAGTTGCTGTTACGCTGTAGAATCCGGCCGTCAGCCCGCCAATGGTGGGAGTGCTTTGCGGCACATTCCAGGAATACGTGTACGGTGGCACTCCGCCATTCACGGTAACCTGGGCGGCGCCGTTGTTGCCGCCAAAACAGGTAACTGTCGTGGCCGTCAGGGTGGCGCTGAGTGCCGGCGGCTCAGTGATCGTTGCCGAAGCTGAAATACTGCATCCGTTTTGATCCGAGACCGTGACGGTGTACATGCCGGGGGTAAGGTTCGTTGCTGTGGCGTTTTTTTGTTGGTTGGGGTCGCTCCAGAGATAGGTGAGCATGCCGGTGCCGCCTTGTGCAAAAACTGTTGCGGTTCCATTGGCAGCACCAAAACAACGAATGGGCTGGGTTACAATGCTATCCAATGACACCTGGTCAGGGCAGAGCAAGGTATTCGAAGCTGTCAGGGAGCAGCCTGATTGATCGGAAATCGTAACAGTGTATGTGCCGCACGGAAGATTTTGAACGGTATCGCTCGACCCACCTGTATTCCAGTTGAATTGGTAGGGGGGCGTACCGCCGCTTCCTGTAGCGCTAATAGAACCGTTTTGATCGCTTGTGCAAACAGGTGGTATCGCGGAAAACTGTATGCCAAGCGGTACGGCGCCGAGGATGGTTGCCGAGGTAGTTTTGGAGCATCCATTGGCGTCGGTTACCGTAGCTTGGTAGGTGCCGGGGCAGAGGTTTTGTGGCATGGTTTCGCCCGGAGGAATGCCGGGATTACTCCAGGCGATGGAGTAGGGTGGGGCGCCGCCCGAAAGTACGAGCGTCATCTTGCCATCGCAGGCGCCGGCACAGGTTTCGTTTTGGATATTGGAGATTGTTGCGACCAACTCGGGCGGCGCCGAGAGTTGGGTATTGCCGGTTGCCGTGCAGCCCTTTAGGTCGGTCACGGTCACCGTATGCATGCCGGCGAACAGTCCCGAAGCGGTTTGGCCTGTTTGTCCGCCGCTCCAGATGTACGAATAAGGCGGTGCGCCGCCGCGTGCAAAAACAGTTGCGGTACCGGTACTGTCGCCAAAACAAGCGATTGGCGTGGTTCGAATACTATCTATAACTAATCGGGTGGGCTGTAGTACCTGTACCAGCGTGACGGCCTGGCAACCAATCACATCGGTCACCGTTACCGAATGGAACCCGGCTTTCAGACTGTCCGCCATCGGGGAGGTGTCGCCGTTGCTCCACTTATACGTGAACGGCGGCATGGCGCCCGAGGCGAATACGGTGGCGCGCCCGTCCATGCCTCCAAAGCAGCGCACAGAATCCTGCATGGCTGAAAACTGAAAAGGGGGCGGTTCGCCGATGGTATCCTGTGCGACCGCGGTACACCCATTGGCATCGGTGACGGTAACGGCATAGCATCCGGCAAACAAGTCAATGGCGAGCGCTCCGGGCATAATCATGCCGCCCTGACAGCGCCTCCAGGCATAGGTAAGCGTGCCGGTTCCGCCGGATGCGGCGGCTTGTATGGCGCCGCTGTTGTCCGCGAAACACTCGGCGTCGGTCACGGTGATCTGGATGACGATGGGCGGTGGCTCGGTGGTGGTGAACTGCACCGTATCCCGGCAACCGGCCGCGTCGTGTACCGCTACCTGATGATCGCCTGCGGCGAAAAAGTTGGTGAAATTACCATTGGAAAAAGGGTTTGGGTTTCCGACAACAAAAAACTGCGTGGCGCCCATTGCCCCGCTTGCTGTTATGGTTGCAGAAGCGGTAGGTGTTCCGAAACAAATAGCCGGTGCGAGCGCTGCCACGGCGGCGGAAAGCGTACACTCAATGTATGATTTATTGGCCGTAATACTTTCCACGGTGCAGCCGGGATTGGCGCTGATGGGGCGTATCTCAATCACGATCAGATCTCCTGGCGCCAAACCGGGGATGGTGTGCGACAACGGGCCGCCGGCCGGCACAAATGGTCCGCCGTTTACGCTGACCTCGAATCCTGCGCTGCCTGCCACGGCATCCCAGGTCCACGTCATATTACCGCCATTCATACTGACGACTTGTACATTGCCTGGGGCAGGCACTACGCAGGGGCTTGCGCAGGAAATGGAGGCGGCCCATCCGGCGGAAGTTCCGGCGGCATCGGATACGAACGATAAGGTGAGGCAGCCACCGGGATTGTTGGCAGATGCCTGAACCTGGAAGGGCTGGCCGGCGGGAAAATCGGTTGCGCAGGCCAGCAAAGGCGCCAAAATGCTTGATCCGTCGCGGATGCACAAAACATCGCCGGGTTCGAGCGCTGCGGTGTCAAAGCGCAACAGGATATGGGTACTGCCCATGCCGTCGGGACAGATCGTGGTGTTTAAGTTTTGGTTGTTGGAATAGTCGCCTGCACTGCCGCCGCTATCGAAAAATGTGCCGCTGCATGTCGCGATGGGCGCTCCCGTCATGACAAAGGTTTGGGAGTATGCTGAAGTGTACACGAGCAGGAATATCCAAAGTAGCGATTTGCGTTGCATAGCAGGGGGATGAGGCAAGAATCAGATGCAAAAAAATACAAAATGCCGGAGACGAGCGAATCTGATTTCGCTGCTTCCGGCATTTTGTACTGTGCGGTTGGTACGTTAGTACCGATTCGGCCTACTGTTTTTTACCATCCGGCTTGGGTGAAAGCGCACCAGATGAAGATGGTGATGTTGCCGACGGCGATGTAGCTTTCGGCGCGGCGGCAGGTGCAAGTGCGCCGGGCTGGGCGGGCTGCGACGAACCTGCAGCAGGCTGGCTAATCGGCAGCGGGCTGGAGCTTCTTTCCGTTGCGGCATCGGGAAGTACCGGCGCAGGCATGGAAGCAGAAGCGATTTTTTCACTTTCCGGAGCTGCTGCCCAATCGGCCATCATCTGGTCGTATTTTGCAGAAGCCGCATCAAGCCGCTTACCTATCATTTCGATACGCCCGTGGTAGCCGTCAAAATTGACCATAAGATCCTGGCTTTCTTGCAGCACAGACTCTTTTTTTACTTTTCCATCGGTGTACTCACCCAAGATAGCCTCCAGGCGGGAAGCCATTTGGTCTTGTGTCGTGATCATGGAGGCGTAAACCTTGTTGAGGGTTGTCACCTCGGTGTACAATTCTACATAGCCAAATCTGGGGTTGTTTTTGAGCCCAACGGGCGCTTCTACCATTTTTTGAAGGAACTGGGTGGTAGTTTGGGCGCTGGCTTCAAAAGAAGCGCGGTTTTCTTGCGCCTTGCTCACACCGGTCTGCATTTTTTCTACGAAGCCACTGTCAATGTTGTTGCAAGCGCCCAACAGGAATAGTGTGGCGGCAATCAGGGAAAATCTCATTTTTTGCATAAATCGTTAATTTTTACACTTTTGTAAACCATGTTCGAAAAATCGGGCCAAAGTTAGGCGATTCCAATTATTTCGCGCTGTGCAGCATACCTTTGCCGTCCGCATTAGCGTCCTTTTCACCTTTTAAAGTTATTGTCACCATGCAGCCCGGGTTTTCTAAAAAGTATATTAACGTCTTCCTTGGCCTCGGGAGCAATGTTGGCGACCGAGTTGCCAACGTGCGTACAGCCTACAACCATATCCACCGCCTGATCGGTAAAGTAGCCAAGTTCAGCCACTTGTACGAAACAGAGCCGTGGGGAAATGAAGAACAAGAACCCTTTATCAACCAGATCATCATGATCAATACGACCATGGACCCTCGGGAACTGCTCGAAGCGACGACCAAAATCGAACGCGAAATGGGCCGTGTGCGCAAGGAAAAATGGGGGCCGCGTATTATTGATATTGACATCCTGTTTTACGGGAAACGTATCATCCGGGACAAAGGGCTGGAAATTCCGCACCCGGAAATGCACAAACGCGCTTTCGTCCTCGTCCCCATGCTCGAAATCGCCCCCGATCTCGAACATCCAGTGCTGAAAAAGCCCATTGACCAGCTGTACATGGACTGCGAAGACACTTCCGACGTAGTTATGTTGAGCTAACTCAAAACAAGAAACGCAGAACCAACTCATGCTTCCGTACGCATTCATCGCGGTTGAGGGCAATATTGGCGCGGGCAAAACGACGTTGTGCCACCTGTTAGCCGAGCAGTATGGGTGCTCCCTGGTGCTGGAGCAGTTTACGGACAACCCTTTTTTGCCGTTTTTTTACGAGCAGCCGGAACGCTACGCCTTCCCGGTTGAATTGTTTTTTATGACGGAGCGCCACAAGCAATTGCAGGAGCACTTCGCACAGCCAGACCTGTTCCGCTCATTTACGGTAGCCGACTATTTTTTCCTGAAAACCCTGCTGTTCGCAAAAAACAACTTGAGTGGCGAGGAATTCAGGCTCTTTCAGCGCTTGTTTTCGGTGCTGAACGCCACATTTCCCAAACCCGATCTGCTGCTGTACCTGCATCGCCCCGTATCGGTTTTACAACAACAAATTCAACACCGCGGACGCGATATGGAGCGGCTTATTACAGACGACTATCTGGAAGGGCTGCAACACGCTTATCTTGATTTTTTTAAACAGGAAACTGAAATTCCGATCGTAGTTCTTGACTTGCATGACGCCAACTTTATTCAGGATGCATCTATCCTGGAAGGTATTGTGACCGTGCTGAAACAGGAGTATCGTCCGGGCTTGCAATATGTCTCCCTTATTTAATTTCTATGGACAACAAAATCGAACGTCTTAATCAAAAACTTGCCGAAGCCAGATTAGGCGGAGGACAGGCCCGCATGGATGCGCAGCACAAAAAAGGCAAACTCACTGCGCGCGAGCGCGTGCACTTCCTGCTCGACGCGGGTTCCTTCGAAGAAATTGGCGCCCTGGTTGCACACCGTAGCACAGACTTCGGGATGGCCGATCAAATCGTACTTGGCGACGGCGTGGTTACGGGGTATGGTACTATCGGTGGACGCCTGGTGTATGTTTTCGCCCAGGATTTTACCGTGTTTGGCGGCTCGCTTTCCGAAACCCACGCTGAAAAAATCTGCAAAGTCATGGACCTCGCTGTCAAAAATGGCGCGCCGATCATTGGCCTCAACGATTCCGGTGGCGCGCGTATCCAGGAGGGTGTGAATTCGCTGGGCGGCTATGCCGATATTTTTTACCGAAACGTGCAATCGAGCGGAGTGGTACCTCAAATTTCTGCCATCATGGGGCCATGCGCCGGCGGTGCCGTGTACAGTCCTGCCATGACCGACTTTATCGTCATGGTGGACGGCACCTCGTATATGTTTGTCACCGGCCCGAACGTAGTGAAAACTGTTACGAACGAGGAAGTTACCAGCGAGGAGCTCGGCGGTGCCGGCACGCACGCCGGCAAGTCAGGTGTAACCCACCTGGTGGCTGCCAACGACGTGGACTGCATGGAGAAAATAAAACGCCTGCTGAGTTATATCCCGCAAAACTGCGAAGACAAGGTACCTGTGTTACCCTATACCATAGGCGACGAGTACCGCGAGCAACTGGATAGTATTGTCCCCGAAAATGCCAACCATCCGTACGATATCAAGGAGGTCATCGCGGGTATCGTGGACGAGCATACCTTTTTTGAAATTCATGAAAGTTATGCCGAGAATATCGTGGTCGGATTTGCGCACCTGGCTGGTCGTAGTATCGGAATCGTTGCCAACCAGCCGATCAGTCTCGCGGGTGTATTGGATGTAAACTCATCCAAAAAGGGTGCGCGGTTCGTCCGTTTTTGCGACTGCTTCAACATTCCTCTTTTGGTTTTGGAGGATGTGCCGGGCTTTTTGCCTGGTACCGATCAGGAATGGAATGCCATCATCACCAATGGCGCGAAATTGCTGTATGCGTTTTCAGAAGCTACAGTGCCCCGTGTGACGGTTATTACCCGCAAAGCGTACGGCGGTGCATACGATGTGATGAATTCCAAGCACATCGGCGCCGACATGAACTATGCCTGGCCCAGTGCCGAAATCGCTGTGATGGGCGCCAAAGGGGCATCCGAGATCATTTTCAAAAAGGAAATTGAATCGGCGCCGGACCCTGCTGCTAAACTGGCAGAAAAAGAACGGGAATACGCAGAGACGTTTGCCAATCCATACCGCGCTGCCGCTCGCGGTTTTATTGATGAGGTGATTCTGCCCCGTGAAACACGCCGCAAACTCATCAAAGCTTTCGCCATGCTGGAGCACAAAGCCGTGGCGCGGCCCAAACGTAAACATGGAAATATTCCGCTTTAACCGGAATGGTCAACGCTACCCAAACACTCAAACCTCTTATAATGCTGGTCTTTGCAACAAACAACGCCCATAAAGCCCGCGAGATCGAACAGATTCTCGGCGGCGCCTACCGTATCTTGACGTTGAAGGATATTGGTTGTCTGGAAGAAATTGAGGAAACGGAGCCTACACTGGAAGGTAATGCCTTGCTGAAGGCACGGTATGTCAAGGAAAAATACGGCTACGATTGTTTTTCCGAGGATACCGGCCTGGAGGTAGAGGTACTCAACGGAGCGCCGGGCGTGCATACTGCCCGGTATGCCGGCGATGCCAAAGATCCGGAGGCAAATATTGCGTTGTTGTTGGCCAGTCTGGAGGGTAAGGAAAACCGCAGGGCACAATTTCGCACGGTTATTGCCTTGGTATCGGATGGCAAAGAAGTTTTGCTGGAAGGGATTTGTCCAGGGCGTATTGCGTTGGCCAAGCGTGGTACAGGCGGCTTCGGGTACGATCCAGTTTTTATTCCGGATGGTTACGACGAACCATTTGCAGTACTTGGAGATACGGTAAAGAATCAAATCAGCCACCGGGCGATCGCGACGGAGAAGTTGCGGGCGTTGTTATCGTGATGGGGATGCGTTTTTCCCGCCGGGATAGTTACGGAATGATAAAACGATAGCCATAAAATAAAACAAGGGGGTGACGAATAGTCACCCCCTTGTTATTTTAGAAAAGCAGAAGCGGTTTGTTAATTTCCGCAGCCGCCAGAGATCGTGACATTCACCGTGCAACTGGAACTTTCTCCCACGTTGTTGGAAATAGTGAGTGTGATTGCAACGGTACCCGGGTTGACAATAGTACCGGGCGCCGGTATTTGCACCGTTGGATTCAGTGCGCCACCACAACCGCCGGTAATCGTGATCATGCCTGTGTAGTCACCGATCAAAGCCTGGCAAGAGCTGTTTGCGATCAGCGTTGGAATGGATCCGGCTGGAGGGCAAGTGATCGTGAGCGGAGTCTGGTTGCTGAAGTCAATTACCACGGTAGCTGAAGTGCTCATGGTGCAGCCGTTGGCATCGGCAACCTCCACGGTATACGTAGCTGGGGCCAGGTTGTTGCGATTCTGCGGATCGTTGGGTCCGGCCAAATCTGTCCAATCGTAGGTATATCCCGGTGTGCCGCCAGTTACGGTCAGGTCGATAGCACCGGTTGGGCCATTGCAATCAGCATTTGTGATATCGGTGCTGAGTGCCAGGGCAGTTGGTTCTGTGATCGTCTCCGAAGTGGTCACTGCGCAGCCGTTGTCATCCGTGACGATTACCGTATAAGTACCGGCGCTGAGGCCACTGCGGTCTTCCGTTGTCGGTTGGCCCATACCCCAGTTATAGGTGTACGGCGAAGCGCCGCCAGTCACCGTTAGGTCGATGGAACCATTGCCGGCGCCGTTGCACAGCAGGTCCACTTTGGTCGCACTTAGCACGGGGCTGTTGGCATTTATGATCGTGGCGCTGGTGATAGCAGTACAGTTGTTGGCATCCGTTACCGTCACGGTGTAGGTGCCGGCGGCCAAGCCGGTACGGTCCTGGGTCGTCGGTTGGCCCATACCCCAGTTGTAGGTGTATGGCATGGTGCCGCCGCTTACTTCGAGGTCAATCGAGCCGTTGGCATTGCCGCAGGTAGCGTTCGTCGTCGTAGTGCCGAGGGCTAAAGCTGCTGGTTGGGTAATCGTGGCCGAAGTGGCAGCCGTGCAGTTGTTGGCATCCGTTACCGTTACGTTGTAGGTGCCGCCGGCCAGGCCGCTGCGGTCTTCCGTTGTCGGTTGGCCCATACCCCAGTTATAGGTATACGGCGCGGTGCCGCCGGTCACTGACAGGTCAATAGAGCCGTTGCTGCCGCCGTTGCAAGACGCATTTACTTGTGTTGTTGACAAAGCTAAAGCAGTAGGCTGGTCAATCGTTGCCGACGTTATAGCCGTGCAGCTGTTAGCGTCTGTTACCGTTACATTGTAGGTGTCGGCGGTCAAGCCGCTGCGGTCTTCCGTTGTCGGTTGGCCCATACCCCAGTTATAGGTGTAGGGTCCAGTGCCGCCGGTCACTGACAGGTCAATGGAGCCGTTGCTACCGGCATTGCACGAGACATTTACTTGTGTTGTTGACAAGGCCAAAATTGCCGGTTGTGTGATGGTAGCTGAAGTTATAGCCGTGCAGCTGTTGGCGTCAGTTACCGTTACGTTGTAAGTGCCGGCAGCCAGACTGCTGCGATCTTCCGTTGTCGGTTGGCCCATACCCCAGTTATAGGTGTAGGGTCCGGTGCCGCCTGTTACAGTCAGGTCAATGGAGCCGTTAGTGCCGCCGTTGCACGAGACATTTACTTGAGTTGTTGACAAGGCCAAAATTGCCGGCTGAATGATTGTAGCCGAGGTTGTGGCGACGCAGTTGTTGCCATCTGTTACGGTTACGGAGTATGTGCCGGCAGCCAAACCGGAACGGTCTTCCGTTGTCGGTTGGCCCACACCCCAATCGTAGGTGTACGGTGCGGTACCGCCTGCCACGGTCAGGTCAATGGAGCCATTGCTGCCGCCGTTGCACGATACATTGATTTGCGTAGTATTCAGTGCCAATGCTGTTGGCTGCGTGATCGTGGCGCTCACAGTAGTTGTGGCGTTTACGGCATCGGTTACGGTAACCGTATAGGTGCCGGCAGCCAGACCGGTGCGGTCTTCTGTAGTTGGTTGACCTACGCCCCAATCGTATGTATATGGTGCAGTGCCGCCCGTGACAGTCACGTCAATGGAGCCGTTGCTACCACCGTTGCAGGATACGTTGACTTGTGTGGTGGTGGCGCCGAGAGCTTGAACACCGATAAACACGCCGTTTGCGCCGCCCACATTAGCCGGCGCGAAGTCGTTGAAGTCAATATTGATGTTGAGTTCCTGGATGTTAACCGGGCAAATGGCGAAGTTCCCCAATCCGGCGCCCGCCAGGTTGTTAGGGATTGTCATGATGGTTACCCAATCATTTTGTACCCAGTCGGTCGGAAAAGTAATGGGATTCGGGTCTTTAGCGAACAACTGAAATTCGGTGGCACCGTTGACGGTTTCCGGACCGGCTTTCTGCATAGTGTAATTCGAGGTTATCGTAGTCAGGTTAATGCCGTAAGAAGCATCCCAACAAATAGCGAATACCAGGTCGGTCAAAAAATTAGCTTGTGTTGGAGTGCCAACGCCAGAGGTTTCGCGCATTTGAACGCCGATGACACCCCCTCCGTTATTAGTAAGCCGCATCTCGAAAGTTTGGGCTTGGGCATTAGATGCCAAACAGAGTAACAAGAAGAATAGAAAACCTTTCATGAGTGAAGTTAAAGTTTATACGAAAAAAAATATGTGGATTAAATTATAGTTGCGCAAAGGTCACTGTTTATTTTCACACATCGAAAATTATTTAAGGAATTTTTCTGATGCAACACGGTGTGCGTTACTCCTAATCGGCGATCACCAAATTTTTTGTTTGGGTATCACCATCGCTCCAGCTGACATTTACTTGATATATGCCGGCGCTAATCGCGTTCAGGCGGACGGTATGGCGGTTTTCACCGGCTTGCACGCCCAGAATTTCCTGGTAAATGATTCGGCCGGTTACGTCTAATACCGACATTTGGACATCTTCCTCTTTAGCTGCTTCCAGCGTCAGGATGAAATAGTCTTTGCTGGGATTAGGTGTGATGGTCCAATCGTTGCGGTGCTCCGGGAGGGCGGGTGCGTCTGTGGATTCGGAATTGCCGTTGGTGTTTACTTTTTTGATCCCTTTGGGCACGGTGCTACCGATCCGTACGTCGGTAGCATTTCCGGCAGCACGTACGGAGTAGTCCACGAGGTTGTAGTTGATGTTGAGTTCCTGCAGGTTGGTGGGGCACACGGAAAAGGTGCCGAGTGCCTGGCTGCCCGCCATGTTGTTGGGGATGGTCAGAATGGTAACCCATTGGCCGCTGTTCCAGTCGCTGGGAAAATGCACCGGGTTTGGGTCTTTGGCGAACTGCTGGTACTCGATTTCGCCGCTGACGGTTTCCGGGCCGGCCTTGCGGATGGTGTAGTTGGACGTCACTGCGCCGAGATCAATGTTGTAGTTTTTGTCCCAGCAGATACCGAACACGAGGTCGGTGTTGATATCGGCAGCACGTGGTGGTTTGCCCGAAATTTCGCGCATTTCCACGGCGATGACGCCATTTCCTGCGTTGTTCAGGCGGAGTTCGAAGTTTTGGCTGTTGGCAAAGAAGCCGCCAAAGAGCA
This sequence comes from Saprospiraceae bacterium, assembly GCA_041741155.1. Lineage (GTDB taxonomy): Bacteria > Bacteroidota > Bacteroidia > Chitinophagales > Saprospiraceae > M3007. The sequence continues at coordinate 20,041 of JBGSKO010000073.1, read as the reverse complement.
TCGGAAGAATAAAGAGCGCTCTTTTCATGATTCGGTGCATTGATGTTTGTGAAATAATCAGGTCAAAAGTATAACTAAGTGTTTAAAAATCGCACATTAATTTTAATGTTTTTATCATCGCGCTATCTGATCGTGGATAATAGCCGAAGGGGTTGTAATGCCCACGTTGCCAAGTAAAAGATTTCGGTCGTTGGAGGCGCCATTGTACTTGACCAAACCGTCGAGGTTGTAGTCGGCAAGCAAGTAGCCCGGCACAGTGGCATTTGGCGTGCTAAGCCCTACCACGCTCAGAATGGCGGTGCGGTCATTGTTGCTCCCGTTATACTTGGCCTGGAAATCCACCCGGCCATTTCCGGCCCAAAGCACATATTTTCCGCTGATGAGGCGTTGAGCCGGGTTCAGGCCATTGAAGGCATAAGAATCCTCCGGGGGGAGGGCGGTGAAGGCGGTTTCAACTACCGTGCAAAAGGGGTGTACGACTGCAGAATCCGGCTGTACGCCGAGGTGGTTGCGGTGCCGTACAGCAAGAAAGTACGCCGTATCGCCGGGCGCCGGGAAGCGAACCGGCGATACCCCATTCACATCTACCACATCGCCGTCGCGTTGTAGCAAGGCTGCGCGTGTAGCAAGAACCTGGGCCGGGTTGGCATTGCTGCGCAGTTCCAGGAAAACCCAATCCACAATGGCATTGGAGCCGGTGACGGCCAGTACCGTTTGTGTGGTTTGTTCGCCGCCACCACCGACGTGGGTGAAATTGGTCAACACGGAGTATGGTTCGGTGAGCGGAATCAGGTTTTTGACGCGCAGACTGTCGTGCATGAGTTGGACGGCGGAGACGTAAGGGCCCTGGAGGAAAACTTTAGGGGAGACCTGAACCAATTCGGCCTGATCAATCAGGCCGTTGCAGTTGTCGTCGTAGCCATTACAATTTTCCGCGACGCCGGGGTTAATCGCCGCATTGGTGTCGTCGCAATCCGAACTGTCGGCAACAAACTCAAGCGGGCAGCCCATGACGAACACCTGGCTATTGGCAAGATCGCCATAACCGTCACTATCCATATCCGCAAAGCAAATCACGCCGGGAAACACCTCGATCGTATCGAGATCAACCAACCCCCATACGCCATCATCAAATTGGGCGCGCAAGTACATTAAATGTTGGCCAAGCGCCAATTGCGGCACCGTGATACTTACCGTCGTAGCAATGGATGGGCCGGGTGTATCGAACAAAACGGGTATGCCATTGCCGGCGCCCGGATCCTGATCAAAAAACACTTCTGCCGCTGTGATCGCTCTGGGTAATCCGTAGGGCTGAGAAAGATAAAATACCTGTTCTTCCATCTGGCCCCAGCGCCCGTCGGCAAAACGCGCACGGACATACAGACGGTGAAAACCTGCACTCAGCGCAGCAGTCGGTACTGTAAAAACCGAACTGACAGTGACACCGGCATTTACAGCAACCGGCGTGCCGTTGCCCGCTCCCGGATCGGTATCAATAAAGTATTCCATGGCCGAGACATCCGGCGTCGGGTTCGCTACCGGCTGCAACAGGTAAAACGCCTGCTCTTCCATCTGCCCCCAGCGCCCGTCGGCAAAACGCGCACGGACATACAGGCGGTGAAAACCTGCACTCAAAGCAGCGGTCGGAACTGTAAAAACCGAGCTGACAGTGACACCGGCGTTTACGGCAATCGGCGTGCCGTTGCCTGCTCCCGGATCAGTGTCAATAAAGTATTCCATGGCCGAAATGTCCGGCGTCGGGTTCGCTACCGGCTGCAACAGGTAAAACGCCTGCTCTTCCATTTGGCCCCAGCGCCCGTCGGCAAAACGCGCACGGACATACAGGCGGTGAAAACCTGCACTCAGTGCAGCGGTCGGTACTGTAAAAACCGAACTGACAGTGACATCGGCATTTACAGCAATCGGCGTGCCGCTGCCGGCTCCCGGATCGGAATCAATAAAATACTCCAACTGATCAATGTTTGTTTGCCCCAGGGCGGCAAAGCAGAGCAGCAGTGCGGAAATGACGAGTACGGTGTATCGTTTGGTCATGTTCAGACATTTCAGCTGGGGGTGATTTATTGATCGGAGTCCGGGTTGGAAGCCGTTACCGTTACATTCAGGAGCGCTCCTTTTGCCGTATTCGGGTTGGCAATTGTCAAGGTGCGCACCACGGGTATAGGCGGTTCGCCCGTCTCGGAGAAGATGTTGTTCAGGCCATACACCCCAAGATCGGTGCCGTCGCCGCCGGCATTTTTTCCCGGCGAACCGGCTTGCAGGATATAATCGTGTGCGTACGAGAAGTTTTGTCCGCTGGTGTACGTGGTGAACAAGGGATTCTGATTGATGATGTTGTCCATGCCACCGCAATTGGTACACGCTGTTGGAGGCAGTTCGTTGTTGGTAGCGCCGAACGTGAGGTTGTTGTTAAAAATGCTGGCACTTACTCCCGTGGGCGACATCTGGTAAAAAATATTGTTGATAATCGTAGCATTGGCAACGTCGGAAAACGCACCACCATCACTACCCGAACCTTTTAAAAAGATATTGTTGCTGATAATAACCCCAGTGTTGCTGTTTGACAGACCGGCGATTTTGCTGCCCTGGCTGAAAATGTTGTTTGTGATGAGGATGTCGGATCGTCCGGGGGCGCTGACCGAATTGAAATTCGCTTGGGGTGTGCTAAATATACAGTTCCTGATTGTCCAGTTATTGCAATTAGTAGAGCAAGTCATCTGGCTTCGAATCAGGCAATATTCAATCGTAACATTATCTGCATTGGCCGCACCAGGAATACCATTTAAATTGAACCCCTGGATTTTAACTCCACTCAGGTTGGAGGCCAAAATGATATCATCAATAAACGTACTGTATCCGGGCGCTTTTTGCGGCTTGTGGCCGGCGCCGATGAAGGTGAGGTTGTTTTTGGTGACCGAAAAATTGAAGTAGCTGATGGGTGAACCCGTCACCAAAATCGTATCCCCTGCAGCGGCAGCGCCAATGGCGGCATTAATACTGGTGTGCTGTCCAGGCGAGGGATTGTTGTTGTTGACCGTATGAGTGGTCGCAGCGACCGTGCCGGCTACTTGAAGCAGGAGGAGCAAGAATAGTGTTTTTTTCATGGCATTTGAATTTTATGAAAGATGAATAAAGGTAACCGTAACTATCGTGGCATCCTCACCGCGCTGTCTGATCGTGTATAATCGCTGAAGGCGTCGCGATACCTACGTTCCCCAGCAACACATTCCGGTCGTTTGCCGAGCCGTTGTATTTCACTACCCCATCCAGGTTGTAATCGGCCAGGTTGTAGCCGGGCATCACCGCGTTCGGAGTGGCCAGGCCTACCACGCTCAGGATGGCGGAGCGGTCGTTGTTGCTGCCGTTGTACTTGAGCTGGAAGTCCACACGGCCATTTCCGGCCCAGAGTGCATATTTTCCGGAAATTAGACGCTGGGCATTGTTCAAACCATTGAATTGATAGGAGTTTGCCGGCAGTAAATTGCGGAAATCGGTTTCGAAGGCATTGCAGGCGGGGTGAAAAGCCGGGTCGCCAATTTGAGCGCCGAGGTGGTTGCGGTGCCGCACGGTAACGTAGTAGAATACATCGCCGGCGATCGGGAAATTGACCGGCGACACGCCGTCCACATCCACGACATCGCCGTCGCGCTGGAGCAGGGCCGAGCGGGTGGCGAGCACCAGCGCGGGGTTGGTGGTGTCGCGCAGTTCCAGGAATACCCAGTCTACGATGGCATTGTTTCCGGTGACGGTCAGCACATCGGCCGTGGTTGTTTCCCCGCCGCCGCCGACGTGGGTGAAGTTGGTGATGTTGGTGTATGGCTCTGTGAGCGGGATGAGGCCTTGTACACGCAGGCTGTCGTGCATGAGTTGTACGGCACTGACATACGGGCCCTGGAGGTAGGCTTGTACGGCCACCACGGTTACTGCTACGCCCTCGTCTATGAATCCGTCGCAGTTGTTGTCGGCGTTGTCGCACACTTCCGGCGCGCCGGGATAGGAGTTCGGGTCGTCGTCGTCGCAGTCGCCGTCTACGATGGTGAAGGTGTCGTTATCGGCATCGGAGCAGTAGGTGATGATTTCGGCGACGCTGTTGCAGCCGACGTCGTTGTTTTGGATATCAATGGGGCCGCTAATGGCACCCGGGGTATTCAGCAACGGGTAGATGGCACAGCCGTCGGCCAACTGCGTGTTTCCGCTGATAGAGAGTGAGCCCGTGATTTGGGTCAAACCCTCCAGTCCTTGCAGGGAGTTGAGCGCTGGGTTGTCCCGGATCGCAACTACATTAGCACTATTCAGTCCACTTAGGGCATCTATGTTCATCAGCCCACTATTGTTAAAAATGAGCAGTTCTTCGCTGGAGCCGCTCATGTTGGACAGAGGATTCAGGTTTTCCAGGAGCGGATTCGAATTGAGAAATAAATATAGAATTGCCGTTGCGTTTTCCAAACCGTTTAAATTCAGCAACGAATTGTTGGAAGCTATTTCTAATAACTCAATCGTTGAGCTGGCATTCAAAAGCCCTTCGATACTTTCGAGATTGGGATTGGCAGAGATGAGGACTCCGCGTGCATAGGCTAAGTTGCTTACTGCATCCAAATTACCAATCAGGTCATTTGCAAAAATACTCAACTCCACCACCGAGGTAAGTCCTTCCAGTCCTTCAAGACTTAGCAAGCCATTATTGTTGTGTAAAAACAACCCATTATCAATCGTTGCGAGGTTGTTAATTCCAATGAGGTTCTCCAGCAGATCGTTACCAATGATGCTCAAATCGTTGATTGAAGTGAGCCCTTCCAGGCCCAACAGGCTTTGCAGCACGGGGTTGTCTATAATATTTACTATTTCTGTATGGGTTAACTGCTGCAATCCTTGAATGGACTCCAGCGAGCCATTCGACTCAATACCAACAGATTGGCCCACCCAGGTCAGCCCGGTTAGTCCGTCCAGATTTGGGAGCAGGTCGTTGTTGTGGATGTATAACAATTCGGTGATGCTGTCAATATTGCTCAACGGGCCCAGATTGACAATATCCGCACCCATAATGGTGACACTTCCGTCCACCGACGAATAACAAGGCGGAAACGCATCCACCTCTGCCTGCGAGGTGAAGGTAATGTCCCCGACATACACCGGCCCGAAGCCCTCGTCCACGTCCCCATCGCAGTCGTCGTCTATACCGTTGCAGATTTCGACGTTGACGACGACGAGATTGATCTTTTTCTGCGTATCATCGTACGTTACAGTATATCCGGTCGGCAGGTTCAGGGTGGTAAAGGCGCCGGTGCGGGTGCCGGTCCAACTGACGATACCGTATGTTCCGGCGGGCACGCAGGGCGTTTCGACGACGGTGAGCGTGGAGCCGGTGAGCGTCAGGTTGCCGGATACTCGGAGGGAATCCTGCAGCACCGGCATCCCGCCTACCGTTTCGATCAGGAGGGTGCTGTTGGCGAAATTGCCTAAGACGGTCAGGGTTCCGGGCGATAGACCGGGTGCGAAGGTGCCGTTATTGGTGTTGGTGGTGCCGAGGTCGAGGGTACCTTCTCCTTGCACGGTACCGTTGTTGGTGAAGGTACTGTTGAGATTCAGGATACCAATTACGATACTGGTAGCGCCGTTGTTGACAAACGGTACGGAGACAGTGAGCGTACTGAGACCTTGTTTGACAAATGTTCCATTGTTTTCGAAAGAAGCAGGGGCTGTGTTGAGGTTGATATTTAATGCGGCTAAGCAAAGTACCGCCAGGTTGCTGAATGTGTCATTTCGAAGAACTGCCCCGAATCCCATCGTGACATTACCGGCTGTCCACAAGCCGCCGCCGCGGAGTATCAGTGTTTTTTTCCAGAGGAATTTGGTGGTTCCTGCCCAGGTAACCGCACTGTCAATGGTGACCATTCCTCCGGCCGTAGCCAAGGAATTTCCTACAGTACCGCCGGTCCAGGCGAACGCGCCGTTTACCTGTGCATTGCCTTCATTACCGAGGTTGCCGCCGCTTTGGGTGAGGTTACCGTTTATAGTCAGGTTACCCGTGCCGCCGACTGCTCCACCGGTCAAATTTAAGCCGGGTAATGCTGCATTTCCGGTCAGATTAACACTGCCGTTTGAAATTTTTACGGTACCAGCGCCGCTGCCGGTGGTGCCGTTCAGGGTGTGGGTTCCGTTGGCAAATTCCAGTCCGTCAGCTATAGCCACATCGAAAAGTCCGGTATGTGCGCCGCCGCCGCGGAGTTTCAGGATGCCGGCCAGCACCTGAATGGTGCCGCTGTTGTTGAATGCGGCGTCAACATCTACGGTTCCGGCGCCTTGTTTGACAAAAGTGCCGAGGTTGTCTATCGTAGCGGGCGGGTTCGAGGCTCCGAAAGTCATTGTTGCCACATTGTTAGCTGTAAATGTTTGTCCGGAGGCCACGCGCAGAATCCCCTCAAATCCTATCGTGATACTGCCGGCCGTACCGGAGCCTCCGCCATTGAGTTGCAGTGTTTTTCTCCACAGGGATTTGGATCCTCCATTGAAGGTGGCTGCACCGGCAACGAAAACCGTCCCCGTAGCTGTGGCAGCAAGGTTTCCCACGGTGCCGCCCGACCAGAGAAAGGTGCCCGAAACTGCGGCATCTCCGACGTTGCCGAGGTTGCCGCCGCTTTGGGTGAGGTTGCCGTTGATGGTCAGGTTGCCCGTGCCGCCGACAGCACCGCCGGTCAAATTCAAGCCGGGTAATGTTGTATTACCGGTCAGGTCAACACTGCCGTTTGAAATTTTTATGGTACCTGCGCCAATGCCGGTTATGCCGTTCAGGGTGTGGGTTCCGTTGGAAAATTCCAGCCCGTCGGCTACAGCCACCTCGAAAAGTCCGGCGTAGGTACCGCCGGCGTTGAATTTCAAGATACCGCTCTGTGCCGATATAGTGCCGCTGTGGTTGACGGGGGCGTTCACGGTGAGTACTCCGGCACCCAATTTTTGAAAGGTACCTTCAATTTCAAACGTTCCGGGCACCGCCCCAACAGCTATTACTTGTGCCGCCGCTATATTGACCGTGAAGGTTTGTCCGGATGGAATGCGCAGGATACAATTGTACCCGATGGTGACGTCGCCTGTCGTCCAGCCGCCGCCGCCGTCCAGTCGAAGTGTTTTTCTCCAGAGGAACTTGCCGCCGCCGTTGAAGGTAGCTGTGCCGGCAACGAAAACCGTCCCGGTTGCTGTGGCAGCAAAGTTGCCCACGGTGCCGCCCGACCAAATAAATATTCCGCCAACGGTTATGTCCCCGAAGTTGCCAAGGTTGCCGCCGCTTTGTTTGAGGTCGCCGGTTATGGTCAGGTTGTTTGTTCCTTCAATTGCGCCTCCGCTCATGGTTAGGCTGAGGATAGTTGGGGCAACATCAAGCGTAACGGTCCCGAAGGTGATCACTACGTCGTCTGTTGGATCGGGTGCACCGGCGGGCATCCATTTGGAGCCGTCGCTCCAGTTGCCGTTGGTTCCGTTCCAGGTTTTGGTGATGGCGCCAGCGCCAAATGGGACGGTGAGCAGAAAGGAAATGAAAAGGAAAGAGATTGTTTTGTAGAGATTTACAAGCATGGGACTGGATTTTGATAATGAAGGGAGATCCGATATTTTTTGTAGTGCAAAAATAGTGCCTCCCGCTGTTTCCCTCATCATTAATTTTACGTAACTACTTAAACAGGGGCAGCGCCCCTGCTTGTGTAGTGATAATTTTAGTGCCGGATAACATACAGTTCAGGAGAAATTGATCCTGCAAAACAAAGCGCACGCTCCCGCTCCCACAATCGCTATTTCGTATGAAAAACGTCGCCTTCCACGCGTACAGTCGTGCCGGCGCCGGCAGAACTGACAACCGCAAGTGCGGCTGCGATACTTTCCGCGCGTTTTTTCATGCCGGAAAGGCCGTGCGAGACACCGTTCGTTTGGTTCGGTTCAAAACCCCGGCCATTGTCCCGAATTTCCAGCAGGAAATGTCCGGTATCATCTATAGAAAATGCCAGGACGACGGTGCCGGCGCCGCTGTGTTTGGCGGCATTGTTCAGCGCTTCCTTGAAAATCAGCAGGAGTTGGCGTTTGGTATCGGGCGGCACCAGTGGGTCGCAGGCCGGGTTTGGCGGGAAATCGAAATGCACGTCGGTGTCGGTACCATTCCAAAATTCGCGGGCGGTTTCGCGGAAGTACGCCTGCATTTCCGAAAACCGGTCGTAGTCGGGGTTGATGGCGAACACGATCTCGCGGAGGCCAGCAGCGGCGGTACGGGCATCGGCGCCGAGTTGTGCGAGCCGTTTTTGCAAATCATCGGCATCCAGATCGGGCAGGCGGGCCGCCACCTGTGCGCTCAGGCTGATTCTGGTCAGCCGGTTGCCCACCTCATCGTGGATGTCCTGTGCAATGCGGTTGCGGAGCAGGTCGCGGTCGTGTTCCTGCTCCAGTACGACGAGGCGGAGTCGCAGGCGGCTGCGCAAATACACAAAAACAGGGGCCGCAAGCAGCAGGCCGATCAGGGCGTAAAAAAAGGGACTTTGGACAAAAGGTCGGCGTACCCGCATGCGTACCAGCGGCTGCTCGAAACATGCGCCCCCATTGGTGCATACCCGCAGGAAAACTTCATGCAAGCCTGGACCCAAGCCGGCAAGCCGCAAGACATTTTCTTTGCCTACTGCCGTCCACCGTCCCTCCGGCCAGTTGGCAAAGCGATACTCGAATTGGTCGAGAAGGCCGTCCAGCAGGTTGAGATGCGAAAAATCAATTTCTATGTTGTCCTCGTCCGGGTCAAGTTCGAGGGTTTGACCGGTACTGAAGTCTGTGGTTTTACCATTGACCCGAAGCGCATGCACGATAACCCGTTTTTCCCTCGGGACTGTTGGAAATTGATCCGGATACGTCAGTCGGAACCCTTTCTCTGTGGCGATGAAGAGTCGGGCCGGGTTTCCAGGAAGCATGGATACATGGATTATCCCAGATGATGGCAGGCCATGCTCCTTGAAAAATTGCCATGCCTGGCCGGTTTGGGGGTCGTACCGGCAAAGGCCTGCTACCGTGCCAACCCAAAGTTTTCCAGTTTGGTCAAAAGTCAAGGTTCGGATATACGCATTGGGCAACCCCTGCTCCATACTGATGTTTCGGAAAACCATATCCTTGGGGTGAAAATAGTATACTCCGTACCCTTCGGTACCGAACCAGATTCGACCCTGTTGGTCGCAGGTCATTCTGACAATGTTGTCGCGAAAGGATTGGTTGGAGTTCAGATCGGGATGGTATACCCGAAAGCGGTCGGTAGCCCGTTCCCAGCATACCAGTCCGCCACCCATCGTTCCGCCCATCCAGATGTTGCCATTGTGGTCTTCTGCAAATCCATCCACTTCTGCCAGGCCGACCATACCGGGTGTGTTTTGGAATGCATACCGGTGAAAAATACCGGTAGCCGGGTCGTAGCGCAGAATACCTTTCAGGAAAAAGTTGGCCATCCACAACAAGCCGCGGCTGTCCTTGAAAATTTCGGCAGAAAAGGTATCGAGCAGGGCAGGTTTTCCGATTCCGGTCATTGGCCACGTTTTGCCGGAGCCAAGGTCGAGCCAGTACACCCCCTCGCCGGATACCAGTAGTGTGTCGCGGTTTACCGGGACGATGTTAAACAAATAGTCTCGCCATACCGGACTTTGTGGTTGCAGATGGCTACATATACCGGTTGTTTCGTCGTAGGAGTACAAGCCGTTCGAGCGCGTGGCAATATGCAGTTGGTTGCCGAAATGCGCAACGGTGGAAATGTACCACCCCCGCTCCCGGTCACCCGGGGCATTGTCTGGACACAGCCAGGGCTTTTGGTCAAAAAAAACATTGACGGATGTGCCGCGCACCAATCCGATATTGGATGCCCCGAAATAGTACCCGGCCCTGGTTTTTACCATATCAGTGAGCAGTCGTTCGGGGCGAACCTCCCAGTATGTCCATTTTTCCTGTTTCCAGTCCAGCAGATAGTAGTCCAACGGAGCGGACTGCGTATTGTCCGCCGAGGCGGTGTACGTACTCATCCCTATTTTCCCCGGCTCGGGTTCGGATAAAAACGGCAAATAGTCCCAAAACAGGAAGGGCCGGCAAGGCACAGATTTGAACTGGCGGGTACGCAGGTTGAACAAACCGGTGATGGGTTGTTTGTCGAGGTTTTCATAGCAGACAAACCCCAGCGTGTCGTTCAGTTGGCGCAGGGCAAGGAACCGTTTTTGATCGCCGAACGGCGGGTTGGGCAACGGCCGCATGGTGTTTTGCGCTGGATCAATCTCAAAAATGGTGTGCAATTCCACCTGATGGGCCTTGAAAATACTTGGACCGGTCACCCACACGGTTCCGTTCGGCATTTCCCAAATGCGGCTTGGCTCGATGCCGGGGGCTTTTTCGAGCATATCGGCGGGAAAAAGCCACGATTGTTGCACGTGCAAACTGCCGGAAAGCCGGTGTACACCTGCCGTGGTGACGGCGTACAGCCCGCCGTTTCGGCTGCGCAACAGTTGTTGTACGAGGTTGATTTTGGACGTCAGTTCCGGCGGCCCCTGAAAAACGACCGGGTCGGCGCGGAAGGTGCGGATGTTTACGCGGGCAATACCGGCATCGGAGCCGACCAGAATGTGCAGGCTGTCCCATTTCAATAAACACTTGATATGCTGACCCCGCAACTGTCCCGGCTTGGGGCCGGCGCGGAAGGTTGTTATTTTGGCCCCGTCGAAGCGGCACAGCCCGTCGTGTGTGCCGATCCAGATGTATCCGTCGGCGTCTTCCAGCACCGCATTTGTGTTTTTACAGGGCAGCCCTTCCGGTATTCCGAACACCGTGTGGTTCAGAAACGGCGATTGTGCCCATGCAGCCCTCGGGCACACGCCCCAGAGACACCCAAGGGCAAAAAGCCCCATCCATATTTGTTGCAGCGGGAAATACTGCCTTTCGGAGTACTTAAATTTCATACGTTCGTGGGATTGTACAACGCTTGGCAAAGCTACAATTTTGCCCCAACACTCTACCAACTCATCAACGCATCGCTCATCACTAAGAAAATGTCTATCCGCATAGTCCTCGTCGAAGATGATCCCGAGATCCGCCAACTGACGGCCGGCCTGCTCCATTTTTTTGACGACCTGGAGTGTGTCGGCGCCTTTGGTTCTGCGGAAGAATTTGTCCGCGCATTGCCCACGCTCAATGCGGATGTGGTTTTGATGGACATTGGTCTGCCCGGCCAAAGCGGTACGGCTTGTGTACAAGCGCAGCATAGCCGCTACCCTCTGCTGGAATTTGTCATGTTTACCGACCATGCGGACAGCCAGGCCGTTTTTGAGGCGCTTGCTGCGGGCGCGTCCGGCTATGTGCTCAAGGGCGGTTTGCCCGAGCAGTTGGCGGAAGCCGTACGCGAGGTACATGCCGGCGGGTCGCCTATGTCGCGCCAGATCGCCCGGATGGTAGCCGCTTCTTTTAAACGCACCGAACCGCAGTTTCCCGAACTGCAAAAACTGACCAAACAGGAGCAGGAGGTGCTAAAAGGTTTGGACAAGGGCCTTGCCTATAAAGAAATAGCCGCACTGTACTTTGTGTCGGAGCACACGGTGCGCTCGCAAGTGCGCAGCATTTATCAAAAACTGGAGGTGCATACCCGGACGGAGGCGCTGAATAAGTTGCACGGACGCTGAAGAAATTATAGTCGGTTGAGCGTGGTGGAGAAGGTGTAGAAAGTTGAGGCGCTCTCTATGCCCGACGGAAAGTACATGACCATGATTGCCATTTCATATCACAAACAAATACAGCATGAAATCAAATTTCTTTACAATCCTCCTTGCGCTTGTCGCAACCAGCCTGTCGGGACAAAATCCTTCGTGGCAACAATTTTATCCCAACACCGATGCTTACGGCCTCGCCGCCCGCGGAAACACGATCCTGGCCGCTACCGATTTTGGATTGGCCCGATTTGATACCTTGGGCAATGCAACCTATTACGACCCTGTCAACTCAGGTCTGCCCTTTCGTCAGATCAAAAAGGTTGCTATTGATCACGAGGGCGATTGGTGGATAACCCACCCCGGCGGGGTCGCCCAATACGACGGCAGCAACTGGACCAATTGGGACACCACGCAGATGGGGCTGTCGTTTTGGTCATCCAATGCCACTGTATTGGAAACATCGTCCGACGGTCGCGTCGGAGTGGGCACCAGCAGCCGGGGCGGTGCTGTTTTTGAAAACAATACCTGGACATCGCTGACCACAACCAATTCCGGCCTTCCTGCCAATGCTGTTCGCGACATCGCTTTTGGGGCCGACGGCAAAAGCTACTTCGCGACGAGTGCCGGCCTGGCCGTTTTGGACGGCGCTGTCTGGACGGTTTACAATACAGCAAATACCGGCATTACAGGTTTTAGTGATTGCAAATCCGTCGCATTGACGTCTGCCGGCATCGTTTGGGTAACCATCGGCTCCAACAAATTTGCCAAATTAGAAGCAGGCGTCTGGACGGAATATACCGCTACCGGTATCGGGCTAACGGCAGCGGGTTTTTTGGGTGACCTGATCGTTGACGCGCAGGACCGGATCTGGGTGAATTACAGCAAAAGTATTTCGGTGCTTGAGGCGGGCAACTGGACGCACTATCTGGAATCTGCTATTGGATGCACCATGCTGCTGCTGCCCACCAACAAAATCCAACCTGTCCTTGACGGGGCCGGGCACTACTGGTTCTGGTCTCCCTTTTGTGGTTTGACGCGGTTTGACGGCCAAACCGGGGAAAAACGCAATACAGGCAACACGCCCGAATTGCCTGGACAGGTGTACGCCATCGCGCAGGATTCGGCCGGAAATATGTGGTTTGGAGGTTATTATGCGGAAAACGATGAAGTTATCGCTAGAAAAGATGGGGATAACTGGCAAACGTTTAGCCCAATTGATCTGGGCGTTGTTGGCCCCTCACCGGAGGTATTCACCGCCGAGGGCGATGTATTGGGTAATGTTTGGTTCGGGATGATCGGCGGCGAAATCCTGCGCTTTGATGGCGCCACCTGGAATGTGCTCAACGATGTCAAACTGGCTTACCCGCAAATAGGGGATTACTGGACGATCAATTCCGATTCCGAAGGAACCGTTTGGTTTGCAGGAGTTATGAATGGCACTATCCGATCCAATTTGATCCGATACAAAGCGGGCGTATGGACCTACTATCCGGGGGATATCCTTGGCCTGCCATCCGACAGATTTATCATATCTATTGCTTTTGGACCAAACAACACTTCCTGGTTTCTTTCCAACGGCGGACAACTGCTGAAATTCGACGGCGCCAGTTGGGAAACTATTGACATAATGAATGCCGGGCTACCTTTCACGTTTGCCCGCCGCATGGCTGTCGCGCCGGATGGAGCGGTGTGGTTGGCCACCGATGGTGGACTTGCCCGGTACGACGGTACGGCATGGACCAGCTATACCACCGCCAATTCCGACCTCCCTTCAGATGATGTTACCCGGATTGTATTTGACCAGGCAGGCGGAATGTATATCGGCTTCGACATAGTCGGTTCTTCTGCCAGTGTCGCCGTGTTGCGCGGTGGTGTCTGGAGCCTGATCGTGCCGCCTGGCTATGATTCCGGGCTTTCCGACGAACCTTTCGAACTGTTTGTGGACCGTGACAATCGCCTGTGGTTTAATGGTTTTCAAGGATCGCCCCCTGTTTTCGTATATGATCCTATGTTGGTGCATACCAGTGAAGTATTCTCTGCCGACAAGCAACTGACAATTTTCCCCAATCCCGGTACAGATGTCCTGTATATTGAAGTGTCTGATTGGGAAAATCGGCCGGTTCAAATTGCGGTCAGGAACGCGCAGGGCAAGCTGCTGTACCAGCAAACAAAGACCCTGGAAGATAATATTGTTATGCTCCAGTTATCGGCTGACTGGCCTGCGGGAATCTATTACCTTGAAGCCGTGAATGAAAAAGGTGAACGGCAGACGGGGCGTTTTGTGCGGGTGCGATAGTGTTGGTTTTTTTCATAAATAATGATAGCGGCCCAGGTGCGTGAAGTACCGGGCCGCTTACTTCTGTTGATGCGCTGCTATCCGGGCACGACAAACCTGCTTGTTTTACAAAAAAATCATCTCCAATGAAAAGAATCCTCCTCTCCGCCTTGTTCGTTTTCCTCTCCCTCGGATTCGCCCGGGCACAGGCCATCTCCATCAACACCGACGCTAGCAACCCCGATCCGTCGGCTATCCTCGACGTGAAAAGTAGCGACAAAGGCATGCTCGTGCCGCGTATGACCACCGCCCAGCGTTCGATGATCGCGGCGCCGGCTACGGGCTTGCTCGTGTTCGACACCAATACCGGCGGGTTTTGGTTTTTTAACGGTACCGTTTGGACCAACCTGAGCGGCGGCGGGGGTGGCGCGCCCGCCACGTTCATCGCCGATACCGACGGCAACACGAAAGTGCAAACCGAAAAAGCCCCCAACGAGGACGTGATCCGCTTCGACCTGGGCGGCACGGAAAAAATGCTGCTGCGAAAAAATATTTATGGCGCCGCCCGCCTCGAACTTCTGGACGCTGCCTACACGACCAGTATTGGCGTAGGGGCCGGCGCCGGCAACATTCCGGCGCTGGATTCGGGTGGCGAGGAAAATACGTTCCTCGGTTACCTTGCCGGCAACGCCAATTCCTATGGAAATTTTAATACGTTTCTAGGCAGCCAGGCTGGAAAAAACACCACGACTGGCTTCTCGAATACCGCCAGTGGAAAAAATGCGCTCTATTTCAATACCATCGGGAGTAATAATACGGCTGTTGGAAAAAATGCACTTTTTTCCAACTCCACCGGCGGCAACAATACCGCCAGTGGAGTTAGCGCGCTTTTTTCCAACACCACCGGAAACTACAATACCGCAAATGGCTTCAATGCGCTTTATTCCAATGCCGCTGGCAACTCCAACACCGCCATCGGCAAAGACGCGCTGTTCCGCAACATTGAACATTCCAACCTGGTGGCAGTTGGCGACTCGGCACTTTACAACAATGGAGTCGGAGCAAGTTCTTTCCCCGATGCCAATGGGAACACCGCAATAGGTAGTAAGGCGCTTTATTCCAATACCACCGGTTACTACAACACCGCCAACGGAAAGTCTGCGCTGTATTCCAATATGACCGGATCTTTCAACAGCGTAAATGGAGCGGTTGCGCTCTATTTCAATACCACCGGCTCCCACAATACCGCCAATGGCTACGCTGCGCTTCAATCCAACACTTCTGGCTCCCGCAACACCGCCACTGGCAATTATGCACTGGGTAACAACACCACCGGCCATTCCAACACAGCCAATGGCTACAGTGCGCTTCGACTCAACACTACAGGCGACAATAACATCGCCTTAGGCGAACATGCACTGTTTTCCAACACCACTGGCAATGGCAACTTCGCCACTGGCCCGAATACGCTTTATTACAATACCACCGGCTACTCCAATATCGCCATTGGCGCAGGGGCTTTGTATCAAAATACCGACCGCTCCAACCTTGTGGCAGTAGGTGACTCGGCGCTTTTCAGCAACACCTTTGGCTTTTCCAACACCGCTATTGGCTCAAAAGCGCTTAACTCCAACACCACCGGCTTACAGAACACCGCCATTGGAGCGAATGCACTTCGTGCCAACACTACCGGCTTCAACAATACCGCCAATGGAGCGTTTTCGCTTTATTCCAACACCACCGGCTTTCAAAACACCGCCACTGGAGTGGGTGCACTGTATTTAAACACGACTGGCTTACAGAACACCGCCACTGGAGATGGCGCACTTTTTCTCAACACAATTGGCTCCGACAACACCGCTATTGGTGATGATGCACTCAACGAAAACACTACAGGTGTTGGCAACACTGCTGTCGGACAGGCATCTTTACTTAATTCCAACGGCAATGAAAACACGGCTGTCGGGAAAGCAGCCATGTATTCTAACGTCCTCGGCTTCTCCAACGCAGCACTTGGACATGATGCCCTCTACAGCAACACCACCGGAGACAACAACACCGCCATCGGCTTCGTCGCCGGGAATGACGGCACGGACAATGACCTCTGCGTCGCTGTCGGGTCACAGTCGGATGTCGGCTTTACCAACACAAGCTACGACAACGCCATCGCCGTCGGCTACGACTGCAATACCAACGCCAACAACCTTGCCCGCATCGGCAATACCAGCATCTCCAGCATCGGCGGGCAGGTAGGCTGGAGCAACTATTCCGACGGGCGCTTCAAGCGCAATGTGCAAGAAAATGTCACCGGGTTAGACTTCATCACCCGCCTGCGCCCAGTCACTTACCAATGGGATATTCACGCATTGAACGATTTTATACCTGCCACGGATGACTCGACAGAGTGGGCAAGCAAATACGACATTGAGAAAATACGATTTACGGGTTTCATCGCCCAAGAAGTCGAACAGGCAGCAGCAGATGCAGGTTTTGATTTTAGCGGCGTGGATAAGCCACAAAATGAATTTACACCCTATGCTTTGCGGTATGCAGAGTTTACTGTGCCGCTGGTAAAGGCAGTGCAAGAGCAGCAAGCCGAAATTCAGACGCTGAAAGCTGAAAACGCTACGCTAAAGGCCCGGCTCGACGCCCAATCCGCCCAACTCGACAAAATCACCGCCGCGCTCCAAACCGCCGGCATCGGGGTAGGAAACTAACTCAACCCGTGTGTCCCATCCCTGCACATCCGTGTCCGTTCCCAACCGGGAGCGGGCACGGATTTTTTATTCCGGCTCTGACTGCTGTTTGCACCATATCCGGCAGGCCAAACGTAGCGTACATCCAAAACGCTTAACCTGACGGCTATAGTGAAAACACCAGCCGGGCGAAACCCTGGAAACGTCCCGCAAAACCCTACCTTCGTTGACGCTCCGCTATCGGTGCACGACAAACCTTTTTATTTCACAAAAAAATCATCTCCAATGAAGAGAATCCTCCTTTCCGCCTTATTTGTTTTCCTCTCTCTGGGCCTCGCCCAAGCCCAGGCCGTTTCCATCAACACCGACGGCAGCCCGCCCGACCCGTCGGCCATTCTCGACATGAAAAGCACAGACAAGGGCGTGCTCGTGCCGCGTATGACTACCGGGCAGCGCACGATGATCGCCGCACCCGCCACGGGTTTGTTGGTGTTTGATACGAATACGGGTAGTTTTTGGTTTTATACGGGTTCGGCGTGGACGAATCTGGTTGGTGGCGGCGGGGCGCCTGCTACATCTATTGCCGACACCGACGGCGACACCAAGGTGCAGACGGAGAAAAATGCGGATGAAGATATTATCCGGTTCGATTTGGGTGGAGCGGAGCGTATGGTGTTGCGGCAAAATGCAGGCGGTACGCCAAGGCTGGAATTGATCAACACCGGTGATAATACATCCGTTGGAGCAAACGCTTTGCTGTCGAATACCAGTGGTTTTAGTAACACCGCTTTTGGCAACAGCGCCCTGCGTGCCACGACTACCGGTAGCAGGAACACCGCTGTGGGCGATCGTGCGCTGCTGGCAAACAGCACGGCTGGCGCCAATACGGCAGTAGGCGAATCCGCTCTCCGGGCCAATACAACAGGTGCTCAGAATACTGCCATCGGCATGCAGGCACTGACTCTAAACACGTTGGGTACAAACAACCTGGCTGCCGGCACCTTCGCTTTATTCAGCAATACCACCGGTTCTAACAATACAGCAAGTGGTTCATCGGCTTTGTATTCCAATACTACCGGTGTCAGCAACACAGCCAACGGTTTTCAGGCCCTGCAATCCAACACAACGGCTTCCGGCAACACTGCAGTGGGGAGCACTGCGCTGGCCGCCAATACCACCGGCAGCAGCAATACTGCTGTGGGCGGAAGCGCTATGTCTGCCAATACCTCGGGATTCAACAATGCCGCATTTGGCAGCTTTGCGCTTAGCGCCAATACCACGGGAAAGGAAAATACGGCAATGGGCGTTTTGGGCCTACGGTATAACAGCACCGGCAGTACGAATACAGCATACGGCGCCTACGCATTGACAAGCAACACCACCGGGTACTCTAATGTGGCCATCGGGTCGGGTGCGCTGTACAGCAACACAGACCGCTCGAACCTCGTGGCGGTGGGGGATTCGGCGCTGTACAACAATGCAAGTACGCCGAACCTGTTCGATTTTCTCGGCAAAAACAACATTGCAGTGGGTAGCAAGGCGCTTTTTTTCAATACTACCGGTCATTCCAATACGGCAGTAGGCAACAAGGCGCTTTATTCGGGCAGCAATCCATGGTCGAATGTGGCGGTTGGTGACAGTACCTTGTTTCGCTGCACGTCTTGTGTGGGCAATACAGCCATTGGCAACGGGGCTCTGTTTGCAGTAACCGATGATGTTGAAAATACTGCGGTGGGATCGTCCGCCCTTCGCAAGAGCATAGGCAATTATAATACAGCCGTAGGTAGTCGTGCACTTGAGAATAATTTTGAGGGAAACAGCAATATAGCCATTGGCCATCGCGCACTTGAAGCGAATACAAACGGGTCCAATAACGTGGCTATGGGCAGAGCGGCGCTGTCCGGCAACCTTGTTTTCGGGTTTGGAAATGTCGCCATGGGTAATTTTGCCATGACAAACTGCGGAGATGTGGCAAACAATACGGCCATTGGATACAATGCTTTGTATTCCTGTACAGGTTTTGACAACACCGCCATAGGGGAGAGCGCGCTTCGTGATAATACAACGGGGTCCTCCAATGTTGCTATTGGAAAAAGATCGCTTTATACCAACACCACGCGCTCTAACCTTGTAGCTGTGGGTGATTCGGCGTTGTACAAAAATGGACAGGGTGCATTCGGTATGATACAAGCCACTGCAAACACGGCGATCGGAAGTAAAGCCATGTCCGGGAATACAACTGGATACCGAAATACGGCACTCGGAAATAACGCCATGAATAGCAACACCTCGGGTTTCGCTAATGTCGGCATTGGGCATGAAGCACTTTACGCCGGCTTGAATACTATTGGGAATACAGGTGTAGGTCACGGGGCGCTGCGCAATAGCACGGAAAGTTCCAATACGGCCATCGGCTCAGATGCAATGTACTACAACACCTCCGGGTTTGCCAACACAGCGTTAGGAGATGCAGCGCTATTGAGCAACATTGACGGAGATCGCAATACGGCAGTGGGTCGTTGGGCTGGAAGGAACGGGTTAACCTATAACAATTGTACGTTCGTTGGTGCCGATATTGGCATCGGAAATAATCTCCTCCCTCGTACTAACGTCTCCGTGCTCGGCTACGGCGTCGCCGACGCCCAGTGCACCGCCGACAACCAAGTATTGCTGGGCAACACGGCCGTAGCGCAAATCAGGGCGCAAGTCACCGGAATAACCGCCTATTCGGACAGCCGGTTCAAAACCAATGTACAACAAGATGTGCCCGGACTGGATTTTATCTCCAAACTAAAACCAGTCACCTACAACCAAAACCCGGAATTGCTCCACCGCATCTGGGGCACCCCCGACTCGGTATTGACCCGGATAGACCATTCGGATATCAAGGGCAAACGCTTCATCGGGTTTGTCGCCCAGGAGGTAGAACAGGCAGCGCGCGCCTGCAACTTCGAGTTTCCCGGCCTGGACGCGCCCCGTCAATCGAACGAAGTCTATACACTCCGGTATGTAGATTTTATCATGCCGCTCGTGAAAGGGATGCAGGAGCAGCAAGCACTCATCAACACCCAGCGAGCCGAAATAGAACAACTAAAAAAACAGGCAGCCGAAAATGCTGCGCTCAAAGCGCAACTCGGCGCTCAGGCTGTGCAACTGGACGCGCAAAAAGCCCAACTCGACAAAATCACCGCCGCCCTGCAAACCGCCGGCATCGGGGTGGGGAACTAGTGGCGCGTCCGGCAGTTGACGTATGAATTAACTGGTATATTTAGCGCTTAAAAATGGCATTATGCGGAGTCCAAAATTACAGCCAAGTACCCTTCAAAAGGAAATATTAGGGATGATATCGCGTCAAACGACCT
>JBGSKO010000072.1:0-16586 GCA_041741155.1 Saprospiraceae bacterium | reverse complement strand
CGAATTTCGACAGGCCATACTCGACTTTTTCAAAAATATCAAAGAGCATAAACAAGCGCTGGAGTCTCTCCTGACGCTCAAATTTCGTATTGCCGGGCTATAATGGTTTTTCGCAAACCACTTTCCGCTGGGTATACCATTCAACAGTAGGAGATATCATTTTCTATTTCCTCAATGACCCTAAACGGGCTGAAGGTTATTATCAAAAGGGATTTGATATGCGTGGCGAAGTTCATGATTATGCCTCAACATGTACTTTTTCCTTTGCCCATTTTCATCGCCTCATGGGAAACTTGGAAAAGGCACAAACCATCATGAAATCCTATCAAGCAAACGACCTTTGGTATCAGCTTGAATTGGGAGACCTTTTGGTTCAATCTGGCAAGGCAAATGAGGCTCGGCCATATTTCGAAAGTATTGCCGACCGAGCCAATCCGCTGTTTGTCAAAGATGACCATGGGCCAGATATTATAGGTGGTCCGGGGTACTTATACCAGATAGTTGCACTTCAACGGCTTGGAAGAATAGCTGAAATGGAGAAGGCCCTCGCCAATGCATTGACTGCTCCTGAGATTGATAGCTGGCGGCACTTCTGGTTAGCCTGTGCATTCGCCCAAATTGGCCAGTTGGAAGAAGCCATGCAGCATTTGGAATTGGCAGAAAAAACTGGCTGGGAACCTAATCCTGCGGGTTGGTTTTACGGCACCACCAAGGATTTCTACCTCGACCCCCTCCGCCACCTCCCCGCCTTCCAAGCCTGGGAGCAGCGCTGGATGCCGCCGTACAAGGATTATTCAAAAAACTGAAATAAACCTTTATGAAAAAGATAACCGGATTTTTCGCCCTCTGCCTGGCGCTTTCTACCGCCCTCTCCGCCCAGGATACCAAGGGAGCCTCCCCCCTCGCCACTCATCATTCATCGCTCATCGCTCATCACTCGACAAGGGCCGTCGTCATCGGCATTTCCGACTACCAGGACCCGCAAATCCCCGACCTCCAGTATGCACACCGCGACGCGGAGGCCTTCGCGCATTGGCTATCCCGGAGTCTCGCAGGCAGTGGTTTGGACAATACCCACATAAAAGTGCTGCTCAACGAACAGGCTTCTGCCGGGCGGGTAGCTGAAGCGCTCGATGCGCTCATCGAACAAAGCGTCGAAGGCGATCAGGTTTTCATTTACTTTTCGGGCCATGGCGACGTGGAACGAAAAACCATTTCACAGCCGGGTTTTTTGCTCTGCTGGGATGCGCCGCCGCGGGTGTACATGGGCGGCGGCGCCTACTCGCTCGCCTACCTGGAGGATATTGTTTCCACCCTCTCGGTGCAAAACAAGGCAAAGGTTGTCCTCATCACCGATGCCTGCCATGCCGGCAAACTCGCGGGAAGCCAGATTGGTGGCGCACAACTCACCGCGACCAGTCTGGCGCAACAACTCAACAACGAAATCCGGATTTTGTCCTGCCAGCCCAGCGAATTCAGCCTGGAAGGCGTGCAATGGGGCGGCGGGCGCGGGGTGTTCAGTTACCACCTCGTGGACGGGCTGTATGGCCTTGCCGACCGGAATGCCGACCAGTCGGTAACGCTCGCCGAAATCATCCGCTACCTGGAAGACCGCGTCCCGGCCGAAGCCGCTCCCCAAAGCCAGATTCCGCTGGTGCTGGGCAACCGCTACCAAACCCTGATCCGGGTAGATACCCAGCTCCTGTCGGAGGTGCAACAGCACAAAGCCGTCCGGGTCACGGCTTTTGCGCCCGTAGAAAGCAAAGGTCTCGAAGACGATATTCTGGCCAAAGCCGACTCCGGCAGCCGGATCTTGTACGCCGCATTCAAACAAGCCGTGCAGGACCGGCGCTTCTTCGAACCTGCCGGACATTGTGCGGAGGACTATTACATCCGTCTGCTGCAAACAGAGGACCTCGCACCGTTGCAAGGGACCATGAAACGCAACTATGCAGCCGCCTTGCAGGACGACGCACAACAGGTGCTGAACAGTTTTTTGAAAACAGATATGAGTGAAATTACCCGGACAAGGCGGAAAAAAGTAGCGAAATACCGGCCGTATCCGGCTTTGCTGGATCGCGCCGCTCAGTTGCTTGGGCCGGAGCACTATTTTTACCCGGAACTCATGTCCCGGAAAAACATTTTCGCGGGAATCCTCCAGCAGTTGCAGTCGCCCAGACTGAACGACCGCGAGGCCGGAAACGAGATCCTGCAATTCTACCGGGAAGCGTTGCGCCACCAGCCCGACAATCCGCTGACCTTCCATTTTATGGCCCGAGTGTACAGCGGTTTTATGGCCGATCTGGATTCGGCGGAAACCTATATTCTTCAGGCCATCGAACATGCGCCGGGCTGGGTTTTGCCCATGGGAGAGTTTGCTATTGACCTGACGACTCGGTTTCACCAGCACGAGCGGGCACAAAAATGGCTCGACCGCGCTATCGCCCTGGATTTCGGCTCTGCGTATCTGTACAACCAGTACGCCATCTGGTATTCCCAAACCCGCAGGTTCGCGGAAGCCGATTCGATGTTCCGAATAGCCGTCCGTTACGACAGTACCAACATTTGGTATCTCGGTAATTATGGCTTCAATTGCGAACGAATGGGCAAATTGCGGGAGAGTGAACAGGTCTGTTTCAAAACAATCCGGCTGGACTCGACATATGTTGGCCCTTATATCAACCTCGGCAACCTGTATGTACGCATGGGGGAATACGAAAATGCTGAACGGTGGTACAAAAAAGCGATCGAGGTGGATTCGTTTTGTGCGCTATGCTTCAGCGGACTGGGCATTTTGTATGCCAACACGGGCAGAGCGGACGAAGCCGCACAGCCGCTCCACAAGGCTATTGAAATTGACTCTACCAATCTATGGGCCTGGGGCACACTTGGGAATTTGTATTTGAACAAAAAAGAATTCCCTGCCGCAATAGACGCCTACCTGGGTGCTTTGCGTGTGGACTCTATCACCCCGCTCGCCACCTATTCCTACAGCGGAACAGGCACTGCGCTGGAACGCACCGGCAAACTGGACGAAGCGATCGGCGCATTTCGCCGTGCCATCGAACTGGACTCCACCAATATCTGGGCAATGTGCGGCTGGGCACGCGCACTGCTCAAAAAAGGCGCACCAGCAGAAGCCGCAACCCTGCTGGACCAGGCTAAAACCATACAGGCTTCGGACTGGGTGGACTACCATTTCGCCTTGTTGTACGCGCAAACCGACCGGCCCGCACGCGCCATTGAGCAGCTTGACGCAGTGGTAAAAAAAATAGATGAACTGGACTACAACGAACTCCAATCCGAGTACCTGCTGGAACCGCTCCGCACCCTGCCGGAGTGGCGGGCGTTGATAAAAAAACATTTCCCCGACCAGGCAAAAGACTAAAACCAACCGCCATGACAAAAACAACCCTTTTGCTCGCAGCCCTGCTGCTGCTCGCCGCTCCACTCTCCGCCCAGGACACCACGGGCGCCACACCACGCACCACACCCCCTCCTTTGGAGGGGGCCGGGGGGAGGCTTCGGGCCGTCGTCGTAGGTATTTCCGACTACCAGGACCCCGGTATCCCCGACCTGAAGTACGCCCACCGCGACGCGGAGGCGTTTGCCGACTGGTTGCGTTCGCCTGCAGGAGGTAGCGTACCGGAGGACAACATCTGGCTGTTTGTCAATAGCAAGGCTACGCAGGCCGCTATTATCGTGGCCCTATACGACCTGCTTGAGGTGTGCCAACCCGGCGACCAGGTCGTGTTTTACTTTTCGGGCCACGGCGACGTGGAGGCCAAAATCCGGAGCCAGCCCGGTTTTTTGCTCACACACGACAGCCCACCCAAAGTGTACGCCACCAGTGCTATTAACCTGCGCGATCTGAACGACATTGTGGCCGAACTGGCTGCTCGTGAGGTGCGCGTCGTACTGGTGACCGATGCCTGCCACGCGGGCAAATTAGCCGGAAGCGCCACCGGTGGCAGCACAGCCACGGCCCTGGCCCTGCAACAGCAATTTGCCAACTCGTTGCGCATCCTGTCCTGCCAGCCCGACGAGTTTTCGCTCGAGGGCGAGCAGTGGGGCGGCGGGCGCGGCGTTTTTTCGTACCACCTCGTGGACGGCCTCACCGGCTTGGCCGACCACAACAACGACGGCGCCGTCAACCTCTTCGAAATCAGACGCTACCTCGAAGACCGTGTGCCGGCCGAAACGGCGCCGCACCCGCAGATGCCGCAGACAGCAGGCGAACTTACCAGCCGGCTTGCTGCCGTGGACGGCCCAAGCTTGTCTGCCCTGAAACAGCGAAAAGCACCTGCTGCGGTGCTCAGCAGTGTGGGTTCCAAAGGTATCGAGGAAGAGGTGCTCGCCCGGGCAGATTCGCTCACCCGTGCCCGCTACCTTGCCTTCCGGGCCATGCTGCGCAGCGACGCCGATCTGCTGGCCGAGGGCGACATGAGCGCAAACGTACTTTTTACCCATCTGATGGCGGCCGAGGTGCTGCGCCCTCTGCACGGTATATTGCGCCGGGAGTTTGCCGTGGCTTTGCTCGACGACGTACAGCAGGCCCTGAATGCCCTGCTGGCCGACGACCCCTACGAAGCCAACAACTGGCGTTACAACCCGGACAAGTACGACCGCTACCCCGATTACCTGCAACGCGCTATGGATTTGTTGGGCGAACGGCACCACCTGCAACGCTCCCTGCTGTCGAAAAAACGCTATTTCGAGGGATACCTCTTCGCGCGCAAAACGGTGGACGCCAGCGAAGCGTCTATCCGCGATTCGCTGCGGGATGTGGCCAAAAGCAAGTACCTCGAAGCTGATGCACTCGAACCCGGGGCGCCTTATGTGTACCACGCCATCGGTTCCCTGTATTTCATCAACAACCCGAGCCGCACCGACTCCATGCAGCGCTGGATGGAAAAAGCCGTCGAATACGCTCCCACCTGGCAACTGCCCTACCTTGATCTGAGCTATGAGTATTTTCTTTCCCAGTCCAATATAGTGGACGCTGAACATTGGCTAAATAAGGTACTGGAAACCGGGTCCGATTCGTATGTGGTTCTGGAACGACTTTCCTGGCTCTACCAGTGGCAAAACCGGACGCAGGAATCGCTGGCCTTGTGCGATACAATGATTGCGCGAAAGCCCGAGCTGTTTAATGCCTGGAGCACCAAGGGTGTGACCCATTTGATGCGAAACGAACTGCATGAAGCCGATACGTGTTTCCGGCGATCCATCGAACTGGAGCCGGACTGGAGCAACTGGGCCGTATATTACCGGGGCATGGGACTGGGCTATATGCGGCGCTGGCCGGAGGCCAAAGTATTTTTGGACAAAACCATGCTCGACGAGCAGACAGACAATGTCCAAAAAGCGGGGATGATACTCCACACCGTTCAGGGTATAATTTACAATCAAAACCTGATTTCGCAAGCACGGCCGTATTTCGAAAAGGTCATTGAATTGCAATTGTATCCGAGTTCCGTATCCTTCGCGCTTACCGGAATCGGTATCATAAACCTCAACAAGGGGAATTTGTCGGAAGCTGAGTCGTATTTCCTGAAGTCCTTGCACACCGACACGACACATTCTAACAGTATGCTGTCAAATCAACTGCACCTGGCGTTGGTCGCTGAAAAACGCGGAGAGCGGCTCCGGGCAGACAGTCTTTACCAGGCGGCATTTCGTGCCGCCCCCCGGGTCTCTGCATTGGACAAAATATTTGTGTACTGTACCCTCCGGATGCACTATGGCCGGTTTTTCATGCACCAACAGCGTTATGATGAAGCCCTGCAGCAGTTTCGCCTTGCCGAAGTATTTCAGCCCAAGTGCTACCAGGCCCAGTATGGCTACGCCCTGCTTGCCGCCGCTCAAAAACGGCACGGCGAGGCATTGGACTTTTTAGAAAAAGCGCTCGATTATTGGTTCCCCGAAGCTGAACAGATACTGGAAGAGCCGCTGTTCCAAAAACTTCGCAAAACCAAACGCTTTCGGGAATTGCTGGCGAAGCATTTCCCAGAGGATTAAAAAACACCATACCGTACCATTTCACCACTTGCCCGCAACATGAAAAACATCCTCCTCTCCTGCCTGCTACTCACCTGTAGCGCCCTCGCCCTCAGCGCCCAAACCACCACCCTTCGTTTCGGAAAACTCGTCACGGGGCAGGGTACGGTAATCCCCGACGCGGTCGTGGTCGTGGAGGGGAACCGGATCAAAACCGTCGCTTCGGGCGACAAAAGTGTGCCTCCGAACATCGCAATCATAGACCTCCGACCACTCACGGGTATCCCGGGAATGATAGATGCCCACACCCACATCACGTATTTTTGGGACAAAGAGCAGGGCGCTACGCCGTGGGCGGCGCTCCAGCGTTCATCACCCGCCGTGCTGGTGTACCTCGCGCAGGAGAGCGCCCGAAAAACCCTCGAATGTGGCGTAACCACCATCCGCGACCTCGGCTCCTGGGCAGGCATGGACCTCGCCATGCGCGACCTGATCAACCGGGGCGCCATGACCGGGCCGCGGTTGTTCGTGTCGGGGCACGGGCTGCATGTCACAAATCAGGCCTTCGATCCCTGGATTTCCGAGCTCGATCCGGGCCGCGCCGACGGGGTAGACGAAGTGCAAAAAGTAGTGCGCCGGGAACTGGCCGCCGGTGTGGACTGGATCAAAATTTACGGCTCCACCGGCAGCGCCCACGACGTGAGCGGCAACCAAACCTACTCCTACGAGGAAATGAAAGCCGCCGTGGACGTTGCCTCCCGGGCCGGCAAACGCGTGGCCATCCACTCCTACGGCCCCGACGGTGCGCGGGATGCCGTGCGGGCCGGCGCTACTTCTATCGAACACGCCACCGATGTGGACACCATGACGTTCCGGGCGATGGCCCGGGAAGGTATATTTTACGTACCCACCGTGGATCACAACCGCTACTACGCCGACCACCGCGACGAGTTCGGCTACGGCGACGAGGTCGTTGCGGACTTGCAGCAATTCATCGCCCGCAACCTCGAATCCGTGCGCCTGGCTATAAAAATGAAGGTGAAAATTGCCATGGGTTCCGATGCTCTGTTCACCGGATTCGGGGAAAATACCCGCGAGCTGGAGTGGTTCGTCAAAGCCGGCATGACGCCCGAACAAGCCCTGAAAACCGCCACTACAAACGGCGCAGCGCTGCTCGGCAAGGAAACCGAACTGGGCGCCGTGGCGCCCGGTTTCTTGGCCGATATTGTCGCTGTTTCCGGCGACCCGCTGGCCGACATCCAGGTCGTCGTCAACGGCGTTCGCTGGGTGATGAAAGACGGGAAAGTGGTGGTGGATAAGCGCGTGGGGAAGTAAACGCGTCGTTCACGATGCTGTAGTGCTAAATCCGAGCGCTTGTTTTTCGATATTTTCAACAAATCATCCTATGCGAAAACGACTTGCCGTTGCATTATTTTTTGTCGCTTGTGCCCTCTCCGCCCAAACGGAAAAAAGCGCCACGCCCCTTTCCACTCAAAGCGTAACACCCAAAACTCCACACTCCACAAGAGCCGTAGTCGTCGGCATTTCCGACTACCAAAACCCGCAAATCCCGGACCTGCGCTTCG
The DNA here is from genome assembly GCA_041741155.1 of Saprospiraceae bacterium. Lineage (GTDB taxonomy): Bacteria > Bacteroidota > Bacteroidia > Chitinophagales > Saprospiraceae > M3007. Next base: position 9,000 of record JBGSKO010000072.1, on the reverse strand, counting down.
CGGATAAAGACGCGGAGGCATTTGTCCATTTCCTGCGCAGCCCAGCCGGCGGCTCGCTTGGCGGAAATCAGCTCAAGGTATTGCTCAACGAATCCGCTACGTCAGGCCAGTTTGCTGCTGCGCTCGATTGGTTGCTCGAAAAATCGGAGCCTGGCGATCAGGCCATTCTGTATTTTTCCGGGCATGCCGACGTGGAGCGAAGGACCATCTCCCAGCCCGGTTACCTGCTTTGCTGGGATGCTCCACCTCAGATTTACATGTCGGGCGGGGCATTTAACCTTCGTGACCTGGAAGAAGTAGTCAATACCCTTACCATCCAAAACAAGGCCAGGACGGTCGTCATCGCCGATGCCTGCCACGCCGGAAAGCTTTCCGGTACCAACATCGGTGGCGCGCAAATCACCGGTGCCAGCCTGGCCCGGCAGTACGCCAACGAGATCAAAATTCTGAGTTGCCAGCCCAACGAATACAGTATCGAAGGCGCGCAGTGGGGCGGCGGACGCGGGGCGTTTTCGTACCACCTGACCGATGGTCTGTACGGGTTGGCCGACCGGGACAACGACAACACGGTGACGCTGTTTGAAATCGGGCGCTACCTCGAAGACCACGTCACCCCGGAGGTGGCGCCACAGCCCCAGTTACCGCTGGTGGTGGGCGACAAAACCGCGCGCGTAGCCACCGTAGCACCCGCTGTCCTGGACGAATTGCGAAAATTCAAAAAGGGAGAGTTGCCGCTGTTTCTGCCAATGGAGCAAAAAAACTTAGAGGAGGCTCTTCTGGGCGCAGTGGATGCCCCGGCACAGGCCCTCTACTCGGAATTTCAGGCGGCAATCCGGGAAAAACATTTTTTTGACCCCGCCGAATCCAGCGCGGATGCCTGCTACGCCCGGCTGAGCGCACTTCCTGAACTGGTCCCCGTACAAGGTTTTTTACGGCGGAACTACGCTGCAGCGCTGCAAGACGATGCGCAACAGGCTGTAATTGCCCTGATGAGTATGAACCTGCAAGAGATCACTCGCTCCAATATCGAAAAAGCGCGCCGGTACCGCGACGCTCCCCGGCGACTTGCACGCGCCGCCGAACTGCTCGGCCCCGGACACTACATGTACGCTACCCTGAAAGCCCGGGAATTGCTGTTCGAAGGCCTGATTCAGTTTTTTGACACCTACTCCTCCGGCGATCCGGCAACCGGAGTACCTGTACTCGAAAAATACCGCCAGTCGCTCCGGTTCCAGTCTGAGGCGCCGCTCGCACATTACTACATGAGCCTGTGTTTTGCGCTCAAAACCAACCAGCCCGATTCTGCCTACATCCACGCCAAGGAAGCGGCACGCCTCGCCGAAACGTGGGTCTTGCCGTATGCGCATTTGGCCTACTCCCTCGCCCGCTACTACCAGCAGTACGAAGACGCCAAAGAACTGTTGAATCTGGCGACACAAATAGACCCCGACGATGCGGCGGTGTGGACGAGTTGGGGTGCGCTGTACTATTATCAGGACAAATACCCGGAGGCCATCGAAGCATATCGGCGGGTTATCCGGCTGGATTCGACCAACGCTCTGGCCTGGACAAATCTGGGTGTGGCCCTCGTAGAAACCCGCCAGTACGAGGCGGCGGAAACAACCCTGCAGGAAGCCATCCGCATCAACCCGCGCCAGTTTAGCAGCCGGTATATTTTGGGAAGCCTGTATGCCAAAACCGGGCGCCCCCGGGAAGCGGAAGCGGCATTCCTGCAAGCATCGCAGATCAATCCCAAACACGTCCCCACCCGCGACAGCCTCGCCACGTTGTTTCTCAGCCAAAACCGCCGCAACGAAGCCGAGGCGCAATACCTCGAAATTGTCCGGCTAAACCCCGGGCACCAACGCGCCTGGTACGCACTTGCCAGCCTCTATGCTGCCGATGGCAGACTCGAACAGGCACTTGGCTTTTTTGAACGATGGCTGGAAAAAGGTACCCCTGCGTTCGACAGCATACAGGCCGACAAACAACTAGACCCCCTGCGCCAAACAGCGGGCTACAAAACCCTGATGCTAAAATATTTTCCGGAAAACTTCAAAGGGTGATACCTTTCAAGGCATTTCGACTATAAATGCAGTATCGTTCATCAAACTAAAACTATTCCGTCATGGAAAAAATCTTGTTGTTCGCAGCCCTCCTCCTTGGGATATTATTCCTCTCCAGCCGCTGTGACAGAACTGCCTCTACAGTGCATAATCCTCCAACAGATCCACCTCCGCCCATTGACATTCAGGTGTATAGCCAAACAGCGGAGCAGGCGATTGCCGAGGTGCGTATTGAGCACCGCTGGGGCGGTGCCCATCCGCACCTTTTCCTCACGAATGCCGTGGGCTATGTAGCCCCCATCGGCCGCATGGGTACCGATACTCTGATGTTTTCGAAGACTGGTTGGGAAGCTGCCAGCCTGGTGGTTCATGATACGACGCCACTCCATCAGGCCAGGGTATATTTGGATTCAGTGGCGACGCCTCGCAATGCCGATCAGGTAACCGGCAAGGTTTTTTTGGGCACCACAGCCGTGAATAAAATGATGATTGTCAACCTGGATGCTGCGAACCGGGACAGTTGCCGCTCCGATGCGACCGGCTCGTTCAGGTTACCTATTACCAGTACCAATCCGGTGTATAACATAGGCTTTGTCCTGGGGGAAAAAGACACGACAAAAGTCAAACTCAATGCCGGCCCGGGCAACGCCGGCAAACTGGATGTCTTTTTTGACGATTCAAAACTCAACGCCCTTCGCCGCAGGCAAAACTGACCCAGCCCACAACCCATCCCGGATATGAAAATTCAATTCCTGTTATTGCTCCTGTTGCCCGTGGCGCTTTTTTCCCAAACCGAAAAAGGCGCCACGCCCCTCCCCTCTCAAAACTCAACACTCAACACTCAAAACTCGACAAGAGCCGTGGTCGTCGGCATCTCCGACTACCAGGACAACGGCATTCCCGACCTGCAATACGCCGACCGGGATGCGGAGGCCTTCGCCGCCTGGCTGCGCTCACCGGCAGGGGGAAGTGTGTCCGAGCGCAACCTCGCGCTCCTGACCAATGAAAAAGCCACGGTGGCCCAGTTCGACAAGGCCCTTGGCGGCCTCATTGAAAACGCCGGTGAAGGCGACCAGGTAATCATCTATTTTAGTGGCCACGGCGACGTGGAAACCAAAACGATGCGCCAGAGCGGGTTTTTGCTCTGCTACGACTCGCCGGCCGCTACATACACTGCCGGCGCCTACTCGCTGTATTTCCTGAAGGACGTGGTGGAGACGCTCAGCCTGCAAAACAAAGCCCGTGTACTGGTGATTACCGACGCCTGCCATGCCGGCAAACTCGCCGGCAGCAGTGTCAACGGGACGCAACTCACCAGCCAAAGTCTGGCTCAACAGTTCGAGAAAGAATCGAAGATACTGTCCTGTCAGCCCAACGAGTACAGCCTTGAAGGCGCGCAGTGGGGCGGCGGGCGCGGGCTGTTTTCCTTCCATCTGGTGGATGGCCTCATGGGGCTGGCCGACCGGAACGGTGACGGCGCCATCAACCTCTTCGAAATACAGCAATACCTGCAAAGCAAGGTGCCCGACGAAGCGGCCCCGCACCAGCAAATACCCATGATCGTTGGTGATCTGCAAACCATGCTTGCCCATGTGGATGCCCCCACACTTGCCGTGTTGCGCCAGACCAAAGCCGGCGAAGCGCTTGCTTTAAAAGGCACCGGCATGAAAGGCTGGGAAGACGACCTGGTGGCTGCGACCGACTCGACCACACAGGCGCTGTACTACGCCTATAAGGGCGCGCTGGAACACGGTGCGCTCCTCGACACCGCCGCGGGCTACCAAAGCGCCTGGGCGCTGCTGCCCCAACTGCTGCAGCGCGAAAGCCTGCGCGAACTGCATGGCCTGTTGCGCCGTAACCTCGCTGCGGCATTGCAGGATGAAGCCCAGCAGGCGCTGAATGCGTTGCTTGACGACGACCCGTATGAGGCCAACCAGTGGCAATACAATCCCGATAAATATGCGCGATACCCGGAGTATCTGGCTAAAAGTATTGAACTATTGGGCGAACAACATTATATGTACAAGACCTTGATGGCGAAGCAGTTGTTTTTTGTGGCAAAAAAAATGGGAATGGAGTTCCAATCCACTATGGATAATGCCGTTTTTGTCGACTCCGTCAACAGGGCTATGCGCAATACTTTGCAAAGGGCGCTACACTATGAGCCGGAAGCTGCCTATATATTCTCCGCCATCGGCAACACTTTTTATGCCGATAGACTCCATTTGGATTCTTTCCTGTATCACTACAACCAGGCTACCGCATTGGCGCCAACCTGGATGCTGCCGCGGCGGGATGTCAGTAATATGTACCTGTTTAACTTTATCAGTTCGGATTGGGGTGTCGTGGAAAAAAACTTGCAGGAGGCGCTGGAATTAAAACCTGAATCTTATATCATCATTGAACGGCTGGCCTGGCTTTACCAACGAATGGGCAAGCTGGACGAAGTGATAAAACTTTGTCACAGAATGATCGAATTAAGGCCAGATTTATCAAATGGCTTCAGTACGCTTGGCACGACTTACCTGGGGGGGAGGAATTATGAACTGGCAGAAACCTACACCAAAAAGGGCTTGGAAACAGATAGTTCAACCCTGGACTGGACCGTGTATAATCTGGCCAGGTTATACACGGCAAAAAGAGAATACCTAAAGTTCTTCAGTCTGCTGGATTTTTACCCGGAAAAAAAGATCGGGATAAGAATTATTTGTTGGTTTCTGGTGAGGAATTTGATGGAGATTAAAGAGTGGCAAATGGCCGAAAAAATAGTTGATAATTCGAATACCCATTTCGGATCGGACGACCCCGGAGACATTGCCTTTGCTTTAATTCATAAGGGCTATTTCAGGTTGTATCAAGGGCAAACCTCCCAGGCGAAAACGGCCTTTCAAAACGCTCTATTGACAGACCAAAACCTTAATGTTGGATTTCCCAAGCTTTACCAAGGGCTGGCCATGGTGGCTATTCAGGAACAAAATCCCGATACGGCAGAAGCCTGTTTTCAAAAAGCCATCAACTATTATCCCGATCTTCTGGGCTTCTGGGCATGCAGTGAATACGCCGAAGCCCACTACCACTACGCCCGCTTCCTCCTCACTCAAAACCGCCTCTCCGACGCCGAAACGCAACTTTTGAAAGCCGAAGAAACAGACCCCCGCAACCCGCTCAACTACTACGGCATGGCCGCCCTGCACGCTGCGCAAAAACACGACCGGGAGGCCCTCGACTGGCTCGCCAAAGCCCTCGAATACTATTACCCTGACTACGACGAAATTATGGCCGAGCCGCTGTTCCAAAAAATACGGAAAACCAGGCGGTTTAAAGCGCTGATGAAACAGTATTTTCCGGATGGGTCGGACCGGCCGAAGGTGGAGGCGCTGGCGAGACAGTATATGCCGGAGGTGTTTGAGGCAAATGATTGAAAAGCAATCTTCTGATTCGGGATTTCCAGGAAGCCGAGCGCACTACAGGACATTTTACCTAACCGCAGAGACGTAGCATGCGTTTCGCTCCAGCAATTCCACTCTGCGTCTCTGCGTCTCCGCGGTGCAATGACTCTGCTTCTCTGCGCTGAATTTGAACATGTCCGTTGGTGTGCGTTTTTTTTCTCCCGCTGATAACCAAAACGCCAGGGTGGTATAAATGGTCATTACACATCTAATTGTATCACCTACAAAAACTGTTTTGTCATGAGATCGCGCCTGTTGTTTTCCGCTATCTGCTTCTCCCTTTTATTCGCATGCAGCCACTCCCTTCGGGCACAACGTATCGTGTACTGGAAAGGCGGCACCCCGGGTCTGGAATCGAATTGGAACATTCCCGGCAACTGGAGCACCAATGCTGTTCCCGATGCTTTTTGCGACGTCATCATTCCCGACGTATCCACCCAGTCGGGCGCCGGCCCGGTGCTCGCGCAGAAACACGCAGAGGTCAACTCCCTCCTGCTGGAATCCGGCGCTTCGCTGGTGATCAAAAAAGGTGGCGTTTTGGCCGTGTACGGCGATCTGGAGCGCGTTGGTTCACAGAAGCTGGAAGTGAACGGTTTGCTGATGCTGAAAGGGGATGCCCGTACTGCTGGAGTGATTGCCGGCGACGGCTCGTTGCTTGCGCTTGGAAAAAGCAAATGAAAACGCACCAACATCCTTTCCTACTTTTGCACAACCTGGCTTGGCGGCAACGTGCCGTCAGGCCAGGTTTGCCCTGCGGCGGGTTAAAACCCGCCGCCACTCCTTTACCTCTTGCACTTAATCCGATGCCTCCCGCCTGATTCAAGCACATTACCAAATTTCTGTTCCATGAACATGTACCCGCTCCTGATCAGCGCATTGCTTTGCAGTTTGGCACCTGTATCCGCCCAGCAGCCCAAAGGCGCCACCCCGATTTCCAGTACTTCGGCCAACACCGGCCAAACCTGGGCGGTAATTGTAGGCGTATCCGACTACCAGGATCCCGATATCAGCGATTTGCAATTCGCGCACCGCGATGCCGCAGCCTTCGCCAAATACCTGCAAAGTCCGGCCGGCGGTGGTTTGGACAATACCCACATCACAATGTTGCTTAATCAGGAAGCTACGCTCGGGCAGGTTGCCAAGGCGCTGGACTGGCTGCTGGACGTCGTCAAAGAAGGCGACCAGGCGATCATTTACTTTTCCGGCCACGGCGATGTGGAGCGCAAAACGATCTCCCAGCCGGGGTATCTGCTGTGTTGGGATGCCCCCTCGCGGGTGTACTACGGCGGGGGCGCGCTGGGTTTGCCGATGTTCCAGGAAATTATTTCCACACTTTCCCTGCAAACGAAGGCCCGGGTACTGGTCATTACCGATGCGTGTCGGGCGGGCAAACTCGCCGGCAATGACATCGGCGGCATTCAGATTACGGCAAACAACCTGGCCAAACAATACGCCAACGAAGTAAAAATCATGTCGTGCCGCCCCGAAGAGTTATCGCTCGAAGGCATGGGCTGGGGCGGTGGTCGCGGCGTTTTTTCGTATTACTTTCTGAACGGCCTGGCTGGTTTGGCCGACCGCAACGGCGACGGGGTGGTCAATGTACAGGAAATAGAGCGCTACCTCGAAGATTGGGTACCCAAGGCCACCGCGCCGCATAACCAGAACCCCATGACGGCGGGCAACAAAGGTACTGCCATCGGCAGGGTAGATCCGGCAGCACTGGCCGCACTGCAACACAACAATGACCTGCAAAACCTTTCCAATACCCTGCTCGCCAGCAACGACAAAGGTATCCTCGACGCGCTGGCCAAAGACCCAAGCGCCCTGGCACAATACAATAGTTTTAAACAGGCCCTGAAAGAGGGGCGCTTGCTGACCCCCGAGGAACAATCAGCATGGCGCCTGTACGAACAGCTTAAGGACAAGGCCGTTTTGGCGCCCTTCCACAACCTCATGCGCCGCAACCTGGCCGCCGCCCTGCAGGATGAAGCCCAACAGGCCATGAATGCCTACCTGAAAGCCGACCCGACCGAATTGCGCAAGCGCTGGAAATTCAGCGACCGACACTATGAAAATTTTCCGGAATACCTGAACAAGGCAGCGGAGCTATTGGGCGAAGAACACCCACTGTACAAAAGCCTGAACGCGCGGGCACATTATTTTACCGGCCTCAACTACCGCTTGCGCGGCGAAAAAACCAAAACGCCCGCACTGTACAACCTGGCGCTGATCGAACTGCAGGAGTGCCTGAAACTGGAACCCGACGCCGCGTATGCCTACAACGAACGGGGACTACTGAACCGCAGACTCAAAGCCTACAAAGCGGCTATAGCTGATTTTGAACGCGCCTACTCCCTGTCGCCCGGATGGATACTTCCGTGGGCAAATCTGGCGGGCATCTACAACAACCTGGACGACTATGACAACGCCGAAATCGCCGGCAAGGAAGCGGTCCGGCTGGATAGCACGTTTGCGCTGGCGCAGTACAACCTCGGGGTGAACTATCAGTTCAAATCCGATCTCCCGGCCGCCAAAACGCACTATCAAAAGGCTATACAAAATGACTCGGCCTACGCCCTGGCCTACTTCAATCTCGGATTGATCTATTTTGGTGAAAATGATTTTGCGCAGGCAGAACACGTGTGGAACAAATACCACCAGCTGGTTCCGGATGACCCGGATGGCTTGCTCAACCTGGGTGAGGTTGCGGTGAAACGCAACCAAAATGAAAAAGCGCTCGGCCTGTTCCAAAAAGCACTTGACCTCGACCCGAATTATGCCTTGGCGCACCTCAGTATCGGTCAGTTGCACCTTGCCGAAGGACGGTGCGACAAGGCCGAACCTGGTTTTTGGCGCTACACCGAGTTACGCCCCAATGACCCTGTTGCGTATTACCACATTGCCCTCTGCAAGGCTCTGCGGGAGCAACCGGAATTGGCTGAACAACAACTGAAAAAAGCCTTGTCGCTGGACAAGGATCATGAAGTTTTGCTCAAAAGCAGCTGGCTGGAAGTACTGCGCCAGAATCCGCGCTTCCTTGCGCTGCTGGAGCAGTTTGTGCCGGGCTGGAAAAAGGGTTGAGCAGGGTTGAGAAAAGTTGAGGAGGTTGAGAAAAAAGTTGAGGGAGTTGAGAGAAGTTGAGGGGGTTGAGAAAAAGAGAGTATTCAGAGAACTGTGTCAACCCCCCGAGAGATATTTTTAACACAGACAAACACAGAGTGTAACTTATTTGAAATCAAATCTCTGTGTTTGTCTGTGTAGCAGTCTGCGTTTGTCTGTGTTAAATTTGCGCTCAACGGGCTGACACAGTTCCGTGAACACTCTCGAGAAAAAAGTTGAGGGGGTTGAGAGAAGTTGAGGGGGTTGAGAAAAATGGCCTTTTTACCAACTTCCTCCAGCACCGCCGCCGCCAAAGGAGCCGCCGCCAAAACCACCGCCACCCCAGCCGCCGCCGCCGCCACCACCAAAACCGCCGCCACCGCCCC
>JBGSKO010000071.1:0-12603 GCA_041741155.1 Saprospiraceae bacterium | reverse complement strand
GGCGGCCAATTGCTCGGCCTCGGTCGGCGCGACGGGCGGCGGCGGGTCGCAGGCGGCGTTCTGACCAAGGTCAAACCAGTCTCCCGGATTGACCCCCGATTGCAATTCGAAAGTTTGCGGGTACTGGATGGAAGCGCCTTGAAGCGTGCGGTATGGAGACAAGCCAACAAACATTGGATCCCCCTCATGCGCTGCCCCGATCAGATTTCCGCCGGGCTGGAAGCGGGTATCGTCCCAGTGGTTGCCGGTGTTGGTCTGGTTTCCGGTGATGCTCATGTCGGTGTAGCGCATGCCGAATCCGGTGCCTTTGAAGGTGTTGCAGCGCAGGCGGTCGGCGGCCATGCAGTCGCCGAATAAGAACAAGCCGCGGCCGGTGTTTTCGCACAGGTTGTTGGCGATCAGGTTGTCGGTGCTGTTGGCGAGGTGTACGGCGTTGTTGTCATTGACGGTATTGCCGGCAGCGTACGCGCCTGTCACCTGGTTGCCCTGGACGATCGAGTTGCGGGAGTCTTCCAGCCAGATGCCGCGGAAGGGCCGAACGGCGCTGTTCGGGATAGTGATGCGGTTGTTGTCGTCCACAAGGGCGCCGTTGAAATTCAGCAAGTGAATGCCGCTGATGCCTTGCGTGTGGTGTACGGAGATGTTGTTGTTTTTGACCTGAATGTTCTGGCTGCCCGGGTTGGGGCCAGTCAGGCGGATGCCGTCGCCTACGAGTGCCGTAATGAGGTTGTCTCGGATTGTGATGTTGCTGACGTTCGGCGTTGCCGCGCAGGAAAACAATACCCCGGCGGCTTTGCTGCTGATCGTGTTGTTCGCGACGGTACTGCCCACAAAACGCCCGCCGGGTCGTTGTTCCAGCATTACCCCGATGCCTGCGCCGATGGTGTTGGGATATAACAGACTACCAATGGTAACCCGAGTGTTCGCCACAGCGCTGACAACCCGTATGCCGGCGCCTTTGATGGAATATGTACCACTTTCTGCTTTCAGTATCCCCGGCATGCCTGGTGCGGTATGGCGCATGTAGATGCCGTGCCCGGTGTTGTCGGCGATATAGGCCGGGTTCGGGGCTTGCCCGTTGAAGGTGCAGTAGCGCACCGAAGCATTGGTATTTTCCAGGTAGATGCCGTTTGCCCCACCGTTGAACACGTTTTTGCTGCCGTCCGAAGACACTACTATGTTGACTGCGGGCACATTGCGTACAAAGATTCCGGCAAACGAACCCGACTGCGAATACCCGCCCGTGACATCTGCAACGGCCTGAATCGGCGTGAGGCCAAGCGCCGGCAAGGCGCCTCCGGTAAACGTGTTTTTTACCAAAGACAAACTACCAAACGGGCTTTCCGAATACAAGCCGATGAAATTCTGCCGGAACTGATTCACGTTAATGTTCAGAGCAGTCTGGTTTTGGCCCTGGTAGTGCACAGCAAACACTGCGCCCTGAAGCGTGGAATTGGCCAGGTTGACCTGGTATGCCCCCGGCCGAACCACCATGCCGCGCCATGCCTGCGGGCAGCCGTTGTACAGCACCGAACCGGTGATATTCGTGTAGTTGCGCACATTCAGGCCGGCATCCGATGCGAAGCATGCCTTGGCATTCGCCAGCACCATTGTCGTGCCGGCCGGGTTGTTTGCTTCCAGGATACAGTTCACGTACACATCCTGCCCGCTTACGGTGAACGAAGGGAACAGCGGTTGGTTGTTGTTCAGCGGCCCGGTGGCGGTGGAGTAGGGCACGGGGGTGTTCGGGTCCACACCGTCGCCCACGAAGATGCCGGGGGTCTGTATGGTGTGGTTAAAGCTCGTCACGTTCGTGCTGCCGCCGCAGTTGGTGGTGTGCCGCACCGTAACGGTTCCGTTCACGTAGGTATTGATGTTTTCCAGCACAAACTCCGGGTTGGGGTCGGTGCTTGTCAGGCACACGGTCCCGTTGCTGTTCAGGATTTCCCACAAGTGCGTGCAGCCCGCGACAGACCCGTCGGAGCAGATATCAAGGATCAGGTTGCAGCATTCCACCCGTTCCTTCACCTGGGATCCCCCGCAGTTTACGGTGATTTGCTGGGTACATTGGATGGATTGAAAAAGTGTGCCTCCGGTGCCGGGTACCACCACCGAATGCACCACGGTGTAGGTGCCGGGTGCGGCGTAGGTGTAGGTGTAGGTGGGCGTGGGATCGTTGGAATAATTGCCGTCGCCAAACTCCCACAGATGCCCCAACACATTGAAGGAAAATGGCTGGAACGCAACCGTACAACCGTTGCAGGCTTCGGCAATCTGGTAAGAGAAATACGCGATCTCGGCGCATTCCGTGTCCTCTGAAAAAGATAGCCGATTAGCCTCGGCGCCATCGCGGAACACCACGACCTCCGCGCCCAAGGGGGCGTTGAAGGAAAGCCCCTGGCCCGAAAGCCCGCCGGTTGCTTCCCAGGTGTAACTTGACCCGGTTTGCGGCGTGGCCACCAGCAGGGAATAGCCGGCAGCGTTGCGCTGGATTTTTACGTCGCACTGAGCCAGCATGCGACTCGCCGGTAGCAGCATAAGCACAAACAGTATCAGATTTTGAAAAACAGCAAACGGCCGAATCGGGTTACGGGCATTGGTGTGCCCCCCCCCCGAAGGACAGGGACGAAATTATTGTTCGAATGCATAATTGAACAAATTTTTTTGTGAATGAATGGGTTGAACAAAGCATTCCGGCCGGGAGATGCGCTTGGTGTTGCAATCGGGACCGAGCCGCTGCCGCGAGGCAGGTTTAGGCGAAACAGTCCTGGTGCAAACCGGTCGGTAAGGTAGGTTTGCCGCAGGCGGTTTGTCAAGAGCAATCTTATAACTATGTAGGTTTATCTTATAACTATGTAGGTTTCGCGTATAACCGTGCAAATGCCTCTTGGCGGAAGCCCCTGTATTCCCTCCTTTTCCCGGCGTTTGGGGAGGGCCGGCCCCTTCGAAAAAATCCCCGGAGAATTCGTGTCCCGTCGTAGGTTTGCCCTGCCAATCATCGAAACAACTACACCATGCGACATATACCGGCACTGCTTTTTTTCTTGTTTTTGATCAACACCTCCGTCTCCGCCCAACTCAGCACGGAGCAATGGCGTGCAGACATCACCCTGCTGCAACAAGAGTTGCCCAAGCGCCACCCAAACCTGTACCAATACTACCCGCAACCGGCATTTGAAGCCGACCTGGCCAAACTTGCCGCAAATGTGGCGGGCAAGAGCAACTTGCAGGTGGCTCTGGAACTCCAGACGATTGTTTCCAAAGTCCGGGATGCACAAACCCGTATAGATCTGGCGCCGTTGTTGCAGCAGAGCAAGGTAATTCCGGTGGGATTGGGCTGGTATGCCGAGGGCCTGTTTGTGAGCGGTACGGTGAGCAAATTTGCCCCGGCCCTGGGCAAAAAAATACTGGAAATTAACGGCCTGGAAACGAGCGTGGCATTGGAGCGCATGAGCCGCTTTTTTGCGCGCGAAAACGACGAATCCGCCCGCCGCGACGGCCCCACGTGGCTCCGTTTCCCGGAAGCAATCCGGCTGGCCGGAGTATCCCAAAGCGATACGCTCGCGCTCCTGCTGGTGGACGAAAAAGGCCAGCGGTATTTTGTAAAGACTTACCCTTTAGATTTCAAAACCGATAAAACGGGCCTTCAACCGGCACAATTTGTACCCAAAAACCCCGACCTGCGGTGGAATCCCATGAAACAGGTGTTTAGCCTGTCGTGGCTGGAAACCGAGCGCATCGCCTACCTCCAATACAATGCCTGCCTCGGTCAGGAAATGGCGCTGGCCATAGGCGATAGCGCAAGCGCCATGCAACTGCCGCCCTTCCAGCCGTATGCGGATTCCCTGATCTCAATTTTGGAACGCTTCCCCGACGCGCGCTTTTTCTTTGATTTGCGCTTCAACAACGGCGGATTGCCCTACGACGGACTCGGTTTGGCGGACCGCCTGGCGGCCATGCCGTTCGTGAATTTACCCAACCGAATTTTTGTAGCCACCAACCGCTATACCGCCGGTGCAGCCGTGGAAATAGCAACCACCTTTCAGGCTAAAACAAATGCCACACTGATTGGAGAACCTCCGGCGCAGCGGCCAAACCACGTCGCCGACCCCAGCTACCTGATCCTGCCCAACAGCCGCCTGCAAGTGTTCCACGGCACCCGCCCGGTACAAATTTTACCCGGAAACCCGGAAACCCTGCAGCTGAATATCCTGCTGGAACTGCCCTTCGAGGCATTCCGGGACGGCCGCGATCCGGTGCTGGACTATGTGCGGAAAAAATAGGTTGCTGGTTAGAGAAGGTTAGAGGGTTAGAAGGTTAGAAGGTTTCTGGTTAGAAGGTTTCTGGCTGAAACGTACTCCAACCAGAAACCTTCTAACCTTCTAACCTTCTAACCTATTTCATCGCGTTGATGATGGCCACGAAGTCGTCTGCTTTGAGCGATGCGCCGCCGATGAGGCCGCCGTCCACGTCGGGCTGGCTAAATAGTTCGGCTGCATTTTGGGCGTTGCAAGAGCCGCCATACAGGATGGAGGTATCGTCGGCCACCAATTTTCCGTATTTCTTGGACAACAGCACACGAATAGCGGCGTGCATTTCCTGGGCTTGTTCGGTGCTGGCTGTTCTGCCGGTACCGATGGCCCAGATGGGTTCGTAGGCAATCACGACTTTCCGAAAATCCGCTTCGTGCAGGTGAAAAAGGCCGGCTTTGAGTTGTTTGGCTACATGGCCAACGTGGGTACCGCGTTCGCGAATGGCTAACGGCTCGCCGCAACAGAAAATAGGCAGCAAGCCTTTGGCCAGGGCGAGATTGACCTTGCGCGCCAGTTGTTCGTTGGTTTCCTTGAAATACTGCCGCCGTTCGGAGTGGCCGATGATGACATACTCGGCCCCGACAGAGGCGAGCATATCTACCGACACCTCGCCGGTGTAGGCGCCCTTTTCTTCGTGGTGGCAGTTTTGGGCGGCCAAATGGAAGCCCTTGCGGACTTTGACCATTTTGGCTACTGCCTGCAAAAATGGATAGGGTGTGCCGAACACAACCGGCCCACGCGGGCGCTGCTCTAAGCGGTCCATGACCCCTTTGACCAATTCAAGACCCTCGTCCAGGGTTTTGTTCATTTTCCAGTTTCCTGCTACAAGTTGTTGGCGCATCTTATTCGAAATGATGGATTTAAATTTCTTGAACTACAAAAAAGCCGTCGGAGCCTTGTGGCTGGTAAAGCGGCATGAGGATAAGGCCGTCCTCCGGGGCTAACACCGGGCCGGTGGTATCATTGGCCAAATGTTCGCCCTGCTGAATAGGCTGGAAATTTACGTATCCGGGGCGCATGTCGAACGCGTCGCCGGGACGAATGTGGTGTACATGCCGCAGGCGCGTGACTTTAGGCAGCGGGTCGGAAAATGCCTTCAGGATCGTTTCGTGTCTGCTGTCCACATCCTCCTGGCGGATACATCCGGCTGCGCGCAGGCAATTGATAATGGCCGCGATAGCCCGGCTGACCGACAGCGGGTCGTCGTGCTGGCCGGCTTCAAACGCCGCACCGACGGAGTGGCACGGATAGCCGCAAATTTCAAAGTGATTGCCCGCGACGTAGTGCAGCAAGGTGCCCTCCAATCCGTCCATCATACCGAGAATAACAGGGGCGTGCAACTCCTTGGCCAACCGCAGGCTCTTGCGGTCGTCGGATGGAATACAAAAGATACCGCCGTCTGCAGAAGTGGTATGCAAATCGAGCAAAACAAGGGCTTGCGGGCGTGTGTGCTGGATCTGTTCGTGGATAACCTGAAGTAGTTCGGCCAACTCCCGGTCTTCTGCAAGAAGATCGGACGGTTCGGTCTGCTGGATGCGGCGCAGGTTGACCGGCGTCCACAACCGGTTGAGATCGCGATCCAGAAAACGCCGCCGGGCGGCATAGGCCTGGCGGTTTCCAATCAAACCGAGCAATGTCCCCTGGAAGGTAAAACCGGGGTTAATCGTCGGTTCCTGTTCCAACATTCGGAATACTTCTTCGAGTGCAAGCACCCCGGCCGGTTCGTTGCCATGGACAGCTCCGAACACAACAACCAAGGCGCCCGGCTCGGAACCGGTATAGGTGCCAATGATACGTTTCATCATCGGGTGCAAAGGTAGGCATCGGCAAGCGGTTGGCACAACGCTCTGGAAAAGCCTCAAAAAAAAATGGCTGCCCTCCCGGGCAGCCATCGTCTCTTTTACACGCGAATAGATTACGTCGTTTTTTTGCCGCGTGCGGCGCGGGCCTTGGCCAATATTTCAGCACGGGTCAACTTCGGTCCGTCTGCTACCTCTGCTGCTTTCTTCGGCGCTTTGGCGACTTTGGCAGGCGCGGCCGCTTTTTTCGGCGCCTTGGCTGCTTTTTCGGGTGCGGCGGGTGCGCTTGCTTTGTTGGCCGAACGCGCAGCGCGCGCTTTGGCTAAAATTTCAGCGCGGGTCATCTTCGGTCCGTCCGACGCTGCGGCTGCTTTCTTCGGCGCTTTAGCGGCTTTCTCGGGCGCGGCGGGTGCGCTTGCTTTGTTGGCCGAACGCGCAGCACGCGCTTTGGCTAAAATTTCAGCGCGGGTCATTTTTGGTCCGTCCGACGCAGCAGCTGCTTTCTTCGGCGCTTTGGCGGCTTTTTCGGGCGCGGCGGGTGCGGTTGCTTTGTTGGCCGAACGCGCTGCACGCGCTTTGGCCAAAATTTCAGCGCGGGTCATCTTTGGTCCGTCCGATGCTGCGGCCGCTTTTTTCGGCGCCTTGACTGCTTTGGTGGGGGCATCAGGCTGCTCAACAAGGTTGGCCATGCGCGCGGCACGAGCCTTCTCGAGAATTTCCGAGCGGGTCAACCTGGCCGTATCAGCCGTTTTATTCTTGGGCTTTTTGGCAGGTTTCAAGTCGTTTGGTTGCTCTTTGTCGGCAGTTAACTTGCCTTGCACCACCAGCGAAATGTGTGCGAGGTGGTGCTTGCAATGCCATGCATACAGTGCGATAGCTTCGGGCAAGAGTACCAGACTTTGTCTTTCCGGATGGAAATAGCCGCGTTCCAGATCTTCGTCGGACAGCCGTTCTAAAAAAGCGACCCAGCGTTTGTGCAGTGCATTGAGCAATTGCAAGGAGGTTTTGACAGAGCCTTGCTTTGCATCGCTGGTTTCTGCCCAAAGATTTTCCTCATAAGGTTTTATAATAGGTGCAGGTTCGGTCACCGCCAGTTTCATACGCACATACGCGTTCATGTGCGAATCCGCCAGGTGGTGCACGACCTGGCGCACCGTCCACCCACCGGAACGATAGGTTGTATCCAGCGCTTCCCGGTTCAGTTTTTTAATTAGTTTTTTCAAGTCTTTAGGGAAACGGGCGATTGTTTTGATGTGCTGCCGCGTTTGTGGCAAGGAATAGGATTTTCCATATTCAAAGTTGCCAATAGGGTATCGCAATTTATCCAGTTTTTTCATGTCTTTAAAGAACGGATTGATAAAACAATTGAAGAATCGTGAATGATGACTATGCTAATATGTGTTTATGATGAAATACGTTGATCTTTCCAACGCCAAAGATATCGGCAGGCTGTCGTGCGGTATGGTTGCCATTGTTCTGATAATTCCCGCATACGAAGTTGTAGTGCTTTACCTGTATCTGTCAGGTTATACAGTCTGATCATGGTAGTTTGCTTTTTGAAAGGATAATCCTACGTTTCTCAACTGTTCGGAGGGGATAGAAACAAGCGTTTCCGGATGAGGATAATTATCAGGGAATATGGCACAGAAACGACTGAATATAGTGGCAGCTGCCCGAACACTAAGCTGTTGGGAAACAATGGACTCCAATAACTCAAAATAGACTTTGCCTGACGGTGCAAAAGGAGGGATACTGGTACGTTGTATCACCTCGGCCAGAAAGGAGTCTTTGCCAGGATGTAGAATTGCCGCTTCTGAATTCATACGAATCGCAAATGTATAGACGTGCTTGACGTTAATGTCAATGTTCAGCCATTTATTTTTTTCTATTTCAATAAAAAGCCAAAATTTTTAGAAATCTTCTCCAAAATACTCTCTGATAATGCAGATGTTTGCGGGGGCGAATTACCTGCTACGCGCTACCACAGGTCATTTTTTCAAGAAACGTTTTTTTATCACTACAATTGCTCTAAAATATGGGATTTCAAAAGGTTACAACAGCAGATCAGCCGGAAATGTTGGGATTTGTCCGGCATTTGCTGGACGACGTGCAGGCATTTGAATATATGCTGGAGAACGACTGGTTCGAAAGCGACATTACGCGCATCGGCGCCGAGCAGGAAATGTGCCTGGTACACAACAAAACCTATAAACCGGCAACGATAAATCTGGAAGTCCTGGCCAAACTTACCGATGCCCCCTGGTGCGTGACAGAACT
This sequence comes from Saprospiraceae bacterium, assembly GCA_041741155.1. GTDB lineage: Bacteria > Bacteroidota > Bacteroidia > Chitinophagales > Saprospiraceae > M3007. Next base: position 4,214 of record JBGSKO010000071.1, on the reverse strand, counting down.
TGCCAAATTCAACCTGGAAACCAACCTGTCGCCACGCGAATTTGTAGGCTATTGCCTTAGCCAGATGGAAGCCGAAAACTCGGACTATCTGGCCAAAATTCAAAACGTGCTGGACGAGTTCGACGCCTCTATAGTGCTCTGTGGCATCCTGCCTACCCTGCGCAAGCATGACCTGGATATGAAAAACCTGACCCCTGTAGACCGCTACTATGCGCTCATGGATGCCATACAAAAACATCTGTTGGGCACGTCGTTCGAATTGCGCGTAGAAGGGGTAGATGAACTCTTGGTCAAACACGACTCGCCCTTGCTGGAGGCCTGCAACACCAGTTTTCAGGTACACCTTCAGGTAGCCCCAAAGGAGTTTGTCAAGATGTATAACATCGCACAAACCCTCGCCGGCCCTATGGTAGCTATAGCCGCCAACTCGCCCCTTGTATTCGGGCGCAGGCTGTGGGCAGAATCCCGCATCGCGCTTTTCCAGCAAAGCCTCGATACTCGCACTACCTCCGACCACATGCGCGAGCGCCTGCCCCGCGTCAACTTCGGCTCCGGATGGCTACGCGGCGATATCACAGAAATTTACAAAGAGGATATCAGCCGTTTCCGCGTATTGCTGGCCGGAAATATTGAGGAGGATTCGCTCCAGTTGATCAGCGAAGGTAAGGTGCCGAAATTGCGGGCCCTGCAAATCCATAACTCGACCGTCTATCGCTGGAACCGCCCCTGCTACGGCATTTCCCCCAACGGCAAACCCCACCTGCGCATCGAAAACCGCGTGATGCCCGCCGGCCCAACCGTTGTGGACGCCACCGCCAACGCCGCATTCTGGCTCGGCGCCATGATCGGCATGAGCCTGAACCACACCGATATTACCAAACACCTCGAATTCGACGACGTGCGCGACAACTTTATCAAAGCCGCCAAATTCGGCATTGACAGCACATTCAACTGGATCGGAGATAAAAAAGTGCACGCCCCGGAATTGATCCTCAAGGAACTGCTCCCCCTGGCAGAAGAAGGATTGAAACACCAAAAAGTAGACAACGCTGACATCAGCAAATACCTCGGCATCATAGAAGCCCGTGCCAAATTACACAAAACCGGCGCGCGCTGGGCGCTCCGCTCGTTCACCGCCCTCCGAAGCGAGGTCACCAACGACGAAGCCGTTTCCTGCCTCACCGCTGTTATGATTAAAAATCAAAAACAAAACATGCCCGTGCATACCTGGAAAGAAACAACAGTTGCCGACCTCGGCGACTGGCACCCGTCCAAACTCAAAGTGGAAGAGTTTATGGTCACAGACTTGTTCACGGTACAACGCGACGACCTGATCGAACTCGTGGCGGAAATCATGAACTGGCGCCGCATCCGCTATATGCCGGTAGAAAACACCAAAGGCGAACTCGCCGGTCTCGTCTCTTCCCGCATGCTGCTGCGCCACTTCGCCCGGGTCAATAAACTGAACGAAGCAAACCTGACCACCGTGAAGGACCTGATGATTGAAAAACCAATCACTGTGACACCCGAAACGACCGTCATGGAGGCCATGCGTATTATGCAGGACAAAAAAATCGGCTGCCTGCCCGTGGTGAAAGGAAAAGAACTCGTCGGGGTCATCACCGAAATGGACTTCCTGCGGATCACCTCGCGGCTCATGGAAAGAATGGACAAGTAATTCTAATAGGCGCACCCCATAAACCCGCTCTCAACCGACTGCCCGTATGCAAGCGTACCACGATCTTCTCCGCCACATCCTCGAAAACGGCGCCCAAAAGAGCGACCGCACCGGCACGGGCACGATCAGCGTGTTCGGCTATCAGATGCGTTTTGACCTGCAGGAGGGCTTTCCGCTGGTGACCACCAAAAAAGTACACCTCAAAAGTGTGATCCACGAATTGTTGTGGTTCCTGCAGGGCAATACGAACATCGCATATCTGAACGAAAACGGCGTCGGCATCTGGGACGAATGGGCCGACGCCGACGGCAACCTCGGTCCCGTGTATGGCAAACAATGGCGCTCCTGGCTGTGCCCCGACGGACGCACGGTGGACCAGATCGCCGAGGTCGTGCGCACCCTCAAAACCAATCCCGACAGCCGCCGCATGATCGTATCGGCCTGGAACGTGGCCGACCTACCCGACATGGCCCTGGCGCCCTGCCATTGTATGTTTCAGTTTTATGTGGCCGACGGACGCCTCTCGTGCCAGCTCTACCAGCGCAGCGCCGATGTGTTTCTCGGCGTGCCGTTCAACATCGCCTCCTACGCCCTGCTCACCCAGATGCTGGCGCAGGTGTGCAACCTGCAGCCCGGCACGTTCGTCCATACATTCGGCGATGTACACATCTACCTGAACCACCTCGAACAGGTGGAACGGCAACTGTCCCGCGCACCACGTCCATTGCCCGTCATGCAGATCAACCCGCATGTGCAGGATATTTTTGCCTTCCGGTTCGCGGATTTTGAACTAACCGGGTACGACCCGTGGCCAGGCATAAAAGCGCCGGTGGCTGTGTGAATACTGCACTGAAATGTTGGCGTTTTACAAAATACGAACTACCATTGTGCTTCAATTATCCATTGTTGTTTTGGAATAACTTGAAAAAACAGAACAATCTAAATGTGGCACAGATGGAACCAACACACCACACTCAACAAGACCGCGCCGCAGCCGCTGGCGCATCCCCGGAACAAGCCGCTCCGACAACAGAAGTCCTCTCGGCCGAAACGCACCAACGCCTGTTTCAGCGGGGGCTGAAATGGCTCGGCGCAGGCATCTTACTGATGGCCACGAGTTTCGGCATCAATTTTTTTCTGTACGATACCGAAGTATCCTTCCAGACCAGCATGTACGTGCTGACTTCCGTGGGAGCTGTCTGCATTATGAAAGGTTTGGTGGATATGCTGGGGTTTTGATTATTTAGCCTCAAACCGCAGCAGCCGGCCCTCCCCTTTCCCGCCTTCCGACGCGATGTACAGCTGCCCTGCCCGATCGAAACACAGTCCCTCCGGCTGCCGAAACACATCCGGATCGAGGCGTTCGGCGTGCAGCAGCCGCCCGTCGGGATGTACGACTGCCAGCGTTTTGCCGGCAAAGGATACGATGTATAGGTTGCCGTCCAGCGGGCTGATGGCCAGTCCCGACGGCCCGAACGCCGTCGCCGCATGTTTGGAGGAAAAAAATGCCAACAGTCTGGCTATAAACCCCGTATCGCCGCCCTTAAGGCGGGCCAGTTCCGCTTGATCCACCAACAGGACCGGCGTATCGTTAAGTTTTTTCGTATCCAAATCAAACGCATAGAGCGCTTTTTTGCCCTTGTAGGCGCTGCCCCGACCTGCTTTGCCCTTGCAGGCCAGCAGCAGGCAGTGCTGCGCGGAATCGTAGCACAAGCCCTCCACGTCGTAATCGGTGTTGAGCGGGGTGGCAAAGGTTTCCGTTGCGCCCGATGCCGGAATGCGATAGAGCGTGCCGTTGCTTTTCACTACATAGATATCCTCGCCGACGGCCTCGATGCCTTCGTAGTCGCCCGGCTCTCCGAAATGGTGGGTGCGCTCGATGGCGGCTGTATTGGGGTTCAGGAAAAAAATTGCGCCCTGCTCGTCGTTTATAGCCAGCAGACTGACGCCATCGGGCGCGAGCGCCAGGCCGGAAATTTCGCGCAGCACCGAAGGCAACGGCAACACCGTATCGGGTTTGTGCAAGTGGTACGGCAGCACATAGCTGCTGCGGGGTACGGGTTCAGCGCCCTTTTGTTCGGAAGAAGAGCAAGCCATAGTCAGACAACAATATGCAACCACAGCGGCCGCGGACCAGGAGTTTTTGTTTTTCATCGGGTGAAAGTACGGTGTTTTGTGGTCAAGACCTGCGCCAGCGGGGAGGGGGGCCAGATTCCGCGCAAGTTGGTTAAATTATTTGTGCGGTAATTAGGACCGATCTTGGGGGGGGAATGGATGATCGCGCTTCGCAGTGGCCCCACCCCCAGCCCCTCCCCCAAATGGGAGGGGAGCCTGTCCTCGGATACTGTAGAAACTACTATGCAGTGCGGCTTTGGCTTTCCGACTTGAAATTAACCGACAACGCTCGATGTAGCCCCCCTCCCATTTGGGCTTCCGATTACCCACAAGTTGATTGATTCTTTTGTAATGTAACCAAGAACGACCTTTCCGGCAATGGATGATCGCGCGGCGCGGTGGCCCCTCCCCCAAATGGGAG
>JBGSKO010000070.1:0-23450 GCA_041741155.1 Saprospiraceae bacterium | reverse complement strand
ACACAGAAGTTTGATTTTAAATAAGTTACACTCTGTGTTTGTCTGTGTAGCAGTCTGCGTTTGTCTGTGTTAAAAATATCTCTCGGTAGGTTTGACACAGTTCTCTGAACACGCTCGAAAAATTCGGGATGACTCATGTTTCCTATTTTGCCTAAAACCAGTATCCCAGGTTGAAATACACTTCCCCGCCTCTGTTCGACTGCCCGTAGGTCACCTCGACCGGGCCAAGCGGCGTATCCAGACTGTAGGACAAGCCGGCGCTGCGGAAGAGCCCTTTGCTTGTAGAAAAAGGCTGAAGCGCCTCGGTGAGCGACGCGACGTGGCCACTGAGTGTGACGTAGTGATTTTTAAACAACTGGTACTGCAAGGCGATGCCCGTGCTGAACAGGTTATTGCCGGATGCTTTGGCAAAAGGCAGCCCGACAAAAGGCCGGAAGTTATTGATCAGGTTGCGGTTGATGCCTCCGAGAAAGTAGCGGTAGGGTGGGGCGGGTGTGCCGCGGGTGATGCCTGCATCGGCGGAGAAAGTAGCGGTGAGCCGCTGCGCCAGCGGTCGAACCGTTTGGATACGAAAATCTATGTTCATGCCGATCTTCCGGGTATCGCCTTCAAATTTGACCGAGGTGATGGGTTTGATGCCGCGTACATCCAGATGAATAATAGAACCGGTATGCGGGAAAAAGAGTTGGTTCCGGCTGTCGTATCGGAAAAAAGCCCGGGCAGCGGCGTACCATCCGCGCTCGTCAATGTATTTTTCGTCCGTCAGGTAGTTCACCGCTTGCGAGGTAGCGGTTTTGAAAAACTTCATTTCGGCGGCTAGGCCTGTTGCAAACGTGTTGTTGGATGCAAAATTCAGGTATGCCTCATGGCTAAAATCGGTGAGGTCGAAGAGCAGGTTTTGCACCGAAATATTGCCGCCAATATCTACTTGTACGGGCAGGTCTACGAAAAGGTCCACGCTGTTCAGGCGGGAATTGATGCCGAATCCTGTTTTTCTGCCACGGTCCACAAAGTAGTGCGCATTGTAGCGCGGTTTGTCCCCGATGATGACATCAAATGCTGCGATGGAATTTCGAAACAGCAGGTTGCGGAACGTGGCGTTGAGCAACAGGCTGCTTTTATAAACATTATCGAAATGCAGCCCGAGGCGCAGGCTACGTTCGTAGCCGGGTTTTACCATTGGATGAATGAATACGGTTCGTATATCACCGGGCTCCGTGGCGAAGTGGTAGTCAATAAATTGAAAATCACCTGTGGCATAAAGCGCGTTGACGCCATCGCGGAACTGGGAAAAGGACATTTCACAGGGGGGCTCGCCCGGAAATTTACTCAATAGCGTTGGTGTCGTGATTGCCCTGTTGTCTGCCACCTGAACGGCGCTCAGGAACATAGGGCAATCGCCGGTGAGCAGATTCGGTGTGCGGACTGGTGGTTGAGGGGCTTCCCGTTGCCGGCGGGCAAGGTCTGTCAGCCATTCCCAGTGTTGGCGGGCGGCCTGTTCGCCATGTTGCAAAATGGAATCGGTAGCGTCGAAGGAGGTAACGCCGTAGCCGGTGACATCGGGTCGGATAACCAAATCACAGAATTCTATCTGTTCGCGCGAACGCGCCTCCATGCGAAAGGAGCCCACCTGTTCGATGATTTTTTCGATGGACTGGAGTTGGTCTTTTCGGTACAGACCCGCCTCCACCGTCACACCGATGATGATGTCAATACCTTTCTCCCGTACTTCCCGGGCGGGAAAGTTGTTGACCACGCCTCCATCGGCGATCAGATGCCCCTCTACTTCCACCGGCGCGAGTACGCCCGGCAAGGCGCCACTGGCGCGCATGGCCCGGGCTAAATTGCCGCGTTCAAGTACAACCTGGGTGCCGTTGCTCACATCGGTGCCAATACACAAAAAGGGAATAGGTAGCTGGCTGAAATCCTCGATACCGCTCACCCGGTCGGTGAGATGGCTCATAAAATCGAACACCGTTTGGCCATTGGAAAAGGCTTGCGGCAGGGCCACTTTGAAATCGCGGAAAGAGAGGGAAAGCGCATATTTTTCCCCGTATTGTTTTTCAAAAAAGGACTGGTAGGCTCGGATGGTGCGATCCTGCATAATTTCCCCCAGATCATTGGCGCGCATAATACTGTCCAATTGTGTAGCGGACCACCCGGCTGCGTACAGGCCGCCGACAATGGCGCCCATACTCGTTCCACCGATGTAGTCAATCCGGATGCCCGCTTCTTCGAATACCTTCAGGGCGCCGATATGGGCAACGCCCTTGGCGCCGCCACCACTGAAAACTACACCAACACGAAGAGGCTGTTGCGCTGTAGCCGCAATTGCAAAAAGTAAAAAGAAGAAAATGCTACGTCGTTTTTTCATGGTTGCCGGCGGAAACGGGTTTTTTAGAGCCCGCATTGCTGGAGTGGGACTTTAGGTAAAAAAGATGCCAAAGGATGATCGTTCCTTTGACCCAAAAACTTCCGATGACCAGCAATTATGGCATAAAGAGCGTGTTTAAATTTTCTTCTTTTGCTGGCGCAAAATTTTAAGCAGCGTATCCACGGTGTCGTGTACGGCTTTTTCGTAGGTCGGAGCGGCTTTTTTGGCAATATGGTCATTGCCGGGAACGATCAGTCGAATCTCGCAGTATTGGTTGTTCGGGGCGCCGCCGTCCTCGAAGAGCGTGACATCTGCCCGGACGATTTTGTCGTTGTGTTCGAAGAGTTTACCGACTTTTTCCTGTACGTGTTGTTGCAGATCGTCACTCGCTTTAAAATGTACACTTTGGATGTTGATGGTCATATTCTAAATGCTAATGGATGAATGATTAATTTTGTTCCTGGCGGCCAAGATCGGTTTTTTTTGAAAATCGAATAAGACCTCTTGAACTTGGTAAACAACCGTCTGCCGTTTTTTTTGTTAAACCCAAACTCGAAACACAAATAAAAATTGAATTTTAATCGCCGATAGGCCTAAACTTGCCCCGTGTTTGTGCGGTCCGCCCAAAAATCGTTTTCGGTACAACGTATTTATTTGATCCACTTATCTTTCGACAAATACATGAACAAAAAGTTTTCACCTGTCGTCAAGCAGATCATCCACCAGAGCGGCCAGGAAGCCCGCCGGCTGGGGCATGACTATATCGGCGCCGAACACTTGCTCCTCGGTATCATTGCCGAGCGGGACAGTCTGCCGGTTCGGGTACTCGATGCGCTTTTGGTGGATGTATTCGACCTGAAAAAACGCCTCGAACGCTCCATCCCGCGCCACAGCGCCTACCCGCCGGCCGATAACCTCTTCGTCGGCGAATTCCAAGTGACTACTCAGGTGCAGCGCGTACTAAAGGTGACCTTTCTGGAAGCCAAACTGCTCAAGAGTGAAGAAATTTTTCCGGAACATTTGATGCTTTCCCTGCTCAAACATCCGGACACATTTGCGACCAAACTTTTAAACGAATACGACGTGGACTACGACAATTTTAAAAAGGAACTCGAATATGTGCGCTCTGAGCAAGATCTCGCGCACCCCAACCTGTTCGCCTCCGCTGCTAATGAAGGCTCCGGCGAGTACGACGAAGAAGACGAACGCGGCTACCGCTCCAGCGGCAGCCAAAAGAGCCAGCCAAAAAGTCGTACACCTGTACTCGATAATTTTGGCCGGGACATCACCAAACTCGCCGAAGAAGGTAAGCTCGACCCAATCATCGGACGCGAGACGGAGATCGAACGTGTAAGCCAGATTTTGAGCCGCCGCAAAAAGAATAACCCTATTCTGATCGGCGAGCCGGGTGTGGGCAAAACAGCCATTGTGGAGGGCCTTGCCCTGCGCATTATGCAAAAAAAGGTGAGCCGTACGCTGTTCAACAAACGTATCGTCATGCTTGATCTCGCCGCACTTGTGGCCGGCACCAAGTACCGCGGCCAGTTTGAAGAGCGCATCAAGGCGATCATGAATGAATTGGAAAAAAGCCGCGATGTCATCCTCTTTATTGACGAAATCCACACCATCGTGGGTGCAGGCGGCGCTACCGGTTCACTCGACGCTTCCAATATCTTCAAACCCGCCCTTGCCCGCGGCGAACTCCAGTGCATCGGAGCCAGCACCCTCGACGAGTACCGCCAGTACATCGAAAAGGATGGCGCGCTCGACCGCCGTTTCCAAAAAGTAATGGTGGACCCGCCCAGCCAGGAGGATACCATCCATATTCTCAAAAACATCCAGTCCAAGTACGAGGAGTTTCACAACGTCCTGTATACCGAAGCGGCTGTTATTGCCTGCGTACGCCTTAGCGACCGCTACATCACCGATCGTTTCTTGCCCGATAAGGCCATTGACGTACTCGACGAAGTGGGCGCCCGCGTGCACCTGAAAAATATCAATGTGCCCAAGCACATCGAGGAATTAGAGAAAAAAATCGAGGCGCTGAAGGAGCAAAAAAACCGGGCTGTGAAAGACCAGCAGTACGAAGAGGCCGCTAACCTGCGCGATCAGGAAAGCAAACTCGTGCGCCAGCTGGAGTTCGCCAAGGTCGAATGGGAGGAAGACAGCAAGTCCAAACGCTATCCCGTCGAAGAGGACGATATCGCTGAAGTGGTAGCTATGATGACCGGTATCCCGGTCAATAAAGTTGCGACCAGCGAAAGCAAAAAACTCGTACACATGGCCGACGATATGCGCAAAATGGTCATCGGCCAGGACGACGCGATCTTCAAAATATCCAAAGCCATCCAACGCAACCGTGTGGGCCTGAAAGACCCGAAGAAGCCAATTGGCTCCTTCATTTTCCTCGGCCCAACCGGTGTAGGTAAAACAGAATTGGCCCGGGCGCTTTCCCGGTATTTGTTCGACAGCGAAGATTCCCTCGTGCGTATTGATATGTCCGAGTACATGGAAAAATTCTCCGTAAGCCGCCTCATCGGTGCGCCTCCCGGATACGTCGGCTACGAAGAAGGCGGCCAGCTCACCGAGCGCGTGCGCCGCAAACCGTACTCCGTGGTGCTGCTCGACGAGATCGAAAAAGCACACCCGGACGTGTACAATATCCTCCTGCAAGTGCTGGACGATGGTCAATTGACCGATGGGCTGGGGCGTCGGGTGGATTTCAAGAACACCCTCATTATCATGACCTCGAACATCGGGGTGCGCCAACTGAAAGATTTCGGCCAGGGAGTCGGTTTTGCTACCAAAGCTCGTCTGGAGGCTGCTGAAGACAATTCCAAGACTGTGATCCAGAACGCGCTCAAGCGTACGTTCTCGCCGGAATTTCTCAACCGCGTGGACGATGTAATCGTGTTCAATGCGTTGGGCCGCGAGGAAATCTTCAAGATCATTGACAATGCCCTGGGTGGCCTGATGAAGCGCCTGGACAACCTGAAAATAGCCCTCGCGCTATCGGACGAAGCCAAGGAGTTTGTAGCGGAAAAAGGCTACGATCCGCAGTTTGGCGCCCGCCCGCTGCACCGCGCTATTCAAAAATACATCGAGGATCCGCTCGCAGAATTTATCCTGAGTGAAAATCCTGCAGAAGGCGCAGCGCTTCAAGCTACGCTCAATGAAGACAAGAGCGGATTGATTATTGCCTTTGAAGCGGAGAAGAAGAAGACGAAACAAAAAGAGAGCACAGAAAGTCCGGAGAGTAAAGAGAGCGACCCGACCGTGGCGTAACAGGAGACGGAAGACATGCATTACTTCCTCGTCTTCAAACCATTCGGCATGCTCAGCCAATTTACTCCCGAGCAGGAGGGCCAAGTCACCTTGCGTGACTTGGCCTTTTCATTTCCGAAGGATGCCTACCCCGTCGGCCGCCTCGACGCCGACAGCGAGGGGTTGCTGCTGCTTACCGATGATAGAGCCTTGAATTTCAAGCTGCTGAATCCCAAAAATCATATTTCTAAAATCTATCTGGTACAGGTGGAGGGCCTGCCAACGGAGGCAGACCTGGATCAACTTCGTCGCGGTGTGGACATCCGAATCAATGGAAAAATACACCGCACAAGCCCCGCCCCTGTGCGTTTGCTGAAAACACCGCCCGACCTGCCGCCGCGCGAACCGCCCATCCGGGTGCGCAAGTCCGTGCCGGACTGCTGGTTGGAGATTACGCTGACGGAAGGAAAAAACAGGCAGGTGCGCCGAATGTGCGCTGCTGTAGGTTTTCCTGTATTGCGCCTGGTGCGGATCGGTCTGGGCAAACACCGGCTTGGCGAAGGGATATTGGCCGGAATGGCGCCGGGAGCGGTGCAGGTCATCGAGCAGGTGCTGGTTTGACCCCGGTTTCCTGTGATTTTTTAGCCTGAATACGTTGTGGTTTGGAATTGTTGCTCGACTTTTGTCGCAGCACAGGATTTTGCGTTTGCTACAGGAAGCAAACCTGCGTTCTGTGAACTGAACCAACTTTGTTATTCTTTCGAAACATTTGTATCAAATGGAAAACATCTCCTTGGAAGATGCCTTGGCCCAGGCCCGCCTCGATATTCGCTCAAAAGTTACGGATCCGCTCAAGATCGAAAAACTCGCCGACCGCCTTCGTAGGGAAAGTAAATACCACTACGCCGGAGAGCTGTACGCGCTGATGCTGAAAGGCAACGGGAGCGCCGAAAAACGGATGGAATGGCACCGACATCTCGCGTTTTGCCTGTACAAAGACCCGGACCTGCCGTCGGCCTCCAAATTTGATACAGCGTTGGTCTATCTGAGTCAAGCGACACCACACGGGCTTGAGTCCACCCAAAACGCCGATTTACTCGGCATGGCCGGCTCTATTTACAAGCGGAAATGGCAGCACGACAATCAATTTCGGAACCTGATTTTTTCAGAGCACTACTACCGAAAAGGGTTCGAATCGTGGAAATACCGCCATCAAAAGAAAAGTGAAATTGACTCCGCACAATTGGAGGGCACGGATGATAATGGCTACACAGCTATCAACTATGCGTTCGTAGCCGAACTGATCGCCTTCTCCCGGTTCAAGGAAGTAAAACAGTTGAAAAATGCCGACGTATCGAAATCCTCCCTGTCCAGAATCTTGTCCGCCGCTGAAACGCGCCGCTACATCATCGAAAAGCAGTTGGGCGAAAAATATATCCGGTTCCCGGAAAAACCTGAACTGACCCTGGGCGATGGCCTGGATAAATGGGTGTTAACCACCCTGGCTGAAGCTTATTTTGGAATCGGGGAGTTTGAAGGCGCCAAGTTCTTTTTCAAAAAATACCGCAGCATGCAGTTGGCCGGCTGGCAGGCGCACACGACTGCCGAGCAATTACAGCGTCAGGCGGAAATCCACATTCAACTCGGTTCGTTTCTCGAAGAGGCCCAAAAGGCATCGGATGGTCAGTCGGAAGCATCCAAAGAAATACTGCAAGACAAGAACTTGCCCAAATATCGGAAGGATGCCATTCTCGCTGCCGCGAGGGACTGTTTGACCATATTGTACCCCGGTTCGACGCCTCCCGATGCCGATACGCTTTCCATTGCTTTTAACGGAAAAGTCGGTTTGGCGCTGTCCGGCGGCGGATTTCGGGCCGCCTTGTTTCACGTAGGCGTCCTGGCCCGGTTGGCAGAACTGAATGTGCTGCGGCACGTAGAAGTGCTGTCCTGTGTGTCCGGTGGCTCCATCGCCGGGGCGTATTATTATATGTTGGTAAAGCGGGAAATGGAGCAGCACGGCGATAAAATGAACCAGATGCACTACATCGCCATTGTGCGTGAGATGGAAGCGACGTTCCTCCGGGGCATTCAAAAAAACCTGCGGATGCGCATATTTACCAATCCATGGAAGAACCTGCGGCTGTTTTTTGACAAAGAATACACCCGTACGCACCGTTTGGGCGAGTTGTACGAAACGTACTTGTACCGGAAGATTATCCAGAATACCCATCCGGAGGAAACGCCGATCTGGATGCACACGCTAAAAATTACGCCGGCAGACCTGCCGCCCGGCAGCAAATTCAATCCCAAAACAGAAAACTGGAACCGTCGGAACAAAGTGCCGATGCTCGTCCTGAACGCGACCAGCCTCAATACCGGGCACAACTGGCAATTCACCGCCTCGTGGATGGGCGAGCCGCCCGGAAATATCCAGCAGGATGTGGATGCCAAGCAGCGCCTCCGCCGGATGTACTACGAGGATGCACCCGAGCCGTACAAAGACCGCATCCGGCTCGGCCACGCCGTCGGGGCCTCCTCCTGTGTGCCGGTTTTGTTCGAGCCGCTGATGCTGCGGGGACTCTACCCGGGTATTGACCTGCAACTGGTTGATGGCGGGGTACACGACAACCAGGGCGTCACCAGCCTGCTCGAACAGGAGTGCAAAGTCATGATTGTGAGCGATGCCAGCGGCCAGTTGAGCGACGAAGCCACCGCAAGCGGCAATACGGCGGGTGTGTTTTTCCGCTCCGATCTTGTGCTGCAGGAACGCGTCCGGGAAAGCCAATTGCTCGACCTGAAAGCGCGGGAAAAGGCAGCGCAACTGACGGCTTTTTCCTTCGTGCACCTGAAAAAGGAACTGCATAAAGATCCCGTTAACTGGAAAACCTGCGAAGAACCGGCCCGCACGACCGCCTTTGCCGAAGGTAAAACCAAAGACAAAGACCTCACGAGTTACCTGGTGCTGCACGATGTGCAAACGGCGCTGGCTGCTGTCCGTACCGACCTCGACGCTTTCAACGACGCCGAAGCGTATGCGCTGATGTACAGCGGTTATGCCCAGACGACGCTCGATTTTAAAGACCCGAAATTCGAGTTTTTGGTCGCGACCGACCAGGATGCGCCGCAGCAAACCTGGAAATTTCGCGACATCGAACCCCGGATGCGGCACCTGGCGCCGAGCGAAAACCTCCTGCGCCGCCTGAATCTGGGTGCATCGCTGGCGCTCAAGTCGTTTAAAACCAGTTGGCTGAATGCATTTTTCGGGATATTTATCGGTGCTGTGCTGCTGGGAGGTATTGGCGTCGGACTTTATTTCTATTTCAAAGACACTCCTGCAGATGCGACGATATTCGGGATTACGCCATTAGCAATCGGCTGGTTCGTTCTGGGCTACCTGGCTACCCTGTACATCGGATCGTTTGTAGCCAAAGCCATGAGCTGGCAAAACACCTTGCTGAAATCGCTCGGACTGGTTGTCGGGGCATTTCTACTGTCGGGCGTTAGCTGGTTTTATGTACTTGTACTGAACCCGATGTACCTCCAATATGGCAAACTGACACGGCTTGACCGGGAGGATAAATTTAAAAAGGTGGTGCAGCGAATCTGGGATATGCTGCGGTAGCGTTGATTGGTCTTGCTCCCGGCCTTTCGGTGAAGAAATCTATCTTTGTCCATGTTTTACCAAAACAAGGCCATGAAAAGCAGATTACCCTTCCGCTGTTTTTTTACCATGTTGCTGCTTGCAGTTGCCTGCCCGGCACTGCCGGCGCAAACGACGTTGGGAATTAATACCACCCGGCACTGCATCTATACCGACAGCATGACAGGCGGGCAATTATTCCGATTTCCCCAAAACGGCAAGGTAGATTCCCTGATACGAGAAATTATCGAACTTAACCATGAAGAGCCGCCCAACTTTGAATGGATACAGGCCAATGTCGAAAATGTAACCGCAGTCCTGGATGACGGTAAGCGCTACCTGCTATACAGCCAGGATTTTTTGGAAAAGCACAGCGAACTCGAGGTTTACGGAATATTGGCGCATGAAATCGGGCATCATATTCAACAGCACACGTTTGAGCCGGTATTTCGCAAAACTGAAGAGCTAGACGCTGACCGGTTCATGGGCTGGGTGTTGTCCAGAAAAGGATTTCATCGGATGGATGTCGTGGCGTTCCTGGAAAAAATGCCGCTGTCTTATAGCGTTCCATACAGCAGACCGGTAATCGATAATGACGACCCGTGGTCGGAAAAAAAGTCGCTTTTATATAGCGTTCCAATTGCGGAACGAATGTCTGCCGCCACAGAGCAGTTCGTAAATTTCACTTCGGCCCCATCAGCGTTGCCGAGTTTTCCCTGGCCTCCGCCGGCGTGCAACACCCGCTCCGTACTTCCTAAAGCAGTTTTTAAAAACCGCAAGGTGCTTGGCGATGTGGCGAGTAAACTAAGCATAGCGCTCGATGCCAAAGGCTACGCGCAGCAGAGTTTTTTTTCCGTGCCAAACGGCTTTGCGCTGGTGACCCAACTGGAACAGTACAATGTCAAGGATGGCTCGGTACGAAAGGGGAACACCCGTTGGCTCGACTACCCTGCAAGGGAACCGTATTCGGGCTTGTTTGACTACCTGACATCCATTGTAATGCCACAAAAAGGCTACTTCAGGCTGTTTGTGTTCGTTGTCACCGATCAACCTTTTGGTGGCACAGAACCACCGGTATCCATGCTTGAAGCATCGGCGTGGCTCAGCGAGGGGTTCAATAAACTACCCAACCTCATTGCCGGAATGCCATTCGAGGCAGCTTATGATGTAACCGCGCTGGTGTACGAATTTGAAGTGCCGGAGAGCAACCGAAAGCCTGTGCAAAGATGCCCGTCGCCCCGATTTAGTGCCAAAACACACTTGCAGAAAGCCGGTATTGCAGCCAAACTCGGGTTTTAAATACCATCGTACATTCCTAATCACGCACCGATAAATATGCTCATTCTACTCGCCGACACCCGAAAAAAACTATTGTGGCTCTGGCTGGGATGTACAACCCTCCTCGTTTTGCTCGTCTTTGTACAAACCCTGGCGGGCAAATTTGAGTCCATAGAAACCAAAGCATGGAGCTGGTTTTTTGTCCAGATACTGCCGGGGCTGGCGCTCTTGTTGAGTGCCGTTTTACTCAATAAAAACCCCTCGAAGGTGCTTATGCGGGTCACGTTCTGGACCGTGTATGGCTCCACGTTGGCGTATCTCTTGTTGCTGATGCTGACATTTTTGGCGTTACCCGTGGCAACGGTAAACTGGAGTATCGAGGAGTATTTAGCCAAATCGTACACCTGGTTGCTGCCCTTTCAACTTGGTTTGCTGCTTGCTTTTACCCAGATGTATTTTCGCAAAGCGCCGGTCTTTCGCCCGAACGCAGCCATTTTGCAGCAATATGTTGCCAAAAAAACGGAATTTGCCCAGCGCACGGGAAATGTTTCACAGGTTCAAGCCCTCGAACTGCTGATCTCGGACGGTGGCCTGGGCGCAGCGCTCGAATACCTGCGCAGCCACGAAAAAGCCGACAAAAATGCCATCATCATGCTGCAAAGCCAACACGCTGAATGGACCAAACAACGCGACCTGAACCTGTTGCCCCCCGATGCTTTGCAGCGGGATCTGAACCGGATGACCATGGCGGCAATCGGGTTTATGGAGAAAATCTGAACGGATGAAAAAAATAACCTTCCTCTTGCTGAGCGCCTTTTCGCTGCACCTGCACGCGCAGGAAGCGCTTACGATCAACCACAGCTGCAATTTTGCGGCTGCCGATACGCTGTCGGAACTCTATGTGTACGAGGCATCTTCGGAGGCTAAACAAATTGTGGAGTACATTATGCAGCTGAATGTGCTGCCGCAAAATTTTGTCGTCAAGTCGGCGGACTGTAACAACGCCCTGGCCACTACGATAGGCAAGCAGCGGTTTATCCTGTACAGCACCTCGTTTTTAGAAAATTTCAAAAAAGAAGCCAACACCAAATGGGCGGCCTACTGCGTGCTGGCACACGAAATCGGGCACCACCTGAGCAACCACGATCTGGAAGAAACTAACCCCAAAATGCGCAAGCAGTACGAACTCGAAGCCGACAAATTCGCAGGCGGCATCCTTTTCCGGCTCGGCGCTACCCTCGAAGAAGCACAGGCGGGCATCAACACATTCTCGCTCAGCACCAGCTCCCAAACCCACCCGCCCAAACGCGCCCGTCTCGAAGCCCTGGCAGTAGGCTGGACCCAGGCGCAGGACCTTGCTTCCGCCGCAGACAACTCCACCGGCTCGGCATCGTCGGATTCCGACGAAAAAAAACTGTACAACCAGGCGCTTGCCGAGAAGGACCCGTATAAGGCCATCGAATTGCTTGACCAGGCCATCGAACGCAAAGAAGATTACGCGGACGCCTATCTCGAACGCGGTAAACGCAAGGTGGACATCGAAAACGTGGATGAAATGCGGGTGAATTACAACGATGCCGTGGATGACTTCGACACCTACATCTCGCTGCGCCCCAAAAACGCCGTCGTTTATGCCGAACGCGGCTATGCCTACCGCCACCTCAACCGCGATGATGAGGCGCTCGAGGATTACAACCGCGCCATTCGCCTGGATGCCAAATTTGCCGAAGCCTATCTCGGCCGTGCATGGGTGAACATGAAAATGGACGACCAGGAAGCCGCCCTCAAAGACCTGGAAAAAGCCGTACAAGTCAAACCCGACTTTGCGGAGGCGCACTACTGGCACGGCAATATCCAGTATCGTTACGGCGAATATGAAATGGCTATTGCAAGTCTGGACAAAGCATTGAAAGCCAATCCCGAATACCTCGATGCCCTCGATTTGCGGGCAGGCGCCAAACAGTTTTCCGGCCGGCTTGCAGAAGCAGTGGGCGATTACGACCGCCTGCAAACATTAGACCCCACAGCGTTCGATAGTTATTTTGATCGAGGGAAGTGCTATCAGACGTTGGGCAAGCACCAAAAGGCTGTTGCCGATTTTGACAAAACACTGGAGAAATATCCAGAATCCGCAGATGCTTACCTGCACCGCGGCGTGTCCCGCCAAGTGCTGGGACAAAAGGATGCGGCAACGGAAGATTTCACCAAGGTGTTTGAAAATACCGTGCTGATCATCAATTCTTCCGTGAAAATCGGCTGTCTTCTGGTTGAGTATGGGCAGGTCAAAGAAGGGTTGGTGTGGATAGACAAGGTGCTGGCCGAGTCGCCGGAGAACCCGGAGGCTCTGGAGTGCCGGGAGAAAGCGGTGAAGAAGTAGGGTAGGGCATGCCCTGCGCGTAAAAGGCTACCTTTGCGAGCGAAAGCCCCGAGCCGTCTGACCTTTGCCCTTTCGCCATTTGCACGTTTGTCATTTTAGTAAAAACACATGTCCCATATAAAGAAAAAGCGCCCCAAAGTAAAATCCGAGCTGCATCCGCGGAACCTGCACCGCAGTCGGTACGACCTTCAGGTGCTTGCGGCGAGTTATCCGGCATTGGCGCAGTATGTCCGGCCCAACAGATTCAATGACGAATCCATTGATTTTGCAGATCCGGATGCGGTGAAAGTGCTGAATGCCGCCCTGCTGAAACACTACTACGACATCCAAACCTGGGATATTCCGCCCGGTTATCTGTGCCCGCCTATTCCGGGTCGGGCAGACTACATCCACCACGTAGCAGATTTGCTGGCTGCCGGCAATCAGGACAAAGTTCCAACCGGACCGAAGGTTCGATGCCTCGATATCGGCGTTGGCGCCAATTGCGTCTATCCGATTATTGGGCACAAAGTTTATGGCTGGTCGTTTGTCGGGTCTGATATTGATCCGGAGGCTATTGCCTCGGCCAACAAAATCATGGAGGCCAATCCGCAGTTGAAAGATGCGGTGGAATGCCGCCAGCAATCGAACCCCGATGATATTTTTGTCGGGATCATCCAGGAGGGCGAAATCTTCGACCTGACGATTTGCAATCCGCCGTTTCACACGTCGTTGCAGGCTGCACAAACCGGCACACTGCGCAAGTTGCGCAACCTGAATCAGGAAAAAGTGCTGACACCAACCCTGAATTTTGGCGGGCAAAACAAGGAACTGTGGTGCCGTGGCGGCGAAGAAAAATTTGTTCTGGACATGGTCCGCCAAAGCCGCCAATTCGCCACATCCTGTTTTTGGTTTTCATCCATAGTCTCCAATCAGGCTCACCTCAAAAGTATTTACAAAGCCCTTGAAAAAGCGGGCGCAATGGAAGTTGTTACGATTCCCATGGGACAAGGCAACAAAATAAGTCGCGCTGTTGCCTGGAGTTTTCTTTCCAAGGAACAGCAACAGGAATGGCGTGAAGCGCGGTGGGGGTGATTTAGAGCGTGTTGAACAACTCTTGTTGCACGGTCGTTGTTTGTTTGCAGTGTAGGACAAATAGAGCAAAAAGGACAAGAATAATGTGACGCATGGGATGTCAAATTCTAAATAGTAACGACTAGCAAAAATCATTCCCGCACACCCGTACATCTCCGTACTTTTGCGCCAAAGCAAATACACATGAAACGTTCCCACCTCATCGCAATAGCCGTCGTGGCGGTGGCTATCGCCATCCTCATCTCCGCCAGCTCGGACGTGACGACCTACGCCAACTTCGAACAGGCCTCCGAAAAAGGCGACCGGGTGAAACTGGTCGGCCAACTCGTGCAGGACAAACCGGTGGAATATAACCCGGAGAAAGACCCCAACTACCTCGCTTTTTACCTGCGCGATGATGCCGGTGACGTGCGCCGCGTGGTACTGCGCGCCGGGAAGCCGCAGGACTTTGAACGCTCCGAGCAAATTGTACTCACCGGTCAAATGAACGGTGAAACCTTCGAGGCAGCCGATATGCTGCTCAAATGTCCCTCCAAGTACAAAGACGAAGAGGTGTATGTCCGATCGGAAAAAGAATAATCCAAAAACATGAATTACATCGGTGAACATCTTTTGCCCGGACAACTGGGGCACTTGTGCGTAGTATTGGCCTTCGTGGCTGCGCTCCTGGCCGCAGTGGCCTACTTCCTGGCTACGCGCCAACGCGAAACGGCCTCCTTCGAGGGGTGGCGCAAACTGGGGCGCTTCGCGTTCCTGTTGCACGGTTTGGCCACACTGGGCGTCATTGGCGCCCTTTTTTATATCCTGGTAAAAAAATACTACGAGTACCAGTACGCCTGGGCAAACGTGTCGGACGACCTTCCGTTTGAATATACGTTCTCGGCATTCTGGAAAGAGCAGCAGGGTAGTTTCCTGCTCTGGAGTTTTTGGCACATCATTTTGGGTGTAGTGCTCATGCTGCGCGCCGGCAAATGGGAAACCCCCGTTTTGGCGGTGGTAGCCCTGGCTGAAGTGTTCATCTCGTCCATGATTCTCGGATTGTACTTCGGCGATTACCGCCTGGGAGCCAGTCCGTTCGATCTGCTGCGCCAAACGATGGATGCGCCGATTTTCGCGCAAGCGGACTACCTCGCGCAGATCAAAGGCAACGGCCTGAACCCGCTGCTCCAAAACTACTGGATGACCATCCACCCGCCCACGTTGTTCCTTGGCTTCGCGTCCACGATCGTCCCGTTCGCCTATGCCATTGCAGGGCTGTGGACACGCGAGCACAAAGACTGGCTGAAACCGGTCCTGCCCTGGGCACTGTTTTCCGGCGCTATTCTCGGCCTCGGTATCCTCATGGGCGGTGCATGGGCCTACGAAGCACTGTCGTTTGGCGGCTACTGGGCGTGGGATCCGGTCGAAAACACCTCGCTGGTGCCTTGGATTGTGTTGGTGGCGGGCATCCACACCAACCTCGTGGCCCGCAATACCGGCTACTCCATCCGCAGCACCTACGCCTTTTACCTGCTGTCCTTCGTGCTCATTCTGTATTCCACCTACCTCACCCGCAGCGGTATCCTCGGCGATACGTCGGCGCATGCATTCACGGAGATGGGGTTGGGATTTCAATTGGTACTTTTCATCGGAGTGTTTAGCGTACTTGGCGCGTGGCTGTGGCTGGCCCGGCGCAAGGATGTTCCGAACATTGAAACAGAAGAAAGCTCGGCCTCCCGCGAGTTCTGGATGTTTATCGGGGCGCTGGTACTCTTTTTCTCTGCTGTGCTGATTACCGGCGCTACCTCGCTGCCGGTTTGGAACAAAATCATGCAGGCGTTCGACCCGGACTATGTAGGCGCGGCGCTGAAAGATCCTGTGGCGCACCACAACCGTTACCAACTCTGGATTGCGGTGTTTATCGCCCTGCTGACAGGTACAGCCCAGTGGCTGCGCTATGGTGAACGCAACACAGCAGTTTGGATGAAAAAATTTTTCCGCCACGTGGCCATCGCGGCCCTCGCGGCGGCAGTTCTTACCGTGCTGAATGCGATGTGGCTCAACGTCAGCGCATGGCAGTATTACACCCTGCTTTTTGCGGGGATGTTTGGTCTGGCTGCCAACGTAGATTATATCATCTCGTTTATCAAGGGCAACCTGAAACAGGCCGGCTCGGCGTTGTCGCACATCGGCTTTGGAATACTGGTACTTGGCATCCTTGGAACCGGCCTGAACAAAGAGTGGATTTCCACCAACGCCTTCGCTATGGACGGCCTCATCGAAGGGATGGGCGGCGATGATCTGAATAAAAACATCCTCCTGCTCAAAGAGGCGCCTATGCCCATGCGCGGCTTTGAGGCGACTTATTTGCGGGATACCGTGGTGCGCCAAACCCGCACGTTCGCGGTGCAGTTCAAAAAACAGGACGGCAAAGGCGGCTATACCGGCGAGGACTTTACGCTGCACCCCAACGTGATGTACGACCGGCAGTTTGCCAACATCGTAGCCTCCAACCCGTCTACCAAACACTACCTGACACACGATATTTTTACCCACGTCTCCTCGTTGCCAAAGGCTGAACTCGACCGAGAGTTTGCCCGTCAGCAGGAAGACAGCCTGCGCTTCGACCCGTACGAGGCCGTTGTGGGGGATACTGTTTTTACCAAAAAACACTTCTTTGTGCTGGAGGGCTACACCAAACAGCCCGTACACCCGGACTACAAACCCGAAAAGGGCGACATCGCTTTCGGCCTCAAAATGCGCGCCTACAACCTTGACGACAGCACGGGCTTCGCTGCCGAACCCATGCTGTACCTGCGTCCGCGCCAGGGTGGATTTACCCTGCCCGCCAATGTGGGTCAGTTGCAACTGCGCGTGCGGCTCACCGAGGCGTCCATGGGCCAGTGGCTGAACATGGAAGAGGAGCTGCAATACCAGAATTTCCCCATGAAAGAAGGGGGAACTATGGATTATAACGGCTATTCGATTCAGTTGGTCAAGTTGGACCGCGAGGTGGATCACCCCGCGTACGCCCCCGAAACCGGCGATATCGCGGTGGCCGCCAGTCTGCGGATCACGGCTCCCGATGGCCGTACGGGCACGGCGAATCCGGTATATCTGATCCGCGACAGCCGCCCGTTCAGCCTCAAGGACGAGGCGCCGGCACTGGGATTGCACTTCCGTTTCGAGAATATTGAGCCGCAAACGGCGACCATGACCATCGGCGTTGCGCAGGCTTCTGAAGAACAACGCCGCATCCCGATCGAAGTCGCGGAAAACGCACCCCGCTCGGATTATATCGTGCTGGAGGCCATTGTTTTCCCCGGTATCAATTTTGTTTGGCTCGGCTCATTGCTGATGCTGTTCGGGTTGGGGTTAAGTATGTGGCGCCGGTTGCGGGTGGAAAAGGGTCAAGAGCGGGTTTAAAGTTTGGTCGCCGGGAGGCAGATAGGGGAGAACGGGATTTCTGTTGCAGGCAAAAAACTGCAACAAAAGACAGCAAAAGGAGGGACCTCCGTATCTGTCAGAAAACTGCGTGCATGAACCAATTTTTCCGCTACAGCCTTTCCTTTTGCTGTGTTGCACTATCCATTTTATCGGCAGCCGGCCAACCCTTTTCTTGTGGCTCTGATTCCATGCGCGAACGCCTTTTTGGCAACGATCCCGCCGTTCGGGTTTTGCAGGAAACCCTCGAGCGGGAACGATACGAACAACTGGCGCAACCTTCCGGATATGCAGCGGCCAAAGGACTGCCGGCGATCTACACGATACCGGTGATCGTACACATCATCCACCTGAACGGTGCGGAAAACATCAGCGATGCTCAGGTGAGCAAGGGTATTGAATTGCTGAACGCGGCTTTCGCCAACTCCGGGTACTACGACCAGGGAAATGGGGTGTCAACGCCCTTCCAATTCTGCCTTGCCCGCCAAACCCCGGATGGAGAAGCAACCAACGGAATCATCCGACGAATATCGCCGCTGACCAACATGACCATGGAAACCCAGGATCTGGCGGTCAAAAACCTGAGCCGCTGGAATCCACAGCACTACCTGAATATCTGGCTCGTGCGGGCAGTTACCAGTCAAAGCAGTGGCCCCGGGGTAGCGGGTTATGCGTATTTCCCCGCCTCCCACGGAACGGATATTGATGGCATTGTCATGGAAGCGGAGTTTTTTGGTGAAAACGAAGCGGACAACTGTGTGCTTACCCACGAAGTCGGGCACTACTTCGGCTTGTACCATACGTTTGAAGGAGGGTGTACCAACAGCGATTGCGCCAAGGACGGCGATCAGGTGTGTGACACCCCGCCCGACCAATCCACCGCGTGGCTACCCTGTGGCACGCCGGCAAATACCTGTTCCACGGATACTCAATCCGGTTTCTCCACGGATCAGGAAGACATGACCATCAACTACATGGACTACGCCACGCTCGCCTGCTACAATGCATTTACTGCCGGGCAACGCGACCGGATGGCGTTTTTTATGACCGAAGCACGGGCAAGTTTACTCGCCTCAAAGGGCTGTCTGGATCCGTGTACCCAACCGGTATCGGCGGCGTTCACGGCTTCGGCGGGCGCTACGGTACCGGTTGGCGTTGCCGTCCAGTTTACAGCCAGTGACCCAACCGCGCAAACCTACACGTGGAAAACCGACGCCGGCGTATTTGCTACCGGGCCGAACGCGTCCATTTCGTTTAGCACGCTGGGCCAACACATCGTGACGCTGGACGTTGGGGGGGCAGATGCCAATTGCCTGGCGACCGTTTCCGATACGTTTTGGGTAGTATGCGACGTACAGGCGAGCTTCGAGATTTTTCCGCCGGTCGTGCAGGTGGGGAACACCGTAACATTTACCAGCACAACTACCGGCAATATGGCGAATTTGGCCTGGACACTCGACGGAAACCCGGCGGGCGATGCGCCCGTTTGGTCGGAATCCTTTTCTGCTCCGGGGGTGCACGCGGTTTGTTTGACTGCCGCCGGCGCATATTGTCCCGATGTGTCCTGCCTGTCGTTTGAAGTAACCGATTCCTCCGGGTGCCTCTATTCTTTCGTGAAAAAGATAGACTATGGGCACAATATACACCTGTACGGAACGCAATTGAAACCCCTTCCCGGTGGCGGCTTGCTGGCGGTAGCTTCCCTGCCATCCAAGCGCTATGGATTGCTCCGGTACACACAACAGGGCGATCTGGTTTACCACCGGGAGATCATACCCGATGACGGACAAGCCATCAGCGATGTGCACATCACTTCCGACGGGCATGCGCTGCTGCTTACCTCGTTTCTGACGGGAGGGGAGGTTTGCTACCTAGCCAAGGTAAATTACACGACGGGGCAAGTGGTGTGGTACAAAAAAATTGACAGTTTCAGCCCGTTGTACCTGTGGACGATTACAGAAAACCCTGTAAACCAGCACTATCAGGTATTTGGTAAATCTATGAACCACACACAGGTTGTGGTGCTGGACATCAATCCCGGGAACGGAAACATCATCTCCCAGAAAAATTTTTCCGGGGGAGAAGTGCCACTGGTGCGCTCGGGCTTGTGGGTAGGCGATGCGTTTTTCGGCGCCGGAACCGGGAGTCTTGGAGGCAATACCGGTAGCCCGTTTCTGGCAAAATTCGATGCCACCGGACAGGTTCTTTGGAGCAAGCAGTACGACTTTGCTGCAATCGGACTGTTTGGCGGTGCCGGCGCTTTTACCTGGAGTGAAATTAAACAGGACAAGAACCATTTGGTGCTGACAGGAGCCAATAATGCGTATGCTTTTTTTCTGAAAACGGACCTCAACGGGCAACCTGTGGCCGCCCGGGTTTTTTACAGCGGCTTAATTATTGACTACCATAGCCATACCGACAGGGTGAATATCGAAGTGCTGGAGGATGGCTATCTCCTTGGTTTTGGAATTTATGGAAGCACCTATTTTATCAAAACAGATTTTGACGGCAACATAGTCTGGAAAAAAAACCTGGTGAATCCGGCGGGTTTCAATGGTTTCGATATGGTGGCGCAAGACGACCACTTGTTCGCTTTTGGTTCGCGGGTATTTGTCAATGACGAATTGTATTTATTAAAAAGCCCGTTGATCGCGTCTCCACTGGCAGAGTGTATTTCGGACTCCCTCCCGATTTCGGTGGCGACGCCCACCTGGTCCGTTCAATCCTACACGCCACAGCCGATCGCCTCGCCACAGTTGATGGTTACGGACCGTTTCGCATTCATGCAACCGCTGCCACAAACCCTCGAAACCCTTTGTTCGTCGGCACTTTGCCCCGAAATCTGTAACAACAACCTGGACGACGACGGCGACGGACTGACGGACTGTGCCGATGTTGTGGACTGCCCCTGCAACGGTGGACTGCCAGACTGCGCCATCCCGTTACCGCCGGTAATCCCAAAAATCAGTGGACGTGTGGAGTGGAAATCTGCAGGGAACGGCATTGAGCCGTACCGACAGACTATAGTGGCAAACCTCAATCCGCAGCAGGACAACATTCCGGAGATTCTGGCTATTACATACGACCCGGATATTAATATGCCCAGGCATATACGGATATATACCGGGGATGGCAGTAATGCCGCCAACCCGGCTCAGCTGAATATGACGGGCACTGTTTTCACCAGCCCTGTTTCAATGGCTGTGGGTGATTTGGATGGTAATGGCGTTCCGGAACTGGTCGTGGTATTTAACAACAAAAATTTGCGCGTTTACTCCAACTATAATCCGCAAGTCAATCCGGTTATGACGACTATGCTTCAGGGCTACACGGTCCAGTCAAACACCCCCCAAATAACGCTGGCTGATTTCAATGGTGATGGACTTTCCGAAATTATCGTTGGACATGAGGTGTTTGTGCTGGAATACAGCCCCTTGGGGCAGCCACAACTAATTAATGTAAAGCCGGCGGTTCCGCCTGCGCAGAATTTCTACCATTCCTTTGCTGCCGATATGCTCAGTGTGGAAGACTGCAACGGCAATCCGGACTGTGCCGGGCTGGAATTGGTTACAGGCACCACGATTTTCAGTGTTGATCTGGATAACACGGCTCAAGATGGCGATCCCCGCGCGATCATAGCCCGAAGAACAGTGGACGCCGTACCTGGCGGTGGTGTTTATGCCGACGGCCCTGCCGTGGTTGCCGATATGGATTTGGACGGCGTGCCCGATGTCGTTGTACGCGCCCAGCCATCAGGAGGAGGGGCAAAGTCTTACTTGTACGTTTGGAATGCGCAAAAATTTATTAAACAGATAGCCTATCCGGACTTCGGCCCTTTGGGCGCTCTTGGCTTGCCATCGGTCGCAGAAGTTTTCGACGATACCCAAAAGGGCGCTTCAAAAAATCTCCCGGAAATCTTTTTTAGCGCGCCCTACCGGTTGTATTGCCTGAACCTGAATGCTGCTGAAATGGACCCGGCTAATCCTTTCTGGTGGTCGGTGTCAGTGAATGATCCCTATAATTTTTCTAATCCTGTCAGCACCTTCGACTTCGATGGAAACGGTCAGCCCGAGCTTGTTTTTCGGGATCAGGAATCGCTCCATGTGCTGTACGGTGGCAATGCGCCGTTTCCTGCCGGAGTCAACCCGGATCGGTCCTGGTTTAAAATTCCCGGCAAAAGTGGAACACACGAAGAGTATCCCGTCATTGCCGACGTAGATAGCGACGGTCAGGCGGAGATTGTGTTTACCGGCGGAAGCCTGCCGCAATCTTTGGATCCTTATGCTGATGGTCAACTCATCGTTGTTGGCGCCGACTTGACCAAAAGCGGTCCCTGGAAACCGACACGCCGGCTTTGGAACCAGTTTATCTATGCTCCCCACCTCATCAACGACGACCTGACTATTCCTGCGGTGCTGCAAAAAAATTACCTGGAAATGCCCGCCGGTAGCGGTTATCGGCCGCTCAATATTGTACTCGGCCAAAAGCCGGTTCCGGCATTTTACAACGGCTATGTGTACTTACCGGATGCCACACTGGATGTCCTCCAGGCTCGATGTGCCGGCAACTTTGTGGAAGTCCGGCTGCGCGCGTGCAACGTGGGCAGCGGCGCATTGCCGGCTGGAACCCCGATCCGTTTTTACCGGGGCGATCCGACCACAACTGCCGCCACGCTTTTGCCTGCTCAGGTAGCTTTATCCGATGAACTGGCAGTAGATAGCTGCGTTAACCTGGTTGTTTTGCTGCCAAAACAACTGGGACAAAAAATCTACGCAGTTGTGAATGATAACGGCAGCAAACCGCCGCCGTTCAACTTGTCCACCGACTTCCCGCTCACCGGTTTTGCAGAATGTGATTTCACCAACAATATGACCGATTTTGAACTGCCACCGGCGCTTGCCAAACCCAGTCTCGGTCCGGATGTGGTCGTGTGCGAAAAAGGGGTATGGACATTCTCTGTTGGCAGCGGCTTTCAAAATTACCGCTGGTCAACACTTTCAACAGACTCCACCATCACGGTATACGAACCGGGTACCTATTGGGTGGAGGTGACGGATCTCTGCGGACTTGTCATCCGCGATACCGTAGTAGTTTCGGTTAATTCTGCCGGAATCGTAAACCTGGGGCCGGATCGAAAAATCTGCCAGGATTCGGCAATCCAGCTGCAGGCAACACCTGGTTTTGAAAATTACACCTGGTTTCCGGCCACTGATTTGTCCTGCGCCGATTGCCCGGATCCGGTTGCGCAACCCAACCAAAGTCGAACCTACACGGTTCAGGTAAAAAGCCCGTTGGGTTGTTTTAGCTTTGATACGGTTTTTATTCAAGTCAACTTGCCACAAAACGTCGTGGAAACGGTGGAAATCTGCGCGGGCGATTCGTTGCTTGTTTTTGGAAACTATGAAACCGCTGCCGGGCTGTACAGCCGCACCTTTCAGGCAACAAACGGTTGCGACTCGGTGCACCGGATCGAGTTGGCGGTGTTGCCTGTTTTTCAAACAACGGAACTCCGGGAAATCTGCACGGGCGACTCGGCATTGGTCTTTGGAAACTACGAAACCACTGCCGGGCTGTTCAGCCGCACCTTTCAGGCTGTAAACGGCTGCGATTCGATGCACCGGATCGAGTTGGCGGTGTTGCCTGTTTTTCAAACAACGGAACTCCGGGAAATCTGCACGGGCGACTCGGCATTGGTCTTTGGAAACTACGAAACCGCTGCCGGGCTGTACAGCAGCACGTTTCAGGCAGCAAACGGGTGTGATTCGATGCACCAGGTCGAGTTGGCGGTTTTACCTGTTTTCCAGACAACGGAACTCCAAGAAATCTGTACGGGCGACTCGGCGCTTGTTTTTGGAAACTACGAAACCGCAACCGGGCTGTACAGCAGCACGTTTCAGGCAGCAAACGGCTGCGATTCGATGCACCGGATCGAGTTGGCGGTGTTGCCTGTTTTTCAAACAACGGAACTCCGGGAAATCTGCACGGGCGACTCGGCGCTTGTTTTTGGAAACTACGAAACC
>JBGSKO010000069.1:0-13343 GCA_041741155.1 Saprospiraceae bacterium | reverse complement strand
ACACAGAAGTTTGATTTTAAATAAGTTACACTCTGTGTTTGTCTGTGTAGCAGTCTGCGTTTGTCTGTGTTAAAAATATCTCTCGGTAGGTTTGACACAGTTCTCTGAACACGCTCGAAAAATTCGGGATGACTCATGTTTTCTCTGTGGGCCTCTGTGAAATGGTACTCAAACAGGGCGCTTATTTTTTCAAATACGCATCCAGCCACCGGAAAAACTCCCGCTGCCACATCAAACTGTTTTGGGCTTTGGACATCCAGTGCCCTTCGTCGGGAAAACTGACCAGGCGCGAGGGTATCCCCTGCAATTGTGCCGCCTGAAACGCCTGCATACCTTCGGAAAACGGCACCCGAAAATCGAGCTCGTTGTGCATGACGAGGATAGGCGTGTCCCAGTTTTTCACATACAAATGCGGGCTGAATTTGGTCCAACCCGGGTTGCCGGGATTGTCCCAATATGGTCCGCCGAGGTCATTGTTGGCAAAAAACAGTTCCTCCGTGGTACCGTACCAGCTGGTGGTATTGAACATGCCACAGTGGGAAATGAAGGTTTTGAAGCGCTTGTTGTGGTTACCGGCCAGCCAAAACACCGAGTATCCGCCAAAACTGGCGCCCACAGCGCCCATCCGCTGCGCGTCCACGAACGGCTCTTTGGCCATGGCGTCGGACGCCGACAGCAGGTCTTGCATGGCTTGTCCGCCCCAATCGGTACTGATCGCCGCGTTCCATTCTTGTCCGTAAGGACCGCCCGGCATGCCGCGCCGGCAGGGAGCTATGACGATATACCCCTGCGAGGCCATCAATTGCAGGTTCCAGCGAAACGAAAAGAACTGGCTAAGCGCCGATTGCGGGCCACCCTGACAGTACAGCAGCGCCGGGTATTTCTTTTTGGCATCAAAGTCGGGCGGCAGCACCAGCCACACGTTCATGTCCTTGCCGTCGGTGGTTTTCACGGTGCGGCGCTCCACTTTTGCCTGGGCGATATTGTTCCAGGATTCGGCGGTGGCGGTGCTCAGGGCACGGGCGTTGCCCGTTTGCGGATCCACCAGAAACACTTCAGGCGGGGTGGTCAATGAAACCCGGGTGGTCACTAATCGGTCGCCCGCCACCAACAAGGCATTGTAGTCGTGCTGGCCGGTTGTCACCTTGCGTGTTTTGCGGTCGGCCACGGTGATTTGGTGGATTTGGTAGGTGAAGTCGTTGGAACTGAGGAAGTACAACGATTTGCTGTCGGCAGCCCACTGGGGGTGGTTGGCCTCAAACTTCCAGCCCTCGGTGAGTTCCGAGCGGTCGTTGTTTCGGGTATCGAGCAGCATAATACGGGTGCGGTCGGCTTCGTAGCCGGCCTTTTCCATACTCGTCCAGGCCAAGTAGCGACCGTCGGGCGAAAAAACGGGGTCAATATCGTAGCCCGGCATTCCTTCCGAAATATTAAGTGTTTTGCCGGAGGCAAGTTCGTACAAATACAAGTCGGCGTTGGTGCTAAGCGCCTCCTCGGTGCCTTTCAGTTTGCGGCAGGTATAAACGATGAAGCGGCCGTCGGGGCTCCAGGTAATCTGCTCCATACCACCCATAGGGCGCAGCGGGCTGTCGTACGGCTCATTCATGATATTCACGGGGCTGCCCAGCGTTTTGCCGTCCTGGTAGCGGACGTAGAAAACATTGCTGTACTTGTACTCGTGCCACGATTTCCAGTGGCGGTAAAACAACCCGTCGGAGATGCGCCCGGAGGCCTTGGGCAAATCGGGGTACAGGTCGGTGGGCGCCTGATCGAACTTGACCTGCTGCGCAAACAGCACGTGTTTGCCGTCGGGGGCATAGCGAAACCCGTTTATTTCAAAATCGGTGACGGTGTTCACCGCGCCGCCGGACACGCCCACCTCGCAGAGCTTGCCGTCGCGGACAAAACCGACGCGCCGGCTGGATGGGTGGAATGCGGCATCGGATGCGCTGCCTGCGGCAGGATCCGTTAGCGGAAGCGTTTCAAACGTTTGCAAATCAACAAGGTAAAGCGAGCGCGTGCCCTTGTTTTTTTCTACATCGAAGCGGGTCACACCATACACGGCGTACTTGCCGTCGGGGGAAACACAGTCAAGCGATACCCGCCCGACCTTCCAGAGTTGTTCCGGTGTGAGCAGTTGTTTTTGGGTTTGGGAAACAGCGAGGGTATTCATCAAAAAGACGGACATGAGGATAGAAAGAATGCGCATAACGATTTTTCAATACTTTTGGCGGTGATCAATGATCGGCAAAAGTAACTGCACAATATGAAACAATACCTGATGGAGGGCATCGGAACACTACTTCTGGTGCATTTAGTCATTCTCATTTCCAATAATGCCCCGGTTGGGCAGGCTCCAATAGCGTATGGAGCGACCGTAGCGGCGCTGCTTTACGCAGGACGGAGTATTTCCGGCGCACATTTCAATCCGGCTATTTCGGTGGCCATGCTCATCGTAGGCAAGCTGGAGCGCTGGGATTTTCCGTACTACCTTTTGGCACAAATTATTGGCGGGGCGTTGGGCGCCATACTGGCGGTTTTTTTGATCCGGTGTGGCGGCACGGCGGAGGCGCCTCTTCGCCCCTACGATACGATGTGTGTGTTTTTTGCAGAGGCGGCAGGCACATTTGCCCTGGTCTTTGTTTTTTTAACCACTACGTCAAAAGTCACCATTGGCAATGCCAACTACGGTCTTGCTGTAGGTTTCATCGTACTGGCAGCGGCGTACGCACTGGGTAATATTTCTCCGGCCACCTTCAATCCAGTCCTTGCATTTGCCCTGGCAATCGTCGGTAAAATTGCCTGGGGCGACATCTGGCCCAGCCTGATCGGCGCGCTGGCCGGCGCAGCAGCAGGCGCTTCCGCCTTTCGAGCCATTCACGGCACCGAGGAATAACATTTCATCACTCATCATCCATCATTCATAAATGCGCATAATCGGCACCATTCCCCATCCTGTTTTGAAAATATCGGTGTTCAAAATGGATGACCGCATCTCCGTAAAATTCGAAAATTCCGGGTACGAACAAACCTTCAAACTGGGCGCCGACGAGCGACTCAACACCCTGGAAGCCGTGCAGCACTGGGTAGATGAAAACCTGCTTGCAGACGTGCTCACCCGCATGGGCGAGATGCACCGCAGCCGCCTGGGCGCAGATGCCCGTGCATTTCCCGCAACATCGGAATCGGAATTTGAGGAAATCCTGTGATGTGCGCGTGTTTAAATTAGATCAATTGGAAAAATCAAACCATTCGAGCCAATCGGACCAATTACTCCCCCACCTTTTCGTATCATTGCACCCGCATTTCGAAACCCGTTTTTTTAATTTTTTCAGCAAAACAGCGCAAGTACGTTTAGCTGAATTTATTTCCAAGTCTCTGCGAACCAACGGTTTGGAAATTTCTCATTCATCGTTAACCACTCATCACTCATCCAGCAGTTTACCATGAAAAAATTGCTCTTTACCCTGATCATACTTTGTCCGTTGGCCATTTTCGCACAGACAACCAAGCCTGTGCGGTCGTTTTTTGACAAAAAGACCATCGGAGAAGTCCGCCTGACGCTCCCTGCCAAAAACTGGAACGACGCACTGGATTCCATGCGCCTTTACGGAGAAGGCATGATGCTCGGCAAAATCACGCTCGACGGCATGTCCTACGACAGCGTGGGTGTACGGTTCCGGGGAAATAACTCGTACCAAATGGGTATGAAGCGCAACCCGTTCCAGATCAAACTGGACTTCGTTAACCCCGCGCAGCAACACCAGGGGAACACTTCCGTGAAACTATCATCCGCCCTGCGCGACCCCAGTATGGTGCGCGAAGTGCTGTTCCACGAAATCGCAGCCCAGTACATGCCTTCTCCGCAGGCGTCTTACTCCAAACTCTATGTCAACGATGAGTACGTGGGCGTGTTTATCAACCTGGAAAGCATCGAAGGCCAATTCTTGCGCACGCACTACGGCTCCGACGAGAACCCGTTCTTCAAAGGAGGTGTAGATTACAAGCCGGACAATATTCCTGCGGACTGCAAACAAAATATATTCGGATCGCTCGAATATGAAGAGAAGCTGGATTGCTACCGCAACAATTTTGAAATGAAATCGGACCGCGGCTGGTCGGCGTTGCAGGAATTGACCCGCGTCCTCAACCGCGAAACGGCCAAAATCGAAACGGTACTCGACGTGGACCGCGCACTCTGGATGCTGGCGCTCAACAACGTCATGGTCAACCTCAGCAGCTACTCCGGCGCCCGCAGTATCAACTACTACCTGTACCAGGACAACAACGGCCGTTTTCAGCCGGTGCATTGGGACCTGAACCTCAGTTTCGGCAGCCTCAAAAATACCGGAGGAGGCAGCGATCTGGAGTTGCGCAGCCTGCAAAAACTCGACCCGCTCCTGCATGCTGATAACGCACTCAAACCGCTTGTCAAACAACTGCTGAGCGACCCGCTGTACCGGAAAATATACTTGTCGCACATCCGCCAGATCAATGACGACTACTTTGCCAGCGGCGCTTATGAAAAGCGCGCGAAGGAACTGCAGGCCATGATCGTGGTACCGTTCAACGACGACAAGAACAAGCAGTACAGCCTGGAAGAGTTTCAAAACAGCCTCAAGTCCACTACCGGCAACAGAAGCAAGATTCCCGGCATAGCAGAACTGATGAGCAAGCGCGCCCGCTTCCTGCAGACACACCCGGAACTGACGGCGCTACCTTCGGCTGTAAGCGACATCACCGTGCAGGGCCGCGGAAAATTTGAGAACCAGCGGGTCAATACCTTCCGTATTATGGCCAAAGCCGACCGGTTCCCCAAACGCCTCTTCATTTACTACCGGTTTGCCGATACCCAGGCATACAAATCCATGGTGATGTCGGAAGAGCCGTCCAGCAACCTGCCAACCGGCGTGAAAGCCTTTTCAGCGAGCATTGACGCTCCCGGCGACGATGCCGTGCTGGACTACTACATCCTGTCTGAAAATGCCGGGACGGTCACATTTGCACCGCGCGAATACATGAAAACCCCATACAAGGTCAAATTAAGCGACCTGAATAAATAAAATGCAGGAGGAGGCTGTTTCATATGTTTAAAAAATGGCTGCATCGCCATTGAATGTTTGCTTTTTTGAGACTTAGACTTTCCAGGTTTAAAAAACCTGGAAAGTCTGAGGGCAAAACGAAGACATTATTCGACCCGGTCATCCAAATACCGACTTGTGAGACACCCTCCTTTTTCAATTTGCTCTTTGCTTCTTTTGAACACACCTCCCATATTAAATATGCGTATCTCTTTTTTCCAGGCCCTCCTGTTGATCACTGCGCTTGTAGCAGGTTCCTCCGCGTCCGTCCTGGCCCAGGATTTTTATGGAAAGGCCATTCAGGAAATTCACCTCGAAATGCCTTACCCGGATTGGGACACCAAGCTGGACTCCATCAAGACTGTAAACCCGGACTCCCGCCTGCTGGGCACGGCGTTTGTAAACGGCACACGCTACGACAGCGTTGGTATTCGGTACAAAGGCAATAGCTCGTACTTCCGCTCCAGAAAGGACACCTCGAAGAAACTACCGTTCAACGTCAAACTGGACTTCCGGCTCAAGGAACAAAAAATGAAGGACGGGCACACGACGATCAAACTGTCCAACTCCTTTTTGGACCCCAGTTTCATGCGCGACCCGTTGGCTTATTTCATGATCCGGCGCTACATGCCCGCACCTGCCTGCAACTTTGCCAAAGTGCACATCAATAAAGAATTCTACGGGTTGTACATCAATACCGAATCTATAGACGAACTGTTTATTCAGAAACACTTCGGTACCCAGGCGGGTTTTTTAGTCAAGTGCGACCCCGACAACTGGAAGCGCGTGCGCAGCCAAACAGGCTGCCCCAAAGGCGAAAATGCCTCGCTGATGTACCTCAATGACAGCCCCGGCTGCTACGACGCTTTTTACGAAGTGGACGACCCCGCCAGTTGGAAACCTCTGATCAACCTTGTCAAAGTGCTCAACCAGGAGCCAAACAAAGTAGAAACGGTGCTCAATATTGACCAGACCCTGTGGATGCACGCCCTGAACAACGTAATGGTCAATCTCGATAGCTACACCGGATCCCTCTCCCACAACTACTACCTCTGGATAGACTCTACCGGCGTGGGACACCCCCTTATCTGGGACCTCAACATGGCCTTCGGCGGCTGGCGTCGCGATTTCAGCTTCAATGTCATGACGGACCAGGAACTGATTGAGTACAGTCCTCTGGCTGAGTTCAGCAATGCCAAAAGGCCGCTGATTTCCAAAGTCCTGCGCACGCCATTGTTCCGAAAAGTCTATATCGCGCACATCAAAACGATCGTCAACGAATGCCTGGCCAGCGGGGTGTGGCTCACCGAAGCGGAGACCCTGCTTAAAGATATTGATCCATGGGTCAAAAAAGACTCGCTCAAACTGTACACCTACGACGATTTCAAAAACTCCCTGGATAAAACCATGGTCGCCGGCCCCGATAAAATTATCGGCTTGCGCGAACTCATGGACAGACGCACCAAATACCTGCTCCGGCACCCGGCCCTGAACAAGGTAGCGCCCACCATCGGCGCGGTTAAACACACCGTAAAGGAGGACAAGGTGCTCGTGACTGCCGAAGTAAAAACTGCGGAAAGCGCCTGGCTTTTCTACCGAAAAGACCGGATGTTCGCCTTTTTCCGCATACCCATGAACGACACCGGCGAAAACGGCGACGTCACGGCCGGCGACGGCATTTTCAGCGCCACTGTCCCACGCGCCGAAGTCGTCCATTACTACATCGTCGGGGAAAATGCCGAAGCTGCAGCCCTGCACCCCGAGCGGGCGTCGTTTGAATTCCTGAAAGTAGAGTGAGTTTGTTTTCACCGCATAGACGCGGGTGTATCATTAGCGCTATTTCACCGCAGAGGCGCAGAGATGCTGAGGTTTAAAAACTTGATTATCAAAACCTCCGCGTCTCTGCGCCTCTGCGGTGAAAACACAAAATCAACCCACCAGCGTGCGGTAATCATCCCAGCGCGCATCCTCCATTTTCATTTCCAGCAGGTCGAGCAGTGCATCGGCATAGAGCGCATCCAGTTCGGGCGCGGTGCGGGCGCTGCGCAGTTCGAGCAGGCCCTCGCGCAATTGTGCCAGCCGCCATGCGAACGTGCGTTCCATGCGTGCAAAGATGGCGTCGCAGGCAACGGCGTGCCCGCCCCCGCTATCCTCAGCGGCTACGGCATCGCGGAAAGCCTCCTTGTTTCGGGCAACCATTTTGCCGTCTTCCAGAATAAAATAGGCCGTATGCGCCCAGGTTTCGGGCGGAGGCAGGAGCTTGGCGTAGAGCACGAGTTGCAGGTCTTCTCCGTTTTTAATCATCTCCTTGCGCCGCCGGGCGCCGCTCCATTTCAGGTCCACCACAGCCCACTCGTCGTGGTCGCGGCGCAGCACGAGATCGGCCTTACCCCGGATGGGCCAGCCGCCAAAGTCGCCCTGCAGCGCCATTTCGGTGGCGTGTATGCTCCAGCCGTTGGTGCGGAGGAGAGTCAGCAGGCTCCATGCGGCATTTTTCACGCGGTTGAGAAACTGGTTGCGTTCCGGCTCCCGGCCGTACAGCAGAAGCGTGGCGCCCTCGCGTTCGAGCAGACTTTCCGCCTTGGCATTGATCCAGTCCTGCACGGCGTACCTGTCCCAGGTCAAGCAATCTTTTTCCACCAGTAAAAATTCAAAAAAGCGGTGCGCCAAGCTGCCAAGCAAGGTTTGGTCCCGCGACACGCCAAGCAAACTGGCCGGGTACAACCGCAGTTTTTGCCGGAAAAACCAGCGGTGCGGATAGTAAAACAGGTGTTCCAGATTGGTCGGGGTTTCGTATTCGCTGTCGGCGAGGCGCTCGGGATTCGGGATGATCAGGTGCGGACGCGGGCTGGCCGCCGTACGGGTTTCCAGCGGCACCCGCCCCGGTACAGCCCCCAACTGCTCCAGTGCCAGTCGTGCCGCCGGATTTTCGATATCGAAAACAAAATCGCGGTGGTTGTCAAAGGCTGTCTCGATATCGCTCAGCAGGAGATTCGGCAGCGCCTCGGCCCCGTCGGCTTGTTCGGGCACCACCAGCACGAGGCGGCGAGCGGCTTGCAACACCGGCTTTTGTCCCAGCAACAGCTTCCGCCGCCCGTCCAGCCTGGGATCATCCATTTGGATATTTTGGGCGGCCAGCCAGGCCCGTTCGGCCCGTTGCCAGCGGTCGGGTGCAGGTGCAGCGCCATCGAACAGGCAGTTCCACCAGACGAGGGTTTCCGCCGGGGCAGCGAGTGCGCCGGGCTGATGTACAACGTCGAAATGGCCGGTTTCGGCGGGCACAAGTTGCATGGGCGCCGGCTCATAGATGGTGCGCACGATGCGCTCCAGCTCCAGAAATCCAATGCGCTGTTCGGGCAGGGTATCCAGCAAGTCCCGCACCCGGCGTGCTTGTTCGGCCAGCACCAGCAGCGTAGTATTTTCTTTTTCCGAATACCGCTCCAGCGCCCAGCGGTGCAGGTAGGCGTACAACTCGATGGCGTCGCGTTTGGGCGCTGTGCTGTCCGCCCGGTACCGCCGCCGGTTGAACCAAAATTCGTACTGCTCCCGCACGGCATCGGGTACGTGCAACTGCTCCAGGTAGCCAAGAACGGCGGCAAACCACGTGTCGCTGAACAACCCGGGCTTGTTGGCCATGACGCGGGCGATTTCGAGAGCCAATCCGTCGTCGAGGGGTTTGAGCGGAAGCGTGACAAACTCCATAATTTTAAACACATCCACCGGTTCCCACAGGAACGCAGGGGCAAGCTTGAGTACCTGCAATGAGGGCCGGGCCAGCGAAGCCGACAACACGCCCAGCGCCGGCAAGCCTTCTTGCTGCAGCGCCTGCTCCAGTACGCGGTTGAGTTCGGGAATGAGGAAAACGGGGCGCCAGCCGGGATTTTTCAATAGAAATTGTGCCAAAAACACGGCGGCATCGCTGTCGCGCCGGGCTTTCAGGATAACGAGCGAGCCATCGTTGGCCGCTGTTTTTTTGCCGGAAACCCGCCCCAGCAAACGTCCTTGCAGCCAGGCAAGGTCCGAATTCGAATCGAGTGCCGCGCCATCGGCATGCAACTGCCGAACCGGCACGCCGGCACGCCGGAACTGCGCGACGATGCGCCGCACCACCGGAGGCAGCAGCGCTTCGGGTTCGTGCAGCACGATTTCGCCCACGGACAACGGGCGCAACTGTAGCCATTCGAGCGCCCGCACGAAGCGGTCGGCAAGCCCCGTCGCCGCTGCACCGATTTCCGGGTTGGTTGTTTTTTTTCTAAAAAAAACCTCCACGCGGGCCAGGTCGGCGAGGCGCGGCGGGCAGTCGCCTTCCGGCAAAAAATCCCAGCCCGCCAGCAGCAGTTCGTCGCGCCAGGCCAGCAACGCCGCAGCCGTGGCAAAACGGTCGGCCTCGAAAGAGTCGGCAAAAAAAGGCGTTTCCGGAGCAGTTTCCAACCATTCCAGCAGTGCCTGCCGGTACAGTTCGATGCGCAGGTAGTCGGTGTTTTCCGGGCAGCCGGACAGTCCGAGTTGGCCCTCCAGCCAGGCGAGCAGTTTTTTGGCGCCGGCAAAGAGCACACCTGCCCGCACAGTGTCCGGTGCGGAATAAACGATGTTATCAAAGTGGGGACTGAGGTGTATCTGCATATGTTGCTGGTTGGAAGGTTGGAGGGTTGCTGGTTGGAGGGTTGTTGGTTGGAGGGGGGGGCGGTTGTGTTTAGGACTCCATCGTCATCCAGGCCTTTCCTAAAAATCCGGCTATATCCCCTGCGAGCAGCCCGGCCCGGCTTTTTTCCGCAGCAGCTAAATCGCCTGCCAGACCGTGCAAAAATACGCCGAGCAGGCAGGTATCCCGTGGCGCATAGCCCTGGGCCAGCAGTCCGGTGAGGATACCCGTGAGCACATCTCCGCTGCCGCCGGTGGCCATGCCGGGATTGCCGGTGGAGTTGAACCAGCAAGCGCCGTCGGGGCAGGCAATGGCCGTATTGGCGCCTTTCAGGACGATAAACACGCCAAGTTCCTGCGCCTTGGCGCGTTGCAGGGTATTGCGTTCAAAATCGTTGGTACTGCGGCCAAACAGCCGCTCAAACTCCTTGGGGTGCGGGGTCAGTACGGTATTTTTGGGGAGGAAAGCAAACCAGTTCGGGTGTTTACCCAGGATATTGAGCGCATCGGCGTCGAGCACCAGGGGGACGGGAGTTGTTTGCAGGAGCCGCTTCAGCGCCTGCGCGGTTTGGGCATCCTGTCCGATGCCACACCCCGCCCCGATGGCCGAGTAGCGCGCCAGATCGGGCAACTCCGCCCAGTACATTTCGTTGCTATCGGCGTTGCACAGGGCTTCGGGGACGCGCGTTTGCAAAATTTCGTAACCACAGCGGGGAACGTGCACCGTGAGCAAGCCGGCGCCCGCCCGCAGGCAAGCCTCCGCCGCCAGGACTGCCGCGCCCATGCTGCCAAAACGACCATTGAGCAACAGCGCATGTCCGTAGGTACCCTTGTGCGAAAATCGCGGGCGTTTTTTTACTAAAAGCCGGGCCTCCAGTTCGGTCAGGTAGTGGAAATCCGATTCGTTTTGTTTCAAAAATTCCGAGTGCAGGCCGATACTGCCGAAAGTCCACTCCCCTACCCTGTCGGCATTTTCGGGGAAAAGGAAGGCGCGTTTGGGGGCTTCAAAACTAAACGTGCGGTCGGCGCGGACGCATGGCCCGGGCGTGTGTTTGTCGGCGAACAACCCGCTGGGTAAATCAATAGCCACCTTTTCATTGTGGAGGCTGTTCAGCCAGTCTACCACCTGCGCCCAGGCGCCCTCCAGCGGGCGCGTCAGTCCGGAGCCGAAAAGGGCATCCACGAGTAGCGCATTGGCCGGGACCTCGGGCAGGTCGGCGGGCGATTTCAGGGCGTGCAAGTCCACGGCGTCGCGGGGCGGCAGGGAAGCGATTTGGGCGTCAAAATCTGCGCTGTGTTTCCCGTCGAAGTCGCAAACAAATACCTTTACCGGGTAAAACCGGTAGTGCAGCAAGCGGGCTGCGGCCACGCCGTCGCCGCCGTTGTTGCCCGTGCCGGCAAAAATCCAGACCGGGCGCTCGGTGTCGGGGTAGTGCCGCATCAGCCAGTCCACGAAAGTCCCGGCGGCGCGGTTCATCAGCTCCACCGAGTCAATAGGTTCGTGTTCAATAGTGTATGCGTCCCAGCCGCGGATTTGTTCTGTAGATAATAGTTTCATGCCAAGCGGATCGGTGTTCCTCTGTGGTGAACAAGCCTGGCAAAGTTAGCGTATGTTTACTGGAGTGCTGCGCCTTGGCTTTGGTAACATTCGGCGGGTTAAAACCCGCCGCTACAAACTTTCTTTTAGTACAATTATGACCAGCACCTACTTTACCGGCCTGAAGGTCGTCGAGTTTGCCTCCGTCCTGGCCGGGCCTGCCGTCGGGATGTTTTTTGCGGAACTTGGCGCCGAAGTGATCAAAATTGAAAACGAGACCACCGGCGGCGACGTGACGCGGGGCTGGAAACTGCCCTCGGAGGCCCCCGATTCCGACATTTCCGCGTACTTCTGCAGCGTAAACTGGGGTAAAACCCACTTGTTCCTCGACTTGCGCCAACCCGCCGACCTGCAAACGGCGCTTGCCCACACCGACGCGGCCGATGTGGTGATTTCCAATTTCAAACCCTCCGCTGCGCGTCGCCTCGGGGTGGATGCCGGCAGCCTGCGCGCCCGCAATCCGCGCCTGATCCACGCGCAGGTGTATGCGTACGCCGATCCGGAGGACGAAAGTCCCGCCTTCGATGTAGTGCTGCAAGCCGAGGCGGGTTTTTTGTACATGAACGGCGCGGCCGATGGTCCACCGGTGAAAATGCCCGTTGCACTGATAGATTTGATGGCTGCCCACCAGCTCAAGGAGGCCATCCTCATTGCCCTGTTGCGGCGCGCGCAAACAGGGCTGGGCGCGAGTGTGTCGGTGTCGTTGCTCGAAAGTGCCCTGGCAGCACTTGCCAACCAAGCTACCAACTGGCTCATGGCCGGGCATATCCCGCAGCGCATGGGCACGCAGCACCCGAATATAGCCCCCTATGGTGATATTTTTGCCTGTGCGGATGGGCGGCACATCCTGCTGGCGGTGGGCACCGAGCGACAGTTTCAGCAGCTTTGCCGCTGTCTGGCATTGGGCACCCTGCCGGAGAGCCCGGATTACCAGACCAACGCGGCGCGGGTGCAGCACCGGAAAGCGCTGAACGATGCCCTGCGCAGCGCCTTTTTGACCAGAAATCTGGACGAGTGGCTGTCCGTGCTGCGGGAAAACCAGGTGCCCGCTGCGCAAATCCGGGATATGGCGGCGGTATTTGAACTACCGGAAGCGCAAGGGATGGTGCTGGAGGAGGGCGAAACCAAGCGATTGCAGACGGTGGCGTTTCGGATGGAGGCGTGATAGTACCGGCGGGTTTTAACCCGCCTGGAGCGAGGGCGAGCAAAATTTTAAACACGCTCTAATTCTTGTCTTTTCATTATTGGCACATAGGTTATTACATTTATACCAATAATAAAAAGCATAATCCCGTAGATAATCGTGGCCAATGGCGTATTTATATCGGTAAAGTACATAGATAAAATAGTACCTATCCCGGTTAACAATCCAAGAAACAAGCGAATGAAAAGAATTTTATAAACAACTTTCTGCCTTAAATTGAAGAGCCAGTTGCAAAAAATAATTTCCGAAAACGTATAAAATATCAGCAAGAATGCTGTAAAATTAAGGATCATTTCGAGCGTATTGCAGAATAATAGTACAGATGTTCCATAAACCAGCATTGCCAAACCATGTAATTCATGATACGCAAACTGAACTTGTCTTTTTTCACGCGATATTGCAGATAGAAAGGCAAGAACGGCTCCAATAATTAGCCCGATACCTAATGTAAATTTTAATACTTGAAAAGTGATATGTTCTGAAAAAGCGAGCATAAAACCCGCAGCAATTATTATTGCACCATATAAGTACAATGAAGTAAATTTATTCATTTTGTTTAAAGTTTTACAGAAAAAATTAAAATTTATCCTTTTGATGCGCTTATCATAGCTGTAATATTAAAGCACGTCTTCTTATGATGTCCCTTTTAACCACAATAGATCATTTAATAAATATTATCATTAAGTACGTGGACAAAATTATTTAATAAAATTAAATTCACTGAATTGAATAAACAGGTCTTTACCGACGGCCCCCAAAGCCAGTACTGTTGCCAAAAATAGCGATTGACTGCTGATGTAGTCCTCTGGCTTTAGCCAAC
>JBGSKO010000068.1:0-49632 GCA_041741155.1 Saprospiraceae bacterium | reverse complement strand
CCGAATTTTGAAAACAGTTGAATCGCTCTTTTTTCGAGATATCCGGCGCGTATTGGGCGGGATGTTTTTGCACCCAATGCCGGCGCATGTTTTTCCGATGTCCTTGTTTCCTTAAAAAATTGGGAGTGTTCAGAAAACTGTGTCAGCCCGTTCAGAGCAAATTTAACACAGACAAACGCAGACTGCTACACAGACAAACACAGAGTGTAACTTATTTAAAATCAAACTTCTGTGTTTGTCTGCGTAGCAGTCTGCGTTTGTCTGTGTTAAAAATATCTCTCGGTAGGTTTGACACAGTTCTCTGAACACGCTCGAAAAATTCGGGATGACTCATGTTTCAATCAGATATGGCTGTTTAGCGCACCACCAATTTCTGCACACCACTGCCCTCGGCATTATCCACCGCGATGGTGTACATGCCTTTGGGCAAACTGGTTACCTGAAGCAACAACATCGTTTGGCCGTTGGCCAATACTTGTGTTTGCACGAGGCGACCGGCTGCGTCGTACAGGCGCACACGGGCATCCGAGCGAAGCGGTTCGCCGAAAGCAAGGCGCACCGTTTCGGTGGCAGGGTTTGGCGACAACAGGAATTCGAGCGCACGCACTTCCTTCGTGCTGAGCGGCAGCGGCTGCACGGTAAAGCAATCGTAGATGAGGCCGCCTTCGCCGTCGGTCACCGTGAAGCAGAACTGGTCGTTTGCATCGTTGGTGCCGTAATGGAAATACCGCAAACCGCCGCCGTTGAGGTCGGTTTGGGTAAACTGAGCGCCCACGGCCATTTCACCCGTCCAGTACAGCTGGAGCATACCATTTTGCGGTTTGCTCATCAGGGTGTAGCGCAACTCATTATCGGAGTTGTTCGGGTCTTCTGTTTTTAATAAACTTGTAGCAACCGCAGCATTGGTACCCGGCGCAATCGTCAGCACATTGTTGTTGACCAGCGTAGGTGGGTTCAGAGAACTGCCGGAGCAGAGTTCAATTTCAAAACCGGAGAGCGAGCCCCCCGAGCTAACCGTATTGTCTTTGACGCGCAACGTCCAAATTCCGCTGGCCGGCTGGCCATTGAAGGCATTGAGCAGCTGTTCGGGACGGAAAACCTTTCCGTTGTTGGACGGCGGGCAATCAAATGTGGTGTTCGGACTGGAATCATCGAAGCCGACGTTGAAGTTGCCGTTAAATCCACCACATTTTTGGTTAAACAGCAGCACATCCGTGCCGGCAGGGCTAATCAGGCGGATTTCCAGATCGCGGAAAAACTGGTGGCTGCCTTGCACTTTGCGCACATTAACGTCGCTGATAATTGCATTTACGGGAACGGTCAATTTGGACTCGACCGTCGAAACACTCGCAGGGATGTTTTTGGGCAGGTCGGATGCTTCGAAGGCTGCGCATACATCCACCAGGGTACCGAACGCGAAGGGACCGAGCCAGTCACCGACACCACATTCATTTTGAGCACGGAAACGCCAGTAATACACGGCACCTTTTTCGAGCAGCAACGGCACCTGGAAGCTGTCGGCTGCGATGCCGTCTTGCGATGCCAGTATGACAGAATTTTCAAAATTCGGGTTGGTCGCTACTTCTACCTCGTAGGTATTTGCGTTGGCAACAGCATTCCAGCGCAAAGCGGGAGCGCGGTTTTGGCCATCGGCGCCGTTTGCCGGGGATTTCAGGGAAAGCCCGGTAAAGTCATTGAAAAAGACCGATACCGTTTTGGTGAACGACTTGATCGTGC
The DNA here is from genome assembly GCA_041741155.1 of Saprospiraceae bacterium. GTDB lineage: Bacteria > Bacteroidota > Bacteroidia > Chitinophagales > Saprospiraceae > M3007. Next base: position 47,895 of record JBGSKO010000068.1, on the reverse strand, counting down.
TGCCGGCCTCGGCATTGATCTCGATATCGAATGTGCCTTCGGGTTGGCCTGCGTTGAGGTTGAGCGTCATGACCGCATCGCTGCCGGGAGCGACAGGATTGGGCGAGAAGGTAGCCGTCACGCCGGCAGGCAGTCCGCCGGCACTGAGCGTAAGCGGATCGCTGAAGCCGGATAGTGCTCCGGTAGAGATGACGCTGCTGTGCTGGGCAGGCAGGCAGATCGTGTCGTGAACAGATGCGGCACACACGCTGAACGACGGCTGCGTGGGCGCTTCAATGCGCAGGTTAGTGTTGGACATATCGAAAAAGACATTGTCCTCGGCTTCCACCATGATCCGCACGGTACTGGTGATGATGTTGGGTACGCGAATACAGTGGCGGCCTTTGTTGGGTACGTTCGTAGCCAGCGTGATGGGGAATGATAACCCGCCGTCGGTACTCATTTTGATGTTTACCAATTGGCAGTTGACGGGAGCGACATCGGTGCCGGCAACATCCCACTCGATCACCTGGTCTTCGCCCTGGGTCCAAACAACACCATTGGCGTTCGGGTAATCCACCCGGAAAGGACCAACAGCGGTCGTTACGGACATTTTGATTTCTTCCCAGTCTTGTCCGCCGCTGCCGGGGTGGTTGTCGCGGAGCGTTACGCGGAATGACATGTTCCGGTTGTATTGCGGTAGTACTTCGACAGCGGAAGGCATATTGGACGCGACCGTCTGCAAACGCGGGAAATACCGCGTTGGCGAACTGACAGGATCATACGACCGGAACATGGGAGCGTTGCCGGTGGGCGAGCCAAGCGTAACGGTAGGGCCGGTGTCGTACTGTTCCCAGCAGTAGGTCAGCGGGGTGCCGTCGGCGTCACTGCCCGATGCGGTGAGGCGGAAGGGTGTTCCGGCCGGAATAACCACGTTTTTCGGGCTTACTATTGAAACTTCCGGTTCGTTGTTCGTCGTCGGGACCACTGTGCCGCAGGTATTGCCTTCGCCTTGCCACATAAAATCTTTGGCCTGCACGATGGAGCCGATGTGGTAGTATGGATCATTGTCGCCTTGCACGTTGTTGCCGCCCGAGCACGAGCCGGCATAAGACATGATCGTGCTGCCGCTGCCTGGTTCAAAGGCAGTACCTTGGGCCAATTGCATTTCGTTGGGTGGGCAGCTGGACCAAGTGTGCGAAGCACTGAACTGGTGGCCAAACTCGTGCGCGGCAACCAAAAAGAAATATTCGGTATTCGTGTTTTGAGCCGACGATGCGCCCCGGGCTTTGCTGATCTGATTGCAGGTACGGCCACTCACCACACCGACCTGGTTGCCGGTGATGTAGCGCGAGAAGCAGTGGCCCACGTCGTAGGAAGTTACGCCGATGATGGGGTTGATTGCCGAAGGGTTTTGGTTCATCCAGTCCCCTACAGTTTCGCCGGTGAACGGGTCTGTCGCGGGGTCCAGAAAGATGATCTCGTCGTTGTTGGCGATGAGCACGAGGCGCATACCAAAATCGCGCTCCTGTAGGGCTACGATGTAGTTCAGTGCCGTATTGATGGCTGCCAGTGCCAGCGGTTTGGTGCCTCCATGGAACTGTGAGAACTCGCCCCGGGCCGCAATGGCGATGCGGTAGGTTTTCAAATCCACCAGAGCATTGCCGCGATCGGCTACAGCCGGCGCTGTTTCCAGTATTTTTTCGAATGCTTCTTCGTCCGACGCGTGTGTGTCCACCCCACAACGAACGCCGCTTGTCAGAATATCCTCTTTGGGTAAATCGGTCAGGCGGTAGGTGATGTAGTTTGTGTTTTGGCCGTCGGCGTACGTACGCACTGACTGTGAAGTGCCATCTGCATGAAACAAAAAGGCGTGAAAGCCCTTGTACCCGACACCCAGGCGAACCCGGACACCGGAGTCGTCGGAGGCAGTACCTGCGTAGTTGCGGATTTCGGGGTATTTGGCGGTGAGTTCGGGGGCCATGATGGGCGATTCCCACACACGGAAGGTGCGGAAGGTGCCGTCGGCCTGGGGCAGTGTAAGCAACAGCGGTTGCTGGCGAGCAGCTTCCGTGAACTCCATTGGAGCCTGGCGAAGGGCTGCGGCCATGTTGGCGTAGTCCAGTTGAAAGGTTTTGTATTGCACGGGGAAGAGGGTGCGCACCGTGTTTTCCGGGAGCTGGATGCTTTGTTCCGCAACAGGTTTCCAGAAATTCAGGGCATTTTGGGCAGATAAATTCATTCCAAGCCCCAGTAAACACACAAGAAGAGCGATTTGACGCATGACGTACTGTTTTTTAATGGAAGGCATAATTTGCGAGTGGATATTTATTGAGCAACAAAATTCCGGCTTTTGGCCGGGATGTCGGGTGTTTTTCCAAGGTTTGCTAAAAATGACGTAAAGAGTAGGCCTTTTCAAATCAGCACCCGCACCATCAGCACCACCCCGAAAATTAACAAAGCAATGCCGATGCCCTGTTGCAGGCGGCGAATATGGCTCGGGCTGAGAAACGAACGCACCCGTTTGGCGGCGTATGCCTTCAAAATATCTGTAGTAATGAGCGACAAGAGCAAGCCGCCAAAAAATGAAAGCGCCTCGCCGGGTTTCCAGTTATTGGACACCACAACTGCACTGGCAAGGCCAAGCCAGAAAAATACTGTGAAAGGATTAATCGTATTCAGCAGAAATCCGCGCAGCGCATAGCCGGGGTAGCCCCAGTTCATCCAGTTGTGCTCCACCCCCGGGCGTTCAGGCCCGTCCAGCACATCCAGCACCCGATCGGCTGTGGTACTTTGGGTGTCCGCGTCCGGCACTTTCCGGGTGAGCAAGGCGACGGCACCGAAAATCATGAGTACCACACTGCCTGCCAGTCCGGCCCACAGGCGGAAATTGGGCAACGCCGTCAAGGCAGTCAGGGCATCTACTCCCCGATAGATCAGCAGGATATATAGCCCGTCGCTAGCCCAAACGCCGGCGGCCAAAGCGATGCCGGCGCGGAAGCCACGGTCTAAACTGGCTTGCACAATGGCGAAGAGCAGCGGGCCTACCATAAAACTGAGGGTGAGGCCCAAGAGCATACCTTGAAAAATCATGGCGCGAAGGTATCAAAATCGGGTTTACCGCCCCAAATGGATCAACAACACACTCACATCCGCCGGGCTGATACCGGAAATGCGGCTGGCCTGCCCGATGGTGCGGGGTTTGTGACGGCTCAATTTATCACGGGCTTCGGAACTTAACGACGACAGCGACCGGTAGTCAAAGTCCGCATGCAGGTGTACATCCTCCAGACGGCTCATCTTTTGCACCATTTCCTCTTCCTTGCGGATGTAGCCTTCGTACTTGATATTGATCTCGGCCAGCTCAACCACTTCCGGATGGTAAGGCGCGATGAAGCGGTGCAGTTCGGGCAAGGCAGCGGCCAACGTGCCGATATTCACTTGTGGACGTAGGAGGATATTGTACAATTTCACTTTCTGGACCACCGGCGCCGATTCCACGGACGCCAGGTACCCGTTCACCTCGTCGGGGCCGATGGAGGCGTTGCGGAGGAATTTTTCGATTTCGATGGCGGCCTGGGTTTTGACGCGTACATGCTCCATGCGCTGATCGGAACCGTGCATACCAAGACGGTGCGCGATGGGCGTCAGGCGCAGGTCGGCGTTGTCCTGCCGCAACAGAATTCGGTATTCGGCACGGCTCGTAAACATCCGGTACGGCTCCTGGGTGCCCTTGTTCACGAGGTCGTCTATGAGTACCCCGATGTAGGCTTCCGAGCGTTTCAGCACGAGCGGTTCCTGCTCTTTTACCGCCAAAGCGGCGTTTAGCCCGGCCATGAGGCCCTGGCAGGCCGCTTCTTCGTAGCCCGTAGTTCCGTTGATCTGGCCGGCGAAAAAGAGGTTTTTCACCAGATTGGTTTCCAGCGTGGTTTGCAACTGGGTAGGCGGGAAATAATCGTATTCAATGGCGTAGCCGGGACGGAACATACGTACGTTTTCCAGTCCGGGAATCAAGCGCAGGGCTTTGAACTGCACGTCTTCCGGCAGCGACGAAGAGAAGCCGTTGAGGTAAATTTCGCAGGTGTCGCGGCCTTCCGGTTCTACAAAAAGCTGATGCTCGGACTTGTCGCTGAACCGGTCAATTTTGTCTTCTATGCTGGGGCAATAGCGCGGCCCCACGCCCTGGATACGCCCGGAGAACATGGGCGATTTATCAAATCCCGTGCGCAGGATATCATGCACCTTTTGGTTGGTGTAGGTGATGTGGCAGGGCATCTGGTCGGTCAGCGGCGGGGTTTCGGTGTAGGAAAACTTACCCACAGGGTCGTCGCCGGGCTGTATTTCCATGCGGGAGAAGTCGAGCGAACGGCCGTCCAACCGGGGCGGAGTACCGGTTTTCATACGTCCGGCCTCGAAGCCGAGGGATACCAGTTGTTCGGTGATGCCGCGGGCGGCACTTTCGCCGGCGCGGCCGCCGCCAAACTGTTTTTCCCCGATATGAATGATGCCGTTGAGGAAGGTGCCGTTGGTGAGTACCACACTTCGGGACGGTATTTCCAGGCCCATGCCCGTGCGTACGCCGCACACGCGCCCGTCCTTGACGATCAGGCCGTTCACCATTTCCTGCCAAAAATCAATATTCGGGTGCGCCTCCAGCATTTGGCGCCACTTGTTGGCAAATTGCATCCGGTCGCTTTGTGCGCGCGGGCTCCACATTGCCGGGCCTTTGGATTTGTTCAGCATCCGAAACTGCACCATCGTATGGTCGGTCACGATACCGGAATAGCCACAAAGGGCATCCACTTCACGCACAATTTGCCCTTTGGCCACCCCACCCATAGCAGGGTTGCAGCTCATCTGGGCGATAGTCTGCATATTCATGGTAGCCAGCAATACCTTGCAACCGAGGTTGGCCGCTGCTACCGCCGCCTCACATCCGGCATGGCCGGCGCCGACTACTATGACATCGTATGTTGGAAACACTGTAACAGTTTTGAGTTTTAATTTACCACTTGCTTCTTGGCCTTGAGAGTTAACCTGGTTTTGGTGAAAGGGTTGCAAAGGTAGGGAACGCTGCGGGGTAAAAAAATGGCCGCGCATTGGCCACCTGCTGCTTTTGGAAAAAGCAAGGCGGACGATGCGCGGCCAGGGTGCAAATTCGCCGGGCAAACTTAGTTCGACCAGGTAATCCGGCTTTTGAAGCCTGCAATGTCAATTTCTAAAACCAGTTTGTTGCTCGTCAGCTCGGTGATCGTGCCGATAAAGGCAATTCCGCTGGCATTGTCGGAGATCGTCAGCATTTTTCCATCAGCGCTCAGCGTCCAGGTACCCGTGCCGGTTTGCGGATCGGTAGGATCGCACTTGGTAGCACCTTCGTCGAAGCTCAACGTTTTGTCCGAATTGAACCTCGTGCAGTCATCCTGAGTACAAGCATCAATCGGTTCATTTTCCCAGATACTGGTGACGGGGTTAAATGTTTCATTTTTGGTTTGCTTCCAGCACGATACTGCTGTGAGTTTGTCCTCTGCGGATTCTTCGTCGTCTTTTTTGCAAGCAGAAACACTTACTGCAGCCATAAGCAGCAACAACAGGAGGGACTTGATTGAAAATTTCATAGTTGTAAGTAGTTTAGTGAATGGTGAATGTTTTCCCTGCAAAGGTAGGAAAGAATTACGCTGTATAGTCCTGCCAGATCAATTCCCGGGTTTCCAGTGCAAAAGCCATCAATTTGCCCAGCTGTTTGCGGTGCGTGCGCCGGTAAGCGTACACACAGCCATTGTCGAGGTTCAGGTAGCACTGCTCGCGCAGGGCGCTGTGCTGGAGCAGGATATCTGGAAGTTCCAGCGGGGTATGGCCGTGCAGTATGGTGCGGGCGCCGAGCCAGTCGTAGTTGATGCGGCCGTACCAGTCGCGCATCCAGAGCAGGGTTTCCGGGTATTTCAGCGGGTTTGTTTTGGAAAAATCCAGACCGCCGTGCACGCAAAGGAAATCCCCGGTTTCGTGCCAGTAAGGCATCGCTGCAAAAAAATCCAGGTATGCCCCTGGCAGGTCGCTCAGATATTTGACCTGAAAACTTTCGAGTGTTTGCTGCCCGCCGTTTTTAAGCCAAAAATCCAGTTTTGAAGGATGGGTCTTCGCGTCGAGCAGCATTTGTTCGTGGTTGCCGCGCAGGCAAACCACCGCAGTTCCGGCATCCTGTAGGCGCCAAACTGTGTTGACCACACCCTTGGAGTCGGGGCCCCGGTCTATCAAATCGCCGAGCAAAACGAGCGCGTCGCCGGGCTGGAGATCAAGTTGTTTGAGCAGTTCCTGAAAGGTGCGGTTACAGCCGTGTATGTCGCCGATGGCGTATGTTTTCATCTTTTTACTGCTCCAGTCGTTCCAGCGCCGCTTTGGGTTCCGGGTAGTTGGGCGACATTTTGTTGGCCTGGCGATAGTCAGTTTTTGCAGCGTCTATATTGCCCATCAGTTCAGAGGTATGCCCCCGGTAATAGTAGGCCATAACAAACAAGGGATCCGTTTTAACGGCAAAATTGAAATGGTCATAAGCCTGCTGCAAGGAATCCAGTTCGAGGTAAATGGCGGCCATGTCGAAGTAGGCATTGGAATAATCCGGGTTTCGGATCACGATATCGCGGTAGATTTCAAACGCCTTGTCGAAGTCGCCGTTTACTTTGTAATAGACGGCTTTGTATTCGCGGGCATCCAGGTCCGTAGAATCCACCCGCAAGGTGTTGTCGAGGTATTGAATGGTCAAGGGGTTGTTGCGGTTCAGGTAAATACGCCCAAGAAAGCGCCAGGCATCGGCGTTTTCGGCATCCAGTTGTACCGATTTTTTGAGGGAAGTGATGGCGCGTGTCGTGTCGCCCATGTCGAGCGCCACGCGGCCTGCCATGAAGAAGGCTTCCGGGTTATCCGGGCTGCGTTTCAGCACCTTGTCGAGGGTTGCCAGGGCGTCTCCGTGTTGTTTCACGATCAGTTGGAACTCGCTCAATTTGAGCAGAGTCGGTATGCGGTCGGGGAACAAATACGCTGCCTGGAGCAACACGTCTATGGCGCGCTTGGAATCGTTGGGGCGGGCGTAATCGAGCAGAACGTCTGCCAGCAAGTGGTAATACTGCGGCTGAAGGGAGTCTGTATGAATGGCTGCACTCAGGTCCTTCAGCGCTTCATCGTAAGCTTCCAGCGTGTAGTACACTTCGGCGCGGTGAAAAAGCAGGGAGTCGTTGGCGGGGTCTTTCTCCAGCAGTTGATTCAGCCGGACCAGCTCGGGGTCTTGTTCGCCGGCAGCGCTGGGTGGAGGGGTGTTTTTAGGATCGTTTTTGCAGGCAAAAATCGCCAGCAGGCAGCAGGTCAACAAGGAGAAAAAGGCAGATCGGATCATGTTGTTTGCGGTAAATTCCATGGAAAAAGTGCTTGGCAAAGGTAAACAATAAAACCTGGTCTCCGTTGTACGACAGACCAGTGCACATTCCTGCGGCATGCCAAACACGCCGCATGGATAAGCCCAACAACATGAATTTATTCTCCCGCGAATTCGGCCAAGGCGATCCCGTTGTCATCCTGCACGGGCTATTCGGTTTTTCCGACAATTGGCAAACCATTGCCAAAGCCCTTGCCGACCACCACCTCGTCGTCACGCCCGACCTGCGCAACCACGGCCGCTCGCCCCAGACGCCCACGCACAGCTACCCGGAAATGGCCGACGATCTGCGGGAATTTCTGGAAAGCCACTGGATTTTTAAAACGGCGCTCGTCGGGCACTCCATGGGTGGAAAAGTCGCTATGGAGCTGGCCCTGCACCACCCCGATCTGGTGGATCGCCTTGTCGTGGTGGACATCGCCCCCGGCCCGGCTTCCGACAACCACTCGGGTATTTTCCGGGCCTTGCTTGATCTCGATTTGAAACGCATCGCTACCCGCCAGGAGGCGGATGATTTTTTACAAAAACTCGTCCCCGATTTCGGCACCCGGCAGTTTTTGCTGAAAAATATCACCCGAAACGCCGACGGAACCTTTGCCTGGAAGATGAACCTGCCCGTTCTCTGGGAAGCGTATCCGCGTATTCTGGAAGGTGTGCAAGGTGCCCCATTTGACAAACCCACACTTTTTATTCGCGGCAGCCGCTCCAACTATATTACCGACGAAGATTTTCCGTTGATCAAATCCCTTTTCCCGCAAGCTGAAATCGCCACCATCGAAGGCGCCGGCCACTGGGTACACGCAGAAAAACCAACCGAACTGCTGGCCCTGCTTCGAAATTTTCTAAAATGAAGTTCGGGCGGTTTCTGGTTGGAAGGTTGGAAGGTTTCTGGTTGGAGGGTTTCTGGTTGGAGGGTTTGGTATCACGAGGGAGCTGAACAGGCTCTTGCCGGCAAATGCCATTAATTTTGTCGGAAAATACCCCACCCCAATCATTTTGCATCAATTTTGCCCCTCCAACCAGAAACCTTCTAACCCTCCAACCAGAAACCCTCGAACCAGAAACCTTCAAACCCTCCAACCTTCCAACCTAAAAAAATATGCACAAGAAAATTCTCCTGCTCATTTGCGTAGCCGCTATCGGGCTGTTTGCTTTCAAAGGTTTTGAAGACAACAAGTACTTTGAGATCATCAAGAACCTCGAAATTTTCACCAACGCCTATAAGGAGATCAACCACTCCTACGTGGACGAACTGGAACCCGGCAAACTCATGCGCACCGGCCTGGATGCCATGCTGGAAGGTCTCGATCCGTTCACCAACTATATTTCCGAAACCGATATCGAGGGGTACCGCTTTCTCTACGACGGACGCTACAACGCCGTGGGAGCAGAAGCAAAACAGATGGGTGACTGGGTGGTCATCACCGAAATTCTGGAAGACAGCCCGGCGCACAAATCCGGCCTCAAGGTAGGCGATGCCGTTGTGAGCGTGAGCGGCCAGAGCGCCAAAGGCCGCAGCGAAAGCGACGTGATGGCTTTTCTGCGCGGGGTGCAGGGCACGAAGGTTGACCTCGTAGTGCGCCGCCCGGGCGAAGAAAAAGACGTGCGCATCACCCTGGAGCGCGGCGAAATCGAAGCACAAAATGTGCCGCACAGCGGTATCGTAGCCGACGGCATCGGGTACATCTTCCTCAGTACCTTCACCCAGGATGCCGGAAAAAATGTGGCCGACGCACTCAACGCACTCAAAACCAAACACCCCGACCTGAAAGGCGTCATTTTCGACCTGCGCAACAACGGCGGCGGCTTGCTGAACGAGGCCGTCAACGTGTCCAACGTGTTCGTGCCGCGTGGCGAACTGATCTCCAGTACTAAGGGCAAAGTGCCCGAGTGGGACCGCAGCTACAAGACTTCACACAGCCCCATTGACGAAAAAATACCCGTAGTCGTGCTCATCAATAAAATGAGCGCTTCGGCCAGCGAGATCGTCTCCGGCTCGTTGCAGGACCTCGACCGCGCCGTGCTCCTCGGCCAGCGCAGCTACGGCAAGGGCCTCGTGCAAAACACCAAAGACGTAGGCTATAACGCCAAAATCAAACTCACTACGGCCAAATACTACATCCCCTCGGGGCGCTGCATCCAGTCGGTGCGATACAAAAACGGCGCACCGGTGGACATCCCCGACGCCGAACGCGCCGTGTTCAAAACCCGCAACGGGCGTCGCGTGCTGGACGGCGGCGGCGTCACTCCCGACGTGCTGCTGCCCCACGATACCGCCACCGGCGTCGTACGGGCACTGCTCGAACAACACCTGATCTTCGACTATGCCACCGACTGGATGCTCAAACATCCCGCCGGCGTTGACTCCATCGAAACATTCGAGTTCGCTGATTGGGATGATTTCAACCGCTTCGTGCAGAGCAAAAACTTCGCGTACGAAAGCGCTCTGGAGAAAAAACTGAAGGAGCTCCAAACCCTGGCTACCGCCGAAAACTACCCAATCAGCACCGATATCACAGCACTTGAAAAGAAGGTTGTTGCCGAGAAAAAGGGAGACATGATGAAATACAAGGCGCGTATCCTGCACGAGATTGAGCAGGAAATCGTAGGCAGGTATTTCTTCCAGCGCGGCAAAGTGCGCAAGAATCTGAAAAACGACCCTGACGTGGAAGCAGCGGTGCAATTGCTGAACGACGAGGCGCGCTACCGGGCGCTATTGAGCGGGAAGTAGAACGCTATTTGTTCGTTTGATGCTCTTTTCCTGTATCGTCTATGTATACCCGCACGCCAGCTGCATTGGTAGCTTGGCAAATCAACCGCGTGCCCTCGGGCAAACCCAGTGCGCGGGCGCGTTTTTCCGCTGCTTCGACGGTATCAAAACTGCTGGATGCGTTTTTGTAAATAAAACCTGTCACTTGCCGGCCCGATAAATCGAAAATGGCGGCCAATCCGGCCTTTTCGCACTTGAAGCCGGACGGGAAGAAGTAGTAATCGTCCACCAATTCGCGGCAGAGGATCTGACCCTGCCGGTCGAGGATTTGCCATTTTTTGCTGTCGGGCAGTTTCGCCACCAAGACATTGGGTACAGCTTTGTTGCCATGGATTTCTTCATAAATTTCCTGACTGAGTTGTTTCCCTCGGTCGTCCCAGAGGGCGTAGTGGCCTTGCGGGGGCTTGCATTTGATGCATTCCAGATTTTCGAGCACCCAGCAGGTGTAGTACTGAAGCGGGACGATGATGTTCCCCGTCGAGTCAATCATGCCCAATTTCCCGCGCGCATCCCGGACCCCGAAAAGGTTGGGGTTTGTGGTCGAGTTGAGGTACGGATACACGGCCGGTGCGCGCAACTGATTTTGAAAATTGACCAAGCCCTGCAAGGTTTGTTCCGTCTCGAAGTTGATCAGATTGCCGTGCTGCCAGCGAATTTTGGGATACTCAAAGGGCAACAAAACCCGGTTTTGCAGGTCAACAATGCCCGTTTGGCCATCTTTTACTTTGGCCGAAAAGAACCTGGGGTTGGGGGAGCCTAGTGGCTCGAATTGCTCGTACTCAAACGTTCCCATTGCCCGGATTTCCCGTTGGCTCAGTACCTCAACGACCACCTGTTTGTATGGATGGTTAAAAATCAGCACGGAGTCGTTGACGTGGATCACTTGTTTGAATTCGAGTGGCACCAGCACGTCGTTCGCCCGACTGAGGAGGCCGTATTCGTGGTATTTTCGTGCGGCGATCAGGGTACCCTTTTTCCCATTTATGAGGCTTATGTACACAAAGGGCAAAACGGCCTCGCCTTTTTTGTTGATCGCGCCCCACATTCCTTCGCGCTTGGCGATCATAAAATCGGAGTAGGTGATGTCCAACTCTTCGTACTCGAAGGGAATCAGGATGCTGTCGTTGAGCACATAGCCGTAGAGCTTGTCGTTCTTGCGGCCAGCCTGAGGCTTGCCCGTTTTCCAGTGTTTGGGAATGACATACGGGGCCGGTTCTGCCACACCCTTCACCTCTTCAAATATTTCCTGGTCGTGCATCACCGGTGGTGGCGGGTCTGTTTGAGCAAAAGCGGTGTGGCCAGAAAATATGGTGAGAAGAACGAGCAGTGGCGTTTTTACGCGGGGGTGGATGTGTTGCATGAGTAGATATTGAGGGGGGAAATTGACACAAAATAAGGGTAATTTTATGCTGTTATTACACAAAGTAAGGGTAATTTATCTCAAAAACTGATACAAAATAAGGGCAACACCAAAGTGTTTCGGCGGGGGCTTCCCCAGACCTTCCAGGGAGTTTTAAAAACCTGAAAGGCCTCAACTCACTCCCGAAACTCCAACCCCGTCTCCACATTTACCCAAAATGTCTTGTACGTAACCTTATCCAAAAATTTCGCAAGATTTGGGTAATCAAGCGATTGCGAGAGGTCTTCAAATTTGTACGGCAGCGACCGTACCCATTTGCCTTCGGGCGAAATGACCACGGTTTCTTCCTCTGCGCTGGCTAAGAGGTATCCGTTTGGGGTTTCACGGCTATGAAAAGAGACCTTTTTCGGCATTGAAAAGAGCACTTCGCCGCGTATATTCATCAAATCGGTGCCGCCGGAAATGTTTTGACACGAAAGCAGTTTTCCGGGCGGAACGATTTTCAAATCCTTGAACTGAAAAGGCAACACCACCCTGCCTGTCGAATCAATCAGACCGTAGTCTTCGCTGCCGCGTTTTTGGGCTACGTAATATTGGACGGCCCACTCCTTGCCCCGGTGCGGGCGGGCGGTGATATCGCCAAGGTCGGCAATGCGTTTGCCTTTTTCATCCAGAATTTGGTTGGTGCGTACACCCCCTTTGCCCGAAACCGTCACGAGATTACTTTTTTGGAGATAATCTACACCATCCACGATGTTGAAATCGGTGAGTTGCTCGCCCGTATGGTCAAAGTAGGCGGCCAAAACACGATCACCACCGGGCGATAAATTGCCCAAAAGCATCGTGAAATTGTTGTTTGCCGAGAAGCCCCGCTGACCGACCAAGTTCACCTCAATCGGTTTTTGGTTTGGATTGATGCGGTGGATGGTGAACGATTCCCGCTTGCTTCGGCGCTTTGGATCGGCCTCCAAATCACCCTCCATAATTATGTATCTGGAAAGCGGAATAAATTTTGCACCGGTTTTGGGCGGCATCACCCACGCTCCCTTCGCGTTGATGACACCGGAACTTTGCGCCTGATAAACGGTCAGCAAACCCGTTGCGCCCAAACGATCATGCTCGAATGTCTTTCTCGGGACACTGAAGCCATCAGGGATGATATTTTTCAGAAAAGCGTCCAATACCTTGATCGGGTCGCCCGATTCCTCCAAAACAAATCCGCCCTCGGTGGTGGGTACATGCCAAAACCGAGCAAGTTTTTCCACCTCAGTGGGATTTATTACCCGACGTTGGCCATCCATAAATACCATAACAGGTGGTTTTTCCCGATCCAGGGTTTCGATTCGAAAAACCTTGTTTTGCCAAGGGTCAAAACGGGGCGCATAGGGCAGTTTTTGACCGATTTTATCGTAGGCCGAGTATAGGTTTTCGCCCACTGTCCGTGCCCAAATGACCGGTATCCGCACGTTTTCGGGATGCGGCCCCACAGTAATTTCCAGAAAATTCAGCGGAAAAACCACCTTGCCTTCGGTGTCAAAAACACCCCAAAGACTGTCCTTTTTGACGAGGTAAGCCTCGTCTCCGAAATGCTCTAGGTGCGAAATCCGGTTAAAAATGCCCGGCAAAATGCGTTTCCCACTCGTGTCGCGGATGCCATACCGGTCGTTGGCGTAGTTGGAGCGCCCTTCCAAAACCAGAAAATGATGTGCCTTTTTGGTGAAGGTGGTTTGGTGCGGCTCGGCAATTGAAGTTAGGGTATCCCAAAAATAGAACTGAAAAGTCGAGTCCGCCAGGCCCAGCAATGGCCCGTCGTGGCAAAACAAAAACGGTTTTTGGCCATAGCGAAGCGGGCGGGATTCAATATCGGAAAAGTCTTTAGGGAACTGTTTTTCGCCTTTCAAATTGACCACATTTGCCATGCCGCCAACTGGTTTTACAATGAAAAATTCGCCAAAAAAAGAGGAGATATCGCGGTATTCAAGCGGAAAAATCCATTTTCCGGAATAATCCATCAGCCCAACACGGTCTTTTCCATGCACCAACAAATAGTCTTTCCCGCCGGTGATGTATTGATAAATGGTGTCAATGATGATTTTCCCATCGGCATCAATCATCCCGGCGCGGGGTGTTTTTTTGGAAAAAGTATTCGTCTCGTTATTCACCAAAAAATAACCCGGTCGGGTGGGTAAATCAATCCGCTCCCAAACAAAAGGCGTGCGGATTTTGCCCGTTTGGTCCACGATGCCCATTTTTTGAGATTCGTTCCCGACCACAAACAGCCCCGGCCCACCGATGGCCCCGGCCAAAAAGTCCTTCGGGAAAACCGCTTTCAAATCCGTACCGATAAAATTGATGCGCCCGTTCTCTTTGAAAACCCTGCAAAAACCATAATCAAAGGCACATTCTAAGGAGTGGTAATTCCGTCCGACGAGCGAAAACCAGCTTGGGTTCTGATAATTTTCGATGAAGGGAAACGTATTGGTTTGCCGCGTATTCAGGTCGGCGAACACCCATTTTTTTCCGTTTTTGAGCAAAACGAGGTCGCGCAAAGTGTCGGGTTTCTCATATTTCCCAGTTGCATAATTGACGACCGGAACGCCCATCAGACTCGCCCCGGGGATAGCCATGCCGTTTTGAAGCAAGGAAACGGGTTCGCCATTTTGTTTCGAGTTTATGCTCAAAAATTGGGCGGGCCAAAAAGGATGATAACCCTCGAAATTGGGCTGAATCAGCACCTCGCCGCGTTCATTGGCGAAGCCGTATTTGCCGTTTTTGCCCAAAAAAGAGATGAAGGTTTGGGCGGTTGTTTTTTGTAAAAACAAAAAAGCGGTAAGCGCAAGAAGAACGTTTTTCAGCATGAAATTGAAATTATTTAGCAATAATTCAGGCAAAACCTCACTCAACAAACAACCTCCCCGACCGAAAATCTGCCCACACTTTTTGGTTGTTTTTGATCAAAACCACGAACTGCTCCGCCATTTTTTCGGGCAAAACCTCACGCCCAAACGGTAGATCAAAATGCCGGATCACCGCATTGTTGTCGTCAAGTAAAACGGTCTCATTTTCAGTCCAAACGGCCATAGGGCCTGCGTTAGCCCTTTTGAGGCCGCGACCAATGTGCTGCATTAAAATGCTCGATTTGCCCGGCTTGAATTCGTGGATTGTACTGCCGTCCATAGTCATCAAAACCGCGTTGCCTGCCGCTGTTTTAGCCGTCAGGAAACGGTCGTTTTCCCGAACAGCGAGGTCAAAAAACTGGAGCGGCAAGACTATGCGCCCCGTCGAATCCATCAAACCTTTGGGCATCGGGATCAATCGGCCCAATGTATCCTTCAATACCTCGTCTCTGCGTTTTTGTACGATCAGGTACGTCCATTTATCATTGTCGCCGCCGCGACTGCGCGGCGAGTCTTCGGTCATCCAGTCACCCAGTTCAAAGATATTTTTCCCGTTTTCGTTTATAACTGCCTGGCGGATTCCATAAACGTCCTTTTCCCAAATGTGGACGAGGTTTTTGGACTTCAAAAAATCCGGCCCGTTTTCAAAAATCCACTCGGTGATGGCGCGGCCCTGTCCGTCGAAATAAGCGTATTCTGCCAAACGCGTCGTGCCTTTCCGAATCCGTCCGATTTTCATATTGTTGCCTTCTTCCCTCGAAAAACGGTCGCGGCCCAGCCAATTGGCCTCAAAAAAGCCTTTTTCGGTCTGTTGAACGCGGTGCAGCCGCAGTCCTTTTTCAAAAAATTCGTGACTCGACGACCGGGCTCCCACCGGAAACTCGGCCACCAAAAACGGCGACAACACCAAATACTCCACCCCCGCTTTCGGCTCCAAAAGCCAATTTCCTTCCAAATCAAGCACGCCGCAAGCTGCCCCGGGCATCGGTTCGGTTTTCTGCGCCGGCATGCCCATGCCACGGCCTTCGCTGATGGGGTATTCTTGAGCGGGAGTATCGGAAGCGACCACTTCCGGCGCACCGGCGGCTCGCTCAACCGGCTTTGGTTTTGGGCGTGGCGCCGGCGGTGCAACAGGTTTTACGTCGGGCAGTTTTTGGACCACCAAAAGCCCAAATTGCTGGAACCGCTCCAAAACCGTCTCGTTTGCTGTACGTTCGGGAACGCCGAAACCCGCCGGCAAAAGGTTGCGAAAACGATGATCAAGCACCGTCGTGATACGTTTTGGATCAAAACCAACAGCGACCGCGCCGCCCGTTTGGCTTCGAAAAGTAGCCCAAACGCGTTGGTTTTTAAGCGAGTCCGGCCATTTTATCTGCGTCCCGTCAAACATCGTGGCCATGTTGCCGCCCCCGGGAAGCGCCTGCATTTTGGCGATGACCCCAAACGCCGACTCCCGGCGCGGCTCCGGGGCGTCGTCTATGTCGGCACGTCTTATTCCTCTTTTGTCGAAGGCCGTAAAAAGCGCGTCGCCCTGCTTTTTGGCCCAAATAAACGTATCGCGGCGCCCTTCCTCCAGGACAATTTCTTCGAATACCGGCGGTAAAATCTCGTTGAACCGGCGGTCGGCGATACCTTTCAGGTTGTTCAAATAAATGAATCGCAGTCCGTCGGGCCAGCCTGCCGACCAAACATGGTCAAATTTTCCCTCCACCAGCGTCCGGCCCGCTGCATCGCGGATGCTGACCCAAGGGCTTTGGCTTCCGTTTTTCCGAACCATAAAAAGCGGCGGATCGGCCTCCACCAAGTCCAGGTTTTCCACCGAATCCCGCGCCAACACGGTCATCGAAGTATCCAAAACGGACGTCCAGCCGCCTGTTTTGACCTTAAAAAAAAGTTTGTTGGAGAACTTAGCGGGCGTGACCTCGGTCGCGTTTTTATCCAGAAGCCGTTTGCCGCGTCGGTCGAAAAGGTTGGCGCCGCCGCCGTTCGGCCATTTAAAAATCGAAAACCCGAAGCCTTGGCTGTAGCCGGTTTCGGCCTCGATGCGTACGATTTCGCGACCTTCAAAATCAAAAAGACCCGTTTTGCCCTCCTTTCGGACAATCAAAAGATCGGCGCCGGCTACTTTCTCGATATCCGAATAAACGGTATCAAGCACGATTTTGCCGTCCGACCGCACGAGGCCGCACGACCATTTTTCGCCGATGAAACCATCGCGATGTTTGTTGCCGATGAAAAATCCTGTTTTCCCGCTCGCCTCGAGGCTGCGAAAAACAGGCGCAACGACCGTTTTCCCGCTCCGGTTCGCGACGCCGAAGCGGGCTTCACTTTCGGCAAAAATGAGGTGCTGTGCATCGGCGACAACCCCGGCGGCCACGTCTTTGGGCAAAATTTCACGGAGATTTTCGTCCACAAAATTGATGCGGCCATCCGCACGGAAAAGGCGCGCAAGCCCGTGGTGGAATCGAAAGTCAAACCCGGAGCCGTCCGACGACTCGCGCAATTTGGCCCATTTGGGCAGGTTCAAATAGTCGGGCAGGTAGGATTCGACCATTTTCCCGTCCTCCCGGAGATGGATGATCCGCATTTTTTGCTCCACGCGCACGGCAGCCAGGTGGCCGATAGAATCCAGGCGAACGTCATGTTCATCAAAATTCAGGACAGGCAAAATGCGGCTCATCATCAGCCGCGGATTGGGCACGACGAGGCCCGAGCGAAAAAGGCGCACCGTTTCGCCGTTTTTTTTGCAATCAATGGCGAGCGTTTTTTCAAAAAATGGCTCAATATGGCCCTCAAATTCGGGCGCGATGATGATTTTTCCAGACTCCTCCGCGAAGCCATATTGGCCGTTTTTGCCCAAAAAAGGGATGAGGGTTTGGGCATCGGCGGCAGCAAACACGAGTGCTATAACTGCGGTAAAAAATTGTTTTTTCATCAATGGAAAGGCGTAGTCATTTAGACTTTCCAGGTTTGACAAACCTGGAAAGTCTAAAACCAGTGGGTGAGTCAATTCAATTTAAAAAGCACTGGCAGCGTGTATTTTGTTCGTACTGCACGTCCTTGGTACTGCCCCGGCACCCATTTGGGCATTAACCCGACGAGCCGCAGCGCCTCTTTGCCACAGCCGCCGCCAATGTCGCTGACAATTTTTGGATCCGTCAAGGAGCCGTCTTTTTCGACAATAAAACTGACGGTGACGCGACCCTGAATACCACTATCTCTCGCTAAAACCGGGTACTTCAGGTTTTTTGCCAAAAAATCAGCGCGTGCCGAATCGCCGCCGGGGAATTCGGCGGGCGGGTCGATTTCCTCCCGGGCATAAATTTTTTCGGCGGCGGGCGGGGTGGCCGGCTTTGAGAGCGGAAGATCGGCCGGCTTGCCGGTGGGGACGTTATCTGCCATCCCTGTTTCACGGGGTTTAGCGATCTGGGGGTCGAAGTTATACGCCCTCCCGTTTTCATCAAGGCCTACCCAAGGTTTGCCGGCGGTTTCTTGGGTGCGCCAACCCACGGCTACAAATCGTGTTTTTATCCCCTTTGCGCGCCACTGTTCGTATTGTATGCCATGCGGAGGTCTCAAGTAACTGAAGCCCTCCGAATGGAGCCGTTTGCCTTCCTGGTCATGCAAATAATAGTAGGCGCTTTCTTGTACGGCATAATAACCGAGGGGAGACAATGGCGAAATACGTTCATAGATGAATTGGGCCTCCGAAGGATTATCGAGATGGATAAATCCGCTCAGGGAATGATTTTCCGGCTTGCCGTATAAAATTTTGGGATTGACCGTGCATTCGAGTTCCTGAAATCGTCCGGGGCAGGCTGCCCGGCCGTCCCATGCCAATGCGATGAAGAAAGGGGAGTATGGTTTGAAGAGGGAATCCGTCGTTACGATTAAGGGATGCTGCTCGGATGTATATCCGATTCGTCGGTACTGCATAGGCAATATCGGACTTCCGTCTGCGCGAAAAAGTCCGTAGGTAGCGCTTTTCCAGTCGGTAAATGCGGTAAAATAACGCTCCGGGTATTGATCCGGAACCCTATCCTTCAGATGTAATATGGGTTCGCTTGTTCTGCAATTGCTTACCAAACGGTTTCCATTTAAATCGTAGATGTGCCCGTTTGGCTTTCCTTTTTCCACGCAATAAACGGCACTGCCCGGAACGTCGTTAACATTGGATAACTGGATTGGCGCTATGGGGATCAGAAATGTCCCGTTTTCGTCAACAAGTGCCATTTGATTATTCGTAGTGCGGACAAAAAAGCGATTTTCCCCGGCAGGTTTGACGCGGGCGTAGAACGGCGGCAAAACAATCGTTCCATCCGATTTGTACAAACCGGCGTTGGAGGTGGTTATTTCCCCCGGGGCGATGTAGGCGCAGATTACGGAGCGCCCGTCGGTCCATCGGGCATTTACAAAATGATCAGGAAACGCCGCTTTTCCCGTTTTATCGAGGAAATACCTGGAATGATCGGCCCGCATGATTTCCACGGTGTTGGCATCGTATCCCTCCAAGGCAACCTCCCCGGCGGCTTTAAACAGGAACGTACCTTTGTCATCATAAAACTGGAGTAGGGAGTCTCCCGGAAGCCTCCCCATCACCACGTCGGGGCGAATAGCCTGCACATCCCCGAACTTCGGCGGCAGCACCTCTTTGCCATTACAATGATACAAACCCAGAAGTCCGTTCTTTTCGACGCTTACATAACTTTTGAAGAGTGCTCTTTTCGGTAAGTCAATGTGGTCGTACAGCACCGGAACAATCAACCGACCTTTTGAGGTGTACAAGCCCCATAGCGCTCCGGCTTTAACCTTTATCAACGAATCTATTGATCGCAAAAACTGAACATCGTCGTAAACAAGCGGTAAAATCCGTTCGTAGGTTCCGGCGTCGAACAAGCCTTTTTTTCCGGTTTTAGGGTCGGTTTCAAACTCTGCTTGCGCGTGAAGCGCGGTAGAAATTCCCAGTAAGGTAATCAATAACCATTTATGCATCGGTCGTGTTTTTACCGCAAACAAAGTCATTTTTGATACAAAAAACCATCCTCCAGACGCACCCAAACCGTATTTCCTGAAATGCTGGTCAATTTTGCTACGCCTGTCAGGGCGGCTTTGTCCAATAAACCATTCGATTCCGTACTGCGGCTGTATGCCATTTCAAAATCCTTGAAACCCTCCAACGAAGCGATATGTGCACCGTCGCAGCGGAAAATATGCAGCCAATTCGCGCTTTTGAAGATCATGTACGGGGTGCAATACATCGGCATTTGCGTTTTTTCAAAATCGGCTTTTGCGGCCTCGGAGGCATTTTTGAGCGGGAAATCCTTTTTGGTTAAGATCGGCTTTTTGGTATCCTGGTGTACCACTTCCAGGTCGGGGCTGAGGATAAAAAAATCTGCGCCCGAGCGGATTTCGATCCCGCCGCCATACCAAAACGGGTAGCCGTTGGGCCGAAGATAGTTGAACTGCAGGGGCAGGATTTCCGCGCCCGTTTCCCAATCAAACAGGCCCCACAAACCGTTCTTTCGAACTAAGAAGCGGTTGGCGGAACGCATCGGGTAGATTTGGTCGAATTCGACAGGCAAAATCACGCGCCCATCGGCACGGACTATCCCGAATAATTTGCCTTCTTCCTTATACACTTGAAAAAAACCATCCCCATAGTCCGTTATTCCGGAGCCTTTTGTTTGGAACAATACCTCGTTTTGCCGGTTGGCCAATCCAACCGTATCGCCCTTGACAAACGTATAGGTAGAATCGTTAAACGTTATGTAATTCGGGAAGGCTGGTGTCCGGATGGTATCGCCCGCCAGGGTTTCTATGCCAATCAATTCGCTGCCGTTCAGGATACCAAAGCCTGTTTCAAAGATTTTTTCAGGATACCAGTTTTTCAGTTCCCGACCCTTGCGACCCGTTTTTTCATCAAAAAGATAATAGCGCTTATGGTACTCCCCGGCTTTCTCCGCAATTCTGGAGTACCGCTCGTTTATGGGAAGATAATCCTCGGGGCTGTCTATCGAAGTCAGTTTCCCGTTTCCATCCACGATGTACCACAGCGGTTTATCCGCGCCGCGTGCCGATGCCAAGCAGATATCGGGATTATCGGTGGCTTTTACATCTATGTACTTGAAATCCGTTTGCCAGCCCATTTTCACATCGCGCAGCGCGCACAGCCCATTTTCCTGTAAAATCAAAATTTTGGCTGACGAAATAGCCGCACAGTTGAACGCAGGCAGAAAAAGTGGAACCATATTCTCATCGAGCAGTGTAAAACGCCGGTTTTCGTCCATCACTTTCCAAAAACCGTGGGACACACTGCTGGTAAACGTTTGATTATGATAACCCGTCTTTTTTGTAAAATTATAATACACGCCGTCATCCGGCGCAAACCAGGCTTGCAAAGGCGGCTTGGTGTTTTTGGTAAAATAATAAAAACGCGGGGCGGATTCGGGTCTGACCTCTGCTTCGATTCCTCCGTTCGCCTTCTCGTCTCCGGGCTCCCTTGGTGAAGGCTTCAAATAGGCCGTTTCCGGATCGCGCACTTTGGCCATATAGTGATACTCATGGCCTTCAACAGTTTTGTAATCAAGTTCTACGTTCAGCAAATGGGACATTTTTACGGAAAACGGAAGAATTTCTTTGCCTGACAGGTCGTAAAGCGACCACTCGCCGTTTTTCTTTGCCTTCACAAACGGAAGGTCAAATGCGGGCATTTCGATGTCCTCGAATTGTGGTTTGAGCAGCAATTTGCCCTCATAATCGCAGAGCCCGTACAGGTTCTTTTCCAAAAACGGGATGCGCAACTGTTTTTGCACTTGTGGCGAGGGTGCGACAAAGGCCGGTTTTTTGAGTCTTTGGAACAAATCCACAGCGGTCGGCTGGTTGATGCACGCTGCGAAAAAGCAAAGCGTAGCCAAGGCCAATAGGGCGCGTATTTTTTTCATTTTTTGCTCAAAGTTTGAACTGGATTGGCAGCGTAAATTTTGCCCGAACAAGCCGCCCGCTATGTTCCGCCGGTGACCAACGCGGCATCTTTTTGACGACCTCAACCGCCGCTGCACCGCAACCGCCGCCAATGTCCCGCATGACGAGGGGCGACGTGATGCCGCCGTCTTTTTCGACTATAAATTGGATATAAACACTACCCTTAATACCGGCTTTTTTGGCTTCGGCAGGGTAGCTCAGGTTTTCGGAAACGAACTTAATCATGGCCGTTTCACCGCCCGGGAATTGGGGTTGTTTTTCCGGGAAATCGTAGATTTTTTGGTCGCTATTATCGGATGCCGTTTCTTCAAAAATGTCGGCCAAGTCTAAGGGGTCGGCGGGTTTGGGCTTCGAGGGCGACTTTTGAGGGGGCGGCTCAACCGGCCGTTCCTTGCCAAAATTATCTATTAGCCGCATCTCGCCGTCCACTTTAGCCCAACCGACGAACCATGTTTCGGGACCTAAGCCGTGTGGCTTTTCGTATTTCCGGGTCTCATCCTTTTGGCGAAAAATATTTGCATAAGCATATTGGAACGGCGTGATTCGTTGCCCGTCCGCCAGAAAAAAAGCCGATAAGCCGCCAGTCGTGCCTACAAAACCCAGCGGAGTGACGCCATAGTAACTGTCGAGCGGCGGAAAATGCAGATGCCTGCCTTCGAGGTTCAATACCGCCCACTTTCCGTCTTGATATTTGGCAAAAACGAGTGCCTGCAGCAGGTCGTTCGCCTCAAAATCGGCCAATTCCAAAAAAGTCAGTTCGCGGCCTTCGGCATCAAAAAGGCCGAATTGAGTACCTTTTTTCCGCGCTTTGAGGCGACCGGAGTGGCTCACGGCCTCAATTTCGGTGAATATGAAGGGCATCCGTTGACGGCCGGAAAGGTCAAAAAGCCCCAACAACGGCCCGTTCGCCTGCGGGGCGACGAACAGGCTGTCGTTCAAAAAACGAATCCATTTGTACTGCGGTTGAACGAGTTCCTTACCGCTCCAATCACGCACTCCCACGCGCAAATCATTGTTCGTCACGATGAGCGTTTTGCCGGCCGGGCCGCCGAGCCGTATGTCTGTAAACTCAAACGGCAGGATCGTTTTACCCGTAAAGTCGGCCACGCTCCAGCCCTCCCCGTTTTTGAAAACCCGAAAAAAGGGGCACTTTCCGAAAGCGTCGGTAAAAAGTTCGGCGTTGTCGAATTCGGTTTCGAGGATTTTTTGCCCCAAGGGGTTTAGTGCGATCTGACGGCCCGGACGGGAAAAAAATACCGTTGAATCATCCACCCACGCCCCACTTTGGAACTCGGAGGGCACAAGCGCCTGGCCTTTTTGGTCAATCAAGCCAAATTTTTGATCTTTTTGGGCCAATAACGCATCAAAAACGATGCGTTTACCGTCGCGCTCAAAACCCGTTCCTTTTGCTTGTTGGATCATTTGATACTCAAAAGGCACGAGCGTGTCGCCCGTTCGATTGATCGCGCCGCGCAGTTTTTGATCGTTTTGCGCGATCATAAAATCGCCGTAAGGGCTGTCAAAAATCTCGTATTTCGGCTCGATAATCCATTCGTTTTTTTCGTTTTTGAAGCCATATAAATAGCCTTCCCGTACGAGGTGCACGTCGGTTTGGGCCTTTGCTAATGTCAAAAAGGCGAAAAAGGAGAGGGCGATAATTGGGCATTTTACGTTCATAATTAAAAATGTGGATCGAAGTTTCACTGGTAAAGCGGGCACAACCAGCCATAGGCTTTTAATCAAAGTACAACACGGTAAAATATCAATTCATAAATCACTCCCGTTCTCCAAGACCAATAAACTGAACAACCTTCCATCTGCCGCCATTGATGCTGCAAACAACCGTTGAGACTTTGCGATAAAAATCCTCCGCAGGCAACTTGTACTTTGCTGTAAAATAGCCGATCTCAATATTTTTCATCGTGTTATTGGCGTATTCTTTGCCGAAAATGGCCGCCGAGGTATCTATTTTTGCTTCCTGCACAGTGACATCCTTCCACGAGGTCCATTCCCTGAATTTCGGGTTCCAGTTCTCCTTGAATTGAAACCGAAAGTTCAATTGGTTTTCAGTCCATTCAAATTCATGACGCTTGTCGGATGTCTGTTCCAGGAACGCTTCGTACAGGTTCAATTCAATTTAAAAAGCACCGGCAGCGTGTACATTACCCGCACAGCGCGGCCTTTGTGCTGCCCTGGCACCCATTTGGGCATGGCCCGTACGAGCCGCATAGCCTCTGTGCCACAGCCGTTGCCGATGTCGCGGCGGATTTCTATGTTGGTGATTCTGCCGTCCTCCTCTACCACAAAATTCAGGACGACTGTGCCTTCCACGCCATTTTCGCTTGCGATGGTTGGGTATTTTAGGTTATCCGCCACGAATTTGTTGAACGCCTCCTGGCCACCGGGGAATTCGGGCTCTTTGTCAATATTGGTCAATACTTTTTGGGAAGATTGTTCTCCAGGCGGTTCAGGCTTCTGTTGAGGCCTCGGGGCCGTACTGGAATCTTCCGTCGGTAAAGTTATTTCCTTGCCTTCGTTGGTGATGAACACCTGTTTCCCGTTGTGGACAGCCTTGCCGATCAACTCGACGGGCGCAACGATGCCCAACTCTTTTTCAATTTGCCGCGCTTTGTTCTCGGAAAAAAATCGGTCCACCTCCTGGTATTTGAAATCCGTCACCTGCCGGCCATCGGGAAGCCAAAAGGCGTAAACATCGTCGCGTTGCACCTGGATCACATGGGTAAAAAACTTGAAACTATGCACCGCCTGGATGGGCAGTACCGTACCGTTTTTATCCAATACATCGTATTTTCTTCCCGTTTTTTGAGCAAAAACCAGTTCCGGCGAAAATGGACTACAGCTAAAGTTGAGGTATGCAAATTCCGTCAATTGCTTGCCCGATGGGTCAAAAAGGGCTGATCCCATTCCTTTGGAGGCGTTGAAATAATTGCCGGGCGACATCTGCACATCGCAGCCTTCGTATTCGAGCGGCAAACGGATGTTTCCAAGCGAATCCACAATGCCCACTTTTTTGGTTTCAAAATCCTGCACTTTGAAAAAACCGCGCTCCTTTTTGGTGACCGCATAAAATTGAGGAGCCAGCACCTCGCGCCCCTGCAAATCCCGGATACCGCATCGCCCGTCGGTCCGCCAGACGTGTACGAAATTGTCGTAGCCGCCCTGATACTCTACCCGATCAAATTCGAGCGGCACGACCACATTTTTCTGAAAATCAATCAGACCTGCCTTGCCGTTTTTTTGCACACCGAAAAAGTAGCGTTTGTCCGCATAGCGGATTTGGGGGAGGCATTTGTCATAGTCGCCCCAAAAAAGAGAATCGCCTTTTTTGGTGATGATCCACTGCTTGCCTGCGGCGTTAAAAAACTGAGTGGAATCGTTGAGCCAAATACCATTGTCTTTGCCCTGTTTCTGGGCATAGAGGAGTTGCGACACGAGCAAAAAGGCGCAAAAAGTGAGATTTTTTAACATGTTGCTGTTTTTTTAGAATTTCAAAACTAACCGCGTCTCCGAGCTTGTCCCATCCGAAACGCGTACGAAAAATACGCTGCCGCCAACGTCGGCGAGGTTTAAAATCTCGCCTCTTTTTTGAAGATGATTTTTCCTCGCATTCCATGTTCCCTCACTCCCCTTGTTCCTTCCACACCGCCTCCAAATCCTCCATCTTTTTTCGAAAATATCCCGCCTCGCCGCCGAGGCGCAGGCAGGCCTCGTAGAGGCGGTGGGCGCGGGCGAAATTCGATGGGTTATCATTCAAACTCTCGCTCAATCTCTTCGATAGACGATTGTGTTTCGCCACGGAATTCGTGCTGCTGTGCGGTTCCCGAACGTCAAGGAATTCGACGAGGTAGATGTCGCGGAAAATGTCGGCCAGCAAGTCCTTTTTCGGGTGTTCGGGCAGAAGGAGTGTCTTTTTGGCGAGCATTTGGCGCTCAAAAAGGGAGGATTTGATTTGGCGAATGAGTTCCCGGACTTTGTATCGCTCGCGGATGGAGAGTATGAGGTAAAAGAGTTTTTCTTCCGGTGAGGTGCAGCGTTTGAGCAATTCAAGGTGATGCGTCCAGGAAATATGCGTTAGTACAGCAGGCATTTCAGGCAATTTTGGGATCGCTGATCCCAAAATCTTCTCGGAGAAGTCTCCTTCAGTACTTTGCGTTGGAAGCATGGCTATGTGGGTGTGCCCGGCAATTGTCCAATCCATGTGGTGCCATTGCTCGAAAAATTCGCGCATACGGTAGAGGCTGCGCCAATCGTATCCTTTTATGCCTGGTTCGACAGTCTGAAGCCAATCTGCAAACTCTTGTACGACCCTTTTGCCGTATGTACTTTCGCTCAGGCGATGGCTCAAGTACGCGCCCAGATGCCAATAGGTTTCAAGCGCGTAAACGGTTGCGGCAGCCGATGCCTGTGCCCTGCCCCGCTGAATGATGAGGTGCAGGTTTTGGAAGTGCTGTTGTAAAGTGCTCATAGTCAGTCAGGGGGGATTGGCCTCGCAGCGGTCAGGTTTGATGAAGCCACAAACATAAAACAATTTGATTTGAATTTGATCAATCTTTTTTGCTCCCTAAGATCGGAAAGCCCGGTGCGAGTGAGTGGCCCCCCTCACTCCCCCCGCTCCGTCCATACCGCCTCCAAATCCGCTATCTTTTTCCGAAAATACCCCGCCCCGCCGTTTTGCCAACGCACTAAATTTTCACCACCAACCGCGTCCCCGAGCTTGTCCCATCCGACACCCGCACGAAAAATGCGCTGCCGCCAACGTCGGCGAGGTTTAAAACCTCGCCGACGTTTACCCGCCGCGTCGTTTTTTCTTTTTCAAAAACGTGCAACACCCGCCCGTCCAGACTCAAAACTTCAACTTGTACCGTACCCAAAAAATCGTTTTCGAGCAGGATTTGCAACGGCTCTCCCTCGGGCAACGGGTTTGGAAAAATCTGAAAACCCGCACCCGACGAAGCCGAAACCGTGCCGACTGAGCACGCCGCCAGCACTTCCGCCGCCGAGTTGCAACCAACTTCGTTGCCGCTAATTTCAGAGACTCCGCCGCCTTCCAGATAGGCGCAAATGTT
This sequence comes from Saprospiraceae bacterium, assembly GCA_041741155.1. Lineage (GTDB taxonomy): Bacteria > Bacteroidota > Bacteroidia > Chitinophagales > Saprospiraceae > M3007. The sequence continues at coordinate 21,398 of JBGSKO010000068.1, read as the reverse complement.
GGGCTGCGCGCAGCCGGTGAGCGCCTCCGATTCCGTAAGTTCGAGGTTTTGCAGCATCGAAAAATCCATGTTGCCGATACCGCTCAGGGTGGAGAGCGCGTCGTTGTCCCGCAAGATGATATTCCCCTGCAAGGCGGATTTTACGCCGGCCAACGCGCTCAGATTTTCGAGTGCATGGTTTTCAAAAAACCTGAAATCAAGCCGGATGGTGTCTAAGTTTTCCAGGCCGGACAGGTTTTTCAGGCCGGCATTTCCATTCAAACCAAGGGTGGAAACAGCTTTCAAGTTTTCCAGACCGGCCAGGTTTTCCAGCACCGGGCAGTTTGCGATGGCGAGTTGACCGGACAACAGATCGCCGTCCACTCCGATGTTTGTCAGGTGGTGCAATCCCGCCAGCGAAGCCAGCACATCGCAGCCTACAAGCTGGAGCGAACCGGGCACATTGGTCAGGTTTTGGAGCGCGTGCAGATTTTTCAAAACCGGGAGCAGATACAGGCTGAGGCTGCCGCCAAGACGGTTCAGCGAATCCAGCCCGTCGAGGGTTTGCAGGGCAGGCGCATCATACGTCCAGATACTGCCGCCGATGGATTTCAGGCTGCTGAGGCCACCGAAGGTTTGCAACGCAGCGTTTTCCTGAAGGAAAAAGTTGCCGCCGAGGCTGTCCAGATTTTGAAGCCCGCCCAAATTTTGAAGCGACGTTGTTTCGATATTCAAATCGCCCCGGATGATTTCCAGATTGGAAAAGCCGTTCAGGTTTTCAATCGGCGTAGCCCCGGGCAGCGTGCTTTGCCGGATCGTGACGGCTCCGTCAATGACCCGGCATGTCGGATAAGTGATCGGGAACAGGTCAATCTGGCTTTGTTTGGTGTACAAAATCTCGTACGGACAGGGCGGAGGCGTGGTGGCGCAGGTGCCCGGGTTGTCGAAAACCCGTTCGCGGATAATGCCCGTATCGAGTTGGTCGCGCAGGGTGAGGGTCACTTGCCCCGGCACGGAAGCACTGCCTTCCGGCAGCAAAAACATTTCCGGAAAAGTGTAAAATCCGACGTTTGTTTCATCGAACGTACTCGCCGGCACGCCGAGGCTGGAATTAAGGCTGTAAAAATTTTGCCCGGGCATGCCTTTGTACAGCGCCGCAGTGAGTTCGATGCGGACTTGATCGTCGGACGGGTCAGCTGGGGTACCGGCATCGTCGCAGCCGGTTTTTAGTTGGGCGATGCCGATACCGGGCGGCGCGGCGGACGAGCAGGCGCCCACGCCCGATTTTTGAAACACCTTTTTCAAATCGGGATTGCTCAGGTCGCGGAATGAATGCTGTGAATACACATTCAAACCCGCCGAACCGGGCTGCAGCGCGTACGTCGCCGGTAAGCCGTAGTGGAAGGTATCAAGCGGGATTTGGGCCACTTCGTCGAAGAGCACAAATTGCCCGGAGGCCGCCGCATCGCCGATAGGCACGACATTGAACCGCAGCACCTCGCGATCATCGGTGGCATCGAGCGGGGTGCCGTTGTCGTGGCAGCTGCTGCTGTTGAAAACCGTTTGCAGTGCGGGTGCCGGCACTGGGTGCAGATTTTTCAGCCACATCAGGCGGTGGTAGCCGTTGAAATTGCCGAGATAGTCGGTGTCGTGGCCATACACGAGGTCCAAAACGCCGTCGCCATCCACATCGTGGGGGGCTACGCCGTAAAAACTCCCGAAGTAAGGTTCGTCGTAAACCGTGGTGGCCGCGGCAAATGCGCTGTTCCCCAAGCCCTTGACGAACAGAAAGCGGTTCCAGTAATTGTCGCTCACCACCACATCGGTGATCCCGTCGAGGTTGGCATCGAACACGCAAAAACGCGGCACGGCATACGATCCCTGGTGCGCCATCGTGGCCAGCGATTTTTCCGCGCTGAACCCCGCCGCGCCGAGATTTTGGTACCAGGCCACTTTAGTCAGGGAGGTTTGCCGGGTGCAGTAGATGTAGTCCAACCGGCCATCGCCGTTCAGGTCGGTCAGCAAATCCTGGTTGACATTGCTCGGCGAGGGCGTTCCGGCGGGAAACAAACCTGTCGGTGGCGCGAAATTGCCGCCGCCCAGGTTGAGGTACACCCGGGGCGAATAGCTGTTGAAAAACAGCAAACCCATGTCCAACAGCCCGTCCTCGTTGGCATCCAGCGCAAAAGCGGCGGCACAAAACTGAATGCCTGTTTCGAGCAAATAGCCGGTAAAATTGCCTGCGCCGTCGTTTTCAAACCAGTAAAAACGGGCGTTGGCGACTACGGCATCGGTGCCGTTGGCGGCAAACAGGTCGAGGTCGCCGTCGTTGTCGAGGTCGCCGCCGCCCACTTGTTTGCAGGAGGTAACGAGTCCGGGCAGGAGTATGGGCGCCGAAAACTGGCCGTTGCCGAGGCCTTTTCGCCACGAAATGGAGTCGCCGAGCGGCAGGGCGAGGTCTTTGACGCCGTCGCCGTCGAGGTCGCCGGAAAACGAACGGCTGCCTGTGCCGGGCGTCGCGGCGCGTTTTTCAGCGTACTGGCCGCTGCCGAGGTTTTCGAGCACGAAGCCGCCGGTGAAAATGTCCATGTCGCCGTCGTTTTCGAGGTCGGCGATTTCGATTTCGAGCGGCAGTGCCAGTTTGCGATTCAGGTTTTGGAATTTCGAGAAACTCCCGGGAGCGAGGTTTTCCAACCAGCCCAACTGGCTGCCGCCACCTACATCGCCCACCAGAATGTCGGGTTGGGCATCGCCGTTCAAATCCAGAATTTCAGAGTAGTAGTGGTCTTGCAGGTAAATGTTGTGGTTTTTCGGCACGGGGTCAAACAGCCCGGTGGCGGCATCAAACGCAAAATACCTGGCGCGGTGGCTGCCTGCCACGCCGACGCTGCCCACGAAAAGATCGAGGTCGCCGTCCGCGTCGAGGTCGCCGAGACTGGTTTCGCTGCCGTAGTACGGGGTCAGCGTTTGCCGCAGCGTTGGCTGGCCGCTCGAATCGAACTCCTGCCAAAAAACGGAACCGCTCACCCCGATCAGCAGGTCCGGTTTTCCGTTATTGTCGAGATCGTCGTAAGTCAGGGAGGACGGGATAGTATTGCTCAGCCGAATCGTGTCGAACTGGCTATTCCCCAGATTTTTATACCAAAAACATACATTGTTGTGCCGCGCGATAAAATCCTGTTTGCCGTCCGAGTTGAGGTCAACGTTCAGGTTGTACACCTCGGCGCCGGTCACGGTGCGCAGGGTTTGGCGCGTCGCAAAACTGCCCGTGCCGAGGTTGCGCTGCCAGTACATTTTGGTGTAATCGCGGGTAATGGCGTCGGGCAGGCCGTCGGAATCCACGTCGCAGAGGGTCGCCAGGGTGTTGGCCAAAATCGTCGCCTGCGGTGCGAACTGTCCGTTGCCGAGGTTTTTGCGCCAGGAGCGGTCGAACACCAAATCGGGCAGGCCGTCGGCGTTCAGGTCTTCAAACGCTCCGGTCAGGAAGCCGATGGAATTTTCCATGTCGGCGGTCATGAGTTCGTGGTCGTTGGAGAAATTGCCCGCGCCGTCGTTTTCGTACCAGATCAGGCTGACTCTATGCGCGCCCAGCAGGTCGAAGTCGCCGTCGCCGTCGAGGTCGGCCGACCAGATGCCGAGCTGGTTGGCATTGGTGCTTTGGGTGAGGAGTTGGGGGGAGTTGCCGAATTGAGCGTTGGCTTTTTCGAGGATGAAAAAGCAGAGGAGGATTGGGAGAAGGTGTTTTTGCATGGTGTGGATGTGCTTTTTGTGGGGTTTAAAATTTTAAAACCAACCGCGTCGCCGACGTTTTCGCATCCGAAACGCGTACTAAAAATGCGCTTGGAACGTCGGCGAGGTTTAAAACCTCGCCGACGTTAATCCGCGGCGAAAATACCCGGTTATACTGAAATGGTATGGCGGCGATCCTGGAACCGGCCGCACACGGCGTGCAGGAATACTGGATCGTTGATCCCCTGCATCAGCAAATAGAACAATACTACCTCGCACTGCCGACGGACACCACCTACCTGCCTGCCCCTATTTTCGGCCCCGACGACGATATTGAAAGTCGGGCGGTGCCGGGCTTTGTTATCCCGGTTCGGGCAGTTTTTGATTCCGAAGCGAATATTCTGGCGATGCAGGGGTTGATGCGGTAAGGAGAGGGATGCCGCTCTTATCGTACAGCCTTTCGCAGGTATGGCGGAAGACTCGGCTCCAGACTGCGAAGCTTGTCCAGTTTAGCCTGTTTATCCGGGCTATTATTGGCCCAATTGTGGTATAGCCAAATCATGCGCAAGCGGTTGAGATCATCCAGCTCGGGGTCTGCGATGAATTTCAGGATGGCGGTTTCCAAAGCCTCGGGCTTTCCAATTTCCCGAATGGCTCTTCCAAAATACTCAATGTTGATCTTGGGCCGATTCCCCTGGGTGGCAAAACACGCACCGATAGCGATCGCAACTCCGTCAAGACCGACTGCTTCCAATTCCCTGAAATATGAGCGCTCGTATCGTATTTGCTGCAGCACATCGGCTTTCGTGAGTTTGCCTTTGTTGACCTAGCCCTCCAACTTTTGCAGGCCGCGCTGCCGGTTGGCCGCGTCTTTTTTGCTCCGGGCCGCCGAGTAGTTGATGTCAAAATCGCTTAAGCGATTCAGGACATTTGATTCATAAAATTTCAGAACCTCCGGTGGGCAACTATCGGAGGTTTTTTTATTCCTTATTTTCGCACTGCCTTTTGAGTAAAAACTTACTCAATCTACTTTTTAGAAAAAAATCCAAGCCTATGTGGCCCAGATTTCTCATTTCTTTCGTGTGTTTGATTTCGACCACGCTTTTGCAAGCCCAATACGACGATTTGCTTCGCAGCCCTGACATCACATGGGTCGCTGAGTATACGACCGATTTCGAGATGAACCCAGAAAATCAAGATGAACTGTACCCCCGACGATTCAACTATCTGGATGTCATACAATTTCAAAATTCCGGTATCGAAAATGGGCTTTACGGAGGAAAAGTATTTGTCAAAAAATATTTGGGCCAATGTTTTCTTCAGGAAGCCAGTCGTCCCAGAAACATAATGTATCGAGATTCGCTGCTTGTAGTGCCCTTTACAGAGCAAGAATTTTTCAGTTTGTTGACAAAAATTGATACTGTGATTGGCGGTTGTTACAACGATACGTTCATCGTCCATAATGACGTATCTTATGATGAAATCTGGTGCTTCCGTATCCGACAAGTCTTCTGGTACAATCAAAAAAACAAGGCGTTTGAATCAAGATTATTGGCGTACGCTCCCGTCATAGACACCAAGGATAATGAAGGAAATTACAAGGATTCACGCCCGCTTTTCTGGCTCAAAGCCGATGAAAACTTACCCAAACGATTCAAAAGCAAACGATTCAATTACATATTTCAAACCAAAATGAAAGATAATGCGCCCGGCTTTGAAGATTTTAACGTGATTAAAGGCTGTTTTGATTTCAAAAAATTCTTTGAGGCGGAAATCGGGAACCCTTCTCAGCAGTTTCTCAGCAGGGATAATTATACCCCTGCAGATATGCAGGCGTTCCGCGTAGAGTGCTTTGGCACCGACACCATCGTCACCTTTCATCCCGAGACTTACGAAGAGCAAGTTCAAATCAAGCATCGCAACTGTATCGAGCAAATTGAAAAAATCCGCTTCGTTCAAAACTGGTATTACGACGAGCGCCGCAACCGTCTTTATGCCCGATTGGTGGGTATCGCGCCGTTAGCGGCGATTCGGGATAACAAGGAGATATTTCGTTTTTACAAACCCTTGTTTTACCAGATGTATCGCTGAGTAATTGGCAACTTTCCTGCCTTCGCCCCGCCACTTCCAACTAAAACCCACACAAACCAGCCCGAATCTTTCTATGCAACTCAACAGTTTTGAAGTCATCGGCGGCCGACGGACAAGACCTACCTGCCTGCCCGTATTTTCGGCCCCGACGACGATATTGAAAGCCGGGCTGTGCCGGGTTTTGTTATCCCGGTTCGGGCAGTTTTTGATTCGGAAGCGAATGTTCTGGCTATGCAGAAATTGATGCGGTAGGGGGGGCATCACATATTCCTCCGATACTGCCCTCCTACCTCAAACAACGCATTCGTAATCTGACCCAGCGAGCACACTTTTACTGCCTTTGAATCAGGATCAGCCCTGTGATTCGGCTGAAATGTTTACTATTCAAAGTTGATTGAGTTGCTCCTTAGTTTTCAAAACATTTTGATACTCTTCTTCTGTCCAGACCGGCCCGGTGAGCAGCAGGTCTTGCAACTTGTTCGACGGCTTCGCAGGAGGCATTTCAGCCTTTTTAATAGCCTCAACCAATTGCTTCCTTTGTCTGGAAGGCAATTGCATGACCAACTTTAAAAGTTGTTCGTAGCCGATCTCAAGATTCAGATTCATGGCTTTTACTTTTAGTTTGAAGGTTTTAGTTGGCAAATTTAGGTTGAAATGACAATAAAGGCAATCACATATTCCTCCGGTACTGCCCCACCACCTCAAACAGCCCCAGCGGGGATCTGCTCTGGCTGGAGCGCTTGGCATTATTGGAGGGGCAGAATCTTCGAAAGTGGTTCCAATGCGCTTGCTTTTTCCCAGTTTTCCAAGAGTTCGGCTTTGTGCAGCGTTGCCCATTCTATGACCATGCCGAGCGCACGCGAAGGGATTTCGCCTTCCATTACGGTCAGGCTTTGAATCTCGATCAGGCATTCCATGTCTCCATAAAGGGCGTGAAAATGCGGCGGGTTGTGGTCATTGAAGTACATGGAAATGATGATGCCAAAAAAGCGGCTAATCTGTGGCATATTCGGGTTGCTTTCGCACGGTTTGGTACTGTTCAAAGTTCAAACCTATGATTTGCAGGTAAAGGCTGTCAGGGTCGAGGTCGAGCATTTCATTCCAGACGAGCGCATTTGTTTCAGGGTCTATTTTTACGTGAAAAAACAAATCTTCTTCATCCCATTGGCGAAAAACGCCCCGGCCAGACAGGTGCGAAATATCTACAATCCCCTCAGTACCGTCGGCAAAATGCAAATGCAGTTTGTATTTAATCGTAGGTCGAACGGATATAAGTGCTGGAAACATACGAGATAGATTTACAACAAAAGTACGGGTTTTTTCCCCATCACATATTCCTCCGATATTGCCCACCCACCTCAAACAGCGCATTTGTAATCTGCCCCAGCGAGCACACTTTCACGGCCTCCATGAGTTCGGCGAATACGTTTTCGTTGCGCACAGCGGCTTGTTGCAGGCGGCGCAGGGCTTCTTTCGAATGGTTGGCGTTTGTTGCATGCAGGTTGTGCAGGGTCTGGATTTGCGCCTCTTTTTCTTCCTCCGTGGCGCGAATCACTTCCCGGGGCAGGATCGTCGGCGAGCCTTCCTTGCTGAGGAAGGTGTTGACCCCGATGAGCGGCAGTTCGCCGGTGTGCTTGAGCGTTTCGTAGTACAGGCTTTCTTCCTGGATTTTGCCGCGCTGGTACATGGTTTCCATGGCGCCCAACACGCCTCCGCGCTCGGTGATGCGGTCGAATTCGGACAGCACAGCTTCTTCCACGAGGTCGGTCAGCTCCTCAATGATGAACGAGCCTTGCAGCGGATTTTCATTTTTTGCCAAACCCAGTTCGTGGTTGATAATCAACTGGATGGCCATGGCGCGGCGCACCGATTCCTCCGTAGGCGTGGTGATGGCCTCGTCGTAGGCATTGGTGTGCAGCGAATTGCAGTTGTCGTAAATAGCGTACAACGCCTGCAACGTGGTACGGATATCATTGAATGCAATCTCCTGCGCGTGCAGGCTGCGACCCGAGGTCTGGATGTGGTACTTCAGCATCTGACTGCGCGGATTGGCGCCGTACTTGAACCGCATCGCCTTGGCCCATATCCGCCGGGCAACCCGACCGATGACGGCGTACTCGGGGTCCACACCGTTGGAAAAAAAAAACGAGAGGTTGGGCGCGAAGGCATTCACGTCCATGCCCCGCGAGGCATAGTATTCCACGAATGTGAAACCATTGGCCAGCGTGAACGCCAACTGCGAAATCGGGTTGGCGCCCGCCTCGGCAATGTGATAACCTGAAATAGAAACCGAATAGAAATTGCGGACTTTGTTCCGGATGAAATAATCCTGCACATCGCCCATCACCCGCAGGCTGAACTCGGTGCTGAAAATGCACGTGTTCTGCGCCTGATCTTCTTTCAAAATATCGGCCTGCACGGTGCCGCGCACTGCAGAAAGAGCGTAGGATTTAATTTGTTGATACACATCTGCGGGCAAAACTTCTGCGCCGGTAATGCCAAGCAAGAGCAGGCCAAGGCCATTGCTTCCTTCCGGCAAATCGCCCAGGTAGTTCGGGCGGGGCAAGTTGTGGTCATCATACTTCGCTTTCAGCTTTGCCTCCACCAAATGCTCCAGCTTGTTTTCCCGGATGTACTTCTCGCACTGCTGGTCTATGGCAGCATTCATAAAAAATGCCGCAATGGTGGCCGCAGGGCCATTGATGGTCATGGATACCGAGGTTTTCGGATCGCAAAGATCGAAGCCGGAGTAGAGTTTTTTGGCATCGTCAAGGCAGCAGACCGATACGCCACTGTTGCCGATTTTGCCGTAAATGTCGGGGCGGTAGTCGGGGTCCTCGCCATAGAGCGTCACGGAGTCGAACGCCGTGCTAAGCCGGGCAGCGGGCAAACCCTGGGAGACGTAGTGGAACCGCTTGTTGGTCCGTTCGGGACCGCCCTCGCCTGCAAACATCCGGGTGGGGTCTTCGCCCTCGCGTTTGAACGGGAACACCCCGGCGGTGTACGGAAACTCACCCGGCACATTTTCCTGCAAACGCCAACGCAGGATGTCGCCCCAGTCCTTGTAGCGGGGGAGCACCACCCGCGGGATACGGGTGTGCGACAAGCTTTCGGTGTACGTTTTTACCCGAATTTCCTTGTCGCGCACGAGGTAAACGTACTCGTCTGCGGCATACTGGGCTTTTTTGGCTTCGTGCCCTTCGAGGATACGTTTGCAGCGCCAGTCGAGCTGGGCTTCCAGTTCGGTGTAGCGGGTACGCAGGGTTTCCAGCGTCGTAGTGACGGGGTGACTTAAAGTCACCCCGTCACTGTTGCCCCCGAGCGTTTCGATAGTATTTTTCAAACTCCACAACTTGCGCGCGATCGCCACCTGTGTTTCCACGTCGAGGTCGTACTTGCGGTTGTTTTCCGAAATTTCCGACAGGTATCGGGTGCGCTGTGGCGGGATGATGTAGATTTTTTCGGACATCTCGTCCGTGGCAGCAAAGTGCGACAGGAGGCCCGCATCGCATTTTTGGTTCAGCAGGTCAATGATGCGGCGGTACAGCTGGTTCACGCCGGGGTCGTTGAACTGGCTGGCAATGCAGCCAAACACGGGCATGGCGTCCACGGGCGTATCCCAGGCGTTGTGGTTGCGCTGCACCTGCTTGCGCACGTCGCGCAGGGCATCAAGCGCGCCGCGTTTATCGAATTTATTGATCGCCACCACGTCGGCAAAATCGAGCATATCAATTTTTTCCAGCTGCGTGGCGGCGCCAAACTCGGGGGTCATCACATAGAGCGTGAGGTCGCTGTGGTCCACAATCTCGGTGTCGCTCTGGCCGATACCGCTGGTTTCGAGAATAATCAGGTCGTACCGGGCGGCTTTGAGGATATCTACTGCTGCGTGGACGTACTTGGAGAGCGCCAGATTGGACTGCCGCGTGGCGAGCGAGCGCATGTACACGCGGGGACTATTGATGGCATTCATGCGGATGCGGTCGCCAAGCAAGGCGCCGCCGGTCTTGCGCTTGGAGGGGTCCACCGACACGATAGCGATGGTTTTATCTTCAAAATCGAGCAGAAAACGGCGCACGAGTTCGTCCACCATGGAAGATTTGCCGGCGCCGCCGGTGCCGGTGATGCCTAAAACCGGCGGGTGCTGCGCCACGGCAGCGGGCAGTTTCGAGCGGATATTTTGCTCAAACAGTTCCGGGCTGTTCTCTGCCACGGTGATCAACCGGGCGACAGCGCCGGGGTTGCGTTCGGCGAGGTGCTGGAGTTCGCCGTTCACGATATTGCCCACCGGAAAGTCACATTGTTGGAGTACGTCGTTGATCATGCCTTGCAGGCCCATAGCGCGACCGTCGTCGGGGTGGTAGATGCGCGTGATGCCGTGGCCGTGCAGTTCTTCGATTTCGGAGGGCAGGATGGTGCCGCCGCCGCCGCCGAAAATTTTGATATGGCCTGCGCCGCGTTCCTGGAGCAGGTCGTGCATGTATTTGAAAAATTCATTGTGGCCGCCCTGGTAGCTGGTGATGGCGATGCCCTGCACGTCTTCCTGAATGGCACAGTCCACGATTTCCTGCACCGATCGGTTGTGGCCGAGGTGGATGATTTCGGCGCCGCTGCTCTGCATAATGCGGCGCATGATATTGATAGCGGCGTCGTGGCCGTCGAACAGACTGGCGGCGGTGACGAGGCGAATTTTGTTTTTGGGCTGGTAGGCGACTGGATTTTGCATGGTGCGAACTGGTTAGGTTGCCGGTGAAATGGGCTGCTTGTGGTCAAGCGCGGCAAAAGTACGCATTGCACCTCATCACCCCCGCCGAAAGCGAGTGGTTAAAAACGGGTGACTGAACACCGCGAGCAAAATAATACCGACCCCGATGTAAAAACCCGGGGCCAGGTCTTTGTGTTCCTGAAAAAATAACCCCGCCAGTACCACACCGTACACCGGCTCCAGGTTGATGGTCAGGTTGGTGGCGAAAGCCGAAATATGCCGCATGGCCAACAGCGTCAGGTAGTACGGCAGCAAGGTGCAAACCCAGGCCAGAATCAGCATCCAAAGCCAGTCCCAGCCCTGGGGCTCGACCTGGAGCTCCGGCGCGAAGGCCAAGGCGAACGGCAACACGAGCGAGCACACGACCAGCCCGCCGAACAATTCCACAAAACTCATGGCTAATGCCGGCGGCGGCGCGGTGTCAATGAGGCGTTTGTTCAGAATAGAAAAAAGTGCCGCCAGCAGCGCAGCAAGGATGCCCACGGCAAAACCTGCGCGCATCTCCAGGTCAATATTTCCCACCACCAGTGCCATACCGGGCAAAATCAGGATACCCAGCGCCAACTCGTACCACTGCACTTTTTTGCGCATCAGCAGCGGCTCCAGCAGCGCGGCAAAAAACGACGTGATGGCCATGGTAGCCACAGCTATGGAGGCGTTGGAAAGTTTGATGGCGCCGTAAAAACAAATCCAGTGCACGCCTACCAACCCGCCGATGCCCAGCATTTGCCAAAACGCCCGCCGTGTCAGCCCGCGCATCTGCGCCTTGGGCAACAACCACCACAAGGTGGCACAACACAACAACACCCGCCACCAAACCAACGGCAACGCCTGCAGGCTGATCAATTTGCCCAAAATAGCCGTGAATCCCCACAGGAAAACACAAAAGTGAAGATAGAGGTAGGCGCGTAGTTTTTCGTCCATGTGCAAAATGGGTTGAGGGGGTTGAGGGGGTTGAGAATAAGGTTGAGAGTTGAGTTCACCCCCCAACGGGAGTGTTCAGAAAACCGAGTCAATGGGCATACTACTGGACATTTTTGTTTTCCTGGTATCCAGACTTTCCAGGTTTGTCAAACCTGGAAAGTCTCATTCCGAAAATGACCAGTAGTGTGGTCAATAGGTCATGATTGAAACCAGGGCGCCGTGCGTGGGTCTCCTCAACATATCTCAACTCCCTCAACCATTTCTCACCCCCCTCAACCCTTTTTCTCAACTCCCTCAACCTATTTAAACCAGCCGGCGTAAAAAACGTAGTTGTTGGCAATGCGCTCGATTTGTCCCTGGAACAAATCGGGCGTGAGATCCTTCACACGCCGCGCCGGCACCCCGGCATACACGCCGCCGGCCTCGCAGATAGTGTTTTCGAGTACTACGGCGCCCGCAGCGATGAGGCAGTTCTCCTCCACCACGGCCTGATCCATAATGATGGCGCCCATGCCCACCAGCACATTGTTGTGCAGGGTACAGCCGTGTACCAGCGCGCGGTGCCCGATGCTGACGTTGTCGCCGATGGTGGTGCCGCACTTTTGGTAGGTGCCGTGCAGGATGGCCCCGTCCTGGATATTTACTTTGTTTCCGATGCGGATAAAGTTTACATCGCCGCGCACAACGGCCTGGAACCACACCGAGCAGTCGTCGCCCATGACGACGTCGCCAATAATCGTGGCATTTTCAGCGAGAAAACAGTTTTGCCCAAACTGGGGAGCGATGTCGCGACAGCGAATGAGTAGAGCCATTGTTTCAGGAAAGGTTGTTGCCGCGCAAAAGTAGGGAAAAGGCTGCTCGCAGCGGCTGGCGAAAACAGGTCTCCGGGACAGGATGAATCGGCTTCAAAAAGCACTCGAAATGTGCTGTTGAAAATTCTCCCAAACCTGTTCCTGCACCACTGAAACGGGTACGTCGCGTATTTCCGCCGCCCGGGCGTATACGGCCTTGATGTCTATTTTTTGCACATCGGTTTCGAGAAAAAAACGCTCGGCGGGCGTTTGGCGGAGCGCCTCGGCGGCATGGCCGTCTTCCCGGAAAAGGGCTGCGCCAAACGACAGGTGGCAGCCCGCGTGGAGTACCATTTGCGCCGTCTGCGGGTGTTTGTCAAAACCGTGAAAAACGACGGTGCGCGGGCGCCGGGCTGCACCGCCCGGATGATTCAAAATCTGCACAATCTCGCCATACGCTTTCACGCAGTGTACCAAAAGCGGTTTGCCGGTATCGGCGGCCACACGCAGGCAAACGGCAAATGCGTCCAATTGTGCGGGCCAGGGTGTTCGCGTGACTTTATCCAGACCGGCCTCCCCGATGGCGAGTGTATCAGGCAGTGCAGCCTGCTCGTATAGCCACTGCTCTGCGGCAGCAAGGTCGAGACCGTCCAGATGCCAGGGATGTAAACCCACCGACCGGAAGCCCGGTCGGTGGGTTATTTCCTGTCCGAAGTACAGGCTCTCGATCTCCAGCACATCCGCGGAACCTACCGGATGGTGGGTATGGAGGTTGAGCCATCGCATTACTTTTTGCGAATCAGCGTCCCCAGAATTTCGTTATCTACTTTCACCGAATACTGCGCCCGCAGTTTTTCCACCCACTGCTTTTCCAGATAGTCCTGGTAGTCGGCCACAGCATAGCCGCGGGCATCGCTCAGACCTTTGGGCGAAGGGGTTAGAATTTGCTCTACTTTCGAAAAGGTAGCGGTTTTGGTGCCCGCATCTGATTTGGCGGCGGTCATGCTGCTGGCCGACCAGATATCGTTGAGGTCCTTGTTTTTGCCTTTTTCGTATGTTTTTTCCAGACGGACGAGCACCTCTTCTTTCTTGTTAAACTTCTTGAGTACTTCTTCGGGCGACTTCTTGGCGGCAAACTCGCGCACCTTGGCCAGCAGCTCGGGGTCGTCCGATTTGAGGGTGTAGAGGCTGACCACAGCCCGCTCTTCCCACATGTATTTGTTTTTCAGGTTCTGGTTGAAATACTGCTCCAGACCAACAGAATCGGTATTGGCACGGTCCCATACTTCGAGTTTGGCGGCATCGAACAGGAGCATTCCCTCTTCGTATTCGCGCATGAGAAACTTGAACTCCGGGTATTTTTTGTCGAGTTGGCTCTCTTCGTACTGGATAGCCACTTCATCGGACCAGTCCTGGTAAAGTTTGGACACCGTTTCCTGAATGGGGTGGCCGAGACCGCGCATCCGGTCGCGGCTGGCCCGCACGAGGAACTCTTCAAAATCGCCTACGGTGAAAATTTTATTCTTGCCGTACTGCGCGAGCGGAGTTTTGGCATTGTCGGGATTGGGTTTCCACTTGAAGGTGTGGAAGACAGAGTCCGTTTGTTGGGCCGTCCACGCCTGCAGGTTTTGAGGATAGTCTTTGAAATTGCCCTCTTTTTGAATGCGGGCGATCATGCTGCGCTTGGCTACTTCGCTGCGGCTGTCGCGTTTGACGCGCTCGGTCAGTGCGCGGCGCATATCTTCGAAGGAAGCCAGTTCGCGTTTGCTCAGGCGCTTGACGATGTGCCAGCCGATAGAGGTCTCTACGGGTTTGGAAACATCGCCGTCTTTTTCTAGGGTAAAGGCTGCATCTTCAAAGGCACGCTGGTAGCGGTTGATGCCGAAGTAACCTATGTAGCCGCCTTTAGCAGCGCTCACTTTGTCTTCCGAATAGCGGGTGCAGGCATCTTCCCAGGGCAGGCGCAGCGCAGCGATGTAGGCGCTGTCGGCAAGCATACGTTTTTTCACGACTTCCTCTTCGTTCTCCCCCTTGCGGATCAGGATTTGGGCCACTTCCACTTCGCCGCGGGCAGGGCGGAATGCGTGTACATACACGACATGGTAGCCGGCAAAGGTGCGCACGACCTGGGGCAACAAGCCCGGCTTGGCCGAGTAGATGGCCTTTTCGAGGTTGTAGTAGCCGTCGGGCAACATAGCCGTGATGAAACCGAGGCGGCCGCCGTTTTCTTTGGCTGATTTATCCTCGGAACTGTCGCGGGCGAGTTGCTCGTAGGAACCGCCTTTCTGGATTGCCTGGAGCAGGGCATTGGCGCGGTTGTAGGCGCGGAGGGTATCGGCGGCGTCGGCGTTGCGGTCGCAGGCGATGAAGATGTGGCTGACGTCCACGTCCTGTTTGCTGTGCTCGTAGGCTTCGCGAATGAGTTTTTCGGTCACTTCTTTGTCCACGAGGTAAGATGCGGCCAATTGGCGGCGGTAGCCATCGAGTTCCGAGCGAAACGCTGCGGCGGTGTCCAGACGCATCTCGCGGGCCTTTTGGACTTTCAGTTTGAACTTGATGTACAAATCCAGGTACTCCCGCACGGAGGCTTCGGAGTAATCGGCTTTTTGCTGGTTGGTTTTGGAATAGATTTGCTGAAACTCAGATGCCCGAACGGGGCTGTCGTTTACGGTGAACAGGATCGGATCATCGTGGTACGTTTCGGGCTGAGCAGTGCCGGCGGCGGCAAAAAGCAGCAGCAGGCAGGTCGAGACAAGGAACTGTTTGACCATGTGGTGTAGGCAGTTTTTATGTTTTTGTGAAAAAGGTGCAAAAAAGGTGGGCAAAAGTAGGAAAACAGGGGAAAAAATTTGCGTGGTCTTTCGCAAAAGCACTCGATTGGCAGAAAAAAGACCGCCGGTGATTGATTCGATTGGCCCGATTGTTCCGATTGATTCGATTACTGCTGTGCTTAGTGAAAACACCGCGGCGGTAATCGAATCAATCGGAACAATCGAAATATTCGAATCAATATCTAAACAAACAATGCCCCTTTCAGCTCTTCCACCTTCCCAAGCGTCAGCACTCGGATGCTGTATTTTTTGAAATCCAGTCCCTTGGCGTTGTATTTGGAAATATAAATTTCCTTGAAGCCCAGCCGGTCGGCTTCGGCGATGCGCTGCTCGATGCGGCTCACGGCGCGTATTTCACCGCTCAGGCCCACCTCGCCGGCGAAACAAATATTGGACGGGATGCTCACGTCGAGCAAAGACGAGATGAGCGCCGACACAATGGCCAGGTCTATGGCTGGGTCCTCGACCCGGATGCCGCCGGCGAGGTTGAGGAATACGTCGTTCATGCTGAAATAATACCCACACCGCTTTTCGAGTACGGCCAGCAGCATTTGCAAACGGCGCATATCGAATCCCGTGGCTGAGCGCTGTGGGGTGCCGTACACGGATTTGCTCACCAGCGCCTGCGTTTCGATCAGCATGGGCCGCATGCCTTCCATCGTGGCGGCTACGGCGCAGCCGCTGAGGTCGTCGTCTTTTTGGCTGAGCAGCAGCTCGGAGGGGTTGCTCACTTCGCGCAAACCCTCGCTGCGCATTTCGTAGATACCCATCTCGTCGGTGCTGCCAAAGCGGTTTTTCAGCGTACGCAAAATGCGGTAGGTATTGTGCCGGTCGCCTTCGAACTGAAGTACACAGTCCACGATGTGCTCCAGCAGTTTCGGCCCGGCGATATCGCCTTCTTTATTGATGTGGCCAATCAGAAACACGGGGATGTTGGTTTCCTTGGCGAAACGCAGCAGTTCGGCAGCACATTCGCGCACTTGCGACACACCGCCGGGTGCGCTGTCCAGGTGTGGGCTGCTCATGGTCTGGATCGAGTCCACCACCAGCAGCTGGGGCTGTAATTCCTGTGCTTGTTGAAGGATTTTGGTGGTATTCGTTTCTGTCAGGATGTAGCAATCGGCGCGGCCTTCGGGCAATCGGTCCGCGCGCATTTTGATCTGTTCTTCGCTTTCTTCACCGCTGACGTACAGCACCTTGGCGGGCAGTTGCACGGCTATTTGCAGCATGAGGGTACTCTTCCCGATGCCCGGTTGTCCGCCGATGAGCACCAGTGAGCCGGGCACGATGCCGCCGCCCAGTACGCGGTTGAGCTCGCCGTCGGGCGTGGCCATTCGGCTGGTCGCACCGGTCTGGATGGTGCTGAGGTGCATGGCCTTGGGCGATTCACCTTTCCCGGCGCCTGCCCAGGAGCGCCGCTTTTCCTCCGAAGCGGTTTCTTTTTGAATGACCTCCTCCTGAAAAGTATTCCACTCGCCGCATTGGGAGCATTTGCCCATCCACTTGGGAGAGGAGGCGCCACAAGTGGAGCAGAAAAAGATGGTTTTTGACTTTGCCATAAATGCGTTTCTGGTTGGAAGGTTAGAAGGTTGGAAGGTTGGAAGGTTGCTGGTTGGAAGGTTGGAAGGTTGCTGGTTGGAAGACAAATGTCATGCTTTTCTCCCAAACCACCGCCAACCAGCAACCTTCTAACCTTCCAACCAGAAACCCTCCAACCAGAAACCCTCCAACCAGAAACCTTCAAACCAGTCTCCCTATCCAGTCGCTCAATTTTTCCTGATACAGATCAAACTCGCGCAGGTTATGGTGCGTACCGCCGGGCAGGGTCACAAACTCGTCGTGGGGTTTGAGGCAGGCCGCAAGGCGCTGTGCGGAGGTGAATGGCACCACGCGATCGGCAGTACCGTGAAAAAGCAGGACGGGCAGTTCCGACTGGCGCAGGTGGCGGTCGTTAGGAAAGAAAAAGGCCGGTCGAAAGGGTAATTCCGTTTGCCGCAGGTGGCCGGCAATGAGCCCACTGATATTATCAAAAGGCGTTTCGAGTACTACCTTCCGGGCGCGGATGTGGGCAGCCAGGTAACAGGCCATAGCCGTGCCAAGCGAGCGGCCGTACAGGATAATGTTGTTGGCAGGGTAGTCGGCGCGCAACCACTCATATACCAGGCGGGCATCTTCATAAAACGTGCGTTCAGCAGGTTCGCCGGTGCTCTTGCCGTAGCCGCGGTAGTCCAGCGCCACAAAATCGTACCCTCTGCCGGTAAAATCCCGGTGCAGATTACCCCAGCGCTGCAGGTTGCCGCGGTTGCCGTGGAAATACAGCACCACGCCCCGCCGGGCACCCTGGTCCGAAGGAAACCGAAGCAGATTGAGTCGTGCACCGTCGGGCGTGTCCAAAAATATTTCCTCGAACGGATGCTCAAAGGAAAACACATATTCAGCCGGCAATCTGGTGGGCCGGAAGAGCGCCTTTTTTTGCAGATAAATTGTGAATGGTTCGAAAATTCCGAGCATGGGATATGAGTATTGGTAAATCAGGAATCGGGTACTGGAGCGGTGTTAATTCATCATTCATCATTCATCATTGATTTCTGAGTTTCGGGTTTTGTGCGTGGCGGTCGGCATCGCGGCGCGTTTTTTTATCCAGATTTTTTTGGAGGGCTTCAGACAGATCAATGCCGGTTTGGTTGGCTAAGCAGATCAGCACGAACAGCACGTCGGCCATTTCGTCGGCCAGGTCCTGCCGGGCAGAAGCGGCCAGTTCGGGTGTTTTGAACGACTGCTCGCCATAAAGCCGGGCCATGAGGCGGGCTACTTCGCCCACTTCTTCCATGAGGACGGCCGTGTTGGTCAGTTCCGAAAAATAACGCACGCCCACCGTGCGTATCCATTGGTCAACGGTTTGTTGTGCTTGTTCGATGGTCATAGGTAGAGAAAGGTTTCTGGTTGGAAGGTTTCTGGTTAGAAAGTTTTCGATGGATAGCAAGGTGGGTCAAATTTTGGTATTATTCTTGACTTATCCGCTGTCTTGTCAGCCACAAGGGTAGTATTATGTTGATAATCAAGTTCGTGTTTAATAGACTTGTTGCGGTGAGCGGCTTTGGCGATAAAAAGCCCTTTTCCCGCCTTGCTTCGTTAAATTTTTCGCCGAATATACCCGATTTCGACTGCAAAATTTGCCTAACCAGTCGAAAAAATGGCATTTTTTCTCACTCAAAGCCGCTCACTGCAACAAGTCTAATCTATTTACCTTTACCCGCGCCAAGGCGCTTTTCCCATACATGCCGAAACTATTTTTACTCCCATTTTTTTTGCTGAGCGTTATCGCTGTCTTGTGCGCACAAGAACCGTTGCCGGAGGAGGTGCCGCTTGTGGTACGCTTTTCCCATCCGGGTGGCTTTTTCGAGCAACCGGTATCGTTGGCGCTGGACGCGGGCGGCGCGGTTATTTACTACACCACCGACGGCTCCTACCCCACCGTGCGTTCGGCGCGCTACTCCCGTCCGCTGGTTTTGGAAAAAACGACCGTCGTGCGGGCGCTGGCCCGGCGCGGCAGAATTGTGGGCCGGGCATTAGGCCACACCTACTTCATCGGCGAACCGCCAACCGACCTGCCCGTGATCTCGGTGGCGATAGACCCGGCCATCCTTTTCAACCCCGAAACGGGTATTCTGGTGGACGGCCCGGGCGCCGATTCGGTGACCATGCACAAACCGGGCGCTAATTTCTGGACACGCCGGGAGTTTTTGTGCCATTCGGAAATCTTTGAATCCGACAAAAAATGTGTGCACAACAGCGGCTCCGGGTTGCGCCTGTTTGGCGGGTACAGCCGCATTTTTCCTCAAAAGAGCCTCGTGCTCGTCGCGCGCGACCGCTACGGAAAAAAATTTTTCCGGCACCGCATCTTCGGACCCGACCAGCCTAAAAAGTATAAATACCTCGTGCTGCGCAATGGCGGCAGCGACTTCGCCGGCGCCCACTTCCGCGATGAACTGATGAACCGCCTCACCAGCGGCTGGGACATCGAAAAACAAGCCTTCCGCCCTGCCCTGCTCTACCTCAACGGCCACTACTGGGGCATTTACCATATCCGCGAAAAAATCAATGCGCGGTTTCTGGAAGACCACGCCGATGTAGACCGTGATTCGCTCGACCTCCTGGAGCACCAGCGCAACGTGCGCCACGGCAGCGGCCGGCACTACCAGCGGATGCTCGATTATATCCGCGACCATGACCTGGCCAAGCCCGCCCACTACGCCTGGGTGAAAAGTCAGATGGATGTGGAAAATTTCATGGACTACCAGATCGCCCAGATCTACTGCGACAATACCGATGCCGGCGGCAATATCCGCTACTGGCGCCCCAAACGTCCCGGCGGGCGGTGGCGGTGGATTTTGTTCGATACCGACTGGGGTTTCGGTCTGTACACCCAGCAGGCATGGCAACACGATGCCATCGCATTTTTCACCGAACCCGACGGTCCGCGCTGGCCAAACCCGCCGTGGAGCACTTTTTTGTTGCGCAAACTGCTGCGCAACCGGGATTTCAGGCAGCAGTTTGTAAACCGGTTCTGCGACCGGCTCAACACCGCGTTTGCGCCCGGTCAAGTTTTGTCCGATATCGCCTGGTTTGAAAAAACGCTTGGCCCCGATATGCCGCGCCACTTGCAACGCTGGCGTCAATCTGACGCAGTATGGCAGCAAAACCTCAGCATTCTTCGTGAATTTGCTGAAAAACGCCCCGAATTTTTGCGCGCATCGCTGGCCCAACATTTCGGCGCAGGAGCGCCGGCGGGGTTGGCGCTGGACGTGGACAAGGGCGGCACCGTCATCATCAACCGGTGCATCACGGCAGATCCGGGTGTATTTCGAGGTGGGTATTTTGACAAAATTTCGGTGGCCCTGCAAGCGGTGCCGGCGCACGGCTACCGGTTTGTGGGCTGGGAAGGGATCAACCGACAGGGGCGTTCCATCGAGACCAACCTCGTAGCGGGCGACACGCTGCGGCTGCGGGCGCGGTTCGAGCCACATGTCCATGCGCTGAACGACCTCGTTTTTTTTAATGAAATATCGCCCGCAGGGCAAAAAACCGGCGACTGGATCGAGTTGCACAACGGCTCCGATACGCCTGTTCGTCTGAATGGCTGGACGCTGTCCGACCGTCGGAACGTCTGGGCATTCCCGGACGTGACCATCCCGCCGCAGGGCTACCTCGTGGTTTGTCAGGACTCGGCAGCGTTTCGGCAGAAGTTTCCCCATATTCGAAATGTGGTTGGCGATCTTCGTTTTGGCCTGAATAAAAATGCCGAACGCCTGGCGCTGTACGCGTCCGATGGAAGTGCTGTGGACAGTATTTCCTACCTTATTGAGCCGCCGGAGGGCGATTTCACATTTGACCTGCTGATGCCCTCGCTCGACAATGCCGACCCGGGAAACTGGAGTATTCATGCCGGCGACGGCTCGCCGGGCGAACCCAATCCACTGTACTGGGCCAAAATTGTTTCCGAGAAAAAAGATCGCGCACTGCGCATCGGGCTTGCTGTCGGGCTGCTGATCCTTGGCTTGGGAGCGTATTTTTTGCGGAGCGGGCATACGTATGTGGTGGGAAAGCATGCAGGACCGCCGTGAATGGCGCGTGCGTTTCCGGTGCGTGTGTGTGCTGGAAACGCTGTGGTAAAAATCTACCGCACCAATCTATTATTGTCATCTGGAAACACTGCAACCGGCCGGAATTCCTTGGCCTCTTCGGGCGTCATGAGCGCGTAGGAGATGATGATGACCACGTCGCCCACCTGCACCAGGCGCGCAGCGGCGCCGTTGAGGCAAATTACTCCGCTGCCCCGCTCGCCCCGGATGGTGTACGTTTCCAGGCGCGCGCCGTTGTTGTTGTTCACGATTTGCACCTTTTCCCCTTCCACGATATTGGCGGCGTCCAGCAGGTCTTCGTCAATAGTGATGCTGCCGATGTAGTTCAGGTCGGCCTGCGTGACGCGAACGCGGTGTATTTTGCTTTTGAAAACTTGAATCAGCATGGTTGCTTGTGTTGGCCGTAGAAACAGCAGGATGGCGTTTGTGGTTGCAAAGGTAGAATCAATGAATGATGAATGATGAATGATGAATAGGCCAAAAACCCAAAAACTTGTTTTACAGCACGTTGTCATTGCCTAAAATAGCTTGACCTCAAAAGTCAATCTGTAATGTCAAAAAAAGGCGACAAAAAGTTTCAAATTCAATCGAAGTACAACCGAAATTTTAGTGAACAATTTAAACGGGGTAAAGTCAAAGACCTTAAAAA
>JBGSKO010000067.1:0-43613 GCA_041741155.1 Saprospiraceae bacterium | reverse complement strand
CAGAAAACAGAAGCCGCCATCAAGGTGGCCATATTGAATAAATTAATTCAGATCGCCGCGCCTATAGCCGTAAAAGTCGCCTGACCTTTAATTGGGTTGGGGGAAGCCGGCTCCGCCGGCTGATTCATGCAACAAAGCCCCTTTTTCATTTTAGTGCCAATCGTTTAATTTTGCGAAATATCCACCAGGCGGCCAGGCCGACAACCCCGGCGTACAACAGCGTAAGCGTATATGCCTGCGGCACATCCGAGAGATTAAATTTTCGGAACTTCTGCGCGATCAAAACCGAAATCATTCGGGGCGACTGCCGGCCCAACAGCAGGGGTGCTTCATAAGCCCCGAATAAAAAAATGGCACTCAAGCCCAGATTGGGCAGTGCCCGGCGCAGCAGTACCGGGGCCGCTACGCGCCAAACGGCTTGTCTGCCCGTGGCGCCAAGTGTCCGGGCAATCTGCATCAGTTGCGGCAGGTTTTCGGCCCGCCGGTATTGCAAAAACAAAACGGTAAAAAAGGGCGCTGTCAGCGCTACCAAGGTTACCATTACCCCGATATGCCAGGGGTCGTTTATCCATTCCGGCGCTTGGTCGAGGCCGGAAAACAATCCGAGTGCCACACCGGCCCGGGTGAGCAAACCCGATTTCCCAAGCCATTGGAAGGTCAGGAAGGCAGCCGCGAGCGGCGGCACGGCGAGCGGTAAATAGATCAGATAGCCTGGAAGGCCCCGGTCGAGCTGGTCGCCCCAATACAAGACCGCGGACATAGCCAGGATAGTGGCAAGTATGACTACAGCGGCGGCGATACCGACGCTTAAAACCAAGGAATACCAGGTTTCGCGAGCATTCAACACGGCCATCCAATGCTCCGTCGTGAAGCCATGCGACAATGCGCCGGCCAGCCCGAAACTGTACGCCAGGGCATACGCCAGCCCGGCCGCCAACGGCAGCAAGGTACACACAAGAAAGGCTGCAAGGCCCAGCCTGTTCAGGTGTTTGGTTGAAAGCACGGATAGCCGCATGGTCTGTTATTGTTCGATCACCTTTTTTCGGAAATCTGCATAGAGCCGGATCATATACTCGGGTGCAGGTTCGCGCAGGGCTTTGTCCTGAATCGTTTCACGGCGCGGCGCATAACGACGTTCCGGAATGGAGCGGAATTTGCCTTGCCAATCTGCCGGCAGTTTGGGTATCGAAAGCACGGTGCCGTCGCCCCAAACGGCCGGGTTAAGTTTGTGGAGTTGCGCTTCGGGTGAAATCAAAAAGTTGGCTACTATCATAGCCCCGGCCTTATTCGAAGCCAGGGCAGGTATGCCGAGAAAATGCGAGTTTTGGATGGTGCCGGAATCATACACATAAGCGCGGGCGGTATTGGGGAAGATGCCTTGCAGGATTTTGTTGTCTACTTCGTTGTCGTTGTTCGAAAACGTGAAATCCAGTTCGCCGTTGGCAAACATCTGGTGCATGGCGGCCAGGCTTTCCGGGAAAGTTTCGCCTTTTCGCCAGAAAAACGCCTTGTTCCGGTTGATGAAGTCCCAGAGTTGGTTGCTCAGCGCCTGGTATTTTTTTTCGTCAAAAGCGCCGTCGAGCGCCTGTTTATCACCAGCCAGGGCAATCATCCAGGATTTGAAAAGCGTCATGCCCGTAAATTCATACGGGACGGTAAACTTTCCGGGGTGCGCCCGTATCCAGGTTTCGAGTTCGGCAAGCGTACGCGGCGGTTGAGGAGTACGCACCGTGTCGTAAATGACGGCTAATTGCACATTGCCCCAGGGACACTCGTAGCCTTCCGTTTTTTGTTGAAAATCGAAGCCGATAAAGGGGTTTTTAAAGTCGATGTATTGCGCGTTCGGCAGTTTTTGGGCGAAGGGGCCATATAAAGCCGCGATCTGTCGGAGTTGGAAAAACGTTTCGCCGTTGATCCAGCACAGGTCGATTGCGCTCGTAGATTTTCCGGCTTCTTTTTCGGCGAGCAGGGTTTTGACAATTTCCGTGCCCTGCCCCGGTGCGATTTGCAGGGTGATGCCATAACGCGCCTGTACTACCGGCACGACAAAGTCGCGCACGTAGCGGTTGATTAGCGGGTCGCCCTGCCACATCATCCAGTGAACAGTGCCGCCTCGGGCTTGTTTTTCAAGATCGTCCCAGGAAACGGTGAGCGGGTCTGGGGCGGTTGAATTGCCGCCGCTTTGTTTACAGGCAGTGATTAAAAACAAGCCCAATACGAGGGAAAAAATCAGTTTTGGCATAAACATCTTCCAATAGTTGAACTCAAAAACTACTTGTATTTTTCAACAACACTTCTTTTCCTCTTGCACAGGCGGGCACGACACAGAGCCATAAGAGCAAAACACACAGCAATCGCCCGGCTTCGGTTTCAGCAGCGTTTTGCAGTTTTCGCATTCGTAAAAAAATTGACAGCTGTCGGTCGGCATAGTTTCCGTTTTAGCGTGCCCGCAATGCGGGCAGGTAAGGATGGATTCCAAAATGATTGCTTTCATTGTGTCCGGGTTTTCTGATGAACAATCGAATATCCGGTCGCGTCGATAGCCTTTTGAATGGCTGTACTGCTGGTCCGGCTGTCGTCAAACTGTACCGAAGCCATACCTTTTTCATACGAAACGGCTATGTCGAAGATGCCCGGCAGTTTCGCGATCTCAGCGCTGACATGGTTTTCGCAGCCGGCACAAGTCATGCCTTCGATTTCGAACTCAACCGTTTTAGAACGGGATGTTTCTGCCGGCTTTACAACGGGAACTTCTGTTTTTGGAAAAAACCAATCTGCATAATACGGGAATGCCGATGCCGTAAGCGCAAATAAGGACATGCCGACTAAAAACGATTTGCTTTGCATAAAAGAACGTTTGGCGGCAACATGACAGCCACAATCGTCGGCTGGCTGCGGTTTCACTTTTTGGTACCAGGCAAAACCCAGCGCCAGCCCGGTTGCCGTTATCAGATAAGGCCGTGCCGGCTCAATCCAGGAGAAAGAAGAAGCGAGGCTGCTCGTTCCGGCGAAAAACGCCACCACCGGTGTGATGCAACACAGCGATGAGGCTATTGCGGTGAAAAGGCCGGCAAGTGTTGCCGAATTTTCAATTTTCATATTTCGTCATATTTAGAATACCCAGCGCAAAGAAAACTGAATTTGTCGCGGCGAACTGGCGTTGCGCCGCACAAGTAATCCTGATGATTTGGGGCCAGTCTGCACCTGGTTGCTTTGGGTAGCGTTGTTCGAGTATCCGCTCAGGTTGGCTGCGTTGAACAGGTTGAACATATCTGCACGGAGGATCAGATTGCCGCGCTTGCCCGTCGGAATGGCGTATTCGCCTGCCAGGTCGAACGTATTGGACCAGGGCAGGCGGTCGTTGTTGCGGGTTTCACCCGGTTGGCGATCACTGTTGCCCACGTAGGCATCGCCGAACGAGCGGCCGTCGCCGTTCAGGTCGGTAGTACCGTAAACAGTCGCATCGGGGATTCGGTTGATCGGTTGTCCACTTTGCAGTAAGGCGGCGAGTGTAATCGAAAGGCGTTTCCAGGGGTAATAAGTAGCGATGCCGTTAATGACGTGCGTCCGGTCGTTGATGCCCGGCGCCCATTCCCGGTCGAAATTGTTCGAATCCATCGCTTTGAAGTTGATGTCTTCTGTATTGTTTTCCAGTTTCGACAAAGTGTAAGTGAGACGGTAGGCAAAATTGTCGTCGCCCCGGTCTTTCTCGAAGTTCAGGCTAAGGGCCGTGTACCGGGACTTGCCGGCCGTTTCACTCACCACCACATTGCGGGCTACACCACGCACGGTATCGCTGCCGATAATGGCAAAGCCACCCGGGTCGATGGCCACCGGGCGGGTGGCGTCGGCCTGCGCTTGTGTGCGCACAACCACATTGGCCGGGTCGTCGAGCGGATATGGCGCGGGGGCATTGAGGTCGCGCAAGCGGAACTGGTTTCGGGATTCGTTGTGGACTACATCCACGTAAAAGAGGCGCTTATCGTCCAATTGTTTTTGATAGCCTAGTGAAAACTGGTGGGTGTACGGATTTTGGTAGCCGTTGGGGTTCAAAATACGGCGCTCCCCGCTGAATGCGTGGGCGCGATTGGCTTGCAATTCTGCAAACGACGGCCCTTGCAGGTAGCTTACGTTGTTGGCAGAGGCGCCGATATTGCCGTTGAAGGTAATTTTATCCAAATCGGTGTCGGCGGGCAAAATGCCTTTGTCTTTCAAGGCTTGCAGCTGGCGTTTGTAGTCGGCATCCGTGGTATTTTGTTGCAAGGCATCGGAGTACACGGTGTACAGAATTTTATCGTAAAAAATGCCGTACCCACCGCGCAGGCTGCTGTTGCCGCTGAGTTGGTAGTTGAAACTGAAACGCGGGGCGATGTTGTTCAAATCGCCTTCGGATGCCCCGCCTTTTGACAAGTTGTCGTAATCGTAGCGCAGGCCGAGGGTCAGGTTCAGGCGGCCCGAAACCGACCAGGCATCTTCGATATAACCGGAAAAGATGTTTTGCGTAGCGCCAAAGGATGCCGGGCGCAGTTCCACATTGTAGGCTAGCACCTGTACATCGGCGGGAATATCGGTCACGTCGAGACCGGCGCCTTTGTTCAACGCTTTGGCAGCGGCCAATTGCGATTCGTTCAATTGTACGGTATAACTGCCGTTCGGGTTTCCGCCGCCGAGCAGTCCGTGTTTGGAAGAGAGGACTTCCACACCGGCTTTGAACGTATGCCGGTCGCGGTAAACGGTGATTTTTTGTTGCGCCTGCACGGTGTTCTCCGTGGCGTCGAACAAGTAACCGGGGTGGCCGAGTTGGGCAGCCGTTACACCAGAGGGATCGAGCACGGTTACGTTCGGGCTATCGACATTGGCGGCGCGTCCGTAATTCCAGCGAAAGCGGCCGTATTGCACGTTCGTTTCCGATTTAAAGCGCTCGCCGATGTAGGTATTTTGCGAAGCAATAAGCGCCGAGTTTCGGTCTTGAAAATTGGCAGCCGAGGGGAAAGCCACCCCGCCGGTCAAGCCGCCGCCTTGCCGGGCGATGTTGACCACACCGAGGTTTCCGCGCAGCGAGGATCGAAAACGGTCGCTCCAATGCCGGTCGATTTTGGCCGAGAAATAGGAAAAATTGTTCTCTCCGCGTACTGTTTCATTGACGCCCAGTGGCGGGGAATTGAGCAAGTTATCTTTCAAATCGCGGGTGTATTCGGCATTGACGTAGTAGAAAGTTTTGTCTTTTTGCAAAGCGCCGCCAAGCCCGAATCCGGCCTGGTATCGCTGGAAACCGTCTTTAACCTGGTTGCCCGACAGATCGCGTTGGGCGTAGGGCGATTCGGCGTCCACGACGGCGCCGGGGCGTGTGACTACGAAGGCTTCGCCGCCGGCTTCGTTGCTGCCGGAGCGCGAAGTGATGTTGATGACGCCGTTGCCCGTGAGGCCGTATTCAGTGGAAAAATTATTGGTCAGCGCGTTGATGTTTTTGACAAAGCCGAGCGGGATATTGAATTTCATACCGCCCAGAAACTGTTCGTTGTTGTCCATCCCGTCGATCAGGTAATTGGTAAACAAGGAATTGGCGCCGTTGATACCCACGTTAGGCGCCTCGGGGTAAAAACCCGTAGCCTGCACCACGTTGGGCAGGCGGTACAATACCCGGGTAATGTCGCGTCCTTCGACCGGTAGTTGTTCGATTTCCTTTTGCCGCAGTTCAGAAGAAACCTCGGCGTTGCGGGCGTTGATTTTGGTAGAGCCCAATACCACAAATTCATCCAATACAACTTCTTCTTTGCGGAAAAGGGGTAGCGTCACGGAGGCGTTGGTGTTGCTGCGCAGCGCGATGTCCGTTTTTTGCGTGCCGTAAAATGCACCGGTTTCGATCACCTCTACGAGGTATGCGCCGGCTACCGGCAGCCCGTAAAACGAAACCTTGCCGCGGGCGTCTGTCGTTTTTTCCGACGAATAGCCGATGGACGGGTTTTTCAGGATCACCTGCACGTCGGGCAGCGGCGTATTGGCGCGCGCTTCGTACACCGCGACGTCGAGGTCTACCTGGGCAGACAGGAAACTGGAAAAAGCGATGAAAAAGAAAAGGGTCAGTTTGAATTGCATGGCAAAATGTTGGAATGAACAGTCGGTTAATTGTATTACCGCACAACCGGGGACACCCGATGCACGAACGGATATAGTCTTAGTCGGATGAAATGACAAATCCTGACATTTCCTTTCGATTTTTTCCGGGCTTTGTCAGGATTGCTTTTCAAACCCGACAAGTGCAGCACAATCTTTTCACTAAACAGTTCTACGCATGAAAAAAACGACTCTTGTCATTCTCCTGTTCTCCACCCTTTCAGCACTTTCAATTTTCCAGTCCTGCAAAAATGACGAGGACCCGCTTATCGAATTTATAGCGGACGACAACACATTTGCTAATTATTCAACATGGCATTTACACACCACCAAGCAGGGAATAGACCCCGCTAATGGCGGTTTACACGATGGAAACGATTCCACGGTTGTTCGTAAAGTTTACATCAAAGACGACCAAAGTCTGGTTAACGGGCAGTATCCGATCGGTACGCTCATTGTCAAACACAGCAGTAACGGCTCGACTTTTGAGCAAATAACGGCAATGGTCAAACGTGGCAACGGGTTCAGCCCGGATACCAACGATTGGGAATGGTTCATGCTGGCTCCTGACGGGAGCATCGCCAAAGATCCCAATGGAAACATAATGCGCGCGGCAAAATTGATGGGCGGCGCATGTAACGGCTGCCATAGCGCTGCCGCTTCGAAAGATTTCGTTTTCTCTAAATAGTTCTGTTACGCTTCAGTATTAATCCCGGCTGCCCTGTTCGTATTTGAAAAACGGGGCAGCCATTTTTTCCGGTTATTGCTTTATGACTTATTCAAATGCCGCGGGCGGTGAAAACTGTTTTTATAACAAAGTGGGTATAAATGCTTTTCCCCGGTTCTTTTATGCGAACAATCTTGATTTCCTGAGTTGCGGGTTTCACCTACTTCGTCAAGTAGAATATCCCGCTGCATCTTCCGTGTTATTGCTATTTCCCGGCTTTATTAATTTACCCGGTCTTGCCCGTCGCGTTTACCCCAATTTGAAGTTCCAATCTCAAAGCCTTTGTAAGGGTAAGCTATTATTTGAATCCCGATCCTTTGACCATATTCTGACGTTTTGCTATCTGAATTGTTTACCTCAACTCCAGAGAGATGCGACCTTGGCCGCCATCCATCGAATGCTTCGACCGGGAGGCTCGCTTGAAGTTGCCGATTTTAGCGCTCCGCTATCCAGGCGCGCCTGGTGGCAATTTTGGTGGTTTCGAAAACTGGAGCCGGCCGTGCAACCGGCAACGCTTTGCGATATCCTGCCCGATCAAATACATGCTGCCGGATTTCAAAATGTAAGCAACGGTGGATACGCGGAGACCTTTGCAGGCACTGTGCGTTACTACCGGGCCACTTGTTAACCGGGATTGTATGGCGGCTCCTAAGTACCATCGGTATGTCTTTTGGGCCGCTTGTCACGGCTAATGCTGCGTCCGGGAATTGGTGTGTTTTCTTCTGAAAAAAATACGCAGGCTTGTCAGGATTGGCAAGTTATTCCGACTATAGGTGGAATTACATCATTTACATAAAGAACTGCTAAACCAAAATATATGCATCTCCGAGTTCTGGTTTTTTCACTGTTCACTCTTTTCAGTGCAGCAACTTATGGTTGTACCGATACGAATGCCGATAATACTGCCCCCGATACCACTCCAGTTAGCCATGTCCTTTGGGACAGCCTGTTGCACCGTCATGTAAAAGCCGACGGTTTTGTAGACTACAAAGGTTTTATCCGCGACAGTGTGGCGTTCAAGCAATACCTCGCCCTGCTTTCTGCGGCCAACCCCGATTCCAAAAATTGGACACGGGAAGAAAAAATGGCTTTTTGGATCAATGCCTACAATGCGTTTACTGTCCAGCTGATCGTGGATAACTACCCTGTTGCCAGCATTAAGGACATTAAGAAGGGTATAGCCTTCGTCAACTCGGTCTGGGACATTGAATTTATTCACATCGGCGGCAAAACGTACGACCTCAACAACATTGAACACAGTATTCTCCGGTCGAAATTCAAGGATGCCCGCGTCCACGCCGCCATCAACTGCGCCTCGTACTCTTGCCCCGCCTTGCGGCCGGAGGCCTACACGGCAGACAAACTGGACGCTCAACTGACCGATGCCATGCTCGGGTTCGTCAACGACCCGCTGCGCAACCGGGTGTCCGCTAAAAAAGCAGAAATCTCCGAGATATTTAAATGGTTCAGGGGCGATTTTGTCCGGGATGCCGGGTCGGTCCGGGCGTACATCAACCGGTATGCGGACGAAAAACTGGCGTCGAATGGGAAAATTTCCTATTTAGACTACGGTTGGAACCTGAATGAAGCCAAATAACAGCAAAAAGCAAATGAAATTCAATAGAATAGTTTAATCTAAAAATACATACAAAATGAAAATCGGATTTATCGGCCTTGGGAAAATGGGTTTCAATATGGTCCATCGGTTATTGAACCATAACCATGAAGTGGTCGTATGGGACAGGTCAATAGAAAGTATCAAAGCAATTGAAGAACTGGGTGCAACAGGCGCAACATCTTTGCAAGACCTGACAGAAAAACTTCCCGGCAGAAAAGTTGTATGGCTGATGGTACCTGCGGGAAAACCGGTGGATGAAAACCTGGATTTGTTGCTTGGCCTGCTCGACAAAAATGACATTATCGTTGATGGCGGCAATTCTTTTTGGCGGGAAACCCAGCAACGCGCGGAGAAGGCTTCCGAAAAAGGCGTTCATTTTTTGGATTGCGGAACAAGCGGCGGTGTCTGGGGCCTGCAAAACGGTTATTGCCTGATGTATGGTGGAGCTCAGGAAGCGGCAGAATATATTGAACCGGTTTTCAAATCATTAGCCCCTGAGAACGGCGCTGTTTACTGCGGGCCTTCCGGAACAGGTCACCTTGTAAAAATGGTACACAACGGCATTGAATACGGAATGATGCAATCGTATGCCGAAGGGTTTGAAATCCTGGCAAAAGCGCCTTATGGACTTGATTTAACTAAAATTGCCGATGCGTGGCAATATGGCAGCGTAGTGCGCTCCTGGTTGCTCGAACTGGCGGTGAATGCATTGAAAGAAGACCCCAAACTGGAGCAATTAAAAGATTACGTTTCGGATAGCGGCGAGGGGCGGTGGACCGTGCAGACAGCCATAGATTTTGATGTTCCGGCACACGTCATCACTGCTTCTCTGTACACCCGTTTCCAATCGAGACAAGAGGAGTCGTTTGCGATGAAAATGCTTGCTGCGCTGAGAAATCAGTTTGGTGGCCATGCCGTTAAAACCAAAGAATAAACAGCAAGATGAACAAGAACGATAATCATATATACGTCATTTTTGGAGCCTCCGGCGACCTCACAAAAAGAAAACTGGTACCTGCTCTGTATTCGC
Organism: Saprospiraceae bacterium; assembly: GCA_041741155.1. Lineage (GTDB taxonomy): Bacteria > Bacteroidota > Bacteroidia > Chitinophagales > Saprospiraceae > M3007. The sequence goes on along the minus strand of JBGSKO010000067.1, from coordinate 34,124 downwards.
TGTTTGTACAAAATTTGCTACCGGAAAGATTTGCCCTGTTGGGCACGTCGCTCACCCCTTTTACGGATGAAGATTTCAGGTCCAGAATGAAATCAGCTATAGCCGAGTTCAAAGAAATTGACGACACATCCAGAATTGATGAATTTGTCCGACAAATATATTACCTCCAACTTCAGTTAGACGATGCATCTGCCTACCCGGCGCTTAAACAGCGACTGGCAGTGATCAGGAAACAGGAGGGCATCAACGGGAACACCGTTTACTATTTATCAACTCCACCCAGTTTATACGGCATTATTCCCAAGCATCTGGCATCCGCTGGACTGCACATGCAGGAGGATGGGTGGAAACGGGTCATCATTGAAAAGCCGTTTGGTTACGACCTGGAATCTGCACTTGCACTCAAGGACGTATTGCTGAAAAACTGGAAAGAGGAGCAATTATTCCGAATTGATCATTATCTGGGTAAAGAAACGGTTCAAAATCTGCTTGTAACCCGGTTTTCCAACGGTATTTTTGAACCATTGTGGAACCGCAATTACATTCATCACGTGGAGATTACCGCCGCCGAGAGTTTAGGGGTGGAGAAACGCGGCGGCTATTATGAGACGTCCGGCGCTTTACGCGACATGGTGCAAAACCACTTACTCCAGGTGGCTGCGATTACTGCGATGGAATCGCCCTCCTCACTCGAACCCGTAGCCATTCGCAATGAAGTATTAAAGGTATTTCAATCTTTACGACCAATACGGAAGGAGGATGTTAAAACCCATGCGATACGCGGTCAGTATGTGGCATCAACGGTTAAAAATGAAAAAGTAATCGGTTATCGCGAAGAAGACGGGGTGTCCTCCGATTCCGTTACCGAAACGTATGCAGCTTTAAAATTCTATATCGACAATTGGCGCTGGGGGGGCGTACCTTTTTATATCCGTACCGGCAAACGGTTGCCGACACGCGTAACCGAAGTGGTTATCCACTTTAAGCCGACCCCGCACTTTCTATTCTCTCAAGGGCCTGCATGCAGTTCCTGCAATCAGTTAGTGATCCGGATTCAACCCGATGAAGGAGTCCTGCTAAAATTTGGAATGAAAACCCCCGGGGCCGGGTTTGATGTTCAGCATGTGAATATGGACTTCCATTACTCCGACCTGACCAACCAAAGGATACCATCGGCCTACGAACGCCTGATTTACGATTCGATGAAAGGCGATTCCACTTTGTTTGCGCGTACGGAAGAAGTCATTGAAGCCTGGAAATTTCTATCTCCGGTTATCAATTGCTGGAAAACAGAAAAAGACGTACCCCTCCATGGTTATCCGGCGGGTACCTGGGGGCCGGTGATGGCTGACGACCTGATTGAGGATGAAGAAATGACCTGGCGTTATCCTTGTAAAAACCTGTCGGACGACGGTATCTATTGCGAACTATAACATGAAACAGACAGTCCAGGTATTCAACGATCTCCAATATCTGTCGCATTTTTTTGGACAATTGGTCGCAACGAAAATGCAGAACACGCCGGAGGATCAAACTTTTTCCATCGCTTTCTCAGGGGGGACTACGCCAAAAGTTGTGTTTGAATACATAGCCTCCCATTTTAATGATGATATTGATTGGGAAAAGATTCGGGTGTTTTGGAGCGATGAGCGATGCGTTGCGCCCGAAAGCAAGGAAAGCAACTTCAGGATGGCCAAAGAAAGCCTGTTAGATGAGGTTCCTATCCCCGCAATCTGTTTTTTCAGGATTATGGGAGAAGCCACCGATCCTGCTACCGAGGCGGAGCGGTATTCGGAAGTTGTCAGGCGACATGTTCCTGCATTAAATAATATCCCACAATTTGATCTTCTGATGCTCGGATTGGGGGATGATGGTCACGTTGCCTCCATCTTTCCCGGAGAAATTGGTCTTTTTAGTAGTGCTAAACTTTTTGAGGTAGCCGAACATCCGCAAACAAAGCAAAAACGGATCACGGTTACCGGGAAAGTTATCAATCAGGCACGTACTGTTGTTTTTCTGGCCACAGGTGAAGCAAAAGCTGCGATGGTGGCAACGGTACTGGAGAAAAAAGCAGGCTGGCAAAAATTGCCTGCGGCACTGGTTCATCCCGAAAACGGAGAGGCCCTTTGGTTGCTCGATAGATATGCAGCATCTCAGCTTACAAATTCAGCGGAATTATAATGAATATTGAAAATACCATATTAGCAGGGGATACGGGTGGTACCAAGACGATACTGTCTTTGTTTCAGGAGCAGGATGGGAATCCGGTTGAAATTAAAACCGGCAAATATGCCAGTCAGAGTTTTGAGCGTCTGGAAGATATCATCCAGGAATTTTTGAAAGACAGCGAGGGCTTGCCAAGGGCGGCGGCTTTTGGAATACCCGGCCCAGTTGTCGAGGGGGTTGTAAAATCAACCAATCTCCCCTGGACCCTGGACGAGCGATTGCTACAAAAAGAGATAGGTATTCCCCGCATAAAATTGGTAAACGACCTCGTCGCCACCGCTTATTCACTGCCCAACCTGACTCCCGGGGAATTTGTCAATATCAAACCGGGCATTACCCCAAAAATGCCGGAGCGGTATGTTGTACTGGCTCCGGGAACTGGACTGGGACAATCATTTCTGATTTGCCACGAAGGAAAGAAAATGGTAATTCCTTCGGAAGGCGGCCATGTAGATTTCGCACCTACCACGGAATTAGAGGCGCAGCTGTTCCAGTTTTTGTTCAAGAAGTATGGTCATGTCAGTTATGAAAGACTCATATCCGGTAGCGGCCTCCCGAACATATTTGATTTCCTCGTGCAAGTCAAAAATGAAAAACCTGAAGCAGAAACCCTCGAAAAAATGCGCACTCAAGATAGAGCAGCGGTCATTTCGGGTATGGCCCTGAAACAAAAGGATACGGTTTGTGTCGAAGCGTTGGACATATTTGTATCAATTCTCGGAACAAACGCCGGCAACCTGGCGCTCACCTTCCTGGCTGACGGGGGCGTTTACCTTGGAGGTGGCATTCCGTTTAAAATCCTTCCCAAACTTACCGACGGCACTTTTACAAATAGTTTTTTGAATAAAGGGCGAATGAAATGGGTACTACAACCCATTCCCGTACATGTTATTACGAACAACCGCGCCGCCTTAAAAGGTGCTGCACAAATCGCCTTTGAAATTAATTAAAAATAATGGAACAGAATCTTGATCAGCTTTGCATCAATACCATAAGAACCTTATCCATGGATGCGGTACAAGCCGCAAACTCAGGCCATCCGGGCACACCTATGGCTTTAGCGCCGGTAGCCTATACCGTTTATGATCGCTTTATGAAATTCAATCCGGTAAATCCGGGTTGGATCAACCGTGATCGCTTTATTCTATCGGCAGGACATGCCTCTATGCTGCTTTACAGTGCCTTGCACATCACCGGTTACGATGTGACCCTGGATGACATCAAATCCTTCCGGCAACTGCATAGCAAATGTGCCGGGCATCCCGAATACGGGCATACACCTGGCGTAGAGACGACCACCGGCCCGCTGGGTCAAGGGGTAGCAACCAGTGTCGGATTTGCCATCGCGCAAAAATGGCTGGCCGAACACTTCAACAAACCCGACTACAATCTGATTGATTACAAAATTTATTCTCTGGCCGGCGATGGTTGTATGATGGAAGGCATATCCGGAGAAGCCGCATCCTTGGCGGGGCATCTGGGCCTGGATAACCTGATCTGGATGTACGACAACAACCGCATTACCATTGAAGGAAGCACCAGTCTTGCTTTTTCAGAAGATGTAGCCACCCGGTTTATCGCGTATGGCTGGAATGTGCAACCAGTAGGCGACGCCAATGACCTGGAAATGCTCAGCCGCGCCATCCGGATTGCCGAAAAAGAGAAAAGCAGGCCAACGCTGATCATTGTCGATAGCCACATTGCCTACGGCGCCCCAACAAAACAGGACACGCATGGCGCACACGGATCGCCGTTGGGGGAGGAAGAAATCAAAGCCACCAAAGCCTTCTACGGTTGGGACCCGGATAAAAAGTTTTTTGTTCCCGATGCCGTGAAACAATACGCACTGGATATTACCGCCCGTGGCAAAGCGCAAAATACGGAGTGGAACGATTTGTTTGCCCAATACAAAACCAAGTATCCCGAACTGGCTCTGGAGTTGGAACTGATTCAAAAACGGGAATTGCCCGCCGGTTGGGACGGCACTATCCCTGCTTTTGCAGCAGGCACAAAAGTCTCGGGCAGGGTGGCCAGTGGTAAGGTGCTCAATGCCATCGCCGCTAACATCCCATTCATGATCGGCGGATCGGCGGATCTCTCGCCCTCCACACTGACGGATTTAAAGCAGGCAGCCAGTTTTCAGAAAGATAGCTATGGCGGTAGAAACATTCACTACGGCATACGAGAACATGCCATGGGCGCTATCGCCAACGGCATTGCCCTGAGCGGATTAAAAACCTTTGCTTCCACGTTTCTGGTCTTTTCCGATTATGCCCGGTCTTCCATCCGGCTTTCTGCCTTGATGAATCTGCCTGTCACGTATATTTTTACCCACGACAGTATAGGGGTGGGCGAAGACGGACCAACACACCAGCCCATTGAGCACATTGCCTCCTTGAGAGCAATTCCAAACCTGGAAGTGATTCGCCCCGGCGATGCCAATGAAGTGGCGGTCATGTGGCGGTACATCATGGAGTCAAACCATACCCCCACGGCTCTAATTTTGAGCAGACAGGATTTGCCTGTGTTGGACCGGAGCAAATATGCCCCGGCAGAAGGCGCCTTGAAAGGCGCTTATATTCTGGCTGACAGTGCAGGCACACCCGAGGTCATCCTGATTGCGACAGGGTCTGAACTGGAAATCGCCGTAGGTGCTTACGAAGTGCTTAAACAGGAGGGTATTCAGGCAAGGGTCGTCAGTATGCCGAACTGGAATTTGTACGAACGCCAAAGCCCGGAATATTGGGAGGCGGTGTTGCCGGCAGCAGTACGCAACCGTATTGCGATCGAAGCCGGCTCAACCTTTGGGTGGCGAAGATTTGTCGGATTACCCGGCGAAGGCGCCGTGCTCGGCATGCGGACATTTGGCGCATCCGGCAAGGTCAGCAGCTTATTGGAAGAATTTGGTTTAACCATTGGTGAAACCGTAAAGACGGCAAAAGCACTCCTCAACAAAGGATAAAAAATATTCACTATGACAATTGGTATTGCTTCCGATCATGGAGGCTTTGAATTAAAGCAACTGTTAAAAGAGCGATTGGCAAAAGCAAATATTACCGTCCTTGATTTTGGCAACCATGAGCTAAACCCGGCAGATGATTATCCGGATTACGTGCTGCCACTGGCTAAAGCCGTAGCGAACAAAGAAATTGAACGGGGCATAGCGGTTTGTGGAAGCGGGGTTGGGGCATCCATTGCCGCCAACAAAGTCTTCGGGGCCAGGGCGGCCCTGGCGCACGACTATTTTTCCGCGCACCAGGGCGTTGAAGACGATGATATGAATATTTTATGTTTGGGGGGCCGGATCATTGGTATTGAAACGGCTACGGAGTTAGCTTTTGCCTTCCTGAACGCAACGTTTACACAGGCTGAACGGCACCTGCGGCGGCTGGGCAAAATAGAATCATTTATAACCAACGAAACAAAGTAAGCGTACGATTGGCGAGAAAAGATACCGGCTATTCCGCCGTATCCCTCTATCACAAGTTTTATAAATCAACCTAACGATGAATCCGAATACAAAAAAACTCTATCAGCAGGGCGTCAGTTTGTGGCTCGACAACATCACACGTAAAATATTGGACAATGGCGTATTGGGTCGCTACATCGCCGATTTGTCGATCACCGGCCTCACGTCCAACCCATCCATTTTCGAAGCGGCCATTGCCAAATCCAGTGACTATGACGCGGCTATTGTTCAATTAAGCCAACGCGGACTTTCCGACGAAGAAATATTTTTCGAACTCGCTATTGAAGACATCCAGCGGGCAGCGGATATGTTTTTGCCCATCTTCCAAAAAACCAACGGCCTCGATGGGTTTGTTTCGATTGAAGTGTCCCCCTTGCTTGCCTACGATACTGAAAATACCATCAGTGCCGCCAAAGACATTCACCAAAAGGTGAGCAGACCCAACGTATTTATCAAAATTCCAGGCACCCCGGAAGGGCTTCTCGCGATTGAAAAAGCAATTGCCGCAGGTATTCCGGTGAACGTTACGTTGTTGTTTTCTGCCGAACAGTACGAAGCAGCGGCAATGGCTTACCTGAAAGGCGTGGAAACCAGGATAGACAAGGGGCTTAACCCCGATGTTCGCTCCGTGGCCTCGGTTTTTGTCAGCCGTTGGGACAGAGCGGTAGCCAACTCCGCCCCAGCAGCCCTGCAAAACCAGTTGGGCATTGCCGTCATGCAGAAAACGTACCAGGCGTACCGGCAGTTTCTAAGCTCTCGCCGGGTACAAAAACTCCTGAATGTTGGCGGTTTCCCGCAACGCCTGCTCTGGGCGAGTACCGGGACAAAAGACCCCAATGTTTCGGATGTGCTATATGTAAATTACCTGGTTGCGCCTTACACGGTCAATACCGTTCCGGAAAACACCTTGCTAGCTTTTGCCGACCATGGCACAGCGGGCGAACCGATGCGCGATGAAACCCTGGCGGCTGAACAAACCCTCCGGCAGTTTAAAGAATTGTCCATCGATTATCTGCAGCTCGCAGCGCAGTTGCAAAAAGAAGGCGCCGAATCATTCAATCAATCGTGGAACAACCTGATTAACAGTATTTCCACAAAAAGAAAGCAATTATAACCTGGCAAACATGAGCGCTATACTAACGAATACTGCGTCCTGGAAATCGCTTGAACAACACTTTGAAGCGATTAAAAATATGCACATCAAAGCATTGTTTGAAAAGGACAGCACCCGCGGCCAACGTCTGGTGATTTGGGATTCCGGCATCTATTTCGATTATTCCAAACACCGGATCACCGAAGAAACACTCGATCTGTTGTTCCGCCTGGCGGAAGCCAGAGGACTTGAAGCCCGGCGGGAAGCCATGTTCTCGGGTGAAAAGATCAACACAACGGAGAGCCGGGCGGTATTGCACACGGCGCTGCGGGCGCCCATGGGTTCAACGGTACTGGTAGACGGCCACAACGTGGTACCGGATGTCCACGCGGTGTTGGAAAAAATGGCCCATTTCTCTAATGCCATCCGGAGCGGCGCCTGGAAAGGCCATACTGGCAAGCCCATTAAAAACATTGTGAACATTGGCATCGGCGGCTCCGATCTCGGGCCCGTGATGGCGTACGAGGCCTTAAAATACTTTAGCCAGCGGGACTTGTCCTTCAAGTTTGTTTCCAATGTAGACGGCAATGATTTTGCCGAAGCGGTAGAGGGCCTGTCAGCGGAGGAAACCCTTTTCATTATTTCGTCCAAAACATTTACCACGCTTGAAACGATGACCAATGCCCAAACAGCCAGGGCTTGGGCATTGGCACAATTGGGCGATCCGGCTGCCGTGGCTAAACATTTTGTCGCCGTTTCCACCAATGAGCAAGCCGTGATAAAATTTGGCATCGACCCGCAGAATATGTTCGGTTTTTGGGACTGGGTCGGCGGAAGATATTCCATGAGTTCCGCTATTGGACTGTCCACCATGATTGCCATCGGACCGGAGCGGTACCACGAAATGCTGGACGGAATGCACAAGATGGACGAACATTTCCGAACCGCGCCCATGCATAAAAACATACCGGTCATCATGGGTGTACTTGCCGTTTGGTATGCCGACTTCTTTGGGGCTCAAACCCAGGCCGTTTTCCCATACGAAAACTATTTAAAACGCTTTCCCGCCTATTTGCAGCAATTGACCATGGAGAGCAACGGCAAACACGTCACACTCAACGGGGAGACGACCAACTACCAAACCGGAGTGGTTTATTGGGGCGAACCCGGCACTAACGGGCAGCATTCTTTTTACCAGCTAATCCACCAGGGAACACAGTTGATCCCCTGCGATTTTATTGGTTTTAAGAACCCGTTGAATCAACTTCCGCCGCACCAGGATTACCTGATTGCCAACATGATCGCACAGGGAGAAGCGCTGGCATTTGGCAAAACAGTCGAAACCGTAAAGGCAGAAGGGGTTTCGGACCAATTGGCGCCCCACAAGGTTTTTGAAGGAAACCGGCCGTCTTCCACTTTTTTTCTGGATCAATTGAGTCCAAGGAACCTTGGCAAACTGGTAGCCCTTTACGAGCACAGTGTTTTCGTTCAGGGGGTAATCTGGGATATCAATCCTTTCGACCAAATGGGCGTGGAATTGGGGAAAGTACTCGCTCAAAACATTATTCCTGAGTTGCAGCAAAAAGAAAAACCATTGCTGCACGACAGTTCCACCAATGCATTGATTGAATTTTACAGAAATTAATTATCCTCCATGATCAAAGCCGTTATTTTCGATCTGGACGGAACGCTTATCCAGACCGAGATTCTTAAAGCGAAATCGTATGCACGCGCCATCCACGGTTTGACAAAGAAGGATGTGCCGGAGAAGAAAGTGATGCACGGTTTCAAAAAGTACATCGGACTTTCCAGAACAGAAGTCGCACGGGGCTTGGTAGCAGAATTTCACTCAGCGTTGAAAAGTGTTTTCCCCGATCACGACGACGAAAGCATACAACAATTGATACTTGCCAGGCGCCTCGAGATTTATGAATTAATGATTAACGACCCCAAACTGTTGTCGAAATTCTTTTGCCCCTATAGCCGCGGACTTTTAGACTCTGTTCACCAAAATAAGTACCTTACGGCCCTGGCTACCATGTCGAACAGGGCAGAAGTGGATAAAGTACTTGCCGTCCTGAAAATTGAGCATCAGTTAGACGTTATATTGACCCGGGATAAAGTCAGCAAAGGGAAGCCTGATCCTGAAATTTATTTAGCGATAAAAGACCTCTTTAAAATTAAACCGGAAGAGTGCCTGGTCATCGAGGACTCTGTAAATGGTATCCAAGCGGGTTTAAATGCCGGGATGACTGTTTTTGCCGTAACAAATACGGTTACACACGAATCTGTTCACGCCTCAAACCTGCTTGCCGAAAAATTTATTGTTGACGATCTTACCGAGCTCAACACCAGAGTTTATCACTTTTTAGCATCGTGTCACGAATAGATTTATCGATTGTTGCTTCGAACCGCCCCCGATGCACGGAGCAATGTCAAATCCTGACGATAACTGTAATTTTTTTTTGGATTGTTTGTCAGGTTTGTGCCCCAATGCCGACAACAACTAATAACTTATCCAAAGATGACGCTATGCTGCTAAAAAAAGTCCTGCTTTACCTCGCTGCGTTTCTGCTTATAACAGTCACAGCGATCCTTTTTTTACTCTGGCGCGATACCTGGAACAAATACCCGGCGGTTGATTTATCCGGAGTACAGATCCCTGAATTCAAGGAAGTTCCCACCACTTTTGTGCATCATTACGACGATGTCCGGTCACAACCCGTCATGGCAAGCGCCATTGTGGATGTGGATGGCGATGGGAAAGATGAGATTTTTGTTGGTGGTGGTTTCGACCAGCCCGATGTCTTGTTTGCCTGCGAAACCGGTGGATTCAGAGATATATCCGCTACCTGGCTGCCGGCCAAACCTGCCGGCCTGAGCACTTTCGGCGCAGCAAGCGTCGATGCAGACCGGGATGGCGACGACGATATGTTCGTCGCGCGGGAAGGGGGCGTTTATTTTTACCAAAACGAAGGTGGAAAATTTACTGTCGAAAAACTCGGCATGACCTTTAACGACCAATCCGACCCGGTTTCGTTCGCCCTGGCTGATCTGAATGGCGACAGCCTGGTGGACGTTTTCGTGTGTACCTACATCAAAAAAGCCAAAATGCAGGGTCAGACGATTTTCCGCGATTCGACTTATGGCTCCACCAGCCAATTATTTCTGAATCTCGGTAGTAACCGATTCAAAGACATTACCCGCGAAGCCGGCCTGGAATATATCCACAACACGTTCACCGCCATATTCGTGGATGTGGACGATGACGGGCTGCTCGATTTAGTCGTGGCGCACGATACCGGGCAGGCACGTACCTGGCGCAACAAAGGCGACTTACATTTCGAATACGTTGCCAATCCGACTTCTGCCTATTATGCCTATCCGATGGGCATCGGCTTAGGCGACTACAACAACGACTCCCGACCGGATTTTTTCTTTTCCAACACGGGTTCCTCAACGCCCGATTTTGTGGTGCGTGGCGATCTGAAACCCGAGCAGCCCTTCAACCCGAAGTGGATTTTGTTCAGGAACGACGGGGACTTCCATTTTACCGATGTAGCAACACAGACCCAAACGGCCGACTATGAATTCTCCTGGGGCGCCTTGTTCCACGACTTTAATCTCGATGGACGGCAAGACCTGGTCGTGGCGGAAAATTACGCCGGCTGGCCGGGCCATTGGCTGTTCAAATTACCCTGTCGTTTTTTGCTCCAATTGCCTGACGGGACGTTCGCCCCAGTGGAAGAAAAAGCGCATTGTGAGAATCGGAATTATGCCTTTGCGCCACTCAGCAGTGATTTTAACATGGACGGCTACCCCGATCTGGCTTATGCCAACTTGGGAGGGCCATTGAAAATTTTTCTTTCTGTAAAACCTGCTTCTGGAGGAAATAACTGCCTGAAAGTACGGCTACCCAATACACCTGAAAACCTTGGCGCCGTGGTGACGGTGGAAACCCCTTCAGGTAAAAAACAGACCGATTACTTCGTGGCCGGCGAGGGCCTTTGTTCCGATCAGAGCCGGGCACTCTCCTTTGGATTGGGGGCGGAAACAAGTGCCCGGCTTGTCCGGGTGCGATTGCCGAACGGTAAAATATTAAGCGTTGAAAATGTCCCCTCCGGAACCACGGTTCGCTGGCCGGATTTAAAATAATGTAAATCGCAGATTATGAAAACGTTCTTCGTACTACCGCTCTTATTTGTTATCCTTTTTATTTCCTGCGCCCAAAAGGATATAGTTGAAAATAGTGAAACGCAAGGATACGGCTGGCTCGTACCGACGGATAAACTCGTTATCCATGAAAATGCCCATGATAAAATTCAGTCCATCGACGATCCTGTTTTTCTAAGCTCAAGAGATGCTTCAATAGCATCGAATGAGGAGGTGTTCGTATTTCAAACTCAAGATCAGGTCAGGATTTATCCGGTCAATGTGCTGTGGCACCACGAAATTGTCAACGACCGAAACGGCGATGATTTATTTACAGTGAGTTTTTGCCCATTGACCGGCAGTGGAATTGCATGGGGCCGGCAATCAGTCGATCAGGAAACGTCGTTCGGGGTCTCCGGGCATCTGTACAATAGTAATTTAGTGGCTTACGACAGAGCCACGGAAAGTTATTGGTCTCAAATGACGCTCCAGGGCATCAAAGGCCCGTTAGGCGGAGAGGCGTTGAGCCGGGAGTACTTGTTGCGCACGACCTACGCAACTGCTATTGAGGTCTACCCGGAAGCCGGTGTACTGTTCCATTCGACCGATAACGGTCAATGCGACTCTATCTGCCCACCCCAGGGTGGCACGCATTCGGGTTCGGCCCCCTACTCATTTCCCGCTAATGCCTATTTTGGGATCGTATTTCGAGATGAAGCCTTATTGTTCGATTATCAATTATTCACCGATAGCGTTCAACTGATCCGGGATAGATATAAAGGCAATTCTTTTGTTGTTGCAGGGAGTAAGGAATTGGGTTTTGTAACAGCATTCAGCGTCCCCGAAAACATAAGCCTCCAGCCTTTAAACCATCAATTGCCGGATATAATGGCGGATTCCGATGGCAACAGATACGATATAATGGGAAACATAACATCGGGCCCCAGGAAGGGTCAGCGTTTAAGTGCTCCTTTGTTTTATTCTGCGAATAGTTTTGCCTGGGGATTATTCTTTCAGGTAATATTTTATTGATCATTATCCGGTATTATGAAAATAGTCATTATCGGCAATGGTGTCAGCGGCATTACCGCCGCCCGGCACATCCGAAAACTCAGCAACCACCAAATCACTGTCATCTCAGATGAAGCCGACCATTTTTTTAGCCGCACCGCGCTCATGTATGTTTATATGGGGCACATGCGGCGCAAGGACGTGCAGCCCTACGAAGACTGGTTTTGGAAAAAAAATCGAATCGAACTCCTGCGGGCCAGGGTGACAAAATTGGATTTTGCCGGGAAAGTACTACATACATTCGATGGAAAAACCATCGCATACGACAAACTCATTTTAGGTACCGGCTCGAAGCCGAACAAATTCGGATGGCCGGGGCAGGACCTCGACGGCGTGCATGGACTCTATCACTGGCAGGACCTGGAAGCGATGGAACGGCATAGCCCCGGCCTTAAACGGGCGATCATCGTCGGTGGCGGCCTGATCGGTATCGAAATGGCCGAAATGTTTCACACCCGGCATATACCTGTTACTTTCCTCGTGCGCGAAGACAGCTTCTGGAATGCCATACTTCCGCCACAGGAATCAGCCATGATTAACCGGCACCTTGCCGAGCACGGCATCGATCTCCGGCTACACTCCGAATTGAAGGAAATATTGTCAGATGACAATGGCAAATGCCGTGCAGTCCTTACCTCCAGCGGAGAAACTATCGAATGCGGTTTTGTCGGCCTGACGGTCGGCGTCAGTCCGAATGTCGATTTTTTGAAAACCACTGAACTGGAAATCCATCGTGGGATACTTGTCAACAAGTATTTGGAGACGAACATTCCCGATGTGTACGCCATTGGCGATTGTGTAGAGATGCGTCATCCGCACCATGGGCGCCGGGCGATCGAGGCGGTTTGGTACACCGGACGCATGATGGGCGAAACGGTTGCACATACGATCTGTCGTCAACCGGCACTCTATAAACCCGGCATATGGTTCAACTCAGCCAAATTCCTCGATATCGAATACCAGGTATACGGCGATATCCGGGCCAAAGCGCCCGAAAATCACGCCTCGGTCTATTGGGAACATCCTGACGGAAAAAAAAGCATCCGACTCGTTTTTGACCGGGCATTGGGGCAAATACTTGGTTTCAACCTGATGGGCGTTCGGTATCGCCATGAAGTGTGCGACAAGTGGCTGCGCAACGGCGCGCATATAGAGGAGGTACTGCAACGGCTCGGGCTCGCCAATTTCGACCCGGAATTTTATCCGCAACACGAATCGGAATTAGTTGCCGAATACAACCGGCAAACCGGCAAAAACCTGACTCTGAAACAAAAACGCGGACTGCCCGCAGTGCTTCAATTTTTACGTTCGGTGTAAGTGTTTTGGCTTCCCCATTGACCACATTTTAAACACATTGACCACATTATTATAAATATGCGCAACGAATCACTTTCCATCGCCACACCGGCGCCCATGCTCACCACGGGCAAACAAAAGATTGCCGTCATGTTGGCAGGTATCGGCATTTTGCTGCTCCTGGTAACCTGGGCGGCAGGCAAGGCCATTGCACCTATCCCGGTTTTTCTTTACGCCCTTGGTTTGACTACTGCCGGCGTGGTAATTTTTATTCGGGAAGAATACCTCAACCGACCGGAAGGTATAAAAAACAACGGAGCCTGGTTTCGCAGCCTTACGGCCCGGGGGGTATGGGGTTGGTTGGTCGGCGTGATTATCACGGGGTTTTATATTTGTTTGTATTGGTTTCCGGAATACCTCGGCGGGCTGATACAGTTGTTCGATCCGCTCAGTCACCTGGTGCGGGGTGTGGCGGCGAATCATTGGTTTGTTTACGGGACGCTTTACACCGGGGCGGTGCTACTGATGGGCGTTAAGTTCATTTATAAATACCGGCACAATCCCTACCAGCGTTTGCGCACTTTTTCGGTGATGTTTTTCCAGTTGGGCTTTGCCTTCCTCATTCCCGGATTGCTGATGCGGCTTCAACAACCGGAGATATACTTCACCTATTTTTGGCCGCTTTCCTACTACCAGGGCACTCCTATGGCGCATGAAGGATATGCCGGCTCCGGTTTGGGTACCTTCTTTTTCTTTTTCGGACTGGCGATGTTTTTTATCGGCACGCCTGTCCTGACCTACTTTTTTGGAAAACGTTGGTACTGCTCCTGGGTGTGCGGCTGCGGCGGCCTGGCCGAAACGGCCGGCGACCCCTTTCGCCATCTTTCCGATAAAAGCCTGAAGGCCTGGAAGATCGAACGCTGGATGATTCACAGCGTGTTGGTATTCGTCGTGCTGATGACGGCTCTGCTTTGGGTGAATGTGGCCACCGGGCGCGGCGTATTGCAGGAATATTCGCAGCATTTTTATAAAACCTATTCCTTCCTGGTGGGCTCGGCGTTTTCCGGGGTCGTCGGTGTAGGGTTTTACCCGCTGCTCGGCAGCCGCGTCTGGTGCCGCTTCGGCTGCCCGATGGCTGCGTGGTTGGGAATTTGGCAAAAAGCAAAATCAAAATTTCGGATCACGGTAAACGGTGGCCAGTGCATTTCCTGCGGCAATTGTTCTACCTACTGTGAAATGGGAATCGATGTGCGGGCTTATGCCCAAAAAGGGCAAGACGTGGTGCGGGCCTCCTGCGTAGGCTGCGGGGTTTGTTCAGCGGTATGTCCACGCGGAGTACTGCGTTTGGAGGGCGCCGAAGCGGATGTTGCGGAGCGGACGGAACAACTAAGGACAGTACAAGTGGGGTCGGAAAGTTAATCTGGCATCAGCAATCTCTATCTGAAAGGAGCGCTATTTGGATTAGCCGCTTTCATTTTTGCACAAATAGCGCTGGCAATTATGGGCGCAATATTTCCAACTCCGGAAATGGAAGGATCAATGGTACTGGTGATGACAGGCAGCATAGTGGGGCACCTTGTTTTTGGAATGGTGGTTTCAAAACTTGCAGGGCAATAGATACAGTGTAGTGGTACTTGGGGCCGAATTGAGCAGGAAAAAAGTATTTCCTGTCAGTTTTGGATAGTTTGCCCGACTAAGGTTATAACCGTCTCCGTTTACCCAGGTAAAAGGATTCGGCAAGCCAAACCAAAACAGTACCACTTTATGTCACACCATCATGAAAATTGCCCGCTCTGTGGCGCTGCGGCTCCCCGCCTCGTCCGTTCGTTTCAACACGGGCTTGACCAACCGCTGCTCGATACACTTCAACAACAAAGTTCCGAATGGACGCCGGAGCAGGGTGTTTGTATTTCATGTCTCGACAGCGCTCACCAACAGCTTTTACATGACCTGATTGATGTTCGGGGAAGTAGCGGAACGAATGTATTGCCCACGCCGCTTCGGCTTAATGCGCACCCTCAATTTACGGGCAAAGGGGTTACAATTTGTCTGATAGACAGTGGGTTTTACATTCATCCCGATCTTGAGTTTCCCAATAACCGCATCCGGAAAATGGTGGACATCACCAATCCAAGGCAGAAGGAAAGTTATTTTCGACAACCCAACGACAACGCCTGGCACGGCACTATGACCTCCGTCGTGTGCGCGGGAAACGGCTTTCTGTCCGATGGTTTTTATAAAGGCATCGCCAGCGAGGCCGAAGTGGTATTGTTGAAAGTAACCGATGAAAAAGGCCGTATTACGAGTGACAACATCGTAAGAGCCCTGAAGTGGGTGCGCGCAAACCACCAGAAATACAATATCCGGATCGTCAACCTCTCCGTGACCGGTGACGAGCCCTCTTCCTTCCTGGAAAGCGAAGTGGACAAGGCGATAAAGACCCTGCACGATAAAGGCATTGTAATCGTTGCGGCTATTGGCAATAACCCTGATGCTGCCATATTGCCACCGGCCAACGCCCCGGAAGTACTGGCCGTTGGCGGACTGGACGACTGCAATACCCTCGATCCCTTACAACATGCGCTCTACCATTCTACATACGGGTGGACGGTGGATGGCTTGCTCAAACCCGAACTCATTGCACCCGCTATTTGGTTGGCGGCGCCAATACTGCCAGGCACGGCCGCGCAGTTGCAGGCACAGGATATCTTTGAAAAACTACCTGCGGCGAATGGATTGGAACGGGAAAATCTGATCCGCCAGGCGAAACAAGGGAAGTTTCTGTCCAGCCATTATCTACACGCCGATGGTACCTCTTTCGCAGCGCCCATCGTGTGTTCCATTATCGCACAAATGTTGGAAGCCAATCCAAGCCTGGCTCCCGACATGGTGCGCGATATCCTGCTTACCACTGCGCGACCGCTTACATACGAAGACCGGAAGCGGCAAGGCTATGGCGTGATACAGGCCGGCCATGCCGTCTTGCAGGCGAGTGGTGAAACGCACCGAAGTCTTTGGACCAGCGTGCCGATAGTAGATTATGGAAAAGCAGAAATCTGCTTTCGCTTTCATACTCATAATGCCCAACAAGTAGCACTTTCCGGCGATTTCAATGCCTGGACCACCGACTCTCATCTCCTGGCGCAGCAAGAAGCTGGTGTTTGGGAAAAAACACTTCCGCTGCCCGACAAAGGTGAATACCGGTACAAATACGTAGTAGATGGTTGGGACTGGCAAAGCGATCCCCGCAACGCTTACCGGGAGCCGGACGGTTTCTCGGGATTTAACAGCCGATTTTTTATCTGATCGTTGATCTATATAACAAAAAAAATCCAACACATTATTCAAAATGGCTACGTCAATTACTACGGCTGAGAACAACCGCCTCCGGGAAAACTATTCCGGACAAAAAAACTGGCTGAAATGGGGACCTTACCTCAGCGAACGCCAGTGGGGTACCGTCCGGGAGGACTATAGCGAGCATGGCACGGCTTGGGATTACTTTCCGCACGACCATGCGCGCAGCAAGGTTTATCGCTGGGGCGAAGACGGTATAGCCGGTATCTGCGACGAGTTTTGCAATGTCTGCTTTGCCCTTGCCCTGTGGAACGGCAACGACCCCATCATCAAGGAGCGCTTGTTCGGGCTTACCGGCAATGAAGGCAACCATGGCGAAGATGTCAAGGAACTTTATTTCTACCTCGACAACACCCCCTCGCA
Source organism: Saprospiraceae bacterium (assembly GCA_041741155.1). GTDB lineage: Bacteria > Bacteroidota > Bacteroidia > Chitinophagales > Saprospiraceae > M3007. The sequence continues at coordinate 17,097 of JBGSKO010000067.1, read as the reverse complement.
TGCATACATGAAACATCTGTACAAGTACCCTCAATCGGCGTTTCCTTATCAGGATTTGGTGGCGACCAATGGCCGCCGTTCGAGGGAGGAACAGGAGTATGAACTGCTCGACACGGGAGTATTCGAGGGGAGCCGTTATTTTGATGTGTTCACCGAATATGCCAAGTCGGATGAAGAAGACATTTTGATAAAAATAACGGCGCACAACCGGGGAGGGGAGATCGCTCCGCTCACATTGCTACCTACACTATGGCTGCGCAACCAGTGGAACTTCGGGCTGATGCAGGAAAAACCTCAAATCCGGCTCGAAAATTCGGGAGACGGATATGGTTGCGTAAGCATTTCCCACCAGAAAGTGGGTACGTATTTCCTTTACTTCGAAGCACCCGAACGGACGCTTTTTACGGAAAATGAAACCAATACGCAGCGCATTTTCGGCACTCCGAATGCCTCGGCCTACGTCAAGGACAGCATCAACGATGCGGTGGTAAGTGGCGATTTTTCTTCGTTGGAAAACAAAAATGATGGCACCAAATGCTCCCCGCTCTACCAGTTTGAAATTGCCGGCGGCGCGCAAATCGAAATCCGGCTGCGCCTTTGCAAATCGGAAAAAAAGACGCCCCCCCTGACCAAGGAATTTGACAAGATTTTCACGACTCGGGTATTCGAAGCGGATGAATTCTACCGCTCATTGGCGCCTGAAAATGCTGCTCCGGATTTGATGGCAATCCAGCGCCAGGCTTTTGCCGGTATGTTGTGGAACAAGCAGTTTTACAACATTGATATGCCACTTTGGATCAATGGTGACCCCGGTCAGCCTACGCCGCCCGAAAGTCGGAAAAACGGACGGAACAGGCACTGGATGACCCTCAACAACGAGGACGTCATTTCCATGCCCGACAAGTGGGAGTACCCCTGGTATGCTGCCTGGGATTTGGCTTTCCACTGCGTACCCCTGGCTATGCTCGACCCGGATTTTGCGAAAAACCAACTTCTCCTCTTCCTGCGGGAATGGTATATGCGCCCCAACGGTCAGTTACCTGCCTACGAATGGGCTTTTAGCGACGTCAACCCGCCTGTGCATGCCTGGTCCTGCATGGAAGTTTATCGGATGGAAAAGAAGATGACAGGAAAGTCCGACATCGGGTTTTTGAAAAGAGCATTTCAAAAACTGCTCATCAACTTCACCTGGTGGGTCAATCGCAAAGACCGCAGCGATAACAATGTGTTTGAAGGCGGTTTTCTCGGCCTGGATAATATCGGCGTATTTGACCGTAGTGCAGCCATCCCCGGCGGCGGTCAACTGGAGCAGGCTGACGGTACGAGTTGGATGGCGATGTATTGCCTGAACATGCTCGACATGGCATTGGAAATTGTGCAAGTAGACGACACGTTTGAGGAGGTGGCCACCAAATTTTTTGAGCACTTCGTTTATATCGCCGAAAGCCTCAATCGCATCGGCGAAGACCGGAGCGGCGCGTGGGATGAGGAAGAAGGTTTTTTTTACGACATCCTGGCCTTGCCCAACGGGCGCCACATTCCACTGAAGGTACGCTCGCTGGTGGGCCTGACGACCCTCTTCGCCACATTGGTGCTCGACAACGAGCGGTTGCAAAAAGCGCCGGAGTTTGTTCGCCGGCTGGAATGGTTCCGCAATTACCGGCAGGAAAACAAATTTTATGTGGTCATCGAGCGATTGGTGAAAGGGGAAAACATCCTGCTTTCAGTCTTGCCCCGCCACCGACTGGAAAAGATGCTGGAAGCTTTGCTCGACGAGCGGGAATTCCTGTCGCCAGGCGGCATCCGCGCCTTATCCAAAAAGCATGAAACGCCTTATATCGTTCATATCGACGACGAAACGTTTGGCTTGAAATACGAACCCGCAGAATCCTCTACCGGCTTATTCGGTGGCAACTCCAATTGGCGGGGGCCCGTTTGGATGCCGATGAATTACCTGATCATCCAGGCATTGCGGCAGTATCATCAATATTTTGGCGACAACCTGAAAGTGGAATGCCCGGCAGGGAGCGAGCGGTTGCGCAATTTGGGAGAAGTAGCGGATGATTTATCGCACAAACTGGTGTCCTTGTTTAACGCTGATGCAGCGGGACACCGTCCTGTTCACGGGAACAACAAGATTTTCCAGGAAGACCCCTGGTTCAAAGATTTGATTTTGTTCTATGAATATTTCCATGGCGACGACGGCAGTGGTGTCGGGGCGTCGCATCAAACCGGCTGGACGGGGATTGTCGCCGAATTAATCAATTGCGCCTGCTGGAAGTAACTAAATAAATTATGCCGACTTTTAACAACCCCTCATTTGAGGAAACATCGTCCAAAGAATGGCTTGTCACCAATGGAATCGGAGGTTACGCCTCCGGTACTATTAATGGCGCCAATACCCGCCGTTATCACGGAATGCTCGTTGCATCGCTCAATCCACCTACGCACCGGCAAGTGCTGGTATCGAAAATTGAAGAATGTATAACGGTACAACGGGATACCTGTATGGGTTTCTCCTCCAATCAATACCCCGGTGTGGTACACCCCAGGGGCTATCAATACCTGAAAAGTTTTGAACGGTACCCGCTGCCTCGTACCGTCTTCAATATCGGCAGCAGTGTGGTTGCCAAGACTGTTTTTATGGTACACGGCTCTAATACGACCATGGTAGAATATGAAAATATTGGCAATTCCGCTTTTCAACTAAGACTCACGCCATTTTTTGTCGATAGAAACTACCATAGCCTTTTTCAGGAAAACCCCTTATTCGACTACTATTTTGCTCAACAATACAATATCCTCAAAATCTACTCCCATTATGGCGCGATCCCGCTCTATGTTAAATATTTCAACGGAGAATTCAAGGAAACACGCTACTGGATCAAGAAACTGGAGTATGAAAAAGAACAATACCGGGGTCTCGATTTTCAGGAGGATGCTTATGCCGTTGGTGAGATCAGATTTTTCCTGAACAAAGGCGAAAAGGCTTACCTGATGCTCACCCTTGATCCGGAGCGGCTGGATGATAAACCTGCTAAATTAAAATCGCGTGAACTGAAGCGCCTACAAACGAGCCGGACGTCCGATGATCCCAACGGATTTATGAACGACCTGGAAATCGCGGCCGACCAATTCATAGTATGGCGGGCTTCCACCAGCAGCTATACTATTCTGGCCGGATACCATTGGTTCACCGATTGGGGCCGGGACACCATGATCGCCATGCGGGGATTAACGATCGCTACCGGGAAACAAGAGGTGAGCAAGTCCATTTTGCAAACCTTTTTCAGCAGTCTTAGCGAGGGAATGCTACCCAACCGCTTCCCCGATTTCAAAGGCGAAGCCGTGGAATACAACACAATCGACGCTTCTCTCTGGCTTTTTGTAGCCTTGTACGAATACTACCAAAAATTCGGAGACAAAGATTTCCTTAAGGAAAATTTTAACGGCCTCTCCGACATCATCCAATGGCACCTGAATGGTACGCGTTATCATATCCATGTCACGGAAGAAGGATTCCTGTGCGGCGGTGAAGGCATGGCGCAACTGACCTGGATGGATGCCAAAGTGGGCGATTACGTGGTCACACCCCGACACGGTTGCCCGGTCGAAATTCAGGCACTTTGGTACAATGCCTTGAAAATTTACGAAGTATTGGCGCAGGAACTGGACTTTCCTGTCCAGGAAAACATGACGGCCCGCTGCAAGCATACCTCCGATATGCTTGCCCAAAATTTCAAAACCTGGTTTTTAAACAAAGACGGCTACCTGAACGATGTTGTCGCACCCGATTTTTCGATCGATACGTCTATTCGTCCCAATCAAATCTATGTGATTAGCCTGCCTTTTGCACTCTTAAATAAAGAAGAAGAGGAAAGAGTGTTTGAAACCGTGCGTAAACACCTCTACACCCCATTCGGCCTGCGCACCCTCAGCCCGAATCATCCCGATTTTAAACCGGGTTATGGCGGAAATCAATGGGAACGGGATACGGCTTATCATCAAGGCACGGTATGGCCCTTTTTGCTGGGCGATTATTTCCTTGCCCTGTTAAAATTGCAAGGAAATACTCCGGAAACCTGTCAGGAAATCACCACAGCACTCGACTACCTGCGTGTACATTTTTATGAACAGGATTGTATTCATGGAATCTCCGAAATTTTTGATGGATTGGAACCAGGGAAAGGCCGGGGAACCGTACAGCAAGCTTGGTCGGTTGGGGCCTTGCTGATGGTACTTACTGCCATGGAGTCCGTTTAAAAAAACTGTGATTGAAACGACTAAATATAGAAAATTATGAACGTCCTTGCTACCATTGAAGTCAAGAATACCGACCTGTTTATAACAGCGTCTTCCGTTGTTTTCCCGTCCTTTATTCTACTGGGAAAAATTCAAAAATGGAGGGAAGAAGCCCGTTTTATTCGAAAAGAGAGTACTTTCTTTTCATGGATCGTATATAAATCGCATACCATGGCTAGTGGCGCTAAAAAAGAAATACTTGCTCATTTGCACCTTCAATTTTTTGATTTCAGGGACAATGGCTTGTCTGTCTATCAAGATGCACTCGCTTTGCTCGAATTACAACTTATGGCGCAAACGAAGAGTAAATATCCGCCCGCCAATATAATTCAACTTTATGGCGAGCACCATGCAATTGAACGCCAAAGAGAAGAATTGGATACAGAACTAAGGGAACTGAAGATCAAAGCGTTCGACTATGTTGATGAATTTCTTAGCATGCGTATCTTTTAATATTAAGGAATGATGATCACCTAATTTTCACAGCATGAAGCCACGAGAAATTTTCATCACTACCGCGTTTGTAATCCTCCTGCTTATTTCGGGTATTTCTTTCTTCTGGAAACCGGTTTTGTGGAGCCTGATTTTCTTTTTACCGGTCATTCTGGTGGGCATATCCGATATAATCCAAAAAAAACAGGCTGTAAAAAACAACTTTCCGGTAATTGGCCATTTTCGATATATTTTAGAAAAATTCAGGCCGGAAATCATGCAGTATTTTGTGGAAACCGATACGGAGGGCGCCCCGATCAACCGAATGTTTCGTTCGTTGATCTATCAGCGGGCGAAAAACACCAACGACACCACGCCCTTCGGTACTAAATCCGACGTTTACAGGATCGGTTATGAATGTATGGCGCATTCGATGTACCCGAGAAGGGCTGAGGAGGTTGGTCACAACCCGCGCGTGTTGATTGGCGGTCCTGATTGCAAACAGCCCTACCTGGCCAGTATTCTGAACGTATCAGCCATGAGTTTTGGCGCATTGAGCCAAAACGCGGTCCTGGCCCTGAATAAGGGTGCAAAACTGGGTGAATTTGCGCACAACACCGGTGAGGGAGGTATCAGTCCGTACCATCTCGAACCCGGCGGTGATTTGATCTGGCAAATCGGCACGGGCTATTTTGGTTGCCGAAAGGCGAACGGCGAGTTTTGTCCGGATACTTTTACAAAATATGCGCTGCTCGATAATGTCAAAATGATAGAGATTAAACTATCGCAAGGGGCAAAACCGGGGCATGGCGGTATTTTGCCTGCCGCTAAAAACACGGAAGAAATTGCACGGATCAGACACGTAACACCATTTACCGACGTTCTGTCGCCGCCCTACCATACGGCCTTCAGCGATGCTAACGGTCTGATGGATTTTATCCGGCTCCTTAGAGCATTATCCGGCGGGAAACCCATTGGCTTTAAATTGTGCATCGGCGATAAAGAAGAGTTTATAGATTTGTGTAAAACCATGTTGAAAACTGGAATAGCGCCTGATTTTATCACAGTCGATGGCGGAGAAGGCGGTACCGGCGCTGCTCCCGTGGAGTTTTCTAACTCTATGGGATTGCCCCTGCGGGATGGATTAGCGTTCGTCAGCAATACATTGCTGGAATATGATCTGAAGAAGGACATTAAAATTATCGCATCAGGTAAAATATTTTCAAGCTTTCACATCGCCCGCGTACTTGCGCTCGGCGCCGACTTGTGTAACAGCGCAAGGGCTATGATGATGGCTTTGGGATGTATTCAAGCGCTTCAATGTAACACCAACACGTGCCCGGTGGGAGTGGCTACCCAAAATAAAAGTTTGATGAAGGGACTGGATGTGGGTGATAAAGCAGTGCGCGTGGCCAATTTTCATCAAAACACCATCCATAGCTTTGTTGAACTACTTGCCGCTGCCGGGTTGACCAGTCCGGATCAATTGAAACGAAAACACATCCTCCATAGAACCGGCCCCAATAACATGGTGCCGTATAGCGAGCTGTATCCGGAAAACAAGGGTTTGCTCGTATTAAAATCGATGTAAATCGCCTAATCTTGTCTTATGTACATAGACTTATTTATACGCGCCATCCGGTATGCCGAAGGCGGGCTTCCATATTTTTCCTTAAACGCAACGGAGAAATTCGCCAGGTCATTAAATCCGCAGTCAAATGCGACCTCACTGATGTTCCGGTCTGAAACCTGTAACATTTCGGCGGCTTTTATCAGTTTCTTATTCCGGATATACTTGCCGGGGCTATCCCGGTATATTTTTCTAAACTCCCTTTTGAATGACGACATGCTGAGATTGGCAACTTCTGCCAGTTCTTCCAGTGTGAGATTGGAGTAAAGATGAGCCTCGACGATTTCTTTAAACCCAAATATCCTTGGCGTAAACAGGTTGGACAGTATTTCCCGGATGCCAGGTGCATTGCTTGTGTTATCCAGCAATAAAAACAGTTCCCGGAGTTTCAGCAGGAGTAGTTCTTCACTAACTATCTCCGGATTAGCGAAATAAAAGAGGATGCTGTCGAAGTATTTTTCCAACAGGATGTCCACCTTCAACTTTACCATCGAGTTTTCCGGTAGTTTTTTAAGATTTGGCTTTAAAAAAGCAGGGAAATCCCGGCTGAATACTTTCTTCAAAACTTCCGGGTAAAAATGAACGGCCACTGCTTCGTAATTCCCCGTGGTCCGGGATGGCAGCATCCGGATAGAATAGCTGTCGCATTTCATGAGCAACGCTTCTTTTTCATTCACCCTGGTGTATTCTACACTTGAAACAGTATTCGCTCCTCCGTTCAGAATATACAGAAAGCAAGCCTCTTCGGGCATCGGATTTGGTTTTCGGAAAGGCGGCCGGATAACCGCTTTTTCAAACAGCATTTTTCCAAACAGGTCTAACGTTTTGTGTTCCAGCACCATAGGTCTAAAAATTTTTCATTTTTATCAATTATGATTTGCGGGCGTAACCGATGAAAATCTGGTGCCCGGAGTGTTTGTTCGAATAGTCACCGGGTGGCTTGAATGAGCCACCCGGTGACTGGTACAACAGTTGTTTAAAGCAGGAACAAGCGTCAATTACTACCTTTCAACATCGCTTCGATGCCGGTGATGCCGATACTGCCTACCATCGCCAGCATTTCTTTGGCTTCTTCCTCACGCGCTTCCTCCACGTCGAAATCCCACGACCATTCTACTGTTGCCTGGCCGTTTGCCGCGTCGCGTACTTGCATTTGCCCAAGAATATTTTCCACGGGAATCATGTGTTGTACCGGGATGCCATAAGACAATACGCGGTTTTCGTGGTCAACCTGTAGAATGTCTTCCGAGAATTCGCCGCCTTCGGTCGTACAATAACGTTTGTTGCCTTCCAGCCGGCAAGCCTGAATAGGAGCCAGCCACTTGTCGACGCCATCCACGGCGCCTATCACTCCCCAGGCAGCCTCGGGAGATACATCGATAGTAACAGTAACTTTTTGATTCGATTTTTTCATCTTTCAAATTTGATTGTTCAACAATGGTGCAAAGATGAAAGGCCGGAATAGGCGACTGTTTTGTAATTCGGGCCAGATGTTTTGGAATTTGGTTCACTGTCATTAATGCGGAATTGCCTTTTTCACCGAAAGTACAGGCGAAAATGACCTCGAAGCACAGAATCCCGGCTGTTTATTACTGGTTTTGTCGGCGACGGTCGACCCGGTTAAAAAAATAAATTATTTTTTGATCAGAGTTGTCAGGAAATCCGGCATCCTGCGACTATACCCTCATTTGTAGAACATAATTCGTTAAAAGTTAGGAGGTTTGTCGGTTTTGTACACTCGGTTCTGGCTTCCCGGGATTAGTCCCGGGGAGCCTCTTTAAAATCTTCGTATGCAGAAAATAATTTTATACGGCGCCGGTTGGTGTCCGAACTCATTGAGTGCCAAAGTCTTTTTACAGGAAAACAATATCCCTTTCGAGTACGTGGATGTAGAGGTGTCGGAGGAGGCCACCAACCGGATTGCCGGATACCTCAAAGGCAAGCCCGTAGTGCCTACACTGGTTTGGGAGGGCAAGTCATATCCCAATCCGAACGATAAACTGCTTGGCGAACTTTTTGGCGTCAACCCCGTCAATCGTGTGATCTTGTACGGCGCGGACTGGTGCCCCGATTGCCTCCGGGCGAAAGCGTTCCTCCGGGAAAACGAAATCAATTTTATGCATGTTGATGTAGATACTACGCCCGGCGCTGCGGAAGAAGTGACCCGTCTCAACAACGGCAAACGAATTATCCCGACAATCCTGATCAACGGCGAACCTTTTAGCAACCCCAATAACACAACGCTACGCAAGGCACTCCGACTACCCGAACGACAAAACCTGCCTGTGTTCGACGTGGCTATTGTCGGCGGTGGTGCAGCCGGGCTTACTACGGCAATCTACGCGCAGCGCGACCGCTTCAGCACCATCGTACTCGAAAAAAAGAACATTGGCGGCAATGCGTTCCTGACGGAAACCATAGAAAACTATCCGGGCTTCCAAACAATCAGCGGCCCCGACCTGATGACCCGCATGGCACAGCAAGCCGAAACGTACGGCGCCCGGCTGGATATCGGTTCTGAATTGCGCAGTTTTCACAAGGGAGAGCATTTTTTTATCCTCGATACTACCTCCGGTGAAGTGCATGCCCGCAGCATCGTGCTGGCTGTAGGCAGTACATACAAGGTACTCGGCATTCCCGGCGAAAAAGAACTGATCGGCGTAGGCGTGCATTTCTGCGCCACCTGCGACGGCGCCTTTTATCGGGACAAAGAGGTACTCGTCATTGGCGGCGGCAACAGTGCATTGGAAGAAGGCATGTTTCTCGCCCGGTTTTGTAAAAAAGTAACGATTGTACACCGGGGCCCTGTATTCAGCGCATCGGAAACGCTGGTTGAAAAATTACAGTCCATTAAAAACCTGGAAACCCATTTGGATGCTACGCCTTTGTCCTTTGAACAGAGCGAGGAGGGCATTTTTCAGGGCTTAAAAATTCGCCATAATGCCACCGAAGCGGAAGAATTGCTAACGGCAGACGGCGCTTTCGTCTTCGTCGGGCTGAAACCGAATACGGGTTTTTTGAAAAAATCAGGCGTTTTGCTCAACGAACTGGGTTTTATTGCCACGGAAGCCGGACGTACGGAAACGAACGTCGAAGGCGTGTTTGCCGCCGGCGATTGCCGGCACGGCGCGTATGCGCAAGTAGCGGCTGCCACAGGAGAAGGGGTGATGGCAAGTTATGCGGTCAGGGCCTATCTTGGAAATCGTTAAGGGCTCAACTATAAACTCGATTCTTCTGTTCCAATCTACACCCCTTTCTTTTGTTCAAATATGACAGACCCGTTATGACAAAATCTCTTCTAATTACTCCAATTTTAATGCTATCCCTGACCAACTACCTGAATGCTCAACTCCCTGCAAAAGCAGAAGATATTTCACCGCTGTTAGTTGGCGAAACCCTCCCGAACGCGACCTTATCGCCAATGGATGGAGGAGTGGTTTCTTTTCACGACATTACCCAAGAGAAACCAACCGTCCTCATTTTCTACCGGGGTGGGTGGTGCCCGTATTGTAATCTGCATCTTTCTGCAATTGGCAAAAACGAATCGGAGATACTGGAATTGGGCTACCAGATAGTAGCAATTAGCCCCGATAATATCGAAAATTTGCAGGCTACAGCCGAAAAAGACAGCCTCCGATACCGCTTGTTTTCCGATCCTTCGGGCGATTTTGCCAAAGCCGCCGGTATTGCATTTCAAGCGCCGGAAAAATATGGCCAACGTTTACTTGATGCTTCGGGCGGCAAAAACACGGGTTTTTTACCCGTCCCCGCCGTTTTTGTCGTGGATACAAAGGGAGAGATACAATTTGAGTATATCAATCCGAACTACAAAAAGCGGCTGAGCGGAGCATTACTGTTGGCTGTATTGAAAGCGTTGAAGGCTGAAGAATAATTAATAATCGGAAGAGCTGGACGCATTTAAAATGACTATATCGGTTGTAATCCCCGTTTTAAACGAGTCAATGTACATCGGAAATACAGTCAGGTATCTCCGCAGACATGGCGATGAGCGGGTGATCGAGATACTCGTAGTAGACGGCGGCAGCACCGATAATACTGTTCAGGTTGCACTGGAGGCCGGCGCTACCGTGATCCATGCTCCGGAAGCAGGTCGTGGCGTTCAGATGAATTTTGGAGCCCGGCAGTGTACCGGCGACATTTTGTATTTTATCCATGCCGACACTATACCACCCGAAACGTTTACCACCGACATCGAAAGGGCACTCCTGGATGGATGGCACATGGGCAATTTTCAATATAGCTTCGACGCGCCAGGCATCTTGTTAGGGGTGAACGCCGTGTTCACCCGTTTCTCCTGGCTCTTCCTTCAGGGAGGCGACAAAACCTTTTTTATCCGGCGGGAAATATTCTTTTCCCTGGGTGGATATGACCCCGGACACGTGGTCATGGAGGAGTATGATTTTCTTCGGCGCGCTAAGCGAGCGGGCTATAAACTGGCGGTTTTGCCGTGTAAATGTTTGGTTTCTGCCAGAAAATTTGAACGAAACAGCTGGTTACGGGTACAAATTGCCTATCTGCTGGTCTACAATCTTTGGGCTTGGGGACTGGTGAAACCAAAAGCGTTAAAAGCGATTTATCAGAAGATTTTATCCTGATTGTAATTTGTCAGGTTTGGCAATTAGGTTCGACTAAGAACGGGAGTTTATACTAATCCACAGTCGAACCTTATCCAATACTTATGAATTATCAAAAGAAAAGCAAAGTAACCGGCTTGTTACGGGCGAACGAAGAGTGTATGGGATTGTCCGACGATAATTTGGAGGCATTTATTTCCATTTCCAGGTTTATCTTCTTCAAGGCTGAACAGATCATTTTTTCGGAATCACAGCCGGCTCGTTCTTTTTTTATCGTGGAAAAAGGCCACGTTCGCTTGAATTTCAGCCGCCGCGAACCGGTAGATTTGAACCCGGGGCAAATGTTCGGCGACTGGGCGGTCATCAACGATACCGTGCGTTTAGCTACCGCGGTTGCAAAATCCAATGCCACCGTTTTAGAAATCGATGCTACCCGTTTTTTTGATCACAGTTGCATATCCCCGGCCATTTCACTCCAGGTGGTTAAAGCCATTGCCCGAAAACTCATTTTAAGAATACAGTCCCGCAGTCAAATTTCTACGCGCATACTGATCGAACACGGCGAAAACGAGCAGGTGGAGTTCAAATCTACCCTTCGAAAAAACCTGAAAACAGATGCTAAGGATCCGGCTATCGAAATGGCGGTACTCAAAACTATCGCGGCATTTCTCAACAGCAGAGGCGGTACGCTTCTCGTCGGTGTACAGGACAACGGCGGAATATCGGGTATAGGGCCTGATGAATTTGCCAGCGCAGACAAGTACCTGCTTCATTTCAGTCACCTCCTCGACAATCGGCTGGGCACACATATCAACCAACATCTCCACTACGATTTGATCAAAATGGGAGATGAATTCGTACTTCGTGTGGACTGTGACCCCTCCGCCCGCCCGGTATTTACTAAAGACGCTAACATGGAATATTTTTTTGTTCGCAACGGGCCATCAACGATTAGTTACAGCCTGAGTCAGGCGGTTGCCTACATCCGCGAACGATTTTAAAAAATCCAAATATCGTATGAACCAATCTTCGGAAAACATGCCCATCATTCGCCGGTTCGGCCGGCTGGGTATTTTAGCCTCGCTCTTAGTCGGCTTGGGTGAGTTTCTAATCCATTTCAGCTCCACTGGGTTTGAAGGCGCCTCCTTCCAATGGTTGCGTAACGTGCCGGATGGCCGTATCTCCACCGGTCACTTTCTGGTCGTATTCGGTGTGCCGTTCTATGTATTTGGTTATTGGCATCTATACCTGCTACTGCGTCCGGGAAGCAAACGCCTGGCAGAAGCGGTGCTTTCGCTCGGTATTTTCGCATTTATTATCGGCGGGATGTGGGTGGCGTCGCGGGCTATGCTGGCCCAAATCGTGAAAACCGGCGATGCCGGACTGCTGGCGTATTACGACGGCCACTACGAGATTCTCGTGCAATTTCTGCGCATCATCGTGCTGGCTTTATCCATCGCGTTCGCCTGGGCTGTATGGCGCGGTGGCACCTTGTACCCGAAATGGATGGCATTCTTCGCACCTATCCTGCCATTGGCCGTTGTGTTTCTGTCTTATGTGTTTTTCCCATCCTTGGGTCGGTTTTTGGTGCCGACTGCTATGAACGTGGCGCATTTGGCTTTGTTCACCGCCTCGCTTTACGCAGTATCGGGTAATTCGAAATCCGATGCCTCCCGCGTTTAGATAGCGAGCCGTCCGGTTGGGAAAGAACTTTCCTATTCCTCCTTGTCAGGTTATCATCCAGGCGCCGACTATGGAGTAAACTATCGAAATATGAAAAAGTCGATTTTACTCTTTGGGCTGGCCATTTCGGCAGTTGTGGCGCTTGCAGTCTGGACCGTTTCCGCACAGGATTTTTCCCGTGAATTCCGAACCTTAAATCCCAGTGTGGTCACGATTTATACCAGCGAACACGTATATGATGGCGGTAACGAAGAAGAATCGCAGGCGCTAGGTTCGGGTGTTCTGATCAGTGGGGAAGGGTATGTATTGACCGCTGCTCATGTCGTGCATACGGCCGAGGAGGTCTTTGTCAAATTCCTGGAGGGTGAAATTATCCGGGCAGAAGTGATCACCTCGGTACCGGCGGCGGATATAGCCCTGATAAAGTTGAAAAAAGTCCCGAGCGGCGCAAAAATCGCCCGCTTGGGCGATTCGGACAAGTTGGCCGTGGGTGAACAAGCCCTGGTGATCGGCGCGCCATTCGGGCTCGAACATTCGTTGTCTATTGGTCATATCAGTGCAAAGACGGCAAAGAATACCCTGGTAAGTGGCGAATCGGTTCAGTACATTCAAACCGATGCCGCTATCAATCACGGTAATTCCGGCGGACCGCTGTTCAATGTGGGCGGGGAAGTTGTCGGGATCGTCAGTTATATTCAAACCCAGGGCGGCGGCTCCGATGGCATCGGGTTTGCCGTCGCCATCAATACCGCCCGTGAAATCCTGTTTGCTTCACCTTCCATTTGGACCGGTTTCGACGGTGTTTTTCTCAGCGAGGAACTCGCCGGCGTGCTCAATGTGCCACAAAAATCCGGACTCCTGATCCAGCGGGTAGCAAGCGCATCAATTGCCCAAAAAATGGGACTCCAGGCCGGGCAGTTTAAAGTCCGGTTCCTGGGACAGGAAATATGGCTGGGTGGCGATGTCGTACTCAGCGTGCAGGGCATCACCTGCGATTCGCCGCATAATTTTTCCAACATCAAAGAGCAGGTGAAAAATCTGGAGCCCGGAAATCCCTTCGTCATGCAAGTGCTGCGTAAGGGTAAAGTTCTGGAATTGAGCGGCGCTAAAAACTAATCTATATGCCTTACATCAAAACGTATGAATACGAAGAAGCAGCCGATGAACTTCGCAGTGTTTACGATAGTATCATCGGCTCAAGGGGCAAACTTGCCGAAGTGCATAAAATCCAGAGCCTGAATCCTACTGCATTGCTCGCCCACATGGACTTGTATAAAGTGGTTATGTTCGGGAATTCACCGCTGAAAAGGTACCAGCGGGAAATGATGGCTGTGGTCGTGTCGGCTGCCAATCAGTGCCGTTACTGCGTTGAACATCATAAACAGGCGCTTCTTTTCTATTGGAAAGATGAAGAAAAAGTAAAAAATCTGCTGACATCTCCGAACGCAGCCGGTTTGGGGGAGGCAGACGTGGCGTTGTGCGAATTCGCACAACAAATTACCCTGACGCCTCACGAGACCTCGAAGGTGGTGATTGCCAATTTACAAGCATTGGGCTTCGATGACAGGGCAATTCTCGACGCCGTTCAAGTCATCGCCTATTTCAATTTTGTCAACCGCTTCGTATTGTCGTTGGGAGTAGACTATTCCGACGACGAAGCAACCGGATATAAATATTGAAAAATGAACATCGTTAAACTTTCAGAACAACTGCTTTTTCAGGTAAGAATGCAGGAACCTGCCACCGCGCCCGTCGAACAGTTGGCCGCACTCTCTTTTGGCACACTTCGGCTCGCTTTGGATACGGACGAACGGAAAAAGGCTTTCTGGATAAATGTTTACAACTCTTTTTTTCAATTGCTGCGTTCGGAAAAAAAGGTTTCCAAACCGGAGATATTCCGCAAAAAATTAATTGTGATCGCCGGAACGGCATTTAGCCTCGACGATATCGAGCACGGTATTCTCCGGCGCAACCGCCTCAAATGGGCCTCGGGATACCTTCCCAATCCATTTGCTTCTATTGTCTTAAAACAACTGGCTGTTTCCAAACTAGATTTCCGTATCCATTTTGCGCTCAATTGTGGCGCGCGCAGTTGCCCGCCCATCGCATTTTACTCACCCGATAAGATTGAGTGGCAATTGGAAACGGCCATGCTGGCTTTTCTCGAAGCAGAGACCGAAGTGTTTAATGAGAAAAACGAGATTCAAATAACTCCGCTGTTTCAATGGTATCTCGGAGATTTTGGCGGGATGCGCGGTGTCCGGCGCTTGCTCCATGAAAAACTCGGTTTGGACACAACCGGAAAACGCCTGATCCTGAATAAATACGATTGGACGGAGCACCTGGATAACTTTTCAGTTTTAGTCGCCCGGTGAAATATTTTTTCTAAAGGTTGTCAGGTTTCGATTTTCCGAGCGACTACATCTTCAAACAATACATTTTTAGAAGCAGTATAGGTTTTTACATAGGGGGCGGTGGAATTAAACAACCACTGCCCCTCACAAAAACGAAAAGACAATGAACAGAAAAAAAGTATTCAAAAACGTAGCCATGCTGGGCGCCGCGGCGCTTCTGATCGGCGGCGGGTTCGTCCTGTATCTTTTTAACATGCCACACCGAGACGTGCAGGCAACGAAGACCGATTTTAAACTGGAAAGCAGCCAACTCGTAACTGAATATTTAAAATCAGCCGATGAAGCCAATCAGAAATACCTGGACGAAGAAGGCGAATCCAAGGTTCTGGCCGTCACCGGCACCGTGTCCGCCATAAAGGACGATTTGAATAACCAAAAGGTCGTATTACTCAAGAACGCGGGCGAAAAAGCGGGCGTCAGTTGCACTTTCACAGAAGCGACCAATTCCCATGCGGCGCAACTGGCGCCGGGTCAAACGGTAACCATTAAAGGAGTCATCCGTTCGGGCGCCGGCTACGACGAAGACCTGGATTTGTATGAAGACGTCATTTTGGAAAAATGCGACGTCATAAATAACTGATTCATCATAAAACTATATTCAATATCTATCAACCATTCAATATTTAAGAATATGAAAAATTCAGTATTTCTTTTGATCGCCTTCGGAGCGTTCGTTCTGTTTTCGTTTAAACCCATTGCCACAAAACTGGTCACCAAAGACGCTCACATCAGCTTCTTCTCACACACGGTAGCGGAAGATATCACGGCCAACAACTACAAGGTGGTAAGCACCCTGAATACTGAAACCGGCGAAGTCGTTTTTTCCGTGCCAATGCAAAGTTTCGAGTTTGAAAAAGCCCTGATGCAGAAACACTTCAATGGCAAAGATTTCCTCGATACCAAGGCCTTTCCCAAAGCCAAATTCACCGGAACAATCACAAATCTATCGGCGGTCAACTTCGGAAAAGACGGCACGTATGAAGCAACTGTCAAAGGCGAACTGACGATCAAAGGAACCACGAAACCCGTGAACGAAAAGGGTACAGTTACGGTGAAAGGCAATCAAGTCGAAGTCAAAACGAAATTAAAGGTGGTGCTGGCCGATTACGGCGTCACGTTTGCAAAAGGAAAACCTTCCACGAACGTATCGAAAGAGGTGGAAGTTACTCTAAACGCGGTTTATCAACCCGAAGGCTAAGACCTGTGCATTAATAAATTCGTCCCGCGCATGAAACCGTTCATGTTTCGCTCACTTCCCCTCTGCTCAAGCGCACTGCTACTGTTTGCCTTCACGTATGTAGGCATCGTAAAAGAACCTGCTGCCCAGACACTGTTTAAAATAGCGCGAAGCAAAGATGCAAACGAGATTTTTTACGCGGCCAGGGTTACCGATAAACATCAACTGGACGTTTCCAATCCGGTTGATGTTTATTGGATAAAACACACCGATGGAAACATCCGGGAGTCGCTTACCTGGATTCAACGCAAATACGCATACGGCTTGAAGTTTATCAAGGTAAAGGAGTCGGAAGTAGTATTCCAGTTCGTGTCGTATAACAAAAGGGATTTTACTTTAAAAAGAGACCAAACGGGCGTATTCAAGGTTTTTACGTCCTCACAAGGTAAAGAGGTACAGGTGGATAGAATATTCATCCAAATTGACGGGGGCACATTCTGGCTCCCCAAAATATCAAGAGTAGAACTTCATGCAAAAGATGCCAAAACAGGGAATAATCTTCTTGAAACAATAAATCCTTGACGGAATGACGCAGTACTGCAAGCAAAATCTGCTGGAATTAAAGGAACTATTACAAAAACTGTCCGAAGAGCAGTATTCCAGACCTTCGGAGATATTATCCGGGGCATCTATCGGACAGCACCTCCGGCATGTACTGGAGTTTTATACCCAGCGGAAAGTGGTTTGCGAAAAACCATTATAGCCCGGCAATACGAAATTTGAGCGTCAGGAGAGACTCCAGCGCTTGTTTATGCTCTTTGATATTTTTGAAAAAGTCGAGTATGGCCTGTCGAAATTCGGCAA
>JBGSKO010000066.1:0-15935 GCA_041741155.1 Saprospiraceae bacterium | reverse complement strand
AGATATGACACACAAACACGCCCTCATCCTGACCTCCCAAATCCCGGTCGAACATTGGCACCAACTCATCACTCAATCAACACTGGCTGATGCCGTCATGGATCGAATTATCCACAATGCTCATCGAATCGAACTAAAAGGTGATTCCATGCGCAAAAACACCATCCCAAAAAACTAATTTTATACCTTTGAATTCTGCTATGCTGAACACCATATCCAACTGTTCACTTTGACCGGATTTTACTGTCCACTTTGGCCGGAATTATGCACGAAAGCAACAGCCAGGGTGTGAACACAAGGATTAGGGTTAACCTGAAACTGCCTACGTCCTCTGCCTATAGCTGTTTGACGACGGAGGAACGGGGTAATATGGGGCAATATCTGGAGCAGGTGGCCAATGACAATCTGCAATTTGGGCATGCGCAAGCCGAAGTAGCAGCCCTTGAACTGTTGCGGGATTACTTCTACAAAGTTGTCGTATGCAGTTGCTCTACTGCCGGTACCGATTGTGTCCAGTTTGCCAACTTTTCTTTTTTGGATATCCAACTGCGGGGACTTGGGTTTCGGAAAAAAGAGGTACAGATAGGTGGCGCATCGTCATGGGTGAGCGGGACGCAGGATATTTTTGACTATGTGGGGAAAAAGGTCATCATTGACGGTACCGAGTATGATATAGCGGATCAAGTTTCAGAAGGCAAGGCAGTTTTTGAGGCAAACAGCCAAGTCTTGCCCGACACCACCATCAATACTTCGATTACTGGCGAGGTATACATCCTCGACAATGAAAGTTTTACAAATGGCGAATGGGAAACTGCCAAAGCGAGTGCTTTGTCGCATGATTTTGTTGAATATTGGGTGATTTTGACCCATAACAACAAGAGTTACCTGTATTCAAAATTTACGCTCGGAGAACTGCAACCAGTGGCTGCAAAGCCAGGTCAAAATCAGGAGCGTGGTACAACAATTAGTCCCGTACAGGCAGGCATAAAATTTTTGGGCAACGCTGCGGTTGATGTATTCTTTCAAGCCATTATAGCCTATAAGTTTGACCCAAGTGTTCATAATTTTTATCCCGACGCATTAGGTAAAGTTAGTTATCTTGGAGCGGCATGGGAAGGGCTGTCAAGCCTTATTCCTTGGAAAAAATATACTAATGGAAATGGTATTGCAGAAATTGCACTTCGGGCTGCATCCGGAGCATTGGTTGTTGTATTGGACAAGTCAATAAATGACCCAAACTATTCATGGGAGCAGGCATGGCCGGATTTCTTGGTCGGTTTTGGAGCAAGTGTTCTAACGCAACTTGTTTTTCACCCAAAAGTCGTTGCGATAACTGGGCAAGGTTCAAGATACGCAAGGCTTGCTTTTGCTAAAGGGTTAAGGAAATTATGTATTAATCATACCAATTCAGTAAAGACTATCGCGAACAAGTCTCTCAATGCACTTTCAGGTATTGTCACTAAACGACTGTTAAGTACTCAAAATGATGTAACGTTGATTAATCGTGTTAAAGAACTACGCGGTAAAATGTCATCAGACTACAAGAAACGTGGAAATTTTGGATTGGCCGAGGTAAATATCGCAGGTATTTCAAAGCATGAATTTTTTGCTCATAGTAAAATCCACGACTTGTCTAACCCTACCATTAATGCTAACATGCCAGAAATTTCGATAAAACCTTTAAATAAAATATTTCCATCAGAAAAGGTAGAAAATTCCGCTGGTCAGTTATTTGATAGAGATGTTGATTCTGAATATAAGATTCTGACAGAAATTGCATCTTTGCTGGGAGAGAACCAGAATGCAACAGGAACAATAAAACTATTTACTGAACGCGATGTTTGTAGTGGTTGCGCTAATGTAATTCAGATGTTTTCAAATACATACAAATCAATAAATATAGAAATAATTCACAATAATGGCATAATGTTATTACCATGAGACAAATCAAATATTTTGAAATTATTGCGCTTTTTTATTCTGGTGTTTTTGATCAGATAAGACAAGGTATTGATATGAATTCGGCTATAAGTATCGAATTTGATAGTTTTTGGAAGTACCCAGAAAAGGAAAACAGTCTATCAAATTTCATAATTTTAATCCATTGCTTAAATGCTGTCTATTCTTTACATAAAACATTTACAAAAAAAGAGATTGAACTATTTAAAGAGTACTACGAACTTACAAAGAATATCGATTTGACTAATTGGTTAGATATTGATGAAATAGAGCACTTTAATGAAACAGTCTATAATTTGAATTCATTTATCGATGATTTTGTGCAGAATGCGGATCAGTCAAAATAAAAATGGGATGCCATGGGCCTTACGAAAATGCCGCCCAAAAGCCCAAACCGCAAAGCCCACGCTCGCCGCCATGTCCCTCATGGCCCCGTCCACCTCGTAGACAGCACCTTCGAAGAAGTCCTTGAAAGTTACAAACGCCGGGGCTATATCGTACAATAAAAACCGCCCAATTCATCCATCACCCACACAACACAACCCACCCACATGTCGAAAACACTCTACCTTCTGCTCCTCTCCCTCGCGCCATGCCTCGGCGCATTCGCCCAGCAAAGCCCGGCGTACGCCGCCCTCCCGGAGCGGCCAGCCGCAGCGCCGGCTTTGGCCAATCTGCCTGACTGTACCGATCCGAGGGACTTAGTCGCCACAGAGCTGCAGGGCGACGGCTTCACTCTGACCTGGCAGGGCCGCTTTAGGGCATGATACATCGCCACGTGAAATTGAAGCGAACTATGGTTATAATAGATATAACCAATTCGACCGTTGGTTAAAGAACAATAAAAAAATATCTATATTTGCCATATTTAATAACGCTATGGGGGACAGAGACAGGAAAAACAAAATAATTGAATTATGGGACGATTATCCAAACAAGTGATATTTATATTGTTTATTGCGCTATGTGGGTGCAAAAAGAATTCAATATATGTCTTGCCTGACGAGCATTGTATAATCAAGAAATATGGTAAGATTTATCAAATATCATTGGAGGTAACTACTACAAACAACGACTCATTAGTATTAGCAGATTGTTTTATAAACAAGGGGAATGGAAGTAAATTTTGTTTGAAATCGTGGAAAAATGATTTTGAGTCAAGCTGGTCTAAATCCAATAATGAACTCATTTACAATAATTGTAAGTACATTGTAAAGACCTCATTTCAAGATGATAGAGTACATGAGCCCCTAGTTTTTACTACCGATTCAATAGGAAGTATCCTGCTTGAAAATAAATAAACCGTCGAACAAGCGCTTTCCGAAAATGCTTCCTAAGCGTCGCGCCTTCGGGAAGCGTTACGTCCGCCGTTGGATTGCCGGGCGGCGTGGTACTGCAGTTTGGGGATTTGTCGCCGGTATAGTATTTGCGCAGCCGGAGGTTCTCATCTTTTTTATCTGCATCTACACCTTTTTTCCGTCAATTGCTCTACCATCCCCAGCAGCCTGGCACGTTCTTCCCGGGCCGCGTGCAGGCGCTCCGACAGTTGGGCGTTTTCTTTTTTCAGCGATTCATAATCCTGAAAATCAGGGAGGGGCGAAACATCTGCCTGTGCCTCTCCAAAAAAGCCCCAAGCGGAGCCTCCAGCGTAGCAGCGAGTGCCTGCATACGCCGGAGGGAGAGCACATGGGCGGCGGCACTATCCTTGCACTCCAATTGGCGGTAGGTGCGGACGGAAATACCGAGTTGTTCGGCAACGTGCTCCTAGGTAAATCGGCGTTGCCCGCGCATTCAATGGGAAGAAATCTTTTGGTGGTTTGCCAATTTTGTTGCAAATAATTTAGGAACGATTGTGTACAAAAAACCGGACCCCGGCAAAATCGCCTGGGCCGGTAGATAACGGTAGTGTTTGAGTTAACCAGGAATAACCTTCTGCCGATGTCAAAAAAATAAAGACTTTTGTCCCGCACTATTGGATATTCTCGATCCAATTTTACCTAACAGCCTCCCGTTCCCGCCGTAGTCTCAAGTTTCAAACCATTCGTTAACCGTTTCTCCGGGGAAAAGAAACCACGCATGAAGTCGTTTCTCCGCCCGGACCAAACCAAAGGCCGCACCTACTCATGTTTGAATTTCGACTCGTTTTTTTACGCTGGAGCATCCTTCCGCTTGCATTTTTTTTTCTGACCTCCCCGGCGACACTATTCGCCCAAGCCCCCACCGAAATCTGTGACAACGGCCTCGACGATGACGGCGACGGTCTCATAGATTGCTACGATCAGGACTGCACCTGCACCGGGCAGTGCGACGATTTTTACTACACCACCTGCAACGCCGATTGCTTTTTTCTGCCCACCTGCGATTCCATCAGCCTCGGCATCCAGTGGGTGGGCGAAGCCGAAACAGGTACCTACTCCGTACTCGTGGCGGGCGACATGGACCGCGACGGCATTCCGGAAATCGTAACATACCAAACCGAGAGCGTGGAAATGTTCATCATTGACGGGGCCACCGGCAAGACCAAATTCGTCATTATCAGTCCTTCCGCGCTGGCAGGCGGCACGGCTCCCGCTATGGCCGACCTCGACAATGACGGTTTCGGTGAATTTATCCTCGTGGCCAACGACCGCCGGATCCGCTGCTACAGCCATCTTGGTATCCTGAAATGGACCAGCCCCGGGCAGGTTGGCTACGGCGACCGCGCGCGTTTCGCTGTGCCCAATATCGCCGATTTCGACCACGACGGCAACCCGGAAATCAACATCGGCAACCAAGTATTCAGCGGGCAAACCGGTGCGCTGCTCGCTGAAGGCGGGGCGGCCGCTTCCGCCGGCGAACACCCGGCGCGTGTCGCCAAGAATTTCTCCTTTGCCTCGCCCGTAGCGATGGATGTGCTGCCCGACAGTTTCTGCCCCGACTGCCAAGGGCTGGAGATTGTGGCCGGAAATCAAGTGTTATCCGTGAACCTGATCACCGGTGTAGCCACGCCCGTCGTCACGGCTCCGGCGGCATTTTCCGACGGATTTACCAGCCTCGCCGACTTCGACCGCGACGGCGACCTTGACGCCCTGGTACAAGGCTGGAAAAATGGCGTCAACACAGTCTATTGCTGGGATATCCAAACCCCGACCGTCCTGCGGGAATTTCAACTGCCCTCCAACTGGAGCGACGGCGCGTCGCGGGTGAATGTGGCCGACCTGACCGGCGACGGAACGCTGGAAATCAGTTTTGTGGAATTTCCCAAGCTGTACGCCCTGAACAATGATTTTACCCTGCTGTGGGAGCTGCTCGCGATTGACCCGTCCTCCATCACGTGCTCCAGCGTCTATGACTTTTGTGGCGATGGCTCAGCAGATGTTATCTATCGGGGCGTGGATTTTTTGCAGGTCATCGAAGGTGCTACGGGGCAGGTAAAATGGCAGGACAACTGCCTGTCGGCCACGCACATCGAAAACCCGCTGGTGCTGGATGTGGACGGCGACGGCCAAACAGAAATCGTGATCCAGTGCGGCCAGAACGGACAGGTTTTTCAGGGTACCGTGGTGGCGTACGAGGCCGTGGGTTTGCCCGGCATTTCTTCCCGCCGCGTATGGAACCAGCACGCCTATTTTAATACCAATATCAACGAGGACCTCAGCGTGCCGCGCATCCAGCAAAACCCGCACATCGTGGGCGACAGCGTGCGGATGAACAGTTTTCTCAACCAGTTTTTCAATCCGACCTTCCCGGCGCCCGATGGCGCTATTTCGTCGCCCACACTCGTTTGTATCGGCGATTCCATAGAGGTCAGTATGACGGTGTGCAACCTGGGCGACAACAAACTTCCCCTGCAAACGCCCGTTTCCGCTTACCGCGGCAATCCGCAAACCACCGCCGCCCAATGGGTCGGTGCTGCGCCCATTGGATTTGATCTGCTGCCCGATAGCTGCCGAACGCTGGTGTTCCGGATTCCCCGGGTCGCCAACGACTCGCTCTTTCTTGTGCTCAACGACGACCATTCTCAAACGCCGCCGTTCAGCCTCGCGCAGGATTTTCCCGTGACCTCCATCGGGGAGTGTGCCTTTGCCAACAACATTACAGCCCTGTTTTTCCCCTACAACCCCGCTACGGTAAATCTGGGTCCCGACACGCTGTTGTGCGACAACGCAACCCTGCTGCTCAACGCCGCCGGGAATGACCTCGTGGCCTGGTCCTGGCAGGACAGCTCCGCCGCACCGACCTTTCTCGCGCCCGATGCCGGCGCCTATTCGGTGACCGTCACCGACGTGTGCGGCATTACGCAGACGGATTCCCGCACGGTCGGCATTGACAGCAGCACCGTACTGGTGCTCGGCCCCGATCAGGTGATTTGTCAGGGCGAAACGGTAGCCCTGGGGCAGACCGGGTTTGACATTTACACCTGGCAACCTGCGCCGGCAGTTGATTGCCCAACCTGCCCGGATGTAGCCGCCGGGCCTGGCGCCTCGGGTTTCGTGGTGCTCACGGCCGGCTTGATCAACGGCTGCTACAGCATTGATTCGGTGTATTTTACCGTGAACGACACCTTTAATTATACTATAGACACGACGATCTGCTATGGCCGCACGGTGGACTGGTTTGGCACTGTGATTCCGCCCGACCAGAGCCGCACCTTCAATCTGCAAACCGTGCACGGCTGCGACTCCATCGTTCGGGTGCGGGTGATCGGCACTACGGTGGGTACGTACCTTATTTCGGTGGACACGGCGGTTTGCCTCGGGCAAACGTTGTCGTACAACGGCCAAAACCTGCAACCCGGCGAGGAAAAGACCTTCTTGCTGTCGGCCATTACGGGCTGTGACTCCACGGTTTTTGTAAAGGTTTTTCCGAAAGATACGTTTGCTACCGCAGAAAACATCATCCTCTGTGCCGGCGAGACAGCGCCAATTTTCGGGCAACCCCAGGGTGTTTCGGGTACTTACCGACGAACGTTCACTGCGGGCAACGGCTGCGACTCTACCCACACTGTGCAACTGACCGTGCTGCCTCCCATCCAGCTTTCTATAGATGCCACTCCGACATGTCTGGATGAATCCGACGGCGTGTTGACTGCCTTTGCAAGCGGCGGCGTGCCGCCATTTGCGTACCAGTGGAGCGTGCCCGGTCCGGATGCTCCCGTTTTGCCCAACCTGCCGGCAGGGAACTATGCGCTTACCGTGACGGATGCCGCCGATTGCACCAAAACTGCGGCAGCGGCGGTGCCTAATTTTCCGCCGATAGAGTTTGATCTCAGCGCCGACTCCGTGCGGTGTTTCGGCGAGCAAAACGGCGTGGTGCAAATTCAAAGTACCGACCCGGCGCTGATGTACAGCCTCGACGGACAATTGTTTTACCAACAAAGTGCTTTCGATAGCCTGGCTGCCGGAACATACACGGTATTTGCGCAGGACGTGAACGGCTGCATTGAAAAACAAAATATACAGGTGTCTGAACCGCCGGCCGTGGTAGTGAACCTGCCTTCCGATGCCTCCATCCTGTTGGGTGAGTCCATTCCGATCAATATCCTCCTTACCTATCCTGCCGATCTGCTACAATTTTTCTGGGCAGATACGGCCTATCTGAGTTGTACGGCATGTCCGGACCCTATTGCCAGGCCATTGAACAACATCCAGTACGTACTCACCGTGACCAACTCGGCCGGCTGCTCCGACACCGACGAGATGTACATCGAAGTGGATAAAAAACTGCTGCTGTACGTGCCGAATGCTATTGCGCCAAATGCGCAGACCGATATGAACAGCCGTTTTCTGCTGAGTTTCGGCCCGTCCGTACAGACCATCAAGCGCATGCACATTTATGACCGCTGGGGTAACCTTGTACACGAAATACGCGACGCTATTCCCACGGACGAATCCCGCGTTTGGGACGGCCGCTGGAAGGGCAAGCCCGCGCAGCCGGGGGTGTATGTCTGGCTTTTGGAACTGCTGTTGGTGGATGGCCGCACCGAAACCGTGAGCGGGTCGGTGACGGTGGTTCGATGAGCTATAAGTGATGAGCTATGAGCTATGAGTGATGTTATGGCTGGAAACGCCCCTGCGCGCCGACGATTTTCGGTGCGCAGGGGCGTTTCGATTTTTAGTTGTCACGCCTTCCCACTTCTTCCCACGATTTGCCTTTTTTTGATCTGCGCCATCCGTTCGGGGGAGCGGGCAAGTCGTTTTTTTTTGTTTATTCCAGATTTCGACTGTCTTTTATCCGACAGTAGCCTGAAATCTGTTTTTGTCTCCCACTTTTTTACACAGACTAAAAATTTGAAAATCAGCGATTTAAAACGCTGACTAAAAAATGGTTTTGGTTTTTTAGGAAAAAAAATGTCAGATTGTGGTAAAATGTGGTAGATCGGACTACATTTGTGGCGTGAACAATGGGTCGAAAGTGCCCATTGCGAAAATGATTGTTCAATTAGTCCCTCTCAGCGTGAAACTCATCGGCGAATATCCGGTAGCCATTGACAACAAAGGCCGGCTGCGTCTTCCGACCGCCTTGTTGCGCCAGCTTGGCGAAGCCTCTCCCGAAGCGGGGGGCTATGAGTTCGTGCTGAACCGCGGCTTCGAGAAATGCCTCACCTTGTATCCGAAGCCCGTTTGGGAGGAAATCTCTACCAAACTAAACCGTCTCAACCGTTTCAACGATCGCAACCGGATGTTCGTCCGCTCCTTTTACCTCGGCGCTACGCCGCTGGTGACCGATAGCGCCGACCGTATCCTGTTGCAAAAACCGCTTATGGACTACGCCAGTTTGAACGCGGATGCTATACTCATTGCCATGGACGACCGTATCGAAATCTGGTCGCCCGAGAATTACCAAGCCATGTTATCCATAGACCCGAACCAATTTGCCGACCTCGCCAATGATGTCATGGGCGGCGGCGAAGATGGGGTAGGGGATGAAGGTTAAGGGGTTTCTGGTTGGAGGGTTAGAAGGTTTCTGGTTAAATATTGCGCTCATATAACCAGAAACCCTCCAACCAGAAACCTTCCAACCAGAAACCCTCTAACCAGAAACCCTCTAACCAGAAACTTTTATAAACCTGAAATATGTACCACGCACCCGTACTTCTGACCGAATCGCTTGAAGCGCTGCAACTCCGTCCCGACGGGGTGTACGTGGACGCGACGTTTGGCGGTGGCGGGCACGCGGCCCCACTTTTGAATCAGCTGGGCAAGAACGGTTGCCTGTATGCTTTTGACCAGGACGACGATGCGCGCGCAAACGCGGAGCAAGAGCCTTTCGCCGGCCATCCAGGCTTTCACTTCCTGCATTCGAACTTTCGTTTTTTGAAACGGCAGTTGCGTGCAGCAGGAGTGCGCCCCGGCACGGTGCAGGGGATTTTGGCCGATCTCGGGGTGAGTAGCCACCAATTGGATACCGCCGAACGGGGGTTTAGCTATCGCTTTGAGGCCGAATTGGATATGCGCATGAACGCTGCCGATGAGCGGAGCGCCGCAGATATTCTGAATACGTATGCGCAGGACGATCTGCAGCGGGTGTTCGGGACCTACGGCGAAGTGCGCAATGCCCGGACGCTGGCGCAGGCCTGTGTGCAAAACCGGGAAAGAAGCCCCTTCCGCACCACCGGCGATCTGGTCAGCCTCTGTGAAAAAATGTACATGGGCGAACGCTGGCGCTACCTCTCGCAGGTGTTCCAGGCCCTGCGCATGGAAGTAAACGACGAGGTGGGTGTGCTACAAGACTTCCTCCGCGATGCCATGGAGATGCTCGCTCCCGGCGGACGGCTGGTTGTCATCACCTACCACTCCATTGAGGATCGGATTGTGAAAAACTGGTTCAAAACCGGAAATTTTGAAGGTATCCCCAAACAGGATTTTTATGGAAATATCGAGCGCCCGTTTAATGTGATTACCAAAAAACCAATAGAGCCCTCCGCCGATGAAATAAAGGAAAACCCGCGCGCCCGAAGCGCTAAACTTCGGGTAGCGGGAAAAAAGGTTTCTGGTTAGAAGAGGTTAGAAGGTTGCTGGTTGGAAGGTTTCTGGTTAGGGGGACTCATCACTCATAGTTCATCACTCATCACTAAAAAAAGTGTCAAACAAACTTCTCAAGGCATTGGACATCAGTCACCACTCTACGGAGTGGGTGTTCGGGAATTTCTCCTACCTGTTGTTTCTGGGTTTTCTGGCACTTGCCTATATCGCCAATGCGCATTTTGCAGAAAAAAACGTACGCGAAATACAACGTTTGCAAAAAGAGATAAAAGAACTGAAATGGCAATACACCTCTATCAAAAGTGAAACCATGTACAAATCCATTCAATCCCAGATAGATGCAACCCTGGAACCGGTTGGTGTGGATTTGTCCAACAGAGGACCGAAAGTAATTACAATTAAATAGGTTTAAGGGTTTCTGGTTAGAAGGTTTCTGGTTGCCGGAAGCCCTCAAATCAGAAACCTTCTAACGAGAAACCCTCAAACCTTCTAACCGGCAACCTTCTAACCCTTTCTAACCAGCAACCTTCTAACCTGCTTTATGCTAAACATCAAAAACGAAGTCCTTGTACGCTTGTATCTACTGGCAGCAGTGGTACTGCTTGTGGCCGTGGTGATCACGGGCAGGTTGTACCAGTTGTCGGTTGTGCAGGCGCCGAGGTGGGAGGCCAAGGCCGACAGTTTGTTTTTGAAGTTTGTAGATGTGTACGCCGATCGCGGCAATATTCTGGCTACCGACGGCAGCCTGTTGGCTACCTCGCTGCCGTTTTTTGATGTACACTTTGATGCCAAAGCGGAGGGCCTGACGGATGAAATATTTGCTCAAAGTATAGACAGCCTCGCGTGGCTGTTGTCCACCTACATAGACCAGCAGTACACCCCGGGAGCATACAAAGACTGGCTTCAAAAATTGCGCGATGCCGACCCCAGTACCCGGGGAATTCGTTATGTGCCCATCGCCAAGAATCTGAATTACACCAAAATGCAGTTGATCAAGACCTTTCCGATGTTCCGATTGGGGCGTTACAAGGGCGGCTTGATTGTGGAACAGACTGCCAAGCGTGAGCGCCCGTTCAAACTGCTGGCCCAGCGTACGATCGGTTATGTGCGCGAAGGCTCCTTGCCGGTAGGCCTGGAAGGTAGTTTCGACAATGTTTTGGGTGGTTTACAAGGCAAACAACTTATGCTACGCGTGCCCGGCGACGTGTATATCCCCGTGAACGACCTGGCTGAAATAGAGCCGCGTTCCGGCGACGATGTTGTCACGACACTCGACATCAATATCCAGGATATAGCCGAAAACGCGCTGCTGAATGCCTGCAAAGTCCACGACGCCGACCACGGCTGCGCAATCGTCATGGAAGTGAAAACGGGCGCAATTCGGGCCATTGCAAACATCGGACACGCCCAGGAAGGCTGGTGGGAAACCTACAACTATGCTGTTGGAGAGCGGGTAGAACCGGGGTCAATATTCAAACTCGCCTCGTTCATGGCCATGCTGGAAGACGGGCATCTCGATGATTTTGATGAAAAAATACCGGTCTATGGCGGCCGGGTGAAGTTTTATAAAGAAGAACTCGTGGATGCCGTCATACACGGACAGGATTCGATGTCCATTCGCGATGTGTTTGCGCAGTCGTCCAATGTGGGTACTGCCACGATGGTGCAGCAATTCTACGGCGACACCCGCAAGGCCAGTGCTTTTGTGGAGCGCTTGCGCCGTTTTGGTCTGGACCGCGCCACCGAAATAGAAGTTGGCGGTGAAGAGCTGCCCCTCCTGAAAAGCCCCCACGACCCCAATACCGAATGGTCAGGCACTACGTTGCCCTGGATGAGCATCGGTTATGAAGTGTTGATGACACCCTTGCAAATGCTCATGTTTTACAATACCGTAGCCAACGAAGGGCGTATGATGAAACCATACCTCGTGGAGCGCATCGAGCACTACGGTGCGCCCGTCAAGGAGTTTCGCCCGATGGTGGTTAAGCGCAACATCGCCAGCCGCAAAACGATCCGCAAGGCAAAAGAACTGCTGCAGGGTGTGGTGGAGACCGGCACCGCACGCGGAATTCGCTCCGATTTGTACTCCATTGCAGGCAAAACCGGCACGGCGCAATTGAATTATCACAAGTTCAAGTCCCGCGCCGGTATTCGCCACCAGGCCAGTTTTTGTGGGTTTTTCCCCGCCGATAATCCGGTGTACTCCTGTATCGTGGTCATCAGCGAACCCAAGCGCGGCGGTTACCACGGCGCCGAGGCAGCAGCACCGGTTTTCCGGCAGATCGCAGACAAGTGTTTTGCCCTGAAAGCCGACTTGCATCCGCCCGTGAACGAAGGTCCGCGCCCCCAATTAACTACCGCTAAAATGCCGTCCATTGACGCCGGCCAGGGCGAAGACCTGAAAACCGCCATGCAGTGGCTCGAACTCGACTGGTTCAGCGAACGCAAACTGCCGGAGTGGGCCGTGATTAAAGCTAAAAACGATTCGCTGCTCTTATTGCCGCGGATCATCTCGGAAAAAACGGTGCCTTCCGTGGTAGGTATGGGCCTTAAGGATGCCGTCTATTTGCTCGAAAACCGCGGCTGCCGTGTTCGCGTAAAAGGCGTGGGCAAGGTGGCCAGCCAAAGTGTTGCCCCGGGTACCAGAGCCAGTGGAAGAACAACCGTGCTATTGACTTTACAATAATAAATACCCGGCGGGTTAAAACCTGTCGGTACTGAATGAGCGGGTTAAAACCCGCTGCTACTTAAAAAGGCGGGTTAAAACCCGCCGCTACGATATGCTTGCTAAACTTCTCCTCCACGTCCCCGGCATTCGCCAAACAGATGGCGATACCGGGATTGAGATTCGGGCCATCCGTTTCGACAGCCGCCAGGTGCAGCCCGGCGATTGTTTCGTGGCCGTGCGGGGAGTAGGAAATGACGGGCACCAGTTCATTGACAAGGCGATAGAAAACGGTGCTGTAGCGATTATGGCAGAGTCATTTTCTGAAAATACAAACGCAGCTGTATCCTCCGGGCGCTCTGTTACTTTTATCCTTGTGACCGACAGTGCTGAAGCGCTCGGTTGTTTGGCCTCGGCATTTTATGGTCATCCCTCCCGCCAAATGCGGGTGGTTGGCGTCACAGGCACCAACGGAAAAACCACCACAACAACGCTGCTGCACCAGCTTTACACCGCACTGGGACGCCAAACGGGCCTCATTGGCACCGTGGAAAACCGCATCGGCAACGCGGTTTTGCCCAGTACGCACACGACCCCCGACGCCGTAGCGCTGCAACAACTGCTGCGCCAAATGGCCGATGCGGGCTGTACCGAGGTGTTTATGGAAACCAGCAGCCACGCCATTCACCAGCGGCGTATCGCCGGAGTGGCATTCGCCGGAGCGGTTTTTACCAACCTGACACACGACCATCTCGATTACCATAAAACCTTCGCAGGGTATCGCGACGCGAAAAAACGCCTGTTCGACGACCTGCCCGATACGGCATTTGCCCTGACCAATGCAGACGACAAAAACGGGCGCTTCATGCTCCAGAACACCCGGTCAAAAACCTATACCTACGGCCTGAAAAATCCGGCGGATTTCAAGACCAAGATTATCGAAAATGGCTTGCATGGCCTGCACTTGTATCTGGACGGCGAACAAATCCACGCCCGCCTCATCGGCGAGTTTAATGCCTATAACCTCACGACGGTGTATGCCACGGCACGGCTGCTCGATGCCGACAAGATGGAAACCCTCGCAGCTTTGAGCAATCTGTCGGGCGCGGAAGGACGGTTCGAAGCCATACAAAACCCCGCGCACCCCGGCAGCCTCGGCATTGTGGACTATGCCCACACCCCCGATGCACTCCAGCAGGTGCTCGAAACCATTGCCAAACTGAAAAAACGCCAGTCGAAGGTGATCACTGTCGTCGGCTGCGGCGGCGACCGCGACAAAACCAAACGGCCTGTTATGGCGCATACCGCCGCCCGCCTCAGCGATCAATTGATTCTGACCAGCGACAATCCGCGCACAGAGGCGCCCGACGCTATTCTCCGGGATATGGAGGCGGGTCTCCATCCCGATGACCTAAAAAAAACACTGATTATAGAAAACCGCGAGCAAGCCATCAAAACCGCTTGCCGGCTTGCAGGACCGAATGATGTGATTCTTGTGGCGGGTAAGGGGCACGAAAAATACCAGGATGTAATGGGGGTAAAACACCCGTTTGATGATAAAGAAATGCTACGGAAGTATATAGCATCCCTCTGACAGTAACGGAGTGACTAAAATTAAAAGTCACCCCGCTACTTGATACGAATTTCATGAGATAGAAAATATAATAGTGGAGGGACTATTATTTTGAACAGTCGCTGCGGGGCGATGCAAAATCGCCCCCAGCATATTTTTAGTGATGAGCGATGAGTGATGAACGATGAGTGATGAACGGAGTAAGTAAATCGAGTCAATCGAGTCAATCGAATCAATCGAATTAATCGAATCAATATCAAATGCTTTACGAATTATTCAAATGGCTTGAGAATACATGGGATTGGCCGGGCGCCGGCTTGTTCCAGTACACTTCGTTCCGGGCAGGTGCGGCGGTCATTTTGTCCCTGATTATCTCTTTGGTAATTGGCAAGCGGATCATCAATGGCCTGCGTCGGCTTCAGATCGGTGAAACCGTGCGCGACCTGGGTTTGCAGGGTGAAAGCCAGAAGGCCGGAACGCCCACGATGGGCGGGATTATCATCATCGCGGCAACGCTGATCCCGTGTTTGTTGCTGGCCCGTTTGGATAATGTGTATATCCTGCTGATGCTGTTTGCTACGATTTGGATGGCAGCGATTGGTTTTTTGGACGATTACATCAAGGTTTTTAAAAAAGACAAAAAGGGCCTCAAGGGCATTTTCAAAATACTGGGACAGGTCGGACTTGGATTGATCGTAGGGATCACGATGCTGGTCAGCGATGAGGTGGTGGTGCGCATGGAGCCGGAAAAAGCAGCGCTGCACGGCTACGAAGTAAAAAACGTGGTTTTTGTGAAAGAAGGCGAGAATACTTACAAGGAACTTGTGCACGTCAAAGCACCGATCACCAATGTGCCGTTTTTTAAAAATAACGAACTGGATTACTCGCGGGTGCTTTGGTTCCTCGGCGATAATGCCGCCGACCTCGTATGGATCGTATTCCTGATGATGACCATTTTCGTCATTGCCGCCGTCAGCAACGGAGCCAATCTCACGGACGGACTCGACGGACTTGCGGCAGGGGTTTCGGCCATTGTGGTCATGGCCCTGGGCATCATGGCCTTCCTCAGCGGCAACTCGGTGGCGGCAGATTATCTGAAAATCCTCTACCTCCCCCACACCGCCGAATTGGTGATTTTTTCGGCCTGTTTGCTGGGCGGTTGTATCGGGTTTTTGTGGTACAATGTCTATCCCGCCCGCGTGTTTATGGGCGATACCGGCAGTCTTACGCTCGGTGGAATCATTGCGGCGTTGGCGATTGTGCTGCGCAAAGAACTGCTGATCCCCGTGTTGTGTGGCGTGTTTTTGGTTGAAAATTTATCGGTGTTAATGCAAGTCTGGTACTTCAAACACACCAAGAAAAAATACGGCGAGGGCCGCCGAATCTTCAAAATGGCCCCCTTGCACCACCATTACCAAAAAGAAGGCTACCACGAAGTCACCATTTCAGTGCGCTTCTGGATCGTTCAAATTCTACTGGCCATACTGGCCGTCATTACCCTGAAAATCCGATAAAAATCGAATCAATCGAATCAATCGAATCATGTTCACTACAAAACGCATAGTCATTCTCGGCGCCGGCGAATCCGGTACAGGCGCCGCGCTCCTGGCCAAACAGCTGGGCTATGACGTTTTTGTGTCCGACAAAAGCCCGATTAAGCCGGAGTACCAGGCGGCGATGGATGCCGCAGGTATTGGTTTTGAGGCGGGTCAGCATTCTGCAAGTATTGGGGTTCCTTTGTCAAGTACCCCAAGTGTCGGGGTGACTCAAAGTC
>JBGSKO010000065.1:0-19589 GCA_041741155.1 Saprospiraceae bacterium | reverse complement strand
CCCTACCCGCAAACGGAACACCCGATAACAAAAAAAGCGCCAGACACACCGCTCAACCACATACCCTTGCTGCGTTTCCGCCCTGGGGGAGTTTTGCAGGAGCTGGTCGCCCGGCGCCGCCGCAAATGTATGACGTTACTCCCGAAAAATTCCAACAAATTCCATTCATTTGTGCGACTATCTTTGCCGCGCCCCTTTACCATAAATAATAGTAGCGAACGAAAGCATGGAAAATAATCACACGGACACCGCCGCCGCCGAAAACAAAAACTCCCGCGCTGTACCGGCACCGCCTTCCTATAGTGGCGATGCCCTGACCTGGCTCAAAACCCAGCCCAACAGCCTGGATCGCACCGACCTGTTTGCCCTGAATGACGGCGACTTTGCCATCAAGTGCGTGCGCGAACTGCTCGAAAAACAGCGCTTCGAACTCCCCGTAGAGGCAAGCCACCCGGCTTCGCTGTGGTTCAACCACTTTTTCTTCGAATCGCGCAACCGCGAAAAAGTGTTCGGCACCCGAAATCTTGGCGTGGGCTACCCCATGGTAGTGGCCAGGATCGGCGGCTACGACCTGAGTGCGCCGTTGTTTATCTGGCAAATCCAGTTAGAACCGCACGCCCAGCACCCTGACCACTGGAATGTGCAGCGCACAGAGACGCAATTTATCCTGCCCAACTACCCGCTTTTCCACCTCATAGACACCCTGCGCGGTTCCGATTTCACCAGTCGTGCACAAAAAATGGCCGAAAGCGGGTTTGTCGGTACGCACGCCCTGGCTGAATTGGCCGACGGTGTACGAATGCAACTCAGCCTGACCGAAGAAGGACTCGGACTGGGTGTACAGCCCTGCCCGGCGAAAGATGATCTGGAACACACCCAGACCGAAGGCCAGTTGCGCTGGTCGGCTGTGGCGGGTATTTTCCCACCTCTACCGCGCACAACCGTCACCGAGGCGCCGGCAGTTGCTCCCGACCAGCCGAACGGCCTGGACTGGCAACACGCCCTCACCCTGCTCCCGCTCGACCCGTCGCAGCGCGTCGTGTTTCAGGCTGCACAAAAAAACACGCTCACCGTGGTGGAAGGCGCATCCGGTACCGGCAAAACATACCTGATTTCCGCCGTAGCGATCAACGCCCTGTCCAATGGGAAAAAATGTCTGGTCGTATCCAAGAGCATCAATGCCCTGCGTCGGGCACAGAAATTTTTGCTGGAAAAAGGTTTTGGCGACGTTTCGTTCGTTCTGCGCGACACGGTAAATGACCAGCTGATGCTGGCCGATATGCTGCGCATGGCTGCCGAAAACAAAAACAAGGTGGAGTTTGATGCCGATTTGTACCAAACCGTGCTCAACAAGACCCTGCGGGAACAACGCAAATTAGACGGCGCCTGGGAAAACCTGCACCGCCCGATTTTTGGCGATTTGAATTTCACCGAAACCGTGGCGCAGTTCTTGCGCGCCAACAGAACGGAGGGCAAGGAGCTTCTGCTCAGCCAGCTGAATCCCTCTGATTTTCTGTTGAACAAGGATGAGTATGATGGCATCGTAGCCGCTATTTTTGACAGCGAGCCGCTCTTCCGCCGTTTTCCGACACTTCAACACCCGCTCAACCGCCTGAACAATACCGTATTTCTGGAGCACTCGAGCGCAGACGGCCTCGCCTGGACGGAGACGGAAGTGAAAAGCCTGCTCAACAAGGCCACCGCTATCCACCACCGCTATATTGCTAAAACCAACGACTACGCCGAAGCCCTGCTCGACCACTACGAACAGTACTATGTCGAATTGGCCAGCCTGACCAAACGTATTCGCGATTCCATTGAGGACGGCGTGCAACACTTCGGCCCCGATTTTGAAAAACCCGCCTCCACCACGGAGAAACTGTACGGCGTGTTTTCCGACCGCTTCAAACAGATCGCCGCCTCCAAACAAAAACTGGGCGAAGACTACGAAGTGTTGCGCCGCGCATACGGCCAGCGCAAGTACTTTGACTTCGATTTTCCACAAAACTTCGATGTCCGAAACATCAAAAAAATCGCGGAACTGGCCAAGGGATTCGAAGGCGCTTTATCCTCCTGGCGCCGCCGCATACCGGGTATCGTGCGCGAAGATGTGCGCCGCCTGAACGCCAAAAGCATCCACGCAGAGCTCGATTTCCGGGAGCAAATCAAGGAATTGGAATACGCGATGGATGTTTTCCTGGAAGAATTCAACACCGCCGGGCTGTATGGCAACACCCTGAAGCACGAGATGTTGACGATCCCCAAACGCCAGGAGTTTCTCGAAGAAGTGATTGCCCGGCTGGAAGACACCCAGTTTTACCTGCGCGATTTTCAGGATTTCTACATCTGGCAAAGGCATTGGCTGAAACTGTCGCCGCCCGAGCAACAAGTTGTGCGTGCCCTGTGCAAGATCAAGCCGCGCAACTGGGTTGCTGCCTTCGAGAGCTGGTACTTGCACCATTTCCTGCAAAACGTGTACAACCCGAGTCTGCAATGGGATGAGGAAACGCTGAGTGCCTACCATGCCGACATGGAGGAACTGGCCCGCCTGATGCCCGCCCAGATCAGCGCATACTGGCAAAATCGAAAATACAAATCCATGAAGGCGCTCAAGTCTGCCGATTCGACGGCCTTCAAAACCTGGTTTGGAAAAAATAACCGCGCGCTGTCGCAGGACCACAAATCCGAAGAACTCTTCCAAAACCATATCGAAACCCTCACGGAAACCCTTCCCGCCCTGCTCGTGACCCCGCAGGTGGCGCTCGACGTGGTACAGGCCTCCAACATCATGTACGATCTGGTGCTTGTAGACGAAGCGCACAACATACCCAAGCAGGAGTGTTACCACTTGTTTGGCTTAGCCAAAAGCCTCGTCGTTTTTGGCGATGCCAAACAAGACATGACGCCCGCCGCCGAAGACGACCTGCTGGAATTCTGTAAATCCCTCGGCGGGAACACTTATAACCTGGAGTACCAACACCAGGACAGCCCCGAAGAGTGGCTGCGGTTCAACCAGATCGCCTTCGGGACCCCGTTCAAGCGGCTGCCCTCCGGCCGATCCGCCAGCGACGTGACGCTGGTCGCCAATGTAGAGGGCCACTACGACGAAAACACCGGCACCAACGAGGCCGAAGCCCGGCAGATCATAGACTGGCTGAACCTCATCGAACCGACCGCAGCCAAAACCTACCCGGTGGTGGGCATCGCCTGCTCCACCGTAGAACAACGCGACCTGATCGCCGGCCAGCTACTCAAGATTCGACAGCGCAAAACAGCCGGCCACGAAAAAATCCAGCAACTCCACCTCAACGGCCTCGGCGTCTATCAGTTTGCCGAATTACAGGGCCAACATGTGGACATCCTGCTGTTGTCTATCACGCATGGACTGGTAGATGCGCATGGCACCCTGACGAACCACCTGCATTTCTGGAACAGCCAACTGGGTTTCAACCAGTTGCACGTTGCGCTCACCCGGGCTACGCAAAAAATCTATATCGCGCACTCTATCCCGCCGGGACTGCACACGGTACTGGCGGCCAACAAAAATTTCATCGGCACCTGTGTGTTGTCGCATTTGGTCACGTTCGGCGAGCTGATGCAACAGGGCGACCGTACAGCCGCCGAAGAGCAACTGGAGCACATGCGCGCCCTGCTCGAATACCCGGAAGCCTCCTACTCCACCACCGCGTTCATGCAGGAAGTGGAATATGCCTTGCAGCCATACTTCGTGACCGGACAACTGCGCCGAAACGCACTGACGGAAGGTGTCGTGGTACCCACGCTGGTACACAGCGACGAACACCGCAGCCTGCTGCTGTACGATGGTGTGCTGGCGCCCAGCGCACTGCCGTCCTACGAATGGGAGGAAAAAGTCAAACGCTATTTCGCCAAACGCCAGGTGGAAAGCATCCCGACCCTCTCGGTGCAGTGGTGGAAAAGCCCGAGACAAGAGGCGAGGAAGTTGGCGGCGCGGTTGTTGCGGTGAGGGGGATTTGGTGCAAATAAAAATGATGTGGTAGCCAATTAGAAAAAAATAGCATGCACGAAGTAAGAATGGTCACTCAAAGTGACATTACAGATTTGAAACAAGTTTTGGATTCGATAGAGTTGTTCCCTTCCGAAATGCTTGACAACATGATTTTTGATTACCTCAATAATCCTGAAACGGAAGAAATATGGTTTACAGCATCAGAAAATAGTAGGCCCATATCAATAGGTTTTTGTGCACCAGAGAAACTTACCGTAGGGACTTACAATCTTTATGCAATTGGTGTGAGAAGAGATATTCAAGGAAAAGGGATTGGCAGTAAAATGATGGCCTATATTGAAGATTATCTAAAAGAAAAGGGAGGCAGAATATTAATTGTAGATACGTCAGGAACGGATGATTTCAGAAAGACAAGAATGTTCTATGAAAAATTGAACTACAGTCAAGAAGCCGTAATTCGTGACTTTTGGAAAGAAGGGGACGACAAAGTTGTTTTTTGGAAAAAGTTTGTTTGACTATCGAATGTTGTCCAGTAGCACCGGGCCTCACCACCGCCGCCCGGAAGCATGATCAGCTACCCCTGCATCTGCAAGCACATGACAATCAAGGGACCGAGCGGAAGTATTTTTAGCACTACATAAGCGCGTGCAAATAATTTGCAGTCTCCATCAAACCATTTTTCCTCAAGGCATCTAGAACCTGATATTCATCTAAATCGGGGTTCCTTCGGTACATCACCAGCTTTCTGAATGCTTCAAGAGCTGTTTCGTGGTTTAGATCAATGATATCGGTTAAAAAATCGTCAGCACTTTTTACCGACATCCCATAAGGCTCCAAGGTTTCCATTGGAAAATCTTGGATGTTGTTGGTAACAATGACATTGGCATTTGTTTTTATAGCGGCTGCCAATACATGCCGATCCTTCAAGTCTGGCAAATCAAGGCCTTCAATGAGAGACTCATAGTTATTGACCAACGCATCCGGGAACGCCATGTTTGCCTTCTCTGTTCTCTTCCGAATCTCTGCCTCAGGCACCCCTTTGCGCTCCATTACGCTCTTCCACTCATCAAATATATGTGCGCTCCACTTAGGCGTGTACAACTCATAGTGCGCAAACCAGAATAGCAGATCACGAATTTCGATTGGATATATGACATTCGTGTCAAGCACACAGGTAAATTTGACACTATGAATCATACAGCCCAAGTTGTTCGTCTCCCTTTATGATATCAACCAGAAGCGCTTCCCGTTCTTCTCGTTTTTCCTTCTTGTGCTTCATCAAATCTTCGAACTTGACTCTTCGGTGTTTCCCCACCTTTGTGTAGGCGATCTCGCCGGATTCCAACAGTTTGACCAAGTGGGGTCTGGAACATCCCAGGAATTCGGCGGCTGCCTGAGTAGTCATTTCTGTCGCGATTGGAATGATGGAAATAGGCTTCCCCTGGCTTGTCGCTTTTAAAATCTCTACCAGTAGCTTTAAGGCCCGCTGCGGAATTTTAATCTTCTCCTTTGTCTCTTCTATTTCAATCTCCGGGTTCTCGGTAGCTAATTGCTCAAGCATAGCGCTCAGGGCATTATACGACTCCATCGCCGTTTCCTGCTCTTGCTTGGTAGGCCGTTTTATATCTTCCAGGTAGTTCATGACTGCGGACTGCTTTTGTGGTGCAAACGTAAACGAAATAAACGAAACAAGGTTTTCCCAAAGTTTATTTTTTGAAGCCCGCCACTACATAGCTTTACGGACTCGGACGCACTCCTGCCAAACAAATCGTACCGACAACAGCAACGGGCATCAAGCCCCCCCTGATCCGTAAAGACAAAAAAAATTCCCCCTTGCATTTTCAAAATGTTTCTACTTTCGCACCGCGGGTCTGAGCCCCCGCATCTTCCCGAACATTTTTATGTGCGACGCTGCAACAGCGTTGCCCTTTCAATCCCAAATCGTTTTTCTCCCGTCGTAATTTTCTTGTAAAGGTTTAGGTCTCCCGGAGTCTTGGACAGAGCCGTCCCGCACTCCTAATCCTTTGTCCCGCGCCCGGTTTTGCTTGGCGAACCTAATTCCTTTTACCTTTAAATCGCGCATACTTATGTTCCAACGGGAAACCCGATTTCTGGTTTTGCTCACCCTTTTGACTTCCAGTACCCTTTTTGCTCAAAATCTGCCCGTGTCTGTCCAGGTGACCGGCATGCCCCACCGGGAACCGATTAACGTCTTTCCGGGACAAACCACCCTCCACGTTTGTGGCCTTGTTCCCGGCAATACCTACCAGGTCATTGCCAACCTCGGCTATCCCGGTCAACAGGCCGACTTTCGCCTGACCCTGGCATCGCCGCCGCTGGAACGTGCCGCCAAAGCGCTTTTACCTGCCGATCGGCCCCACTTGCGTCAATTCAAAGCCGCGAGTACCTGCGTTCAGTTTTTGTTAGAAACAACGCGTCCCGGCTCCAATGCCGAAGTACCAATGTATTTGTCTGTCGGCTGCCTCGATGGCAAAGAAGACAGCGGAAACCCGCTCGGTCTTGCCCGCAGCCTCGCCGACGCAGCCAAACTGGTGACCACGCAAGGCAATTCCGCCACCGACCTGGTCACCAATGTACTCATCGGCGGCAACTGTTTTGATGTTTCCAATATCAAATCCACGGGCAATTCCGGCTCGCGCGGCACCTTTTCCCAGGGACAAAACAGCCTCAATATTTCCAACGGCGTCGTTTTGTGTACCGGCCCGACCAACGGTTTGCCCGGCCCGAACACCCTGCCCAACGCCAACGGCGGTTTTGGAAACAACTCTTCCGACGACCCGAACCTGTCCAGCCTGACCCAGGGAAACCAATACGACGTGTCTATCATCGAGTTCGATTTCAAACCCACGGCCAATATGGTACAGTTCGATTTCGTATTCGGATCGGAGGAGTACTGCGAGTATGTCAATTCGATCTACAACGATGTGTTCGGATTCTTCATCAGCGGCCCTGGTATTACCGGCGTTAAGAACCTCGCGGTGCTGCCCGACGGCACTACTCCGGTGACCATCAACAATGTCAACCACCTGAAAAACGATGCCTTTTACCGAAACAACAACACGTATGGCTCCTGTTTCGGCCTTGCTACCGCAAGTATGAACGATATTGAGCTGGATGGATTTACGTCGGTGTTGACGGCCACCGCCAACCTGATTCCCTGCCAAACCTACCACATCAAACTGGCTATCGCCGATATCGGCGATGCCAACTACACGTCTGCCGTTTTCCTTCGCGCCAATTCGTTTAATGCCGGCGGCAAGGTACTGGCTGAGTCCGTGTACCCCTCCCCGGCAGTACCGGCTACCCGGGAAGGTTGCGGCAATAGTTTCATCCGGTTCTACCGGGGTACCGGGGATGCCAATCAACCCCTGACGGTCAATTATACCTTTGCCCCGAACAGCACGGCAACACCCGGTGTGGACTTTGAGCCGCTGCCGGCAAGTATCGTAATACCCGCCGGGCAAACGGAGATTTTGGTGCCTGTCAAGATCATCAACGACCAGTTGGTAGAAGGAAGCGAATGGTTCAAACTGATGCTCGAAAACTCTTGTAGTTGCGATCAGCAGGATGTTCTTTTTACCATTCAGGACTATGTTCCCCTGACGCTGTCCATGCCCGACCAAACCGGCTGTGCAGGCAGCGCCACCCTGACACCCGTGCTTGCGGGTGGTTTGCCCCCGCTGACTTACCTCTGGAATTCGGGACAAGCAACGCCGAGCATCACCGTTTCGAATTTTGGCAGTAGTGTATATTCGGTGACCGTAACGGATATGTGCGGGCTGAGCACTTCCGCGTCGGCCATCGCTACCGTTGATCAAACGCCTACGGCCATCATCAGCGGCACGGCTGAATTTTGCGCGGGAAGTACCGGCGCGTTGTCTATAAATTTTACGGGAAATGGTCCGTGGATCGTCGGCATGAACGCTAACGGAACACCCCTGACGCAGACATTTACCAGCAATCCAGCCTCGATTACCGTCAACCAAAGCGGTTCTTACGCGCTCACCTCCGTGGTGTCGCAGGCGGGATGCCCGGGATTAGCCGGGGGCGCGGGCACGGCGCAAGAAGTGTCGCTGTCGGTCAACCTCACTGCTACCCAGCCGCCATGCTTCGGCACGCGCGGCACCGTTCAGGCCAACGCCTCCACGAATTTTACGCCGCTCTCCTTTGCCTGGAACACGGGAGCCAACCTGCCCCTGATCGCCAACCAGCCGGCGGGTATCTACACGGTGACCGTGACCACCCCGCAAGGCTGCACGCAGGTCGCTACGGCCGCATTGATCGAGCCACCGGTACTCACGTCTGTGATCAATAATGTGGTCAACATCAACTGCTTCAACCCGATAGGAAGCGCCGATCTGACTGCCCAGGGCGGCACCCCACCCTACCAGTATACCTGGAGTAACGGCGGCCAACAGGTTCAAAACGCCTTCCTTGCCGGCGGCACATACACGGCTACCGTGACCGATGCCAACCAATGCACGGCCATTGCCAGCGCGGCCGTGGCACAAAACACGACACCACCGACTGTTGTAGTTCTTGCCACCGAGGAAATCACGTGCAACACCCCGCAGGTCATGCTCAACAGTGCCGGATCATCCTCGGGGTCTAACTTTATTTATACCTGGAGTACGCAAAACGGCAGCATTATAAGCGACATGGAGCAGCCCACTGCCACCGTGGACGCGCCCGGCGCCTATACGTTACTGATTACCAATACGACAAACGGCTGTACTGCCTCCGCACAAGCCCTGGTAACCGAGAACACCGACTATCCCACCGCCCTTGACCTCCAGATTACCCAACCCGGCTGCAACAACAAACCGGGCATGGTGCAGGTACAGGGTGTGCAAGGCGGTGCGGGGCCGTTTGTTTTTTCGATAAATAATGGTGTGGATTTTCTGACGCAGGATGCCTTTGGCAATTTGACGCCCGGTTCGTACAGCATTCTGGTACAGGACATCAATGGCTGCGAACACGAACAAATCTTCGAACTTTTCCCGCCCGTAGAGCCGGAGGTGCAAATTGTGCCCGAAGTGCAACTGGCTTACGGCGAAACCGCAGAACTGACCCTGCAACTCAACGTACCTGCGGGGCAATTAGACAGTATCCTGTGGACACCGGCGACCGGCATCTCTCCTACC
Organism: Saprospiraceae bacterium; assembly: GCA_041741155.1. Lineage (GTDB taxonomy): Bacteria > Bacteroidota > Bacteroidia > Chitinophagales > Saprospiraceae > M3007. The sequence continues at coordinate 10,436 of JBGSKO010000065.1, read as the reverse complement.
AACCGACCCGATGTAGTACTGGCGCGCCCATTCAAAAATACACTTTACACGGTGACGGTCATTTCCAAGGAAGGGTGCCGCGACGAGGCCAAGGTGTTGATCCGGGTTGGCAAGCCGGATATTTATGCACCCAATGCCTTCCGCCCGGGCAGCAGCGACGGTATAAACAGTCAATTCATGTTGTTCGCACGCGACCAGACGATCAACCAAATCAGCCGGCTGCAAATCTTTGACCGTTGGGGAAATCTCGTGTTCGGAAACGACAACATACTACCCAATGACAACCGCGCGGGTAGCTGGGACGGTCGTTACAAAGGCAAACTGCTTGAGCCTGGCGTGTTCACCTGGTGGGCCGATATCGAACTGGCCAGTGGCGAACACATCCAGATGAAAGGCGATGTGACGCTTGTTGATTGAATGTAAATACAGGATTTGAGCCTACCTTTGGGGCTCAATCGTTTACCTCAACAACAAGTAAATATCATGTGGACCATGCTTGAAGGATTTCAACATTTAACCGCTGAAGAAATGGACACCCTCGTGTCCACCCCCGTTTGGATAACCGCACTAATTGGTAGCGCCGACGGCAAAATTGACCATGACGAACGCGCCTGGTCGGATCGGCTTATGCGCGCCCGCACCTATTCGATGCCGGCTTTGGTCAGCGAGTACTACCGGGTAGTGGCCGAGGATTTCCTCGCAAAACTGGACAAGGTCATGGAAGTGATGTCGGAAGATGCCGATACCCGCAGTGCCGAGTTAGCTGAAAAAATAACTGCGGCAAACCCGATTCTTGCAAAATTAGACATCGAACTGGCTGCTACATTGTACAAGAGCTATGCCGTGCTGGCCAAGGAAACGGCAAAGGCATCGGGAGGCTTTCTGCGCATTGGCGCGGTAAGCGCGGCCGAGCACCGTTGGATGCACTTGCCCATGCTGACACCGGTTGTTGTAGCCGGCGAAAGCCCATACGCTGTTTGGGACGAGGATGAAGAGTAGGTTTTAACCGCAGAGGCGCGGAGTTTTTCATCATGTTCTGAAAACTCCGCGTCTTTGCGCTTGATTGTCAATAATCACAGTGCATTGATTTGTGCATGAATTCGAACAACCTCCACTGCTTCTCGAACATCATGCACCCGCAAAATACGCGCACCTTGCTGTAGTGCGACAACATGCAGGGCCGTCGTTCCATTCAGGGCCTGCTCCGGTTTCACACCAAGGACTTTACAAATCATGGATTTTCGGGAAATGCCGGCCAAAACAGGCAGCCCAAGGACCGACGAAAAAACATCCATGTTCTTCAGCAGGGCGTAATTGTGCGCCACGGTTTTTCCAAAACCAAAACCGGGGTCGAGCACAATATCCCGCACGCCCAGAGCGCGGAGCATTCCCGCTTCCTGAATAAAAAAGTCGAGTACTTCCTGCACCACATCGGTATATTCGGGCGCCTGCTGCATCGTCCGGGGCGTCCCTTGAATATGCATAAGGATGTAAGGGCTGCCCATTTTTGCGACTGTCGGGTACATTTCCTTATCCCAGGCTCCGGCGGAAATATCGTTGACAATGGCCGCACCGGCATCCAAAGCTGCATGTGCCACCGATGCTCGCCAGGTGTCCACCGACAAGATGGCGTCCGGGTAGTGTTTCAAAATAACTTCTATAGCGGGCAATACGCGGCGCTTTTCTTCTTCCTCCGGCACCTCCATGGCGCCTGGCCGCGACGAAGCGCCCCCTATATCAAGCAATACCGCGCCCTCCGACAGCATTTTTCCCGCCTGGCGCAGCACGGCATCGGGTGCGGACAACTTCCCGCCATCGTAAAACGAGTCAGGAGTCCTGTTAAGAATTCCCATCACAACAGGTGTAGACAGATCGAGCAAGCGGCCCCGGCAATTGATTGTGTACGGAAACAAATTGTTCATATTGGTACTAAAAAAACTGGCTTTCAGCGGTTTTACGCGCCAAAAGCCAGTATCAGGTTTGCGGAGGAGGAGGGATTCGAACCCCCGGTACCCTTACGAGTACGCCGGTTTTCAAGACCAGTGCATTCAACCACTCTGCCACTCCTCCGAAGTGGGCGCAAAGGTATAAAAAAGCAATTTTTATTCGGCAGCAAATCTCAGTCGGTCAGTGCCACGCCTGCCTTGGAAGGAACGTCGTTATTTCGGTCAATACTTTTGAAAAAGGATTCCAGGTAGCGCACCATATCGTTGGAGGTATCGCGGGTAAGGTATTTTGAATCACAGAGACTATACAAGTCGCGCTGGGCATTTTTGAGCGTTTGAACAGCCTGTCGCAGCGCTTCCCGCGGGATACCGTTGGCCATCAGGAAGCGGTCGCGCACCGTCATCAGGCCGCTTTCAGAAGACGGGCTGGCGTAGGGCGCACTGACGAAGCCCGAAAAATCGAAGTCATACGGCACAACTAAAATCCTGGAATCCTTCGGGCGAATGAGCCGCACATTGCGCATCATCGGCACATCCCAGTCTGTATTTCCGATCATATATTGAAATACTGCCGCCAAAGCGGCCTGCTCCGTGACCATGCTGTCGTACGGTATTCCATATTGTTCAACCTGAATGCCGTTGAGGCGCGCAGCAGTTTCCTCGTTATCTTCTACCAACAGCCCGAACATTTTCCTGCTGGATGTTTCCACGTGGTTGTCGCGCAAGGTCACGCGCACCAGGCGTGCCCGCACACAGTTGCTCGTCAGGCGCTCAAACATCCTGTAAATCAGGTATTCCTTGATGATCAACCTGTCGCCTTTCTCGCTATCAAAGCACGGGAACACCAGGCGCACCTCGTTGAGGGTATCAAGGCCCTGTTCGAGGAGCGTTTTTTTGGGAAACTTGATTTTCATCGGAGGTACTTCAGCTGTTTTGCGCCGGTATTTTCCTTTTGGCTGGACTTTGACTACAAACGACTTGCCATCCGAGAGCGTCAACATCGCGGGCAAGTAATCGGCACTGTAGCGGTTGGCCATGATGGTGGTGAGGTCGGTTTCCAGGGTAATCTCAGTCGCCTCTTGCGGCGTCAGATGTTCAAAAATGGTTTTGGGCTTCGTGGAGGTTTGTCCGTGCCCCTGAACCGCAGCAAAAAGCATCAAGAATAAAAAACTATAATACGCTGTGTATATTTTTTTCGCTACCATGGTTGCGGAATTTGATGTTGTAAATCAGGTACATAAAACGCCGTCCGGGACAATACCCATGCAAATGTACCTGAAATTAAATTCGGAACTGATTCAATAATCGAACCGAAATCGGAATTATTGTAAACTTAACATCTTATTTCAAGATTATGTTCCAATTGCCATGTGTTTACTGCCAAAAGAACGCAGAGAAATGAATCGTCCATAATTGAACATTTGTAACCTCCGTCCGGGTAACGCTGCAGTGCTCCGCTTGCTTGTTTTACTATAAATACGGGCATGATTGTTCAATAACAGCATAACCAAAACAACTTTCTTGCAGCCTTTGCAAACATATCCATATTTCTTACGCATACCGAGTATATTTGACCAAACAAAACTTTCGCACGTATGAAAACTTTGAACGTATTCATTGGTTTACTCCTGTGCACTACCGCATTTTGGCAATGCACCGCCTCCCGCCACCTCCGCCAAGCGGATAAAAATGCAGAAACCGTACGCCTATGGTTTGAAGAAGGCTGGAACAACAACCGTAACGAAGAACTTCTGGAACGCGTCTTTTCGCCTGACTGGGCCGACGGGAACCCGTTGCGCCCCGATCAAACGACCGGAATTGAAGGTATGCGCCAGTTTGTACACTTTTACCAAAAAGCATTCAAAGAGGCGCATTTTACCATCACGCACCTGTTCGCCTCGGACAAGCAGGTCGCTATTCGATATGAGGTTTCTGCCATACACGTCGGCGATGCATTCGGCATCCCGGCAACCGGCAAGCACTTCATCTCTACGGGTATCCTGATTTATGACATGAAGGATGGCCGGATTCATCGCACCTGGCAGGAACTCGACCTGATGGGGATCATCAAACAATTGAAACCGGAGGAATAGGCGGGTAACGCTTTCCCGTTGTTGGCACATTGTTCACCCGGGCAATGACTTTTTCTCTGTCTTGCTTAATATTGGCAAAACCGATTACTTTGTTCAACAAATTAAACGATTGACTGAACATGGTTAAACAGACTCTGTTAGCATTACTATTACGAAACCGAGTTTTTAACCAATCTTTCTTTATCATGAAATCGTTCCTTACGGCATTTTTCGCCCTGGCGCTGTTCGTGGTCTCTGCTTCCGCCCAAACGGCGCGCGTACAGATCATCCACAATGCCCCCGATCCCACCGTGGATATTTACGTGAACGGCCTGCTGGCGCTCAACGACGTTGCGTTCCGAACCGCTACCGGCTTTCTCGACTTGCCCGCCGGTCTCCCCCTTCAAGTGGCGGTGGCCCCTGGAAACAGTATGTCGGTGGCAGATGCCATCGCCACGTTTCCCGTAACATTTGAATCGGGTAAAACCTACGCCATCACAGCCTCCGGTATAGTGGGTAACCCGGCAACGCCCTTCACCCTTATCACGGACGCTGATGCCCGCGAAACCGGAAACGCACCCGGCAAAGTGGACCTGAACGTCTTCCACGGCGCACCCGATGCACCCGCAGTAGATGTAGTAGTGCGCACCGGCGGAAAAATTGTATCCAACCTCGCATACGGCGAATTCACGTCCTACCTGAGTGTGGATCCCGGTGTGTATTATCTGGATGTGAAACCGGCCGGTAACAATGCCATCGTACAAACCTTTCGAGCCGATCTAACCGGACTGGGCGGTGCAGCCCTGCGTGTATTCGCCAGCGGCCTGCTCAGCGGCAGCCCGGGTTTCGGGCTTTTTGCAGCCCTCGCTGACGGTACCGTGGTGGAACTGCCTGCTGCCCCGGTAGCACGCGTACAAGTGATTCACAACTCGCCTTCCCCAACCGTGGACGTGTACGCGAACACCGATTTACTCATAGACAATTTTGAATACCGAACCGCTACACCATTTATTTTTGTCCCGGCCGGTGTAGATATCACGCTTGGCGTTGCTCCTGAAGGCAGTATGTCCTCCGCAGATGCCATTGCTACGTTTGATGTGAATTTGGAAAATGGTAAAACCTACATCGTGACCGCCTCCGGCATCGTGGGCGATCCTGCCACACCGTTTGAACTCATTATCAACTCAGAAGGTCAAGAGATTTCCGCCGACACCAGTAATGTAGATATCGCTGTGCTGCACGGCTCCACCAATGCCCCGGCAGTGGATGTGGATGCTGTGTTCCTGGCCGACAATGTAATCACAAACCTATCTTATGGTCAAAACACGCCGTACCTCGGCCTTGTGCCCGGCAAGTACGACCTCGCCGTCCGCGTAGCCGGCGACCCGAATGTGGTTGCTTCTTTCCGCGCCGATCTGAGCGGCCTGAAAGGTGGAGCTGCATACGTTTTTGCCAGCGGCCTGCTGGGCGACACCCCGGCATTTGGCCTGTTTGCTGCCCTGCCCAACGGCACGGTACTGGAACTTCCGCTCACCCCGACGGCGCGTTTGCAGGTGATTCACAACTCCCCTGACCCGACCGTAGACGTGTACGCCGGCAACACATTGTTGCTCGACAATTTTGCCTTCCGCACGGCTACACCATTTATTGATGTACCGGCCGATCGCGACATCACGCTCGGCATTGCCGGCGAAAACAGCGCTTCGGCAGCTGATGCCATTGCTACGTTCGACGTGAATTTGACCACGGGTGGCACCTTTGCTGTCATGGCAGTAGGCATCGTTGGCGATACCGACGCACCCTTTACGCTTATCGCAGACGGCGGCGCCCGGGAGGAAGCCCTCGACCCCAATCTGGTAGATTTCAATGTGACACACGGCTCGCCCGATGCCCCGGCAGTGGATATTGCCGTGGTGGGTGTAGGTACAATCATCAATGCTCTTGGGTATCCGGACTTCACCGACTACTTCAGTGTACCGGCTGCATCCTATCAGGTACAGGTCATTCCGACCGGCAGCGGCTCGGTGCTGGCCACGTACCAAGCCGACCTCAGCAGCTTGACCGGCGGCGCTGCCCGCGTGTTTGCCAGCGGTTTGCTCAACGGCACCCCGGCATTTGGACTCTTTGCGGCATTGGCTGACGGTACCGTGCTTGAACTGCCCGTGGTGCCCCCACCGGCATTTGCCCGCGTGCAAATTATCCACAACAGCCCTTCGCCGACCGTGGACGTGTACGCCAACACGGACCTGTTGGTTGACAATTTTGAGTACCGCACTGCTACGCCGTTCATTGACGTGCCCGCCGGTGTGGATATCGCGATCGGCATTGCACCGGAAAACAGCGCCTCGGCTGCTGATGCTATTGCTACGTTCAACGTGAATCTGGAAGAAGGTAAAACCTACATCGTGACCGCCTCCGGCATCGTGGGTGATCCGACTACCCCCTTCGACCTGATTATCAATGCTGCCGGCCAGGAGGCTGCCTCCGACCCGAATAATGTAGATATCGCGGTGCTGCACGGCTCCACCAATGCCCCGGCAGTGGATGTAGATGCTGTGTTCCTGGCCGACAACGTGATCTCGAATCTGTCCTACGGCCAATACACGCCGTACCTCGGCCTTGTGCCCGGCAAGTACGACTTTGCAGTCCGCCCTGCGGGCAACCCGAACGTAGTGGCTTCTTTCCGCGCCGACCTGAGCGGTCTGACCGGCGGCGCTGCCTACGTTTTTGCCAGCGGCCTGTTGGGCGACTCCCCGGCATTTGGCCTGTTTGCTGCCCTGCCCAACGGCACGGTACTGGAACTGCCGCTCACACCTACGGCGCGTTTGCAGGTGATTCACAATTCCCCCGACCCGACCGTGGACGTGTACGCCGGCAACACCTTGTTGCTCGACAATTTTGCCTTCCGCACCGCTACACCGTACATTGATGTACCGGCCGACCGCGACATCACGCTCGGCATTGCCGGCGAAAACAGCGCTTCGGCAGCTGATGCCATTGCTACGTTCGACGTGAATTTGGTGGAAGGCGACACCTACGCGGCCATGGCGATCGGCGTCGTGGGCAGCCCGACCACACCGTTTGATCTGGTTATTGACGGCAACGCCCGCGAAACAGCGTCGGCCGGTACGGTAGGAGTAAGTGTCCTGCATGGTGCGCCCGATGCCCCGCCGGTGGATGTCGTGGAGCGTTTGGACGGCCCGCTGGTTACGAACCTGGCATACGGTGTGTTCACGCCGTACCTGGATTTACCCGCTGCGAACGGCTATTATCTGGACATCAAACCGGCTGGTTTGGATCAAATAGTGGCGACCTATCGCGCCGATTTGGCTGCGCTGAGTGGACAGGCCATCCGCGTATTTGCCAGCGGCTATCTTGGCGCTGCGCCGGGCTTCGGTTTGTTCGCAGCCCTGCCCAACGGTACGGTCGTTGCACTGCCGTTCTCGCCGGTAGCGCGGGTACAGGTGATTCATAACTCGCCTAACCCGACGGTAGACGTTTATGCAGGCAACACGCTGTTGCTCAATGACTTTTCCTATCTGGAGGCTACGGCATTCGGTTATTTGCCGGCAGGTGTAGCGATTCCACTTAGTGTTGCTCCCGGCAACAGCACTTCCGTAGCAGATGCATTTTTCAATACCATCGCTACGCTGGAAAACGGTAAAACCTACCTGGTGGTAGCCGCCGGCGTTGCCGGCGATCCGACCACGCCATTTACTCTGTTGGTAAACGATATGGGCCGCGAACGCGCCACGAACCCGGCACAAGTAGAACTTGCTGTATTGCACGGCTCGCCCGATGCGCCTGCGGTGGACGTACTTTCGACGTTTGACGGCAGCACAATCGTTTCGGACTTAGCCTTTGGCGAATTCACGCCGTACCTCGGTATTGATCCGGATTTGCTTCTCGTGGACGTGACGCCGGCGAACACGCCGAACACAATCGTCGGCACGTGGGGCATTGACCTTTCGGGTGTACCCGGTCTGGTAGGTGTGGTGATGGCAACCGGTTTTGTCACCGGCAATCCGGAACTCGACCTCGTGGTGGTATTGCCTAACGGTTTGGTGGTTCCGCTGGTAGCGCTCACCCGCGCACAAGTGATCCACAACTCGCCCAGCCCGACCGTGGACGTATATCTGGATAGCGATCAAGTGCTGAACGACATTGCGTTCCGTGAAGCGACAGAGTTCGGGCTGTTTCCAGCCCGCGTGCCGTTTGATCTGGCTGTGGCTCCCGCCAACAGTACCTCGGTGAACGACGCGATTTATACCCTGCCGGTGGACCGGTTGGAGATTGGTAAAAACTACGTCATCATGGCTGCCGGCGTAGTGGGCAACCCGACCACACCGTTCCAACTGTATGTGAATGCCGATGGCCGCGAACGCAGCCAAAGCGCTACTACTGTTGACCTTGCGCTCTTCCACGGCGCACCGGATGCTCCGGAAGTGGATGTGCAGGTGCCGGGTGGCCCGATACTTTTCGATAATATCGCTTTCGGTGAGTTCTCGAACTACATCTCGGTGCCTGCCGGCAACTACACCATTCAGGTGACGCCGGCCAACGACAACAGCACCATCGTGCAATCGTATACCGCCGATGTGTCGAGCCTCGGTGGCGAAGCCGCTACGGTCTTTGCTTCCGGTTTCCTGAGCAGCCAACCCGGTTTCGAGGTATGGGTAGCGCTGGCCGACGGCACGACCTTCCCGCTGCCGGTGTTTGTCAGTGCCAACGAACTGGACGACAAACTCCAGTCGCTGCGCCTGGCGCCCAACCCGGCTGTATCGGAAACATGGGTACGTTTTGACCTGACGGAAAACACCAACCTGACCTACGCCGTACGCGACGTGACGGGCCGCATGGCTGCCGAGGGCGACTTTGGCATGGTGCCGGCAGGACCGTTTGCCCAGCGGATTGAGGTGGGCACGCTACCGGCAGGGATGTACAACCTGGAAATCCGCTCGGAAAATGGCGTGCAGGTGAAGAAGTTTGTGGTACAGCGGTAGTAAATAGATTTGTATAAGTAATCTGGCAGAGCGCCGGGGCTGGTTTAGCCCCGGCGCTTTTTGCATAAAAAAACCGGTTAAATTTCTGAATTTCAATCACTTGAATTCATATTAAATTTAAATCAATGTAATTGAGGGTTTGTAATGCTCCCGAGCATACGTTCATTTTGCAGTCACTTGTCGGAGAGGTTTTATTTGCCTGACAACCTTCCGGCAGGAGAACTTTACCTTTTCACCCATTCTAAAAACAACTGCATTATGAAAAAACATGTTTGGCAAAACCTTTTGAGTTTAATCAAATTTTTGCCCCCCCCCAGCAGAAGGCTAACTAAATTTTACCTTCCTGCACTTTTATCAACTGTTGTTCTTGTGTATGCTTGTCGCAAAGACTTCCAACAGGACGCAGCGCCCGCGCTGGAAAACAGCGAGCAGCCCGCCGAAAGAAGCACCACTGCCGAAATTGAGATGTTCGTGGACAGCATACCGGACACGTTCATCAACCGGCAGCAGCGGGTGCTTGCGCTGATGACGTATGAGGAAATCAAGCGCCGCCACCCGGCGGTAAGTGGTTATGGGCAACCCGTATGGTTGGCCACATACTCGTCCGCATTTCCCGAGGACGGGATATTCGTCAACATGACCCCGTTCGTCACCTACCAAGATAGCACGGCAGATATCCGCGCAGTTTTGATTGTAGAAACAACCGACACGGAGTGTAAATACTGGATACTACCTGCCGGCGATGCCGACAGCCTACAGCGGGCATCTGACCGGGAAGACGAAGTTGCCAGTGATTTCAACACCTGTATGCAAGATTGTTTGTGCCCAAGCCCGGTACACAATCCGCACCTGTGGGAATATATCCGATGTTGGTTTGCTTGCAGATTCGGCGGCAATGGCGGGTCGGGGAATGGCACAGGAAATGGAGTCGGGAATGGAAGCAATACCGGAGGAGAAAAGTATGCAAGCACTTATTTCGGTACGGTGGCTTTGACTGGGATCATACCCGTTTTTGGCTTTATCAATCAAGGTACGGGCAACGGTACAGGCAATGGCAACAACGGTGGGGGCGGAAACAGCAATCCCAACCTGTTCAACTACAATTTCACCCAGACGGCCTACGACGTGTACGACAAGTATTTCGATTGCCTCGCCGCGAACCCCGACATCTCCACAGCGGTGTACAACAAACTGTACACCCCGAACGGCACGATGCACTGCCTTTCGCCGTTTATAGACGAAGCCTTGGGCATGCTGTGCGAAGAAGCCCAAGGGGTATACCCAGCGGAAAGTGGTTTGCGAAAAACCATTATAGCCCGGCAATACGAAATTTGAGCGTCAGGAGAGACTCCAGCGCTTGTTTATGCTCTTTGATATTTTTGAAAAAGTCGAGTATGGCCTGTCGAAATTCGGCA
>JBGSKO010000064.1:0-22025 GCA_041741155.1 Saprospiraceae bacterium | reverse complement strand
GTAGTCTTCGCCGCAAATGTTCACGCAGGTGCCTGCGCAGACAGTTTGTGGAGGCAAAAAGCGTTGGATCGGAGTTTTGATGGTTACGTTTTGGCGCACAATACTATCACAACCCTGGTAGGACTGGAAAGTGGTCTCGTACAAGCCGGAGTTGAAGGCCAGATCGCCCCAGGGAAGTTCGTAGGGGGCGTCTTCACTGCACACAATCTGCGGAGGCAGGATGGTCGGCGGGATAGGTTGCGCGATGATATTTCTACACACTTCTACCCCGTCGTTGCAGGAGTTTAGCGGCTGCACACATATTTGTCCGCTGTTTGGGCCCATGGTGACGCTGACGACATTGCCGCCAGGAGCATCCAGAGTTACAGGGGGATCCATGCCGTTAATTTGGCTGCCCGCAGGCCCATTCCAAACATAAGCGCCGGCACCGCTGACGGGGGGAATACTGAACGTGACGGTAGCGCCCGGGCAAATGGTAGTCGGGCCCTGGATTACACCGGTTGGACCAACACCAGGCGCCTGCACGGCACTTGGAGGCGTGACAGTGATCGAAAAACTACATTGGTCGCCGGCATACCCATCAATCAACAAAAAGTAATTGACGCCCGGCGTTAAGGCGGTTGTAATGGATACGGGGGTATTTCCACCACCATTATTACCAATATTGCAAGCGATATAGGGGTCGTTGCAATCGGTGTAAAGGGCAATTTGGACACCATTCCCGTCCTGACAAGCAATTGGAGTAGCCGTGAAGGTTGCCGCTGCAGCCCCGGCGATGAAGCCAAACCACTGTTCATTTTCGATGGTACCACAAAATCCGCCGGAAGGCGTTTGCCCGGTATAGCCCGAGGTGTTACCCATGTACCCGTTGAAGTTGCAGTAAATGCAAATATCGGAACAGAGATCCGCTGCAGGGTAGTCATTAGCGGGGCAAGGAGGGGGAAGCTGCGCTTGTAATCCCCATGCTGCGAGCAACAGCATTGTCAAAGCAAGTAGTTTTTTTACCATTGAGCCGGCTACTTTTTAATGTTGTGTTTGAAACAATCAGAGCATAACTACCAAAGGACATGCAAAACAGGGAGAGCATCCCGGATTAAAGACTGGCAAAGGAAGTAAAAATTTTATTTTGAGGGTGGTTTTTGACCGCATTTTAACCGCCCGGGAACACATCATGTTTACCAAATTTTCAACAGTATATTGCCTGTTTTTCGTATCGCCTCGCTTTGACTTGAATATGATTTTAAATAAAAAAATCATATCTAAAAATTTTGTTTTCAACGGAGTATCGTGATACTCCCGGTGTATAAGACCTTTTCGCCATCCCTGAACAATACCTGCAAATAATAAGCATAAACACCCGCCTCCACAGCCTTGCCACGGAAAGTGCCGTCCCAGCCGTTTAATCCGCCTGCCGGCAAAAAATTCCGCGCTTCGTACACCCGATCGCCCCACCGGCTGAACACTTCCAGTACTTCAATTTGCTCCACATCGCGTCCAACACTGACCGAAAACAAGTCGTTTTGGAGACTTTCAGGAGCAAAGACGTTGGGCACATACACCTGGCGTTCCTTCCGAACACGAACATAAATTTCATCGTAGGCACGACATCCGTTCGAATCAGATACTTCCACCGCAATGCGCACGGACTGCAACGGGAAAAAATGCTGAAAAGGCATTCCGACCGCAGCACTGTCTAACAAAGGTTGCCATACGATATTATCAAAGACGTTTGGACCAGTCACTGTCTGCAAACTTAGATACACAGAATCGCCTAACGCTGCCTCGATATCGCCTCCAAGGTCAATTTTTATCGCGGGTGGTTCCAAAATTTCAAACGTAGCCGACCATTCGCAGCCTGCCGCATCCTGAGCTGTCAGGGTGTAATTCCCCGCCGCCAGGTTGTTGAATTGGGTGGCATTGCCAAATGTTCCGCCGTTCAGGCTAAATAATACGGGTGCCGTACCGCCTTGCACCGAATCTACCCGAATGCTGCCGTTGCGCTGCCCAAAACACAAAATGGGCAATACCTGTATTGGGCCTACGGAAAGTGCCGGCGCAGCTTCCGATACCCGTACGGTGTCGTGTGCCGTACACCCCTGGATGTTTGCGACCGATAAGACGTATTCCCCGAGGATGTTTGTTGGTAACGTGGGCAAGTTGCCCGCCGGCACTGAACCGCCGTTTAGCGTCCAGGCATAGGTGGTGCCGCTCCCGGTACTGGTTGCCACTCCCCCGAGCGTCGCACTCGGGTGGTTGCAGTCCAGTACCTGATCCAAGCCGGCATCTGACACAGGGTTGGGGAAAATGATCACCTGTACTGCTGTGCTGTCGTTCGGGCAAGGGCTTTGCCCGGCAATGCTATACCTGAAAACATAGGTTCCCGGGACTTGCCCGGCTGTTTGGAAGGTGCCCTGCCCGGCAGCAAACGCCCCGGAACTGGAAGGGCTGGAAGACACTTCCGACCAAATGCCGCCCGGGTCTGCGCCCTGGAGCAGCGTACTCAGCGTAATCGTTTGGGACATACCCGCGCAAAGCGTGACCGGCGCTGCGGCGGTGCCCGTGCGCAGTCGGTTGCGGACGGTTACCGTCGCACTGCCGTTCGGAGCGGTGCTGCACATCGGTAGCGTTCCGTCTGCTGCCTGCGTCAAGGTGTAGGTGGTGGTGGCAGCTGGCGTAACGGTCAGGGGCACGGATTGCTGGCCTGGTACAAGTATTTGAAATATTCCTCCGGCGCCGTCTGAATAAGAAATGGTAATGGGGAACGTGCCGGTGGCTCCAAACAACAGGGTGGCTTGTTGGCCGGCGCATACGGTATTGTCGCCGGATAAGGTCGCGGTTGGAAGCGGTTTCCATTGTACCGGACTGCCTGCTGCCACGGAGAGGCAAGGGTCATTCAGGTCCACCATGCCTCCGGCATTATTACCGGCAATGGCAGAGATGTAGTAGGTTACGCCGGGTTGCAGGGCTGGACCAAACGCAAAGACGGGCTGATTGCCGGTACCGAGAATGCTTCCCAACAGGTTTCCAGACTGGGTATGCAGTACATACTGAACCATGTCGTCGGCATCCAGTGTTGCATTATTATTCCAGATACCCTGGGCAGGTTGTCCTGCGCAATATAGAGTGGGGGTCGTGGACATGGTGCCGGCATTCGTCGCACATTGGCAGCCATGGGCGCCGGATATTTGTGGCGATACACAACTGTTGGAATCTGTTATTAAAAAAGTATAGGTTCCATTGTTGGGTATTGTTTCGGATAGAAAATCAGCGCCGGCAAATACGCCATTCAGTCCGGATATAGAATAAGGCGGCGTACCACCGGTTACGGTGAATTCAAGAAAGTATCCCGTATTGGTCCCAATACAGGTTTCTGCTATGTTTTGTATTGCCGGATTTTCATGAAAGAAAATAGAAACGGTGTCGGAAGCAGCACACACCCCGTTGGTTTCCGACCACTGAAACAAATACTGCCCAAACGAGCTTGCCGTGACACCCGACACCGGCAAAGCCGGATCGGTAAACAGCGCCGTACCGGGGCCGGAAAGCAATGACCAGGTTCCGGAAGTGCCGCTGCTGGCCGTGGCGGTCAGGAGTGCGCTCTGCGCACAAACTGCCGAGGAAATACCCGCCTCCGGATTCGGCTGCGCCAAAAACACGACCGGCTGCCCGGGCGCCACAGAAAAGCATGGGTCGCCCGAATCCGGGAACCCGTTTATCGCATTACCAACCACTACGGAAATGTAGTACGTGACGCCAACGTCCATGCCGGGCGCCATTCCGAAGATGCCCGTATGGTTTTGATCAAATACTTGTCCGAGTACCGGGCCGGCGCCGGTATGCAGCACGAATGCTGTGGTGTCGTTGCCATCCAGCACATAATTGCCGTTGGAAGTCGCAACAACCGAGTCTCCGACACAACGGCTCAGGGGTTGGGCGGCCATACTGCCGGCTGACGTCGCGCACGCACAACTGAAGGTGCCCGCTATGGATGGCGATATACAGCCATTGGCATCTGTAGCGGTAAAATTATACAAGTCGCCACTTTGGATAGGGGCAGACACAAATGTATTGCCGGCAACCGGACTGCCATTGACGGAGTAGGGTAGGGCGCCGCCGCTGATATCGAACAATACGGTGTAGTTTTCGTTGGCAGCATCGCACATCGTCTGAACGCCAGTGATTTGTGGCGTTTCAAAAAACTCAACCTGCACCGTGTCCGATGCGGCGCAACCAAAGGACGCAGTTGTCCAGACAAGGGTATAGGCGCCGGGCAACTGGGTTGTGACTGCCGTTGCGCCGTTTTGGTTGTTGGCAATAGTCACACTTCCTCCCGGCGGTGCGCTGAGTACCGACCAAACGCCGGTAAGCGGACTGCCATTGAGCGACAAGGTGGTATCGCAGGTAGTAGCGTCGGAGCCGGCCAGGACCAAGGGGTAACTATGAAAAATAACCGGTTGGCCCACCGCGACCGACAGACACGGGTCCGTCAGGTCCGGCATACCGTTGAGGTCGTTTGCGACTACTGCAGACACATAGTAGATGGAATCGGGCACCATGCCGGGCAGCAGGGAAAATACGCCCGTGCTGTTTTGCGCGAGCACTTGTCCCAGGGTATTTCCGCTTCCGGTATGGAGCACAAACTGGGTAACGTCATTGGCATCAAGCACAGCTCCTGTGGAAGCCTGGACCTGCACGGTTTGTCCTACACAAACCTCCAGCGGTTGGGTGGTCATAAAGCCTGCAAACGTGGCGCAGTTGCAATCATAAAATCCCATCAACGCCGGTACCGTACACCCGTTGGTATCTGTGACGGTGAAACTGTAGGTCGAGCCGCTCAGTATGGGCTGAGAAACAAACGGAGTTCCTGCTACCGAAATACCGTTCACCTGATAGGGTGGCGTCCCTCCCATGATTTGTATTTCTACCGAATAAAATTCATTGGCCGCGTCGCAAGTCGCGCTGAGCACGCCGGCGGTCGGTGTTTCCCAAAACTGAACCTGTACGGTGTCGGATGTGGCGCACAGGAGGCCACTCTGTTCCGTCCATTGCATGTAATATGTGCCTGGTAGCGATGCGGTTGCCAGGGTTGTGGCCAGGGTGTTGTCGTCGAAAACGATACTCCCGGGGCCGGATACCAGTTGCCACAAACCGGTGTTGCCGGGTACGCTCAAAGCAGCGGCCAGATGAATTTGATCGCTGCAAACGGCTGCATCGGCGCCTGCATTAGCCACCGGAAATGATTGCAGGAATACATCCAGGCACTGGGTAGGACCAAGCCCGCACGCATTGTAAGCCTGCGCGCACACGGTGCCGGTGGGCGACAGACTGGACCAGACAACGACAATATCTGTAGTGTCGGAATTGCCGGAAATCAGACCGCCGGTAATATTCCACAGGTAGCCATCGGCGCCGGGAACCGGCATAATATGGTACTCCGCTGTGCTGCCGGCACAAAGGGAATCAGGTCCGGAAACAACCGGCATCCCGGGGACCTGGTTGATTTGAACGGCGAGGCAAACAGCGGCCGTGGTGTCGCAAGCGCCGATCGCGCGAAGGCAGACGGATGCGCTGCCGGGCGCGGTCCAAACCACCTGCACGCTATCTGTATTCTGGCCGGCCAGAAGCACCGCATTGGCAGGCATTTCCCACAAAAAACCGACGGCTCCCGAGGCGCTTCCGGTGGTGTACAGCACCGTATCGCCGACACACGCGAGTACATTGCCTTGGGGTATTGTCGGCAAGGAAAGCGGGGGTGTGAGTTGTATATCCAGGCAAGTCGGGGCGCTGATACCACAAGTGTTTTCCGATTGGACGCAGATCGTTCCGGCGCTTGTGGTGTCCCACGTCACGTTGATGGTTGGAGTGCCTTGTCCGCTGTTGATGGTGGCGCCGGGCGGCACCGTCCAGGTGTAGGTGCTGATGCCGGCAATGGTCGGAGTGCTCCAGCCGGCGGTTTGGTTTGGGCAGAGCAGCACCGGGCCGAAAATGGTGTCGGGGGGCATCGGTGGAGTTTGGTCCGCCAGAATGGTCACGGTGGCGGTATCGCAGCAGGTATTAGTGCCCACGGTGCGGCATACCCGGAGGGTGTACGTGCCGGCGCTTCCGGCGGTGGCGTTGATCTGGTTGACCGGCCCAAGGAGCGTTCCGCCGTTGCCGGCCGTCCACAGGTAGGTGCCTCCGGAACCCGGTGGCGTGGACCCGGTGCCCAGGAGCGCCGTCGTGGGCTGCACACAGGTAATCGGTGCGGGTGGTACAATGACTGCTATTGCACTGACTACGTTGAGGTTCAGCGTGACGACACTGTCGCAGCCGTTCGATCCGGTGAATGTTTGGATGTGTTGCCCGGGGGTACAGGCGTTTTCGAAGCCGGGAGTTTGGGCGCAAGACCCGGAGCAGATGGTTTCAAAAACGGTGGCAAACGAACGTTGCAGAACGGTCAGGTGCAGGGTGGCCGTGTACGGGCATCCGTTTTGGGTCAGGTTTCTGACATGGTCGCCGGTGGTACAAAAATTTTGTCCGTAGTACTCAAAACACTCGGGCGCACAGATCGTCTCGTAGTCGTCAACATTGGGCGGCACCTCTAAAATGGTCACATTGACACAGTTGACGGTGATTTTTCCACAAAACGGCGGTGTAGAAGAGTTTAGCTGGGTGGCCAGTTGCTGGATGGTCAGCGAGCCGTCGGGGGGCGGAATGAGTCCCTGTTGCTGGGTCAGGTAGGACATTCCACAAATGGTGTAGGTTCCCGACGGGTAAGCGCTGAGGTCAGGATTGTCTTCATAAGCAATGATGACGCCACCGGAACCGATCACATACGTATAGGAGTACAAGTCTGTCGGTGCAGCCACAAAAGGGGGCGTGTAGGTCGGCGGCAGGTTCAGACTGAGGTTGGGAGAACCCTGGCATTCCATGATATCGGGTTGCGGCAAGTTCCCGGCACTGGCTTCACAAGAGAAACACAGGATACCGTCCGGGTCGCAAAAAATGATGGAGTAGTCCACGAAATTCCCCACATCGTTCCCTTGGCCATCCAGCACCGTGAGGGTCCACTGGCCGTTTACGGGGCCGGTAAAATTTTCCAGACAACCGCCTTGTGGGTGGTAGGAGCCGGAAAAAGCTCCGTTCATGCCCCAGGGTTGGTTGTTGCTCCAGATATCCGAGAAGCCGGGATCGGGAGCAGGGGAATCGGCGCAGGGAACAAACGCAATGTTCCAGCTTGTCCCGTCCGTTTCACCAAATAGCCCGATCGGACCAATCAGGGTAACGCTTTGCCCGGACGGCGACGTGAGGGTGATCCGCAGGTCCCCGATATACTCATGGTTGAAATTTAACGTGACGCCGCAAACCCCCTGGCCATTTTGCCCAAGTATGGGGTTGGCAGCGCCGGAGATTTGTATAAGAAAATCGCCCTGGAAGTTGTCGGGCATGAATTGCGGGCAGTTGGTGCAGGAGCAACCGCCTTGAGCGGTAAGGTTCTGTGTACTGATAACTGTCAGGAATGCCAGGATGAATATGTGGAAAGCGTGTGTGGTGCGCGCTTTTAAAACATGGGTACAATTATACATCGCGTGTTTATTTGGCCACTACCGGCCGTTCGTTTTGATTGTTTTACAACAGGATTAATGCACAACGGAAAACGGATGATAATTTGGAAAGGGCAGCATCGGCGCTGGACGGGCAAGTTAGGAACAATTCCAGTTGCCTTTAACACAGACTTTTCAGGTTTTTTAAACGCAGCCTTTCCGGAGTTGCAAGCATGGAAAACAGGTTCTAACCACATCGGTATTTGCCAAAACAAGCAAAGAGGAGCGCAAAAACACAACTGGCGTCAGGGATCCTGCAACTCGCCCCGTGCTTTGCCGTATTTTCGCCGCTACCAATTGCGCGAATGATGTATCCAATCAAATTTATACTGCCCTTTTTGATCCTTTGTCTTGCGGCGGCTGCACCCGCACAGGAGTCTGCACACGTTCCGGGACAATTGCTGGTTCGACTCTCGAACGAAGGGAAACCTGCCGACTTGCTTGCGCAGTTGAGTGCAGCCCTGCCCCAAATCAAACCACAATGGAAAAACCGGGTCTCGGAATCGCTTAATGTCTGGCTGCTGGAAGTGGCGCCTGGTGCTGCGCAGGAAAATGCCGCGCTGGAGTGGCTGAATCGCCGGCGGGATGTACTCGCTGTACAATACAACCATATTCTGGAGTATCGGGGGGCTGCCGGCAATGGCCCGAATGATCCACTCTACTACTTCCAGTGGCATCACAAGAACTCCGGCGCATCGGGAGGAACGCCTGGCGCCGATTTTGACTCTGAGCCGGCCTGGAATATTGCAACCGGTGGCCTGACTCCGCTGGGCGACACCATCGTGGTGGCTGTTATTGATGGCGGTATGGAACAGACCCACGAAGACCTTATCGAAAATATGTGGTTTAACCACCACGAAATACCCAACGACGGCCTGGACAATGACGGTAATGGCTACGTGGACGATTTCAGGGGCTGGAACATATTCGCTGCCAATGACAACCTTGCCGGTATCGGCACCAGCCACGGAACGCCTGTTTCGGCCCTCGTGGGCGCCAAAGGAAACAACAGCACCGGTGTCGCCGGCATCAACTGGGACGTGAAAATTATGTTTGTGGCGGGCAACAGCCAGGAGTCCGTCATCCTGGCGGCCTACGACTATGTGCTCCTTGCCCGCAAACGCTACAACGCCACCAACGGTCAGCAAGGGGCGTTCGTTGTGGCCGTCAACTGCTCCTGGGGCATCACCGGCGGGCAGCCTTCCAACGCTCCGCTCTGGTGTGCAGCCTTCGATTCCTTAGGCGCTGCCGGCATCCTGAGTGTCGCCGCTACCGCCAACGCATCGCTGGATGTAGATGTGGTAGGCGACCTCCCAACGGCTTGCCCCAGCGACTACATGATCGCAGTGACCAGCCTCACCCGCTACGATGAAAAAGCCGACAACGCTGCCTGGGGCGCCACTACCATTGACCTTGGGGCATACGGAAAAGATATTTTTACTGCCCGTGCCGGCAATACGTATGGCTCGTTTTCAGGTACTTCTTATGCCGCTCCACAGGTAAGCGGCGCCGTCGGGTTGTTCTATTCGGCGCCGTGCAACAACCTCGCCGCCATGTCCAGGGCCAATCCCGCCGCAGCAGCACTTTGGGTGAAAGCACAAATACTCGGCGCGGCTACTCCCAACAGTTCCCTGCAAAATCGCACCGTTTCCGGAGGCCGGCTCAACCTGTACAACCTGATGCAGGGCTACGAAGATCAATGCGCAGATTGCTTCCCGCCATTTGCCCTGGCTGTGGGTGCGGTTTCGGCAAACTCGATTGCCGTACACTGGTCCGTTGTAGATTCCGTGCAATCCGTAAACCTGCGCTGGCGAAAAAAAGGCGACCCAATCTGGACGCTGGCGCCGGGGGCAACCAGTCCCTACACCCTCACCGGCCTGCAAACCTGCGCCGAGTACGAAGTTTCCCTTCGGGCAAACTGCGGCGGAAATGGACTGAGCATCTGGACGGAACCCGTCGTTTTTGGAACCGACGGATGTTGTTCGGCCCCTGCCGGGATCAATGTGGTCTCCATTGGAAATACAATGGCACAACTTGCCTGGAACGGGCCGGGCGCTGCACTTTCTTACCGCGTGCGCCTGCAACTCCCAAGCGGCGACTGGCTGGAATTTCAAGCCGGGAATAACAACATTGCATTACTGGAGCTTACACCCTGTACCGTGTACACCGTTGAGGTGGTATCTCTTTGCGCGTCGGATACGACCTCCCAAACAAGTTCTTTCCAGTTTTCAACCTCAGGCTGCGGGGCTTGTACCGACCTGGTTTATTGCAACGCAGGTGCTACCTCCGCCAAAGACGAATGGATTTCCAAGGTAGAAATCGGCAATTGGAGCCACAGCTCCGGCGGAAATGTCGGGTATAAAAATTTTACCGGTATCGCCGGCAATGTGCTGGAACTGTTGCCCAATGTCAATCTGCCGATCACCCTCACACCCGCTTTTTCCGGGTTTCCGTACAAGGAATATTTTCGCGTTTATGTGGACTACAACGCGGATGGAGACTTTAATGACCCCGGTGAATTAGCCTTTGATCCCGGTTATTCCAGCGAAATGCCCATCTCCGGCGAAATTATCCCGCCCGCCGGGATAGCTTCGGGGCTTACCCGAATGCGCATCATGATGAAATACAGGGGCCTGCAAGGCGCCCCTCCAACCCCTTGCGAAACATTCGAATTCGGACAAGTCGCAGACTACTGCGTGCATTTAGGACCCATGGTGCAAGCCTTCCAGCGCAAAAAACAAGACCGCGAGTTGCTCGTGTATCCCCTGCCGGCCCGACACTGGGTATCGGTGCAGTTGCCGTCAGGGTTGGGCAGCGGCGCGGAATTGACCGTGCTGGACGCCACCGGCCGACAGGTTTGGACCCGGATACTTACGGTGAGCGAGTCGCCACTCACCCTGGACGTGTCCGGCCTGCAACAGGGACTTTACATCCTCCGGCTTCAGGACCAAACAGATACGTTTCAACAAAAAATCATCATCGCCCGCCCCTAAACCCGCTCAACCCCCTAAACCCCCTCAACCTTCTCAACCATCTCAATTATGAAAATACGTTGCGAAACAAACAGCATTCGGTTGCGGCTCCGTAAATCCGAACTGGTACAGTTGCGGGCCGAAAAATGGCTGGAGGCTGCCGTACATTTCCCGAACCGCCAGGCATTTGTCTGGGAACTCATCTTACACGATTCTTCCCCGGACATTGATGCGCATTTTGCCGAGGGGCGCATTCAGGTACGCGTGCCGGAGGCGATAGCCCTGCCGTGGATAGAATCCGACACGGTTAGTCTGGAGCGTTTTTTGCCGTTATCCGACGGCCACGTGCTGCATATTTTGATCGAGAAAGACTTCCCGTGCAAAGACCGTCCCGACGAGGACAAGACCGATTTTTTCACGGAACTGGCCGACGAGGCGCCGGTGAATTGCTGAGAGCCGGTTTTGGTCAAACCCTCGTGAACGTGGACACTTTTCTACCTTTGGTGCATGAAAAAAATCATTCGAAAAATATTTGTCCTGCCCATCCGGCTGTATCAGGTAACCCTGTCGCCATTGCTGGGCGGCAGCAAGTGCCGGTTCAAACCTACCTGCTCGCACTATGCCGTGGAGGCTATCGAGGAGTGGGGTATTTTTAAAGGAACCTGGCTGGCGGCGCGGCGTATCCTGCGCTGTCATCCATGGGGAGGATTTGGGTATGATCCCGTTCCGAAAAAAGAAGACAATCTATGAAAATAGCCATTATTGGCGCCGGATGCTCCGGCATTACAGCCATCAAAACCTTCGTGGAAGCCGGGCTGCACGACGTGGTTTGCTTCGAAAAAAACGACCGCATCGGCGGAAACTGGGTCTACACCGCGGGCGAAGGCCACAGCAGCGTGTGCGAAACCACACACCTCATTTCCAGCAAAAAAATGTCGCAGTACAGCGACTTCCCAATGCCCGACGATTACCCCGACTATCCCAGTCACCGCCAGGTGCTGGCCTATTTTGAAGCCTATACCCGCCATTTTGGACTGGAAAAATTCATACGGTTCAACACCGCCGTGCTGCACGCCGAAAAGATCGCCGGCGATCGCTGGAAACTCGCGCTCTCGGACGGCTCAACTGCCGAGTTCGACTACCTGCTCGTGGCCAACGGACACCACTCGGTGCCGCGCCACCCGGCCTGGAAGGACGATTTTTCGGGACGGTACCTGCACGCCCACGATTTTAAAAATAACCGAAATCTGGAGGGACTGCGCGTACTGGTCGTGGGCGCGGGCAACTCCGGCTGCGACTGCGCCGTAGAGGCCAGCCGGGTGGCCGCCGGGGTGGACCTGAGCGTGCGCGCACCACAATACATTGTGCCCAAGTTGTTTATGGGGCGCCCAACCGATACTTTCGCCGCCTCCATGCAGTGGCTCCCGCAACCCGTGCAGGATGTGCTGCAACGCCTCAGCCTGCGCATTCAGGTGGGCCGATACAACAACTACGGCCTGCCCGAGCCGGACTTTCCGCCTACCCGGTCGCACCCTACGGTCAACTCGGAAATGCTGGAAAAAATCCGCCACGGTATGGTGCGCCCCCGCCCCGGTATCGCCCGCGTGGAAGGCCAAACGGTACATTTTACCGACGGTTCGGCCTCCGAATATGATGTACTCATTGCCGCTACCGGCTACAAAATGCGGTTCCCGTTTTTTGATCCGGACTTCCTGAATTGGGAGGACGCCACCAATGTTCCGTTGTACCTGCGGGTTTTTCACCCCCGGCACGCTACCCTGTTGTTTATCGGATTGGTGCAGCCACAGGGGTGCGTATGGCCGTTGTCGGAAGCGCAGTCCCGCTTGGCGGCGCAGGTGATTTTAGGTAAAAAAACACTACCTGCCGACTGGCGGGAACAGGCCCAGGCCGAGGGCGACCGCATCGAACGGACATTTCTGAAAAACCCGCGCCACGCGGTGGAGGTGCATTTTTTGCCGTATTTAAAAAAGCTGAACCAGGCAGCGCGGTAGAAAACGCCGGAAAATATCCTTGGGAATCCGCGCTGCGCAGCATCCGTGGTATCCGCGTTCCAATACACCGCGCTCGGCAATGACCAACCCACTCACCGCACCAGCGTCAAATCTCCGTACAGCAACTTCACCCGGCCGTCCTCAAACTCAATTTCGGCATACCACGCGTACACCCCGGGAGCGGATGCTTGCCCCCGGGCAAATCCGTCCCAGCCGTGCGCATCAGGGGTAGGATCAACCCCCAAACGCTCGTGCACCAGGCTTCCCCAGCGGTCAAAGATTCGGAAACTCCGGATGCGGACGACCCGCGACTCCGGCCCGGGAAACAGTGCAAACAGATCGTTTCCGGCATTGCTCGCAGGAGCAAATACATTGGGGACGTAAATGGGCTGCTGCACCTGAATCAGGATACTTGCCGTTTGGCTGCAACCGAAAATATCGGTCAGTTGCAGGGTCAGCGTGCCCGTCGAGATTATTCGAAACGCGGTGTTCAGGCAGGTATCGCAGGGCGAGCCGATGGCTCCTGGCGGAAACGTCCAGTACGCGCCGGCCACTTGTCCCCCCGGCAAATCCGTTACCGGTTTGAGAAATACCCAGTCGTTTTCCTCCAGCTTCAAATCGGGACCGAGGCTCAAGGCCCAGGTGGGCTGGTTGTGCGCCGTCACGGTGGTTTGCCCGATCGCCGTGCAGCCGTTGGCAGCCGTGACGATGATCCCGTAGGTGCCCGCTACCGCCACCGCCGGCATGGGTTGCGTGGAAGAAAAATTCGCCGGTCCTGACCACTTGCTCAGGCTGTTGTCCGGGGTAATTTCGGCACGGAGGAAAACCGTATCCACCAGGCAGGTCAGATCACCGCCTGTGGCCGTCACGGTGGGGCGGGTGGTGTCTGCCAAAATTGTAGCGGTAGCCGAGGCGGAACACCCGTTTGGCAATGTTGCCGTGAGGGTGTACACGCCCGGCACACTTGCCGTCGGATTGGGCAGGGCGGCGGAAAAATTCTGCGGCCCCGACCACAGGAGGACGGTGCCGGCCGGCGTCACGTTGGCTGACAACTGGGTCTGCGGCGCCGAACAAGTGATCGTCCCGCCGGTTGCGGTTACTTGCGGCAGGCCGACATCGGCGGTGACCGTTGCGGTGGCCGATGCGGTACAGCCGTTGGATGCCGTGGCCACCAGCGTGTACTGTCCGGCAAGATTTGCTACGGGGTTGGGTTGCGCGGAAGAAAACCCTTGTGGTCCGCTCCACTGCAAGGCGCTGCCTGCCGGGGATACTGTTGCAGCAAGGTTGAGCGCAGGTTGCAGACAAGTGAGTATCCCCCCTGAAACCGCAATTTGCGGCGCGGCGATATCGGCTTGCACGGCTGCTGTTGCGGTGGCTGTACAGCCGTTGAGGGCCGTGGCAGTAACCTGATACAGGCCGGCAGCGGTTACGGTCGGATTCAAAACGGTGGAAACAAAACCATTCGGTCCTTGCCACTCGACCGAACTGCCGGCCGGCAGCACATTGGCGGAAAGACCGATAGTCGTTTGCGCACATGTCAGTATCCCGCCCGATGCCGTAAGTGTGGGCGAAATCGTATCAATCTGCACCACCGCCTGGCTGGTGGCCGTGCAGCCCGCAGGGGTGGTGACGGTAATCGAATAGACGCCCGGCAGTACGACCACCGGATTTGCCTGGTTTGAGGTGAAATTCTGCGGCCCGCTCCAGGTTATGGCGCTCGACGCAGGGGAAATGACCGGCAACAGGGTCAGCGAAGTTTGCAAACAGGTCAATGTGCCGCCTTGCACCGAAACCTGCGGGAAATCGGTGTCGGCGTTTACCAATGCTTGTGCCGTACCGGTGCAGCCGTTGGGGGCGGTAGCCAGAAGCGTGTACACTCCGGGCACAGTCACCGCAGGTTCCAGCAGCGCAGAGGTAAAATTTTGCGGGCCGGTCCACAAAATGGTGGCGGTGGCGGGAAGTACGCTTGCTGTAAGCGTTTGTTGGGGTTGCAGGCAGGTCAGCAAACCACCGGATACACTCAGTAGCGGCGAAACGGTGTCAATTTCTACCAAAACAGCGGTTTCGGCGGTGCAGCCGTTGGCGCCGGCAGCCACGACGGTGTAGCTGCCGGGAAGGACTACCGCCGGATTCGTCGCCGTCGAATTAAAATTTTGTGGGCCGGACCACAGCACGGTTGCGCCGGGCGCGGCAATTGCCTGCACCGTGACAGTCGGTTCTGCGCAGGTCAGCGTATCGCCGATGGCTGCAATTTGTGGTGGCAGGGTGTCTGCCGAAACCGGCACCGAGGCTACAGCCGTACAGCCGTTTGCGGCGGTTGCCACCGCGGAGTAGGCGCCGGGTATTCCGACGGACGGGTTGGTTTGACTGGAGGTGAAATTTTGTGGACCGGACCACTGTATTGTACTCCCGGCGGGCGATACCGTGGCGCTCAGGTTGAGCGCAGGCTGTGCACAAGTCAGCGTGCCGCCGCCGGCACTCGCCTGCGGCGAAAGGGTATCTATAGGGATGTCCAGCATCGTCGTGGCTGTACAGCCGTTGGCCGCCGTAGCGACAAGCGTGTACACGCCGGGGATCGAAAGGGCTGCCGTGGTATCATTGGAGGCAAAATTTTGCGGCCCGGTCCAGGCCGGCGCAATGCCGGCGGGAGTCAACGCCACCGAAATGTGTACCGTGTCCAGCGCACAAGTCAGCGTATCTGCGCCTGTGGTAGAAATTTGGGGCGCTATCGTATCGGTTTCAATCAGCAGTGTATCTGTGGCTGTACAGCCGTTGGCGGCAGTAGCCGTCAGCAGGTAAATCCCCGGCAGGGTTGTGACGGTATTGAGTTGGTTGGAGGCAAAATTTTGTGGCCCGGCCCAGGCAACCACGCTGCTCGCCGGTGCTACGAGTCCCGTCAACACGGCGGTATCCTTGCTGCACGTGATCGTATCGCCCGCGGCAAGGACCTGCGGGGCCAGGGTATCGGAAAACACCAGCACTTGAAACGTGTCGGCGCAGCCATTTGGAGCAATGGCCTGCAACTGGTAGTTTCCGGGTACGAATACCGCCACCGAGTCCTGATTGGAAGCAAAATTTTGCGGCCCGGTCCAGGCCAGATTTGTGCCCGGCGGACCAACACTCGCCAGCAAAAAAATTGAGTCCAGCGCACAGGTCAGGGTATCCGGCTGGGCAATGGACGCCACCGGAAGCGCCAGGTCGGCAAGGATCAAGACCGTATCCCGGGCGGTACAACCATTTGGCAAACTGGCCAGTAGCACATACTGGCCGGTGTCGGTCGCGAAGGTATCCTTGGTCATCGCGAAGAACCCGTTCGGTCCCGTCCAGAAAAGCACAGCCCCCGGTGTTGCAGATGCTCCGTTGATTTGGCCGACAGGATTCAGGCAGGTCAGCGTATCGCCCTGTGCGGAAATGTCCGGCAGTTGAATATTTGCCGGAACGGTTGCCAGAGCGGTATCCCGGCAGGTGATATTGGCAAAAATTCGCGTGACGACGAGCGCATATTGCCCTGCCAGGTTGACCAACACGGCGGAGTCACTGGAGATCATCATGCCGGACGGGTTGAACCACGCGTACTGGTTTCCGTTGGATCCCGAGCCGTCGAGGAGTACATCGGTTTGCAGGCAGGTGATGGTATCGGGCACGGCGATCTGGGCGTGCACCGGGAGGACGGTTATGGAAAAAAACAATGTGCTGTCGCAACCCGCCTCCGAGGTGAGTACTTCGGAAAAGGAGCCGGCGGTGCAGTAGGTGGTGTTGCCCACCAGCATACAATCGCCGGCACAAATGCGCAAGACACCGAGGCTGGTAACATTGGGTGGCCTGACGTTGAGTTGCTGCCGTACGATGCTGTCGCAGCCTTCCGGCGTGACGTAGGTGTATGCGAGTAACTGGGAGGAGGCGTAGGCATTTCCGTCAAGCCAGTCGTACGATTCGCCGTTGCAAATCGTCACCGGCGGTAAAATGGTCGGCGGAATTGGCGCTACGGTTACCGGCAAACAGGTGGTCGGGCCGGTGGAACACGGGTTCATGCCGCGCACACACAGTTGCCCGCCCTGATTGCCCCAGGTGACGGTGACGGTTGTGCCCAAACCCGGATCGAGGTTTACCGGCGAGGGCAATCCGTTGATCATCGCGCCCGGAGGAGCCGTCCAGCGGTACTCGCAGACACCAAACACCGGCGGGATAGTATAAACGGCGACTGTTCCGGGACAAACCTGCGTGGGGCCGTCCGGTACTTCCGGCGCGGCTATCGCGGGCGCCGAAGCGCTGCCGCTGAGGACTGTCACTGTGAATGCACAAGCGGCCGGTCCATTGTTGTCGAACGCCAGGAAGTACGGACAACCCGGATTCAGCGGTTCGAGATTGCTGAAGGTGTAGGTATTGTTTGTAAACATGGCCGTGTTGCAATCGGTGACCAGGTCGAATGTTTGGCAATCATCTGTTTGGAATACCCCCATTTCTATGCTGTTCCCCAGGGTGCAAGCCCCAACGGCAACTTCAAACGTTAGGTCCACCGAACCCGCAACAAACCCTATGTACCCCATGCTGTGGACGACCTGGGTGCAATAACCCGGAATGATCTGGCCTTGCGACGTTTGGGTGGTGGTGGAGGTGTAGCCGTCCAGTTCGCAGAGGATACAGGCGGAGGCGCAGGTTTTTGCCAGGGGCGGATTGGGGATTTGACAGATAGGAGGAAGTTGGGCGAGCGCGGCGGCGGGCAGTATCAAAAACAACAAGCACGTAAAAGTTGCTCTCATATCGTTGGCAGTGTCTTCGTTTTGACAACTTGCCGCAAATATACTTTTGGAATGCTGCGGTTTGCCAAATGTCGGAAACTGTCAGAAATATTTACAACCCGAGCAGGTGCCCCATCAATTCCTGCTTGGTCACCAGGTAATCCCGGTTATCGTCGTGTGGTTTGATAACCAGCGGAATGCGGGCGGCTACCTGGATTGGCGAGCGGCGCAGGGCTTCCACTTTGTCTGGGTTGTTGGTGATGAGCTCTACGGCCCCGACGCCGAGGTCTTGCAGGATAAATACGGCGCACTCATATTGGCGGGCATCCACGTCGAAGCCGAGATGCGTGTTGGCCTCGGCGGTATTAAGGCCGAGGTCTTGCAGGTTATAGGCTTTGAGTTTGTTGATAAGCCCGATGCCGCGGCCTTCCTGGCGCAGGTAAATGACCAGACCGCCCTGTTCGGCGGCGATGCGCATACTGGCGTCGAGTTGTTCGCCACAGTCGCAGCGGCGGGAGCCAAACACGTCGCCGGTCATACATTCGGAGTGGATACGCACGGGCACAGGCTTTTTCGGGTCGAAACCTTCGGCCAGCAAGGCGAGGTGTGGCATACGCTCGTTGGCGCTCGCGGCGTAGGCGATCATGGTGAAATGTCCCAGGCGCGTGGGAATTCGGGCTTCAGCCTGTCTCTTCATCGGTGGAAAAAAACGCTCCGATCACGGAGTGTGGGAATTGAATGTGGCAAAAGTACAGGGTATTTGCCGAAGGAACAGCGGAAGCAGGCTTTGGGTTTTGCAGAAGCTGAAAACAATGGCGCTGCAGCTCCTGCGCCCCGCGGATTGCCACGCCGCATCAGGCAGGGTTGCTGTCGAGCGCAGCCGAAACCGGCGGGGTTTGCTGTGCAGCCGCTTTCCACGCCTGGATCTTTTTTCCGAAATAAAACTGCAACGGCAGCAGCGCCAGCGTCGGCCCGAACCACTGCAAGTACCAGGGCAGGAAATGGGCGGCATTGACGGTGAAGGCCGTCGTGGAAGCGGTGAACGCACCGAGCATGGAGCCTACATGCAGGCGGTACCAATCGAGTCGGTGCATATCTGCCACCCGGCGAAAACTGCGCAGGTTCGTCCAGGTGTCGGACAAAGCGGCTGCTCCGAACACGGAAAACAGAATTGGGAAAACCATTTCGGCGCCCCGGTATCCGTGCCAGCCGGCCATACCCACCATCCAGATGCCGAACACACCCAACAGGATCGTGTAGCCGTAGTCCAGGCGCTGCACGGTACCGCCCTGCATCAGGCGGATGGCGCGCACGCCGCGGAGTACACCCGCCAGTACCAGCACGGCTATGCCCAGCAAAAACTGAAAAAAGACGGAATCCGGCCGTTTCAGGTACCCGAAAAACGCGGTGGCGCAGATGACCAGCATCGCGTAAAAAAATACTTTACCTGCCAGGCGGTGTTTCCGCGCATCCTTGAAATTGTAAAAGATGGCGATCGGACCGGCGATCAACGTGAGTATGCCGGCAGCGATGTGTACCAGGAGCGAAATGTGGGCGAGTACCTCCATGTGTGGAAACGATTTTTTTGAATGATGCCACAAAACACGCGGAAGCGCGCGGCGCCAACAAAAGAATCAACCTGTAGTGTCGGATAGCGGGAGTGAAGTGCGCGTCAACCCTATCGCACAAACGGCACCTCTACCGTAGCGCTCCCCCCGGCGGGCGCCCACTGAAACAACCGCACGAGCCGCATGGCTTCTTCGTCGCAGCCGAAACCGAGGGACTGGAGTACCGAGATGTTGGCGGGTTTGCCGTCCGGCCCGACGGTGAATTGCAGGCGTACGTTGCCGCTGATGTTGTTGTTGCGGGCTGCCTCGGTCAGGCGGGCATTGCGGCGGATGTATAATTGAAAATTATCCCAGCCGCCGGCCGGTTCGGAGTCGGGTTTGGTGGCTGCGGGTTTGGCGCTGTCTGTTGCTTTACGGGCGGGTGTGGCGCCGGTTGTCCGGGCTTTTTCCATAATGGCAGCCTGCTCCTGCACTTTTTTTGCGGCAGCGGGAGGTGGTGCTGCGGGTTGCGGCCGGGCACTCTCCTCGGCTACAACTATTTTTGCCGCGTCGGCATCGAGGGCTACTTCCGGGGCGCTTTCCATTGGTTTCGATTCGGTTTCGTCCTTCGTTGCCGCAGCGATATCGTCTTGCAGAGCGATATCGCCAGGCCCGTTCGTCGGCTCGGATCGGGGGCGTGGAGCAGCCGGTCCGGAGGAGGGGCCTGTCGGGTTGGCCTTGGAATACGTAGCGGCGCGGTCGGATCCGGAGGCGTCGGTCGGGGCGGGCGTGTTGTCGGGGGGGACTGGCGCTACATCGGTGGATTGGGCGATGGGCTGCGCATCGTGTTCTGCCGGTTCGGGCCAGAAAAACACCGCCGCCACCACGAGCGCGAGTACTGCTGCGGCCGCCATCCACATCCCGAAGGGGATCCGTTTGGCGCCGAATCGGGGGCGTAGCCGTTCGCGCAGCCGTTCCAGGTAAGCCTCGTGTCGGGTTTCGGGCAGGGCGGAAAAACCTTCCCAGGCTTCGCGGCGGAAATCGTCCGATTCCGTGAGGGCATGCAGTTCCCGCTCGTCCGCGTGGTTGAACGCGCCCGTCTGCCAGCGTTCCAGGAGTTCCAGGAAACGCGCATCGTCGGAGGTATGCCTGCTCATATTTTTAGTTTGGTACTGGTTTTTTCCAAACAGATTTTCAGGTTTCGGCGGCCGTTCTGGATGTAGGATCGGACTTTCCCGACTTCTTCTGCGATCAGTTCGGCTATTTCCTTGTAGGTTTTTTCTTCAAAGTAAAACATCACGACACTTTGGCGCTGCTGCTGCGGCAGTTCGCCGATGCATTTTTCGAGGGATTTGTCGGCGGCGGCAGGCAATTCCACCTCGAAAGCGGCCTCTACGGCGTCGTAGTGTACCATGTCTTCCGGGGCGTGGTAGTCCGTCGGTCGGCGGTGGTTTTTGCGCCACTCCATGAGGCAGTGGTTGCGCGCCAGCACGTACAGCCAGCCCCGAAACGATTCCACCTGGTGTTCCTTCGCCTTGCGGGTCAGTTCTTCGTAAATGTTCATCACGGCATCTTCGGCTTTGCCGGGGTCGCGCAGGATTTTCACACAAACCCCATAGACCATCGGCATGTAGCGCTCGTACAACTGCCCCAAATACCGCGCTTCGCCACCAGCCTGGTAGCGCGCCAGCAGCTCCTCATCGGACTGCTGGCTGGGGGTATCGGAGCGGAAAAACCGGAGCATATTTTTTTGCCGTTGGCTGCCAGCCGCCGGCGTTTCTGTGAAAATTTGTGAAAAAATAGCAGCAATAACTTTCCCGCTCAAAGGCCGAACAGAGATGCCGGATAAGCCTAAAATGCATAAACCTCATAAACCTCATAAACCCCATAAACCCCATAAACCCTCATAAACCCTCATAAACCCCCATAAACCCCATAAACCCCATAAACCCTCATAAACCCCAAAAACCCTCATAAACCCCAAAAACCCCATAAACCCACATAAACCCCCATAAACCCTCAAAAACCCTCACTCCACCGTCCCCTGAATCCAAAGCGTCTCCGGCTTGCGTTGTTTGTCGAAGAACACGGTGATTTTTTTTCGGAAATCGCCCTGACGGTTGGCGTCGAACTCGATGACGACCTCGCCGGCCTGGCCTGCCTCGATGGGCGCTTCGGTCCATTCGGCGGCGGTGCAGCCGCAGGTAGTGCGCACGGTTTGCAGCACGATGGGTTCTTCGAGCACATTTTGGAAGGTAAATACATAGCGGCTGGTGCCGCCGGCGCGTAGCGTGCCAAAGTCATGCTCGGTCTCGGTGGTCCATTTGACCACGCTGGGGTGCGGGCCGGTGGGGGAGGAGGGCAGCAGAATGGCCCAGGCGAGGAGAAAGAGGTAGTGCATGTAACGTTTTGCCAAAATTTTGCCGGCGCTGAAGCCGGCGTGTAAATGGAGGGGCGAAATTCCGAAAATTGCGCGACAAAAATAGCCTGCATTCGGGCACCCGAAAACCCTAAGCAGCAAAACATACCTGGAGTGGCAAGAAGCGTACGGTGCGCGGAATTTTTATTCGCCAGGGGTTTGGCTGGCCCCAAGGAGTATTTTACCTTTCGCACAAGAAACAAATGCCTGTGGGAGAAAATCCGCACTTCGTGTTAAGTCCGCGTCCGCGCTTTTGGGCTTTGTTGGTGGCGGTGGGGGTGTGTGGGTAGCGGGCTTACACGCACACCAACGGATAAGTAAATACACGAAGTGCGGGATAAGTACCGAAAATGGGGGTAAAGGCGCACTTCGAGTTTTTACTTAGCTGTTAGGGTGTGGGAGTGCAAAAGTTATCCCAAACTAAAAAATAAATAAAACAATAAAAATATAATATAAAAACATTTGACAATGAAATAAAAAGATAAAAAATGAAATATAAAACACTCACAGCGATACTCATTTGCACCTCGTTGAAGGCAATCGGGCAGATGCCGACCGCCCCCGGAATACCCATCCCGCAGCCGCCACAGCCTGCCACGCTTGCGCCGCAAGTTGCATAATTCCGGCCAAAGTGGACAGTAAAATCCGGTCAAAGTGAACAGTTGGATATGGTGTTCAGCATAGCAGAATTCAAAGGTATAAAATTAGTTTTTTGGGATGGTGTTTTTGCGCATGGAATCACCTTTTAGTTCG
>JBGSKO010000063.1:0-10255 GCA_041741155.1 Saprospiraceae bacterium | reverse complement strand
CCAGTTAAAGGAAGTGGGCGGCGGGTTGCCCGTGGCCGTTACGGTGTAGAGTACGGTGGAGTCGCCGCAGGGGTTTGGATTTCCGGAAATGACAGGCAACTGCGGAATGGCGCTATTGGCCAAAACGGTCACGCAGGTGGTGTCGGCACAATAGACGCCGCCTCGGGCGTGGGTGACAATGAGGCAGTATTGTCCGGGTTGATTGACCTGTGCAGTAGGCAGGTTGAACGGCCCGACGATACCGGGGCCGCTCCAGTTGTACAGGGTAATGCCGCCGCTGACGGGGTTGGGCGGAGAGCCGGCGCCGTTCAGCGTGACGATGGCGTTGCTGTCGCAATCAAGGATGCTTGGCGCCGCGATCAATGCCTGTGGTTCCATGATAGCCAGGTTCACATTCACGATACTGTCGCAACCCTGATAATTCAGACAGGTTTCGGAGTGGAGACCAGATTCATTCAGGGTGTTGTTGCAGATTTGATATTCCGCAGGACCGCACAAATTGACCAAAGTAAACGGCGAGATATATGCGGGAATCACTTTGATGGAACAGCGCACAATACTGTCGCAGCCCAAGTCTGTCGTCAACGTAACAGGGAATACACCGGCGGCGTAGAAATCCTGACCGGCACAACTGACGGACTCGCCCGGCCGTGCGCAGAGTTCGTAAAATTCGGTGACGGTGACGGTGGGGATCAGTTTGACCTTGCAGGTCACGATGCTGTCGCAGCCGGTATCTGCTTTCAGAATGACCGGAAAATTGCCGGGCGCACTGAAGGTTCTGCCGGCGCATTCGGTGGTTTTTCCTTGGCACAGGAAAACCTCTTCTTCAGACATGACTACTTCGCCGATGTTGATATCCAGGCATACTTCTGGAGAATTCGGGCAGTTCAGACCCTGTGCACATACTTGGACGGGGCCAGTCTCCAGCCACTGGATGGTGGCTTGTGTATTGGCTGGATTGATGTTCATAGTCCCTGCAGTCGGCGGGTTTAGAGTCCAGGAAGATGGGGTGGTGGTGGTATAGACGCTTGGTAGCAACGAGGGCAGGCAGACACCGTCGGTTGGGCCGTTTATCGTAGGGTTGATGCCGTTAATGGAATAGTCACATTCGGCGCCCGAGCTGCCATCCACGCAGATATAATACGTTTCGCCGGGGGTAAGGGGGGATGCGACCAGCGTGGCGGAGCCTCCGGACGGGATATTCCCGATACACGGCGAGACAAACTGAAAATTGACACAGTCGCTCGTAGAAAATGCGGCTACTTGGATGCCGTTTCCGACGGCACAGCCATATACATTAAAGGTAAAACTGGCCGATGTGGCGTCTGCCACAAAAGCAAACCAGTGGTTGTTGTGGATGGCGGAACACCAGGAAGGCGGGAAAGAAACCGGCGCATCAGGAGTTGTAGCGCCGAAGTAACAATCCAGAGCGCTTGGGCTTGGGTTCACGCAGGCATCCTGTGCATTTACCGAGGGCATCGGGAGGAGGCAAGGCGCCTGATTACACTGGGATTGTACCGCTGCAGGGCTAAAGAGAAAGACTAGTATAAGGGCAATAAGTGTAGAAAATATTCTCATAATGTTCTGGGTTACAGAATAGTATTTTGAGTAATGTGATTGTTTGAAAACTGGTTTAATTCTGTAAATGTACACGAAAATGGTTTGTGGCAAATAGTCCGGTTTGCAAAAAAACTGTTCGAGAAATGGGAGCAAGCACGCATTGGTACTCGTCGTATTCGTGGAGAGATGGGAAAAAGGTCTAATTCGCTGCCTGTCTGTCGGTAATGAATTTGAAATGAACACCGGTCTTGCCGTACCTTTGACGGACAATATTCATCTACTATGCGCCATCTTTTTCTTGTTCGCCACGCCAAATCCAGCTGGAATATTCCCGGCTTGCGCGATTTTGACCGTCCGCTGAACGATCGCGGGCATCATGATGCCCCCAGAATGGGGAAACTACTGCAAGGACTTGGTTTACAGCCCGATCTTATGGTGAGCAGCCCGGCCAAACGCGCCATTACTACCGCCCAGTACTTCGCCGAGGCAATGGGTATCCAGGCCGATGCTATTGTGCAAAAACCGGAGATCTACGAAGCATTTGCCACCGATATTCTGGAAATCATGCGCGCCCTGCCGGATTCGGCGCACACCGTTTTTATTTTTGGGCACAATCCTACTTTCACGGATGTATCCAATCGGTTTACCGATAAATATATCGACAATGTGCCCACCTGCGGCGTTATCCAAATGGAATCCACAGCTGCGAACTGGGCGGAAGTCACCCCCGACAACACCCGTGTCCAGCACTGTTTTTTTCCAAAAGAAGTGATCGAATAACGCCACCGTGAAATACCATTCATTTCTACTGCCAATCACTTTGTGGGCGATACTGCTTTGCGCTGCATGCCAACAACCAGTGGAGCAACCCAAGTTGTCCGATGAAACCATCGCCCGTATTATGGCCGACCTACATGTCGCCGAAGCAGCCACAACAGGGCTGGGCGGATATTCCAAGGATAGCCTGATGCACCTCTACTACAGCCAGGTATTCGAACTACACGGCATAAAACGGGAGGAGTACGAAAAAGACCTTCGACTCATTGCCCGCGACGAGGTGCGCATGGCGGAAGTTGTAGATGCCGCCACCGCATTGTTGCAACCGGATGAGGAGAAAAAAGAGCAGGAGAGTAGTAAATAGGCAAGTCGCCTTTTGCCTTATCGTATCTGCACCTCAACACGGCGATTCTGCTCCCGATTTTCAGCCGTATCCGCGCCATCGTTCGGATCTTTTTCGCCACCGGCAACTACCTGAATACGCGCTCTGGCAATTCCGTTTTTCTCCAGAAAACGGCGAACCGTGTTGGCCCGCTGTCGGGAAAGAGTTTTGTTGTATCGCGAGGGGCCTTCGCTGCTGGCATACCCGGTCAGCACAACTGTTGCGTCCGGATTTTCAAGCAGTTTGGCCATGACGGCATCCAGTGGAGAACTGGACTCCTGCGGCATCGTGGCGGAATCAAATCCAAAAAGTATTACCGCCTGGGCTGCCGGGTTGCCGGTTTCGGCGCCCGGGGTGTTTTCGAGCAATTTATTCCGGTCTTTGGTACGTTCGACATTTTCCTTCCATTGCCCGGACGTTGCCAGTTTGTCCACCTTGATCGCTGGATCGCCGGCCTCCGTTACGTCAATATCATCAATATAGGCAAAGTAGTGGCCGTAGTTGGTTGACTCAACCTCTGTTTCTTCATTGGTGAAAAAATTGCCAATTATGAAGTTCTGGAACGGCATGTACGCGATAAAGGAATCGCGCACCAGGGTCCAGGTTTTGTCCGTGTTGTTGAACGGCGTGACATCTTTTTGATACGAAGCGGGCTTCAGGTTCAAGCGTCCGGCGGCATCTACGGATAGTTTTTCCGGCAGGAAAACGATGCCGATGTTGTTGGCGCCCTCGCAATGGTAGTGGACGTAAAAGGAGAAATAGTATTTTTTGCCGACCGTGAGTGGACGTTTCAAGGTGCCCTGGATGTACTCCCGTTTGGGTTGGGTTGGAAGGCCGCCCTGGACATTGACGCCGGCTACATTTTTACCGGTACGCGCTTTGAATGGCCAGGATGCGCCATTGGGATCGAAAATAGTGTTGCCGATCGTGGTGAACAGAAGCGGCTCGGCGGCATTCGGCGCATTCCAGTGCTCCGCAATGTCCAGATTGTTTGCCTGCTCAAGTATTTGGCCCGTACGGATTGTTTCGAAACTGGGATTTAAGACGAGGTTCTCTGCCGATTGGGCACGCAGGAGCGAAGCGGCTACGAGCAGGAACAGGCCTGCAACAAACAGGCGCGAGCGGGGGGAGGTGCTGATTTTCATTTTGAAAAAGCGATGTATGGTTCGGGTGTGTTTAAAAAATACAGCTGATTTTTACTTCAGCAGTATTCTTCAAACACACCCTTCAAAAAATTGCGAACGAGCGGCCATACTACGGTTTGGGGCGTACTGGCACTACTATTTTTTGAGCACTTCTGCTACCAGGTCGGCTGCTTCCTGAAACTCCACAGCGCCCATAACTTCCAGACCCGATTGGTCAATGATCGTTTTGGCGATATCGGCGTTGGTGCCTTGCAGGCGCACAATGACCGGAACAGGAATGTTGCCGATGGATTTATAGGCGTCCACGACACCTTGCGCCACACGGTCGCAGCGCACGATGCCACCAAAGATATTGATGAGGATCGCCTTTACATTCGTGTCTTTCAGGATGATGCGCATGGCATTTTCGACACGCTGTGCATCGGCGGTGCCGCCCACATCGAGGAAGTTGGCCGGTTCGCCGCCGGAAAGTTTGATCAGGTCCATGGTGGACATCGCGAGACCGGCGCCGTTGACCATACAACCCACGTTGCCGTCAAGTTTGACGTAGTTCAGGTCGTGCTCGCGCGCTTCCACATCGGTGGGGTCTTCTTCGTTGGTATCGCGCTGAGCTTCCAGATCCGTGTGGCGGAACAGGCCGTTGTCGTCAATAGATACCTTGGCATCCACGGCGATGATGCGGTCGTCGGAGGTTTTCAAACAAGGGTTGATTTCAAAAAGGGTGGCGTCGCTACCGACATACGCGGTGTAAAGTTTTTGTACAAATGCCATCATCTCCTTGTGCGCTTGTCCGCTCAAACCGAGGTTAAAAGCCACTTTGGAAGCCTGAAACGGGCGAATACCGAGCAACGGGTCCACAAATTCGGTGAATACGCGCTCCGGGGTTTCTTCGGCTACTTTTTCGATATCCATACCGCCGTCGGGCGAATAAATGATCACGTTGCCGCCGCGCGCACGATCGGTCAGGATACTGATATAAAACTCTTTGTGCTCGCTTGGACCAGGATAGTATACATCTTGAGCGATCAACACCTTGCGCACGAGTTTGCCTTCGGGAGGGGTTTGCGGGGTGATCAGCATCATGCCGATAATCTGCTTGGCGATTTCACCCGCCTGCTCCGGGCTCTTGGCGAGTTTTACGCCGCCGCCTTTGCCGCGTCCGCCCGCATGAACCTGGGCCTTGACGACGCACCAACCGGAGTTATACAGTTCTTTGAGTTTGTTGGCAGCCTCTACGGCTTCCTCCGGCGTGTGCGCTACAATGCCTTCCTGAATTTTTACGCCGTAGGATTTGAGCAGTTCCTTGCCCTGATACTCGTGGAGATTCATCGAATGGTTGAGTTGAAAACGTTGAGATGGTTGCGTTGGCTGTAAGGGGCTGGCTGCGGGGTGCGCAAAAGTACAGCTATGGATGTTTAAATCCGGGAAGAACGGGTGCGCAATTTTTTCCCGGGTGCGGATTTTTTGATCGTTGTCGTCTCGGATCCTGAAGTGCCGGTTATTCAGAACGGCCTGTTCTACTCGACGGTCACAAGTTGTTTTCTGGCAAGCAGCCGGCCGTTTTGGTAAAAAGCGTACTGGTATGTGCCCGCCGGCAGTTGGCTGAGCGCTACCTCCACGGTGCCGGAATGCGGCAAATTATCATACCGACGCACCAGTTGCCCACTTGGACTGGTCAAAATCATATTGATTTCCCCAGTGGCATCCAGGTTGTAACGGACCGTAGTGGTCGTGCGTGCGGGGTTTGGCGACGCCGAAATACGCTCCGATTGCAATGCCACCGCCGGCGTACTGCTTGCCTGGCCCATGCTGATGAAGCCGAGTGTAGCCGCATTTTTCATCATGATGGCGTTGGGGGCGGCGCTGCCATGCTGGGTGAGGTTGCCGCTCATGTCCAGTTTTTCGAACAACCGGGTATAGTCGAGGGTCAATTCCACGAGCAACCGGCCGTTTTCCACGGTTCCGCTGCCGCTCAGTCCCACTGTTTGGTACAGGCTGTCGCCGAGGTTGTGGTACTGGAAAACGCTCTCCGGAACGCCGTCGTTGTTTTGGTCCACGAGGCCCTCGATGGCCATAAACCGATACCCCGATACCCAACCCCAGTGCATCGAAGGGTTTTGGTGGGCGAGGGGGTGGTTCGTTGGGTATGCGGAAGGGTCGAGGTGGTTGTGCTCGGCGTCCACGCCCAAGTGGAGTGTCAGGCCAGTTAGGCTGCTCACGGGTGTGACGCCAGTGTTGAATTCCCGGTTGGGCGCGTTGGCATTGACCAACAGGTGGTTATTGACGAGCGGTAGTTTGCTGCCATTTGCCAGGTTCAGTTCAATCTCTGAAATATAAAATTCAGCTCTGGTCAGCAGGGCTTTTTTGCCGTTGGGAAGCGAAAAAACAGTGGCGTCCAGCACCAGCGGCACAGCGCCTGCTTTGTGGTTGAACCGAAAAACAACTTCATTGCCCTGGGCAAATACGCCGGCGGCAGCAAAGAGCAGGGCAAGCAGAAACGGGACTTTTTTCATGGCGTGTTTAATTTTTGGGAGCATCGGGTTCCGTGCAGGATTTGGCGGTGCTTGGTGCGCCGGTCCTGTCGTATTTGCAGCAGCCGTGCAGGTCGTTGTAAACGGCATCGGGCGCTTTGTAGCTGACGTTGTCGTAGCCGGACAGCGCCACTGCTTTCTGAATAGCATCGGCGGAAGTCTTTGCCGGCTCAAATGTGACGGTCAGCTGGTCGGTGTCTTCATTCCAGATTGCTTTGACGGCGCCGGCATCCACGGCCGCTTTTTCGATGATGCGCTGGCACATGCCGCAGTTGCCGAGCACCAGAAAAGTCTCCGTTTTTTCAGTAGCAGCGGCTTTGGTTGTTTTTTTGACCATACCGGTTTGGGCCGTCAGCAGGGTGGTGAAAAGGCCCGCGAGGATTACTGTCAGAAGCATTTTTTGCATTGCCATAAGAACGGTATATTGAAAAAGTGTCAAAAATCAGGTGCGTCAAACTTTCCGGATATTCAAAACCTGGAAAGTTTGACGCATCCACCGACCACGAAAAAAATCAATGTTCGTGACCGTGGTCATCCCCGTTGTGTGGATGGTCGTGTTCTTCTTCCATTTCGGAAGTGGACACCAGATCCATCTTACAAACAGGGCAAGTGCCTGGTTGTTCGTAGGTTTTTTCGCCTTCACATTTCATTGGACAAGCATACGCCGCAGCGGTCTTTTCGGCGGGTGTGGCAGCTGCATCTGTGGGGGTAGCGGGTTGTTTTGGCGTTTCGTTGCAGGCCGTTACAGCCAGAGCCAATACCGCAATTGCGAGAAAAATAAAGTGTTTCATATCAATAGTTTATGTTGAAAAATTCATCATTCATCATTTTATAGCTACCCCTTCGTCATCAATGAGTTTGCCGTTTCGGATTCGGATGATTCGGGCGGGAAAATTTTGGAGGATGCGGTAGTCGTGGGTGGCGCAGAGTACGGCGGTGTTGTATTCTTTGGCGAGGTTGCGCAGGAGGGTCAGCACGTCGTCGCTGGTTTCGGGGTCGAGGTTGCCGGTGGGTTCGTCGGCGATGAGCAGGGCGGGTCGGTTGAGCAGTGCGCGGGCGATGACGATGCGCTGTTGTTCGCCGCCGGAGAGTTCGAACGGCATGGCGAAGCGCTTGTCCGCGAGGTTGACGCCTTCGAGTACTTCCTGCACGCGTTTGTCCATCTCCGCCAGGTCGGTCCAGCCGGTAGCGCGCAGCACGAAGAGCAGGTTGTCTTCCACATTGCGGTCGGTGAGCAGGTTAAAATCCTGGAAGACGATGCCGAGTTTGCGGCGGAGCAGGTGAACGTTGCGGCGGGTGGTTTCGCGGAGGTCGAAGCCCGCTACTTCGCCGTTGCCGTTGACGAGGGGCAGGGCGGCGTACAGGGTTTTGAGCAGGCTGGTTTTGCCGCTGCCGGTTTTGCCGATGAGGTAGGTGAATTCGCCCGGTCCGATGGTCAGGCTGATGTTTTCCAGCACGACGCGGTTGTCTTGCTGGCAGATATCGGTGTTGCTTAGGCGGATAATCGGTTGCAAAGCAGGTTTGAGTTTAGAGTTTGCGGGGAGTGCGGCGCAAATCTACTTCAAACCCAGCACATCCTCCATCCGGTACACCCCCGTCTTTCCGGACAACCATTCGGCAGCCAGTACGGCGCCTGCGGCAAATCCCGTGCGGGAGTGTGCGCGGTGCTCGATCGTAATCTCGTCCACCGCGCCGGCCCAACGAATCTGGTGTGTGCCGGGCACCTCGCCTTCGCGGATGGACGAGATGGGCAGGTCGGCGGGGCCGGGCGGGGTGGGGGAGAGGCGCCAGTTGTGCAGGCGCTGCGATAGCGCGAGAATATCCTGCGCCAGCGTGAGCGCGGTGCCGCTGGGCGCGTCGAGTTTGTGGATGTGGTGGATTTCCGTCAGGTCGGGCCGGTACTCCGGGCGGGAGTCCATGAGTTGGGCGAGGTAGCGGTTGAGGGCAAAAAACAGGTTGACGCCCACGCTGAAATTGGAGGCCCAAAGCAACGCGCCCGGGTGCCGGTCGCACCAGGCTTCGGCATCGGCCAACTGCTCGAGCCAGCCGGTGGTGCCGCTCACGACAGGCACGCCCGCCTCGAGGCAGGCCATGACATTGCCGAACGCCGCTTCCGGACGCGAAAATTCGATGGCTACATCGGCTTGCCGCAGCCATTCCGGGGCGACCGCAGCGCGGTTTTCGCGGGTGATGCGCCACGCGATTTCGTGCCTGCGCTCCAGCGCGATGGTTTCGATGGCCCGGCCCATTTTGCCGTAGCCGAAGAGTCCTATTTTCATGTGTTGTGCGTGAACAAGTCTATTGCGCCAAATAAATCCCATCCTCTTCCAACCGGATGAGGTGTTGTTTATAGAGTGTTCCGATGGCTTTTTTAAACGTCTTTTTGCTCATTTTGAGGGCTTTAGCGATGTCATCCGGGTCGCTTTTGTCGGTGAGCAGGAGGTAGCCGTGATTGGCTTTCAGTTGGGCGAGAATTTTTTCACCACTGGGTTCAATCTTGGCGTAGCCTGTTTTTTGGAGGGTCACGTCAATTTTTCCATCCGGCCGCACCAGTTTGATATAGCCCTTTCGGCGGTCGCCCCGGCGTAATTTTTCAAAAATTTCGTTCTGGTAAATCAGCCCTCGGCAGCGGTTGTTGATGATGACGTTGACGCCCAGTTCCGTCTGGTCGTCAATGAGCAGGTCCACCGCTTCACCGGCCTGGAGGCGGATGAATTGTTTCTGCAAAAACTTCTGGTAGCGCGCGGAAGCGGCGAGGCGGTTCGTTTGCTCGTCGAGGTAAAGATGGACGATGTACCAGTTGCCGGGGATCATTTTGCCGGGTTGCTCCTTGAATGGCACGAGTAAGTCCTTATCCAGCCCCCAATTGAGAAAAGCGCCGAAGTCGTTGACATCCCGGACTTGCAGGCAGGCAAACTCGTTCAATTTTATCAGCGGCTTGTCCGTCGTGGCCGTGATTCGGTCTTCGGAATCCTTGAAAATAAAGACCTGGATCACGTCGCCTACGTCCCAGGTTTCCGGCACGAATTTGTTGGGCAGCAGCACTTCTCCGCTGTGTTCCTCGTCGGTCAGATAGACACCATTGTCCGTTTGCCGGACGATTTTCAGGCTGTTGTATTCGCCGAGATAGATCATGTGCAGTAGAAGCTAGTTGTGAGCAGTAAAGGTAGCGCCTTGCTCGGTCTGATGTTGATCCATAGCGCTATTTCTTAGCCTCCTGCTTCAACCTATAAATTTGCAGCATTGGAAAATTCGTTCTGTTTCTTATCTCATAATTTACTTTCCTTAATTCTTCAACTTAAGTCTCGTTCTTTCAAGACATCTTCTAAATCCTTGTTCTTATTTGGGTTTTTAAGCAGTCTGTAGATGAAAGCTACGGGAATCAACATTGGAATTAGGAATCCCAAACGTTTTTCGGAAGACAGGCTCCAGGAAACAACTCCGAATATGAGTATTCCTGCAAGAAACCCAATAGTTGTTGCATGAAAGAGTTTAGATTTCTTCAGCTTTTTTTTCTCGACTAATAGTTCTTCGTCAGTCAATTTGTAAAGGTCTTTTTTTTCCATATTACTCTGTTTTATGAATTTTGCTTTGCATTGACGGGAGCGCCCCCGGTCATAGCCGCGCTTAGCGGCTATGACCGGGGGCGCAAAGTTCGTGGCATTCTATTTTATTTCAACTGGTCTAGAGTGAGGAAGAATTCTTAGAAACCTAAATAATTGGTAAAAACTTAGCCAGCCTGAAACACGATAGTCTTTCTATCAAAAGCGTTGATCAGGTTCTGGAAGACGTTCATTGAATGTTTACGAAGAGTTGAAGTAAAGGCTTGGATGCGAGCATAGTGCTGCGCCCCTTTCAAG
>JBGSKO010000062.1:0-161077 GCA_041741155.1 Saprospiraceae bacterium | reverse complement strand
TGGCCTGCCAGCCTGCGCGCTACCGTCGCCCAGGCTGGCCTCCCCGCCCTGCGCTACCGCATCCGCACCCGGCCCGTGGAGTACCTCCTGCTCGTGGAGCGTTATGGTACCGACGACCACCGCGCTCTGCTCTTCGACCACCTCTACCAAAACCTGCGCCGCCAGGACGTGCTAATCGAGCGCTACTTCCACGATGGCGACCCCCGCCGCTGCTTCAACGAGCA
Source organism: Saprospiraceae bacterium (assembly GCA_041741155.1). Classification (GTDB taxonomy): domain Bacteria; phylum Bacteroidota; class Bacteroidia; order Chitinophagales; family Saprospiraceae; genus M3007. The sequence continues at coordinate 160,853 of JBGSKO010000062.1, read as the reverse complement.
ACACCCCGAAGGCATCCCCCTGCGCGAGGTGCGATACAGGCACGCCCACGCCTGCCTGCTCTTCATGGGCAACGGATACCGCCTGCTCAGCCCCGACACGGGCCAGCCCGCTGACTGGGCCAGCCAGCAACTGCTAGGCTGGAACACCCGCTTGCTGCTCACCCCCTTGGCCCGCGACCGATGGGGCCTGCGCGAATACCACCTAAAAAAAGAACTCTTCCTGCTGCTGCCAGCTGCTTGGGAAGCCCTACGCTACGCCGCCGAATACCCACAGCCCGACCAGACTTTGCGCTACGCCGAACTTCCCGACTATGTGCGCACCGCTGCCGAATGGCCACAGGTCGAGCTGTATTCGCCCTACCTTCCCGACCTGCATGCCCAACTGCCCGAACCCCTCCTTCGCTGGGTCGCCGCCTGCGCGGTGTGGCCCGCCCTTCACTTCCGCCTCACCCTCCAACTTGGCCGTCTGCTGAGCGACGACACCCACGACCTGCTCCGATACGACTACCTCGCCCGCCTTGCCGCCCTGCCCTGGTTTGCCAACGGCCACATTCCTAAAGACGCCCGCGCCGAACTGCTAGAGTTCCTTGATGCCCGCCACCCCGAACTGCTGCAGCGAGTTAGCGCCTACCTGCTCGAGCTGCTGGAGAAAAACCTGCCTGAAAACCCCAGGAGTGTAGCTTTTTCCGAGCACCAGATCTCCATCGCCATCCTGAGCGTGATGGCCTCCGAATCGCCCGACCCGGAACTCGTCCGGCACCTGCGCACGGTACTCAAGCGCCTGAATCGTCAGATTGAATTGACTGATTTTGTTCTGCCCACGTCGGTGGAAACCATGCTGAATAAATTGGGCTTGGAAGAAAAGTCGCCACCACCGCCGCCGATAACGGTGTCGGCGGCGGTGGATGCACCGGCTGAATTTAAACCCGGGCAGTCCTTTGCCGGGCGCTACCTCCTCGAAAAAATGGTCGGCAAAGGAGGCGTGAGCAACGTGTGGAAGGCGATGGACAAAGAAACGAGCACTCCGGTAGCACTGAAAATCTCTCGTCGCACCGATGACTTGGGAGAAAAACTGGCGCGGTACGAATACGAAATAACGAATAGTTTGAAACACCCGAATATCAATCAGGCACTTGCTTTGGGTATGGAGGCGAACCTTCCTTATTTATCTTTCCCTCTTTCCAAAACTGCAGATTACGCTCTTATACCCTACCTCGTATTCCCCTACCGGGAAACAAACGCCTCCGACTTGATCGGGCAAGCCACCGAGGAAGACCTGTGGAAAATCATTCACGACATCGGCTCGGCGCTGGCGTACATGCACGGATTAAACCCGCCTGTGGTGCATGGCGACTTAAAACCGGAGCATTTCCTGCTGACGGAGGAGGGGACATGGGTGTTGAGTGATTTTGGGATTGCGGAGGAGAGGGGAGAGGGGACGGAGCGCAGTTTGCAGAATGACCCGGAGTTACTCGAATGGTTGAAACAGCGTACAATTTTGCCTTATCAAGTACCGCCGGAAAGCCAGCATCCCAACCTGAAAGTGAATTCAACGACGGTAGATATCTGGATGTTTGGGGCAGCGCTGTATCAAATTGCGACAGGTAATCCCTGGATGCGATCCGCTCTTGAAAAAGGACAAGCAGTTTTAGTGAGTAGAGGATTCACAATTTTTCCTCAAGAGATAACCAAACTAATTTCCGAGTGCTTGATCTGGCAAAGGGAACACCGACTAAAAGCGGCTGGAGTACTTGAAATTGCAAAAAAACGATTTGAAAAAGTAACAGAAAAAAGCCCAAAAATTTACATTAGCTACCGTGTAGCCGACAGCTTGATACAGGCCGGGAGGCTGCATCAGGCGTTGGAGACTGAATTTGGAGAGGGAGCCGCTTTTTATGATGAGGCTAAACTTAGCCCAAACATAGGGTTGCCTAAAATATTGTATGAAAAAGTGCGTAACGCAGAGGTGGTATTAGTGCTTATCGCAAAAGTTTCTAATTGGCTTGGTATAGGTCGGGAGGGCCGCCGAATAGATGACCCTGCTGATTGGGTACGAAGAGAATTGGAAATTGTGCTTTCCGACTCTAAGAAATTAATCATACCCATCCTTTTGGGCGAAACAGCACTGCCACCAAAGAGACGTCTGCCAGATACGATCAAGCCATTAGTTAATCGTCAGCATCTGCAAATCAGAGAAAGTTATTGGGATCAGGACGTACGCTCGTTGTTAAATAGGCTCAAGGATCATTTTGAGGGAAAACCAGAAACCATATTGAGCCACAAGGTACCCCCTCTTAAAACATTCATCATTTATGCCCGCGCCGACACCTCTTACAAAAACGAGTTGCTAACGCATTTGCGTGTTTTTGTTGAGATGGGACTAATAGAAACCTGGCACGACGCTGTTCTTATGCCGGGAGAAGAATGGGAAATGCGAATACAAAAGGAGTTGGATGCTGCGTATCTTGTGCTGATACTCGTAAGTGCCGATGCTTTAGGCTCCGATTTTATTCAAACAAAAGAACTCAAAGCCGCGCTTGCTAAGAAACACGCCAGCCACACCCGGGTAGTGCCCATCCTTGTGCGCGATTGTTTTTGGAATTTGAATGACGACTTGTCAGAACTCCAAATGTTGCCGCGAGATGAAAAAGATGGACAACTTCGAAGCGTGATGACTTGGGAAAACAGAGACATCGCCTGGACAAGGGTGTGTGAAGATTTGGAGATAGTTATCAAAGACCTACGGGCAGACCTCGAAAAAGAAGCGGCTGAATTAAGCCGCAAGAATCAGGAGAAGCCCTCTGGGGCTAAAACTACCAATGAGGATAGCCAAAAGGCCAAAATCCTTCGCGCTTGGGAAGATATCGTGAAGGCTTTCAAAAACGGCACGATCATCAGCGGTATGGTTACCAGCAAAACCAACGGCGGCATGATTGTGGATTGTAACGGCCTGGAAACCTTCCTGCCCAGAACGCAAATTGATATAAAGCCAGTCATTGACTACGATCAGTTCGTGGGCAAGATGATGGAATTCAAAGTGATCAAGATCAACGAGCATATTAAATATGCCGAGGTCAGCCACAAAGCCCTCATCGAAAGCGATCCGGTCGAACAACGCGAGCACACCCTCGCCAGCCCCGAAAAAGGCCAGATATTGGAGGGGGTTGTCAAGAATATCACCAACTTCGGCGCATACCTCGACCTCGGCGGTGTGAACGGCCTGTTGCACATTGACAATATCAGCTGGGGCCGAATCGGTCACCCGAGCGAAGTGCTGCAACTCAACCAGCGCATCAAGGTGGTGGTGCTTAAATACAAAAAAAACAAAAATCGCTTCGAGCTCGGTCTCAAACAGATCACCCCACACCCATGGGATGCACTTCCCGCTGACATGATCGAAGGCGCTGTAGTAAAAGGCCGTGTGGTCAACATCCAGGACTACGGCGCTTTCGTGGAAATCATGCCAGGCGTGGAAGGCCTTATCCACAAAAGCGAGATCAGCTGGGACAACATGAGCGTCACCGCCAAGGAATTCTTTACGATGGGCCAGGACTTGGAAGCCCGTGTGGTCACTATTGACCGCGCTAAGCGCAAGATGTCCCTCTCAATCAAGCAACTTACTGCTGACCCTTGGAGCGACATCGAAAACCGCTTCCCCGCAGGCAGCCGCCACACCGGTACGGTGAAAAACATGACCAACTACGGCATCTTCGTCGAACTGAGCGAAGGCGTGGGCGGCATGATGCATATCAGCGACCTGAGCTGGACGAAGCGTTACGCCCACCCCAGCGAATTCACCAAAGTGGGCGTGCCCATTGACGTGATGGTGCTCGATATTGACAAGGATAAACGCCAGATCAGCCTTGGCCACAAGCAGTGCGAAGAGAACCCATGGGATACCTTCGAGGCTATTTTCCCGGTCGGCTCCTACCACGAAGCCACGGTGCTGAAGCGCGACGACAAAGGAGCCGCGTTCCAGTTACCGCACGGTCTGGAAGCCTTCGCGCCCGCCAAACACATCCGCAAGGAAGACGGCACAGTCGTGGAGCCGGGAGAAACGCTCACGATCAAGGTGATCGAGCTCAACAAGGAAGACCGCCGCATCCTGGTGTCGCACACCCGCTATGTGGAGGATTTGAAATACAAAGCGGAAACAATTCTTCGTGTACTGCGCCGCGAAATTGATATGGTCTTTGTCAAAGGCGGCACCTTCCTAATGGGCGAACAGGACGTAGCCGAACCAATTCATAAAGTAGTGGTATCAGACTTCGAGATCGGCAAGTACCCCGTAACCCAAAAACTGTGGCAGGAGATTATGGGTAGCAGTCCCTCTCGTTTTAAGGGCCGTGATGACTGTCCGATGGAAAACGTTTCCTGGAGTGCCGTGCAGAAATTTTTACAGAAACTCAACGCGCGTTTTCCAGGCAAAAATTACCGCCTGCCCACCGAGGCGGAGTGGGAATACGCAGCGAGGGGCGGGATATGGGCAAAAGGATTTCAGTATGCCGGAGACAATGACTTGGACGAGGTGGGCTGGTACAATGATAATAGTGGAGGCGAGCCTCATCCTATTGGTCAAAAAAAGGCCAATGAATTGGGTATACACGACATGAGCGGCAACGTATGGGAGTGGTGCCAAGACACCTGGCATGGAACTTACAAAGGTGCTCCTATTGATGGCCGTCAAGCTTGGATTGAAGGGGGGGATGCCGATGATGGTGTTTTACGCGGTGGCTCGTGGGGCAGTCAGGAAAAATTATGTGGGGTTGCCTATCGAAACAGAATGAATCGGTTCAGTAGTTCCCAACTATACGGGTTCAGACTGGCCAGAAACAGTTCTCCAAGTGAGCAGTAGTCTTTTGTCTTTTCCTTTAGCACTTCTTTGTACATCACCCCTTTTTCAATATCAAGCGCCCCTATCGTTGCTTATTGCCTTCCCGACAACTTGTGAAAAGAAGCCACTCAAGATGTCGGAACAGGTTGGGGAGACGGACACATTGCTTCAGTTGTGATACCCTGCCAGATATTGCTCCGGTGTACAAACAGGTATCAGGCTATTTCCGAAATCCGCGACATTGCGTGTCAACAAGTGGGTCATTCCGCCGAAATGTATTGCACTAAAATATTGAACAGCATCTTCAAAATCTGCGAATTGATTCCGAAGAGCGTCCGATATAACCTGATCATCAATCGGGGTTAGTGTCGCTAATGATGCTAGTTCTGAAAGTGTTTGGCCGATGTTTGTGTCGGGAGACAACTTCCGTAAAACATAGGCAATGTTACAAATGGAAAGGACGCTGATGTACAATTCGATTTCCCCCGAGTCGGCACGCTGAATCAGCGCTTGAGCAGCACGATCGAACGGCGCCCGTGCCGCCAGATAGTCCAACAGCACGTTAGTGTCCAAAAAGACCTTATCCATTGCCGGTATGCTTGTTCAGAAGTTCGGAAGCCATGAAGGCTTTGTAGTCAAAATCATCCGGCAAGCGAACAATGCCATGCAGTTTTTTACCAGCCCCTTTGGGCTTTTTCTCCGTTTTTTTTGGTGTCGGCAACCGGTCGGCTGCTACCTGCACAGGCACGCCATGTTCTTTGAAAAAACGGAGCAGAGGCTCTACTAATTTAAAGTCTTCGGGTGTGCTGAATTGGATGGTGACCGTCATGACCTGATTTTTTTGTTTCCACAAAGATAGGAGAAACCGCTTGACTTACACGAATGCACCTCTTCCAGCGAATTGCAGGATGCAAATTGTCACTCTCCCAACTCGCGCAGCATGGCCTCTACAAAAGAGACAGACAACCGAAAGTCGGTTTCCTGAATTTGCTCAAAGACAGGACGGGCAGCAGGTATGATCCCCCGCTTTTTAGCACTTGCGATGATGCCAAGAGTGCCCGTGATTGTCAGCCCGAGTGACATAGCGACCTTTCGGGCACGCAAATCATCCAGAACAAGTACACAACCATCTATTTCCATTGCAAGAGCAATGGATTCCGCTTCGCCTGCATCAACGCTTTCCTCCAGCAACTTTTGCAAGGAAATATTTTTAGGAGCGACAATTTTAAGCCAGTCAGGTAATTCTTTACCATACTCCTCTGCGACAACAGGCGTGATGGTTAGTTGACCAAACAGCGCGTGGAGCAAGTGCAGTTGGCCGATGTTGTCCAATACGATCAGGCACGAAGTATCCGAAATAACTACGCGTTCCATGCATTGTCAAGATCGTTCCGAAAGTCCTCAATAGACTCGCTGAACAGCGTAAAACCGTATTTGCCCATAATTTCGATGAAGGCCCGTTTGCTCAATCCAGCAACTTCGGCTGCCTGGCCAAGGGACAACTTCCCCCGTTCATACAACTCACCTGCGAGAATGACGCGTGCATCAAACTCGGAAACGGCGGAAAAGTAGGGTAAACGGACAGAGATGGTTTGCATAGCTCTTGCTTTTTGCTACAAAGTTAGTACCGTAACTGTAAAAAGTTGGTGTGAGTTGCAATCTCATTTTCCACTCAATTCAACCGCCCGTAGAGCGGACAGTTCCCTTCGGGATGACAAACGAAGCGGACACCAAATATATATAGCCAAGGCTCGGCGGTATCGCGGTACGGGTCCGCCGCGTTTGGTGTTTTCCAAAGTAGGTCTACGCGAAGTGGTTCTACCCAAAAACCGCCCGCCGCATTCAACCCGAACCCCCTACCTTTGTTCTTCCATCATAAGGTATCCAAAACACCACGGCACAAAAACACACACCATGACCACCGACCTCACCTCCGCCCTTCAAAAACTCGACCGCAACGGATTCCTCGACCTCGATGTGGACCCCGAGCTCGACCTCGTGGCCGAGATCAACCGATTGAAAAAAGAAAAACACGCCGTCATTCTGGCGCATTACTACCAGGAATCGGAAATCCAGGACGTAGCCGACTACATCGGCGACTCGCTGGGGCTTTCCCAAAAAGCAGCCAATACAGAAGCGGATATCATCGTGTTCGCCGGCGTGCACTTCATGGCCGAAACCGCCAAAATGCTCTCGCCCAACAAAAAAGTACTGCTCCCCGACCTGAAAGCCGGTTGCTCGCTGGCCGACTCGTGTCCGCCGCACCTGTTCCGCAAGTTCAAGGAAAAATATCCCGACCATATCGTGGTGTCATACATCAACTGCACGGCAGAACTGAAAACCCTGACCGACATCTGCTGCACCAGCACCAATGCGCTGGCCATCATTGAGAGCATCCCGAAAGACCGGCCCATCATTTTTGCGCCCGACAAAAACCTGGGCGCCTACCTGATCAAAAAAACCGGCCGCGATATGGTGCTCTGGAACGGCGCCTGCATGGTGCACGAGATTTTCAGCCACGAGCGTATCGTAAAACTCAAGGCCCGCCACCCGAACGCCAAGTTCATCGCCCACCCCGAGTGCGAAGCCCATATTCTCGACATGGCCGACTACATCGGCAGCACCACGGGCCTGCTGAAATACACCATCAACGACGCTGCGCAGGAGTACATCGTGGCCACGGAGACGGGTATCCTGCACCAAATGCAAAAGTCGAGTCCGCACAAAACATTTATCCCCGCGCCGCCCAACAACAACTGCGCTTGCAACGACTGCCCGCACATGAAGCGCAACACAATGGAAAAACTCTACCTCTGTATGCTGTACGAACAGCCGGAGATCATCCTGCCCGACTGGGTGATCGAGCAGGGCGTGAAGTCCATTGACCGCATGCTGGAGATTTCGGAGAAGGCCGGGCTGGGTCTGAAGGGATAGGTTTTTCACGTTTGCAAACGTGCAAGTAGGCAAACGTGGTAGATTTGCCCGTCATACGATCTACTGCCATGTCCAAAAAAAGCGTCAAACCTGCCCGCTCCCCGAAAAGCACGTCCCCTTCACAACCGCACATCGAGCAAGCTGCCCCTGCGGGCGTCTCGCGATTTACCTGGATTAGTCTGGGCCTGGCTGCCCTGGCTTTCCTGCTGTACGCCAACACATTGGGGCACCAGTATGTGCTGGACGATCCGTTGGCAATTACCAAAAACGAGCTGGTCCAGCAGGGCATTTCCGGCATCCCCGAGTTGTTTTCGCAGCACTACCGGGCCGGCACGGAAGGGGCAGGAGCCTCGGCGCTGCTGTACCGTCCGCTGTCGCTGGTGACGTTCGCCGTGGAGTGGAGCGTGTCGCCGGGCAGTCCTTTTCTCGGGCATTTCATGAATGTTTTGTGGTACGCGCTTACCGTGGCGCTGCTGTTTGGCGCGTTGCGCCGCCTCTTGCACGGGTATCATTGGCTGTGGGCAGCCGGTGCGGCGTTGTTGTTTGCGGCGCATCCGTTGCACACGGAAGTGGTAGCCAATATCAAAAGCCGGGACGAAATTTTGAACCTGTTTTTCAGCGTAGCCGCCCTGTACAGTTGGGCGCGCTGGCTGGAACAACCGGCGGGCAAGTGGCTGGGCATCGCGCTGGGGTGTTATTTCCTGGCGCTGCTGTCCAAAGAAAGCGCTGTGCTGCTGCTCCCGGTTTTCCCGTTGACGAGCTGGTTTTTTTTCAACAAAACAGCGCGGCAGAGCGCGGGCCACGCGCTGCTGTTTGCCGCGCCAATGATCTTGTTTCTGGTCATTCGAACCGCCGTGCTCAGCCAAACGGCCGACAAATTCGTGGTGAGCGAGATGGATAACCCCATCGTGGCTGCCGTGGGATTCGGCGAGCGCTCGGCTACCAGTTTCATGGTTCTGTGGAAATATTTTCAGCTGCTGGTGTTTCCGCACCCGCTGCTGAGCGACTACTCGTACCGGCATCTTTCCGTAGTGAACTGGGGCAACTGGCAAGCCCTGCTCGGGCTGGCGCTGTACGGCGGACTGGCATTCCTGGCCGTTCGCGGGCTGGTGCGCCGCCAAGTGTGGGCATTTCCGATTGCGGCATTTTTGTGCGGAGTGGCGTTGTACAGCCAGTTGCCAATCGTGATTGGCACCTTGTTTGGCGAGCGGCTGATGTACGCGCCGTCGGTCTGGTTTTGTGTTGGCGCTGCGTGGCTGGTGTGGCGGGTAACGCAGTTTGATCCGGGCAGCAGTGCAGATTTGCCGGAGGCAAAAAAAATCGGTGCAGGTGCGGGTATTTTGATCGCGGTAGCGGCACTGTTCAGTCTGCAAACGATTTCCCGGAATGCCGACTGGAAAGACAACCGCACGTTGTTCACCGCCGATGTAGCTAAAGCGCCCAACAGCGTGCGCCTGCACAACGGCATGGGCAGCGAGCTGTACGCCCGTTTTAATACGGAAGAAAATCTTTCCGAAACGGAGAAAACGGCGCTTCTGGTGGAAATTGAGGAACACAGCAATGCCGCCATCGCCATACGGCCCAACCCGGTTTCTTTCCTCAACCTCGGCAATGCCGCCATAGCCCGGAACCGGTACGCCGACGCCATTCGCCAATACGAAGAGGCGCTGAAACAGGCACCCAACTACGGTATCGCCCGCATCAACATCGGACGCACGTACCTGGGATGGGGGCGCGAAGAGGGTCAGAAGAACCAAAACCTGCCCCGTGCCGCTGAATTATTAGAAAAAGCCGTAGAGTACGGTATGAACGACGCCGAGACCTTCCTCAATCTCGGCACCGCCTACGGCATGATGGGGCAAAACGAAAAAGCCATCGTGCAGTTTGAAAAATCCGTTCAGTTGGACCCCCAAAATAAAACCGCGTGGCGAAACCTGAGCGTGGCGTACGGGGCAATCGGCAATGCAGCTCGGGCAGAAGAATGCGCGAGAAAGGCGGACAGCCTGAAGTGAGTTTACTGAAGAGAAAAAACTACATATCGTAGGTAATTTCTACTACGTCTGTCTCCGGGCGCGCCTGACAGGTGAGGCAATACCCGGCCTTCACCTCCTCGTCGTCGAGGGCGTAGCAGGCATCCATTTTCACTTTGCCGTTCAGCACCTTGGCCATGCAGGTGGAGCATGCTCCGGCGGTGCAGGAATAGGGCGCGTCGTGTTTTTCTTTCACCATGATATCGAGGATGGTGGCATCGGGCGGCATGGTGGTTTCGATACGTTTGCCGTTGAGGTGTACGATCAGGCGGGTACCCGATCCGCCGGGTGCGGCGTTGAACTCGCCCGGCACGTGCGAGGCATTGACGAAGTGTTCGGTGTGGATTTGTTTTTCCGGAATACCCCGCGCCAGCAGGGCGGTTTTTACTGCATCAGCCATGTTTCCGGGACCGCACACGAAATACTGGCAATCGCCCTCGGGGCCGTGCGGCATATTTTCATCGAGGAAATTGGTCACGACGCGTCCGTCAATTCGGCCGGTTTTACCCGTCCAGTTGGAGGTGTGTTTTTTGAAAAGGCCGAGAAAACTGCTTCCCGCTTCCTTTTTTGGTTTGCTCAGAATGTGCTCTACGAATAACTGGCCGGAGTAGCGTTCGGAGAGGCGCTCCAGCTCGTCGCGGAAAATGATGTTTTCCTCGTCGCGGCTGCCGTAGAGCAGGAAAATTGTACACATCGGCTCGCTTTCGAGCGTAGTTTTCAGGATAGACATGAGCGGGGTGATACCGCTTCCCGACCCTAAAATGTAGTAGGTCCTGCGTTTGTCGGGGTCAAGTTTGACAAAGAAACGCCCGTCGGGAGGCGCTACTTCGAGGGTATCGCCGGGTTTCACCGAATCATGCAAGAAGCCGGACATCTGCCCGCCCGATACTTTTTTTACGGTCACGGCAAAGCGCGGCTCCAGGGGGCAGGACGACATGGAATAGGACCGCCGGATCTCTTGTCCGCCGATGGAATGCCGGATAGTAACGTGCTGTCCTTGTATGTAGGTGAATGCTTCGCGCAGGTCGTCGGGGATTTGAAACTCCAGGGTGACGGTGTCTGCGGTTTCCGGGGTAATATTGGCAATAGTGAGTGCGTGGAAATCCATTATAACGAGGTTGAGATAGGTTGAGGGGGTTGAGATGGTTGAGGGGGCTCAACCATCTCAACCCCCTCAACCTATCTCAACCTGAAAAAATCAATCCGGTTCAAAACCGAGTACGATATTAAATTTAGCAAACTGGGTCCATTTGGCGCCGGAGTTGATCAGCGCCGGTTTGTCGAAGCCGTAGCCATAGTCAAAGCCGAGCGTACCGAACATGGGCAGGAATACCCGAAGGCCGAGACCGGCGGATCGGCGCAGGTCGAAGGGGTTGAAATCACTGGCCTTTTGCCAGGCGTTGCCACCCTGAGCGAAGGCTGTGACGAAGATGGTGCTTTGGGGGTTGAGTGAAATGGGGTAGCGCAGTTCGACGGTGTATTTATTAAACACACCGGCGCCGCCGGGGAATGGCGACATGATATCGGCCACTTCGTACCCGCGCATACTGACGATACTGCGTCCGTTTAGACCAAAATTTTGGTTGTTCAGACCGTCGCCGCCCAGTTCAAAACGTTCGAAAGGACTGAGGCCGGTTTTGGATGACCATTGATCCAGAATACCGACTTTTGCTTGTGTTTTCAGGACGAGTTTGCCGACTAAGGTGGTGTACCATTCGGCATCGAAGCGCCATTTGATATACTCGATGTAGCGGTAGATTTCCTGCACGTCGTCGCTGTCGTAGAATTCTTTCTTTCTAAACCACGAGTAGGGCGGGGTGGCTTTCACGTTCAGCGAAACGAGCGAACCGCTCTTGGGGAAGATCGGGTCGTTGATGCTGTTGCGCGCGAGGGTTAGGCCGAGGCTGAAGTTGTTGTAACTTCCCTGGGTCACCAGGCGGCCCAGGTCGTCGCGGAAACCAGTCCAGTTGTTGAGGTTCAGGGTTTGGATATCGAGGTTTGCCCGGAAAACAAAGTTATCATCGGGCCATTTCAGGCGGGTACCGAAGCCGACCGATCCTTGCAGGATGCCGAGTTTTTGATAGGTGGGCGAGCCCTCGAATCCGTAAGCGAAGCGGTTGTACACCCCGGCTACGGTGAGCGAGTTGGGTTTTTTACCACCCAACCAAGGCTCGGTGAAGGAGGCGTTGTAGGACTGGAAGTTTTGGCCCGACGTCTGTCCGCGAATACTGAAGCGCTGGCCGTCGCCTTGTGGCAGGGGGTTCCAGGTTTCTTTGTTTTTGATGTTGCGCAGGGAGAAGTTGTTGAACGTCACCCCGAGTGTGCCGATGACGCCACCCCGGGAAAAGGCGGTGCTGGGTTGGTAGCCTGCGGACAATTCCAGCTGGTCGGAGGGTTTTTCTTCCACCGTGTACTCGATGTCCACGGTGCCGCGGTCGGGATTTACGGGGGTGTTGATGCCGAGTGTTTCGGGGTTGAAGTAGCCGAGGTTGACGATTTCCCGCTGGGAGCGGATGATATCGGAGCGGCTGAACTTGTCGCCCGGGCGGGTGTACAGTTCCCGGCGGATCACGTGTTCATTTGTACGGTCGTTGCCGTTGATGATTACGCGGTCAATGGTTGCTTGCGGGCCTTCGTAGATGCGGATTTCGAGGTCAATCGAGTCGTTGTCAATGGAGGTTTCGACGGGGTCGGCACGGAAGAAGAGGTAACCGTTGTCGAGGTACAGGGAGGAAATATCGCGGCCATCCTGGCTAAATTGCAGGCGGGTGCTGAGGAGTTCCTGGTTGTACACATCGCCTTTGGTAATGCCGAGAACCTGATCGAGGAATTTGGTTTCGTAGATCGTATTTCCTTTCCAGGCGATGTTTCGGAAGTAATAGCGGGTTCCTTCGAAGATGTTCAGTTGCAGCATGACTTCCCCTTTTGGGGTGCGCCAGATGCTGTCGCGCACGACGCGGGCATCGCGGAAGCCGATGGTGTTGTAGTATTCCTCAATGGCCAGTTTGTCCTCTTCGTATTCACTTTGTACCAGTTTTGACTTTTTGAAAATCTTCCGCTTGCGGGAAGTGTTTTTCATTTTTTTGCGCAGAGTCTTGGACTTGACGTTTTCGTTGCCCACGAAGTAAACATCTTTGATTTTAACCCGATTGCCCGGGTTGACCACAAACTCCAGTTTCACCCCGTTTGTCGCCCGTTCGTCTGTAGCCACCTTTATATTCACTTTAGCGTTCAGGAAGCCCTTTTCGATGTAGTATTCCTCCATACCGCGGATGACCGATGCTTTGATGTTTTCGGTCAGGATCGCGCCCTTTTGGATAAACTTGGTGACCACGCCGTTCAGGTCTTCGTGTTTATTTTTTTTCACGCCGGTGTACAAGTGGCGGGTATAGCGCGGCAGTTCCACCACCGCTATTTCAAGAAAAACGACTTCGCCTTGTGTACGCTCCTGGATAACCTGCACATCGGTGAACAAACGCAGGTTCCACAAGGCCTGTACGGCTTTGGTAATGCCGGCGCCGGGAATACGAACTTTGTCTCCAACCCGAAAGCCCGAGATAGCGATGAGCGCCTGTGCATCGGCGTATTGCGCTCCGGTGACACGCACGCCGCCGATTTCGAAGTTCTTTGGCTGTTCGTACGCGATGACAGGAAGTAGAGAGTCGGCAGGTGTTTGGGCTTGAACGGCGGTGGCGCCAAAGGCAAGCAGCAAGAGGCCGAGGATAGGCGATTTCATGGACATCAATTGACGTGTGTTGGCAATGGTAGGTGGAGAAGGTTGGCGGGGTAGCGGGGGCTTAGGGGCGTTGAGCCGGATTGAGGCCGATCATTTCCTGCAGGTTTGGGCATTTTTGGTACATCGGGTCAATAGACAGGTAGGTGATTTTAAGTTTGTCAAGTACCCAGCGTTCGGTGTAGTTGCCTTTTTTTTGCTCAAGTGCTGCTGCCTGTATTTTGTTGTAATCCTGTTTCAGGTCGGCTATGTGCGGCTTGGAACGGCTTTGCAGTTGTACCAGTCGGAAATAGCGCGCGCCGTCGGGGGAGCGGAAGGGGACTGGTTCCGAGACGTCGCCCGGGGTGAGTTCGTCAATGGCAAAGAAGATATTAGTATCCAGATCAGCCACTTCGAAAAACGTGTTTCCGGTACGGGGGTTAGCTACGCGTCCGTCGTTGTTGTAGCTGGCGTTGTTTTTATCGCCAAACAGTTTTACAGCAGCGGTGAAGGTGATGTTGTTGCTTTGGATCAACTGTCGGATCGAGTCGAGTGTTGCTTCGGCTTTTTGAAGGTCGTCGTCGGTGATCTGTGGTTTGATGAGGATGTGGCGGGCGTGGATGAGGTTGCCCCGGCGTTCGAGGAGTTGGATGACGTGAAACCCGAATTCGGTTTCCACGAGCGGGCTGATCTGGTTGGGGTCCAGGTTGTACACCACGGCCTCAAATTCGGCTACAAACGTGCCGCGTTTTTGCCAGCCCAGGTCGCCGCCATTGGAGCCGCTACCGGGGTCGTCGCTGTATTTTTTGGCGAGGTCGGCAAAACTTTCTCCGCCCTCCACGATGCGCTTGCGCAGTTCTTCCATGCGCTCCCGGGCTTTACCCTTTTCCTCGGCGTTTACTTGCGGCTTGTACACCAGTTCGCGGACCTCCACTTCAGAATTGAAATACGGAAGCGAGTCTTTGGGTATTTTATTAAAAAAATCCCGCACCTCGGAAGGGGTGATGGTGGCTTTACTCGTGATTTGGCCCTGCATCCGTTCGGCCAAAAGCTGGCTGCGCATGTCGTTGCGCATCTGCTCCTTAATCTGGTTGACATTTTGGCCGTAGTACTCCTCAATGGCTTTTTCGTCCTGGTTGAAATACACCCGCAGGCGCTCAATGCGTGCTTCCAGCTGGTTTTCAACCTCTTCGTCCTTCACCTCTACGGAGTCGAGTTTGGCCTGGTTAACCAGCAGTTTTTGCACCAGCAGATTTTGCAGAATGACGCAGGAATAGTCTGCGGGCAGGGTTGCTTCTTGCTGTTTTGCGTATGCCAACTGTTCCTGTACTTCGCTCAGCAGAATAATTTCGCTGCCTACGGTGGCTACTACTTTGTCAATTACGGCCTTTTCGTTTTGCCCGGAGAGAAAAGCGGGCAGCAGCAGCAGCAGCAAAAACGAGAATGGGTAAACGGAGGAAGATACCCGGCGACGGAGGCTGGGGTGGTTTAAATTCGTATTGAAAAACCGGCTGAAGGTCATAGCCATAATATGCATGGTCTGTTTTTTTGATCCAATTGTTGTTTCAGGCGCCGGCCGGGTGATTACCGGACCAGCTGAATATTTTGCCGGCGCAGTTCCTGCTGGTACAAGTCTTCTTTCCAGCGTTCGAGCAGTTCCTGTTTGCGTTTGTGCAGAATAACTTTGGATGCTTGCTCTTTTACGTACTCAAACGGCGCGGTTTCTTTTCCCTTGACGGTTTCGAGTACCCGGTAGTAGTACCGGAAATCGCCATCGCTGAGGGTGCCTTCGCGGCGCGAGCCAACGTTGTCTGAGGTTAACGTTCCTTTGGGCAAAAGCGCGGCTATTTCATCCAACTTATACCATTTTTCGGTATTGAGCAGGGCAAGTGCCGCCCATTGTTTGGCGTAGTTGCGCAGTTTTGCCTCGTCGGAGGCAGTTCTTCCGTACCAGAATTTGTTGAGTTCGTTTTGAGGGGCGTTTGGCGGGAGTTTCAGCAGTTGACATTTCAGGATGGTGTTTTCCAGCTGAAACTGGTCTTTGTTGTTTTCGTAGAAGGCTTTCATTTCGGCCTCCGACACGGTGCTGTCCAACTTTTCCGCGATGATTTGTTCCTCAAAGTTGAACCGCACAAGGCTCGCGCGGTAGTCGCGTACGAGCTTGTCAATATTCAGGTCTTTGGGAATGTTGCGTTCGGCCTCGTACATGAGCAACTGGTCGCGCACCCATCGTTGGACGTATGCTGTAACCATCAGGACGCTATCGTTCGCCGGAACACCTTCCGGAACGATGCCCTCCAGTTCGGACAGGTACAGGCTTTTGTTATATACCTTGGCTAAAAGTTGGTCGCCCTCCTTTGGGGGATTATCCGAATCGCCGCACTGCCAGAGCAATGCGATGCCGATGAGAAAGGAAAACGAGCGGAGAAGTATGCGCACCATGTCAATAAAAACATAACCGGGCACCGTAGTGGTGCCCGGAAACGGCGCAAATTTAGGCGAAATAAAGGTTGGTAGGTAGGTTTTGGCTGGAGGGTTTCAGCAATACCTATTCTTTATCAAAACGTATTTCCTGAATCGTGGTGGTGGTACCGCTTACCTTGAGGTACAAGTACACGCGGTAGGAACCCGTGGAAGCCGACAAGTTGCCGATACAATATTGATCGCTGTTGCCCCGGCTGGTGCCCTGGTGTACCTGATTAAACGTCTTCGGTTTATTGGAACTGAAAAACGAACGGAGCACTTCCGTCGCTTTGGCTTTCGAATAAACTTGCTCGTTGTCCAAAATGGATACCTCTACGTTATCAGCCAGATAGGGGGCTAGCGCATCGGCATCACCGCTGCTCAACGCTTTGGAGATAGCTTCCAGGCTAGGATTGCCTTGGTCGGCAATCAAGGTAAACGGAGCAAAAAACAGCAAAAAAAGCAGATTCTTCATCACTTTGAGAGTTGGTTAGAATAAATGTGATCTTTATACGCACACATCTACCAAAGAAACTACCAAAAGCGCTTTTTTAGTGTTAAGACAACGTTAACCACACCAAATCTGCTTCCCGGCGGTTACAGGATGACTCGCAAAAAATAGAATATAACCGCCGATAAGAAGAAGGAAACGGGCAAGGTCAACAGCCAGGCCAAACCAATACTGGTGATGGTTTTTTTCTGTAAATTTTTAATGCCGCCGGATGCGACCATGGTACCGGCAATGCCCGACGACAATACGTGTGTAGTGCTTACCGGAAGTCCAAAACTGGTGCTCACGCCGATAGTGGCGGCGGCGCAAATCTCGGCGCTGGCACCTTGAGCATAAGTCAAGTGGGTTTTGCCAATTTTTTCGCCAATGGTCACCACGATGCGTTTCCAGCCAATCATGGTGCCTGCGCCGAGGCAAAGCGAGATGAGCAGGATTACCCACGTTGGCGCAAATTCGTAGTAGGAGCGAAGGGTCTTCAGTTCCCGTTTTACATCCGTGACAACTGCGCCGGGAATCAGGCCTATCTTAAGGTCTGCATCCAGTTTTTTAACCAAAGACTGGATGTCTTCGCGTACTTCGAACACTTGTTTTTTTTGTTTCGTATCGGTGCTGTCCAAAGCTACGGCCACTCGACCGGCCTGGTTGGCCAGTGCCAGGATGTGTTCAGAATAATCGCCGCTATCGGCCCGGGTGAGCATCTGATTGATGTTGCGGGCAGCGTTGCTGTACTCGGTTGTCGGCTTGCTGTGGTTCATAGCAAATTGAACCGGCATAAATGCAATAAGCACGACCATGAGCAGGCCCACGCCTTTTTGACCGTCGTTGGACCCGTGGAAAAAACTAACCAGCGTGCAGGTCGTCACCAGGATTGCTCGAATCCAGAAAGGCGGCGCCTTTTTAGGATTAGGTTCGTCAAATATTGCTTTTCGTTTTCGGACTGTCATGCGCAAGACGTACATGAGCAGTATGGCCAGGCTGAATCCGAATAGCGGAGAAATGAGTAGCGACAGACCAATGTCGGCAGCCTTTCCCCAGTTGGGGCCGGCGCCTGCGTGTACCGACCAAAAAGCAAATCCTCCGCCGAGCAATGAACCGATTAGCGTATGTGAACTGGAGCAAGGAATACCGTAATACCATGTTCCCAGATTCCAGGCGATAGAGCTAAGTAAAATGGCCAGTACGAGGGCGATGTTTTCTCCCAACGGCTGCATGATGAGGTCGTTCAGCGGAATGAGTTTTATCACACCCATTGCAACAGCAATACCACCAAGCATTACCCCTAAAAAATTCCATATCCCGGACCACACCACAGCATGGTATGGCTTGAGAGTATTGGTGTAAATAACCGTGGCTACTGCATTGGCCGTATCATGAAAACCGTTGATGGCCTCGAACAGGCAAACGGCTACAAGACAAACAATAAATAACACGGACGCGTAAGCCGGCAAATCGCCGATAAAACCCAGTAGCATAAAGAAGATTTAGGATATCAGATTTGCGTTTTCGGGTTCTGAATCCGTCATCCAAAAAGGCAAACCGTTAATTTTGGCGCAAAAGTACGTTGGAAAGGTATGGTACTACCAGGCAAAGATTACGTAATTGTTAAGTTTTTAATGCCGGTTGTGTTTGAAAGTGTACTTCCTTCGCCGAAGAATTTTTTCAGAAGAAACCCGGAACGCCCGGGTATCGTACCTTTGGAGCCAACATCTTACTGCCCGATATGCACCGTACACTTTCCCTTTTCTTGTTGCTGAGTACAAGTATGCTTGTCGCTCAAGACACTGTACAAACTCCAAATATTGCCCTGCTTCAGTACGCCGATCCGTTTATTGGCACCGATGCTCATGGCCACACATTCCCGGGTGCTACGGCGCCCTTTGGCATGGTGCAACTCAGCCCCGACACCCGCCTGGAGGGTTGGGATGGATGTTCCGGCTACCACAACTCCGATACCCTCATCTACGGGTTCAGCCATACCCACTTGAGCGGCACCGGGGTGCCCGATTACGGCGACCTTCTGTTTCAGCCCTTTATGCGGGAGGTCAATCTGGAGCCGGAGCGCTATGCCGCACCGTTCGACAAAAAAAGCGAGTTTGCGGAGCCGGGCTATTATGCCGTTACTCTGAACGAGGGCACCGACGAAATATCGGTAGAACTCACCGCCACCGAGCGCGTAGGCGTACACCGCTACACCTTTCCGGCCAACCGCGATTTTGGCCATATCCTGCTCGACTTGCGCCACCGCGACGAAGTGCTGGGATCCAGCCTTACCGTCGTCAGCGACCGTGAACTGGTCGGCTACCGCATGTCCAATGCCTGGGCCAAAGACCAGCGCGTGTACTTCGCCATTCGCTTTTCCCGACCGTTTTTCAATTCCAGGGTGTTCGACATGACGTTGGACCCGATCATGTCGCAGCGCAGTGTGACGGGCAAAAGTATAGTGGCACTCGTTGATTTTTACGGCTACGAGGGGATGCCGGTGGTTGCTACCGTGGCACTGTCCGCCGTCAGCGTGCAAAATGCCCGACAAAACCTCGATGCCGAGTGCAACCACTTCGACTTTGACCGGGTACGCGCGGAAACACAGGCAAAGTGGGCCGATCAGCTTTCCAAAGTGGTTGTGGAAGGTGGTTCACTGGCACAAAAGCGCACATTTTATTCCGCGCTGTACCATACCATGCTGGCGCCCAACCTCTATTCCGACGTGAACGGCCAGTACCGCGGCCGCGATATGGAGGTACATCAGGCCGTTGACCACGATGTTTATACCGTATTTTCCCTGTGGGATACCTACCGCGCCTGCAAACCCCTGTTCACCATTCTCGAACCCAGGCGCACCAACGATTTTATCCAAACCTTCCTGCGCCAGTACGAGCAAGGCGGCCGGCTTCCGGTATGGGAACTGAGCGCCTGCGAGACGGACTGTATGATCGGTTACCACGCTATTCCGGTCATTGCCGATGCCTGGCGCAAAGGGATTCGGGGCTATGACGGGAACAAGGCGCTCGACGCGATGCTCGCCAGCGCCAACCACGACCGTTACGGACTCCAGTGGTATAAAAAACTCGGCTACATCCCCTCCGACGAAGAGCCGGAGTCGGTATCCAAAACGCTGGAATACGCCTTCGACGATTGGTGCATCGCCCAAATGGCGTTGGCCATGGGGCGCCAATCCGTAGCCGATACATTCCTGCGTCGGGCACAGTACTACATAAACCTGTTCGACCCGTCCACGGGATTTTTCCGCGCCAGGAACAATGCCACCTGGCATGCGCCATTCGATCCTTTCGAGGTCAATTTTAACTACACAGAAGCCAATGCCTGGCAATACCGGTTTGCCGCTCCACAAGACGTGTCGGGCATGATGCGCCTGTTCGGCGGTCGCGAGGCATTCGCCAAACAACTCGATGCCATCTTCGCTGCCCAGGCCAAAACCACCGGCCGACAGCAGGCCGATATCACCGGCCTCGTCGGCCAATATGTGCAGGGCAACGAACCCAGCCACCATATTGCTTACTTGTACAACTTCGCCGGCCAGCCCTGGAAAACCCAGCAGCGTGTCCGCCAAATTCTCGATGAGCAGTACACCGACCGTCCCGATGGTCTGAGCGGCAACGAAGATTGTGGCCAAATGTCGGCCTGGTACGTTTTTTCTGCCCTTGGTTTTTATCCTGTTGTGCCCGGCAGCGGGCAGTATGTGATCGGTACGCCGCTTTTTGAAAAAGCTACTATCCGCCTGGACAACGGAAACACGTTTACGGTTTCGGCCAAAGGCGTTTCGGCGCGCCGCCGGTATATTCAGCGGGCCTATCGAAACGGCCAACTGTGGCCGAAAACGTGGTTTTCCCACGAAGACTTGCTGGAAGGCGGCGATTTGCGGTTCGACATGGGCGACAAACCTTCCGAATGGGGCAAAAACGTGGCCGATTGCCCGGTAGCTGCCATAGAAACAGCCCAGATCGTGCCCGTGCCGTTTGTAGCAGATGCCAAACGCGTGTTCCAGGATCGCCAAACCATAAAACTTGGATGCGCCGACCCGACTGCTGCAATTTTTTATACCCTCGACGGCAGTGCCCCTACCCGCGACTCTTCGGCGCGTTATGAAAAGCCGCTCCTCATTACCGAGAGTACTACAGTGCGGTTTATGGCAGTGCGCGGGGATCAAACCAGTGTCGTAGAAGCGGCTGAGTTTTTCAAATTGCGCTCCGATATGCGCGTGCTGCGCCTCGCCACCAGGTACAGCCCACAATACACGGGCGGAGGCGATCAGGCGCTGGTGGATATGCAGCCTGGCGGCGCCGATTTTCGCTCCGGACGCTGGCAGGGTTATGAAGGGGCCAACCTTGATGCTGTGATTGACCTCGGCAGTAGCAAACCGATTCAAGCTATCCGCGTCAATTTCCTGCAGGACGAAAACTCCTGGGTGTTTTTCCCGACAAAACTTCGTGTAGAAGTGTCCAGCGACGGCAAGAACTTTGCGCCGGCGGGCGAGGTACTCAACGACGTACCGCCTACAGCCACAGGTTCTTTGCAGAAAAAACTCGTTGTGGAACTGGCGGGGACTACCGCACGCTATGTCCGTGTGATCGGCGAATCCCTGGGCAAATGCCCGACGGGGCACAAAGGCGCGGGCAACCCTTGTTGGCTGTTTGCGGATGAGATTTATGTGGATTAAAAAGCGGCGAAGCAAGCCGATGCATTGCATTCGGTGTGTGCAAGCAATACCGGTACAAATCAACTTTTCACTCAATTTTTTCTGCTATGAAAATTCTTAAATTTCTCCTCTACCTCGTGTTGGGGCTTGGCGTCCTATGGGTTGCACTCGGCTTTTTTGCTAAAAAAGACTACCACATTGAGCGCAGCATCGAGATTGATGCCCCTAAAGATTTGGTCTATGACCAGGTACAGCATTTCAAAAACTTCGAGACGTGGTCCCCATGGGCAGCGCTGGATCCTAATATGAAAATCAATATTGAGGGTACGGATGGCGCTGTGGGCGTGGTGTACAAATGGGCGGGCAATGATGACGTGGGTGTTGGTCAGCAAACGATCACGGCACTTGCCGCGGATCGTATTGACATCAAGGTGGAATTCACCGAACCGTTTGAAAGCACGTCTCCGTCGTATTTTATTTTTGAGGAAAACGACAAAAAAACCAAGGTGACCTGGGCTTTTGATATGCACGTTGCTTTTCCCTGGAATGGTCTAGCCATTTTCACCGACATGGATGCCGGGGTCGGAAAGGACTACGCCAAAGGGCTTGAAAACCTGAAACAAGTGTGCGAAGCCATTGCCCACAAAAAGTACCGCGGCTACGAGGTGGCCACGGAGGAAATACCGGAGAAATACTACGTTGGTATCCGCAAGACCGTAGCATTCCCGGATATGCCGTCGTTTTTTGGCGCTACGTTCGCAAAAGCCATGGAGCAGGTACAAAAAAGTGCCGCCGAAATGGCCGGAGCGCCGGCGGGCCTGTTTTGGAGTTACGATGAACAAGCAGGCACTTCGGACATGGCTGCTGCGATTCCCGTTGCGGTTAATCAAAAGTTTGCCGGTGGTCTGAGTGTGTTTCCGGTAGGCGGCAAGCAGGCACTGATCATCGAGCACTTCGGCGCCTATGAAAAAACAGGCGAGGCGCACTATGCCATGGATGATTACATGACCGAAAAGGGCTTGCAGAGTATTCCGCCTGTGATTGAGGAGTATATCACCGATCCCGGCCAGGAGCCCGACACGACCAAGTGGCTCACGCGGGTTATTTATTTTGTGGAGCCAAAGCCGGCAGTTGGGGAGGAAAAGAAATAGATTCCTAAGGAACGCGGTCCAATTTTTCCAAACACCCCACTGCCGCTGCCGTCACCTCTCGCTGGATGCTGACGGTGCGGTCGCGGGCGTACCAGGAATGCATGGCCGTTTGGCCCGCTTCATAACGCGTTTTGCGCAACAGATCGTCGTGTTCCAGCGCCAACATATCTGCTTTGGTTGTGGCCATGAGCGCTTGAGCCTCTGCCGGCCTTGGGCCCCAGACGTCCAGCACGCGTCTGGTTTCCGGATTCACAAATAGCACCTTGGGGATGGAGCGGCTACCATTGGTCAGGAAAGCGTCCATGATCCCAGGGTACTCGTCGCGCAGGATAAATCGCAGCTGGATGCCGGGATTTTGCAGGGCCAAGCTGTTCAGCACCGGCGCAATTTGACCGGCATCGCCGCACCAGCCCTCGGATATGGTCAGCCAAAGCATGGGTTGATTGATTTTTTCAAGCAAGCTCTGCGCAGATGGATCGGGGTTGAATGTTTTGTCCAGGCGGTTCATACGCTGGTCATTCAGGCGGGAGTATTCCACCAAAGCAGGGGTTTGCAGTAGCCCGGTCGCCATTTCTTTGGCCAGCAGACCGCTAACCAGCGCGCGGTATTGGGGATACGTACGGGCGTTGGTAAGGATGTCGTTTGAAATAAATTCCATAGCTGCAGAGAACGCATTTGTCCCGGATAGGTTCAGATATGCACCAACCGCACTATTTTTGCCAACTTTTTGAAAATCAGGATCGCACATGCAGCACCACGTGGACATCGAAGCGCTAAATCATCAGATTCATCTGGAAAGTGCTTTTCTCGAAAAACTGAGTGCCGAGACCAGTAAAGTGGTCGTCGGTCAGCAAGCTATGCTGGAGCGTTTGCTCATCGGGTTGCTTACCCGCGGGCATATTCTGCTGGAAGGAATGCCGGGATTAGCCAAGACACTGGCAATTAAAACCCTGGCGCAAGCGGTGGACGCGCACTTCAGCCGCATCCAGTTTACGCCGGATTTGTTGCCCGCCGACGTGATCGGCACGCAGATTTACAATCCAGCCAAGGCAGAATTTTCGGTGCGCAAAGGGCCGATTTTCGCAAACTTTATCCTTGCCGACGAAATCAACCGTGCCCCGGCAAAGGTGCAAAGCGCTTTGTTGGAAGCGATGCAGGAGCGTCAGGTAACCATCGGAAACGAGACCTTCCCGCTGGAAGAACCGTTCATCGTGCTGGCAACCCAAAACCCGATTGAGCAGGAGGGAACCTATCCACTGCCCGAGGCACAGGTGGATCGTTTCCTGCTCAAGGTCAAGATAGACTACCCGAACAAGGAAGACGAGCGTGCCATCATCCGGCTCAACCTCAACAACGACCACCAGCGGGTGCGGCCTGTGGTATCTAAAAGCGCCTTGCTGAGCGCCCGCGATGTGTTGCATAAAATTTATATGGACGAAAAAATTGAGGAGTACATCCTCGACATCGTCATTGCCACACGCTCCCCGGCACTTTACGGGCTGAAAAGTTTGGTTCCGCTCATCAGCTACGGTGCGTCGCCCCGGGCCAGTATCGCGCTGGCACAGGCGGCCCGAGCTATGGCTTTTCTGCGCCGCCGCGGCTACGTGATCCCCGAGGATGTGCGCGCCATTTGTGCCGATGTCCTGCGCCACCGTATCGGACTGACCTACGAGGCAGAAGCCGAAAATGTGCGTCAGGAGGACATTATCGAGAAAATATTGAGCACGGTGGAAGTGCCATAGCGCAGATCATCGTTCATCATGTATCGTTCACCACACATGCTTTAATCCATGCGATTTCCATTTTTCCGATTTATACCGGCGTTGTTGTTTGTCGCCGGCTTTTTGCTGGCATCGGCGCCGGCTTTTTCCCAAAAAGACAGTGCAAAAACAAAAAAGCCTGCGGCAGTGCCGCTGCCGATGGATACCGCTATTGTTCGGCTCTTCGATGCCGGCGCCACCGTACAATGGGTGCGGCACTTTCGGGGCCGTCTGGACGATGTTTCGGAGGTGTTGCTCTCCGTTGGCTTTGACGGCAGCCATTGCCGCGGCCACCTGACCTACATCGAGAGTAAGGAGCGCTTCGACCTGGCCGGTACGCTCGAAGGCGTCGTGTTGATTCTGAATGAAAACGATAGTAAGGGCTTGATTACCGGACACATCACGGGCACCTTGCAAGGGGAGCGTATAGATGCTGAATGGACCAACGCCACGAATACGCTGGGCAGTAGTTTGGAGGCCAAAGAAGTCAAAGTCAAAAGTTTAGCCCCTAAACCTTGCGGCGAGAACAAGTGGGTGAACCGCTATGTAGCCCGCTGGAATAATGGGCGTATTGATCTGACGCTGGCACGGGTAAACAACAACTTGCTTCAGGGATATCTTTGGATCGAAGCGGACGACAAGACCTACGCCCTCAAAGGCAAAATTTTTCCCGACGACCATTACGAGATACAAGCCTTGTTGCCCAATGGTAAAACCGCTGCACACCTGCAAGGCAGCCTCAAGATTCCGCAAGCACACGATTGTTCCTGGGTAGGCTCCGGCGAAAAACGAACCTTTAAACTGGTTCAACGCAGTAAACTTCTGGTCGGTTGCCTCGAATACGCAGATTATGGGAGCAGCTACGACATCGAGTACCCGCGGCTCGAATGTGGCGAGTGCAATAAAATCCTCGACCGCCGTGCTACCGACTGGGTGGAGCAGTGTAAATCCACCATAGCCGCTCAGAAAAGGCCTGCTCGCCCGGAAAATCGGAATGCCTTGCGCGCCAGCGGCTGGTATGAAGTCACTTGCTGGACGGAAACGATCTTTTGCGGATATCTCACTTTCTCCGAATCCTGGAAAGCAAAAAGCAGTGGGGTGTCGTTCAACTTCGACCTGCGTACCGGTAAAGAAATTGTGTTTGAGGACCTGTTCAACCGCAGTTTCAATGCCAAAGAGTGGTTTGCTGAATATGCCCGCAGGGAGTCTCCCAAGATGTCCAAGTTTGCAGAAGACCCTGCCTTTCGCGAGTGGCTGGCAGTGGAAGGGTTTCCCATGTTCACGATTCGCCGCGATGGCCTGGAGCTGAGTACGCTCTTCCACCCCGTATATGGTCAGCACAGTATAACTGTGCCCTACAACCTGCTCAAACCCAATATGCGTCGCGACAATCCGGTGGCGGATCTGGTGAAATAGGCTGGCAAGTCCACAAAAAAAAGCCACCGAACGCATTGCGCGTCGGCGGCTAAAACCCCAAAAAACCAAATGAAAACAATCTTCCTTTTTGTATTGCCTGCCTTTACTCGTCTGTAAAGACAACATTTATACGACCACTTGCAGCAAGAGTCACACCAAGTGTCACAGGCAAATTTTCAGATTTAAATGGTGTTAACAATTTTGAAGGGCCGGGCACACTTTTGACCTGAAAACACGTCAATACCTGCAATGCCCTGCCATTTCATTGTTTTTCATTTAAATATTGTTAACCACTTCCATGCGCTACTGGAGTGGTACGCAGATGTACTCTGACTTACGCGTAAGCATTCGGGTGACCATATTGTAGATGCACCGTTGGCCATAGCCCACACGAAGGCCTTCCTTCACCCATTTTTCCTTGTCAGGGCAATCCGGCGCCTGGAGTATCTCGCTCTCCTCGATCGGCATGAAGAACCAAAAGGCGCCGTTGGAGGATACAAATGGCGGCTCGGCGGCGAGGTACTCTGCCTGATACACTTGCAGGATGGCATCTGGTTTTATATTAAAGATCAACATCTTCCGAATATCGGGTCCGGTGCCTTGATCCACAAAAAAGTGATTTCGGGTGGCGCCCTGAAAAAAATTCCCTTCTTCTGATATTGGCAAACGGAGTACCAGGCCGTTCGAGTCGGGACCGATGCCAATGTTCTCACCCGGTGTGTTTTCGTTATCCTTCACCTTGATTTTAAAATTTTGATAAACAAACTCGCGATCCGTTTTGGAGGTGGCTATAAACCCCGCCATTTCGCAGCCTTTGAGTCCGAAGATGGAGTCTGGTTTTTCAAACGGGTAGGTTATTTCGGGTGTTTTGGCATCTTCTGGAGCGTTGTTTTTGCAGGAATATGTCAGAAAAGCCAGCAGCAACGCTGCGGCGCCGAACAGGATATGTTTCGTCATGGTAAAAAAAGCAATTGAGTTGTAGTGAAAAAAAACGTTGAAAGGCCAGTTAAATCCAGGTTTGATTTGGCTGCGCAAAGGTCTGCATTTTCTGCATTTGGCCCAATCTTTAGCCCTTTCGTACAGGCGGGTGTGCTGAATAAGTATCCTTGGACAACCTGTTGGGTATTACCCGCGCAACGGGATTCCCGCCTGCCCGGCCCATTGCTCGAGGTCAAGTCTGCCGATGGCGGCTGCCATCATTTCGGGGAATAACTGTGGGGTGCAGGCGAATGTTGGAATGCCAAGAGCGGCAAATGCTGCGGCATTTTCGTGGTCATAGTTTGGGGCGCCTTCATCGCTGAGTGCCAGAAGGGCTACCATACTGACGCCTGCCTGGCGCAATCCGTTGGCTTTTTTCAGCATTTCGGCGCGATTGCCCCCTTCATATAAGTCGCTGATCAGTACAATAATGGTGTCCTGCGGTGTATGGACCAGCGTTTGGGAATATGCCAGCGCTTTGTGGATATCCGTGCCGCCGCCCAGTTGGGTGCCGAAAAGAAGTTCTACGGGATCGTGCAAGTACTCGGAAATGTCTGCTACGGCCGTGTCGAATACAACAAGGTTGGTTTGCACCGAACGCAAGGAAGCCAGCACGGAGCCGAACACGGCGGCATACACCACCGACCCCGCCATGGACCCGCTTTGATCCACCAGTAATATGATATGCCGCAGTGCCTTACCCTTTCGGCCAAAGCCCGTGATGCGTTCGGGTATGATAGCTTTGATATCCGGTTGGTAATGTTTCAGGTTTTGGTAAATCGTACGGGGCCAGTCAATTTCATTGGGGCGAGGGTGATGGTTGCGGGTATTGCGGTTGAGCGCCTGTCGTACGGCTTCGCGTAGCGCAGCGCTCAGGCGGCGTTCCAGATCATCCGTGACGCGGCGCACTACAGTCCGGGCTGTTTCCCGGGTTTTTGCCGGCATTGCCTTTTGAAGCGACAGCAGGGTTGCCACCAAATGTACGTCGGGCTCTATGGTGGCCAGAAGTTCGGGTTCGAGCAGCAACTGCGCCAGGCCAAGACGATCCAGAGCGTCTCGTTGCAGCAGTTGGACCACGGGCGTTGGGAAATAACGCCGAATATCGCCCAGCCAACGGTTGATATTGGGTGAAGAGCGGCCAAGCCCGCCCTTCCGCTCGGAATCGTACAGCGCTTCCAGCACCTGGTCCATACCGGTCTGCAAGCCGCTCAGAGGAAGCGTTTGTTCCGGGTCGGCGGCGCGTCCAAGAATCAGGCGCCAGCGTTCGAGAAAATCAGGGTCAATTGACGAATGGAAGTCCTGTTGCATGGGTTTACAAAGGTAGTCGTATGGGCGTAACAGGCATCCTGTGCAAGATAAATGTTAAAAAAGAAAATTTAATACGGGGTTGTATAATAACCTGCATTTGCCGGGTGTTTTAAAGCCGATTTTTTTAACAATTCACCAAATCATTGTTTCATGCCTATGCAAGAAAACTACACATATGACGCTTTGGTGCAGTTTCTGTACCATGACATGCCTGCCGACGAAGCAACGGTTACGGCGCAACAATTGGAAGAAGATGCCGCTTTGCGCGCTGAATTCAATGCGTTGCTGACCGCCAAAAATTTGCTTCCGAAGGCCGGCTTTAACCCCTCTGCCGCAGTACTCAACAATATCTTACAATACAGCACAAAAACGGCTTTGGAGGCCCAGCTCTAACCAAACATTGGCTTCCGAACCATGAAAAACCCAAGCCCTCGTTCCGGAAACGGAGCGGGGGTTTTTTCTTGTGCCCCCGCTCAACTCTTCTCAACCCGATAAACCCTCCTCAACCCGTCCTATCTTTGCCCCCACTATGACACGTAAATCTAAATCATTCATTGCCCCGGCCGTCCCTATTCACGGGGTGGCCGATCGCGGCAAAGGGGTCGGTCGTACGCCCGAAGGGTTGGTACTTTTTGTGGAAGGAGCAGTTCCCGGGGATATTGTCGATGTTTTTGTTCAAAAGAAGAAGGGCGGCTTCGCTGAAGGGCGCATCGAAAATCTGGTACACCCCTCGCCGCAGCGCACCGAGCCTTTTTGTCAGCATTTTACTGTGTGCGGCGGGTGTAAGTGGCAACACCTGGAATATACCGCCCAATTGGAACACAAAAACCAAAATGTGCTGGACGCTTTCCAGCGTATCGCCAAAGTGCCGGTAGGGGAGTTCCTGCCGATCCTTGGTGCGCCGGAGACGACGTACTACCGGAATAAACTGGAATTTGCTTTTTCCAATAAGCGCTGGCTATTGCCCGGAGAGCTCCCCTCCGTGGTTGCTACCGCCGAGCCAGAAGTGGGGGATGCGTTTTTTGATGCAGCATCGGAATCGGTTGAAAATACGGTGGCGGACATGACCGTGTGGCCCAAATGGCCGGGGCTCGGTTTCCACCGTGCAGGCGCCTTCGACAAGGTGGTGGATGTGCAGCATTGCTGGCTACAGGCCAATCCATCCAATGCTATTCGAAATGCTGCGCGTGAAATCGCCCTGGAACAAGGGCTGGAATTTTATGATGTGCGCCGGCATGGAGGATTTTTGCGAAACCTGATGGTCCGCCTGACTACTACCGGGGAAGTGCTCCTTCTGGTCAGTTTCGCCCGCGACGAACCGGATGCCATTCGCGCATTTTTGGATACGCTGCTACAACGTATCGGAGCTGCGCTGACGACAATCGTGTACTGCGTCAATACAAAACTAAATGATACGGTTTTTGACCTGGACATGATCACATACCACGGCAAAGGCTACGTGGTGGAGCAACTCGGCGACCTGCGTTTCAAGATCGGCCCAAAATCGTTTTTCCAGACCAACTCTGTCCAGGCTAAAAACTTATACGACACGGTGGTTCAATTTGCGGGACTGACGGGTTCGGAGAATGTCTATGACCTGTACACGGGGACCGGGAGCATTGCGCTGTACGTTGCCCGTTATTGCAAACATGTAGTCGGTATTGAGGAGGTTCCGGAGGCTATTGCGGATGCTGAGGAAAATCGCCGGTTAAACGCCATTGAAAACACTACGTTTTATGCCGGCGATGTAAAAAATGTGCTGGATCCGGCGTTCGTAGCGCGGCACGGCAAACCCGATTTAGTCATTACCGACCCACCGCGGGCTGGAATGCACGAAAAGGCCGTGCATTTTTTGCTGGACCTCGCTGCCCCGCGCATCGTATATGTTAGCTGCAATCCGGCCACTCAAGCCCGCGACATCCAATTGCTTTCCGAGAAATATGATGTGCTGAAGGTGCGTCCGGTGGATATGTTCCCGCACACGCATCATATCGAGAATGTAGCGTTGCTGGTGCGGCGCAGTTCCTGAGTACAGCCACAAAAAAAACCGCGAGGTTGAGGTCCCCGCGGTTTTGGCGTCTTTGGGAGACGCCTATTAGTAAAATCGGTAAATGGCAATGGCTGGGAGGTCTCTCGTTTATCGAACGAGGAGCTTTCCGGAGGCAATCGGGCGACCACGGTCGGTGGTCAACCGGTATAATAGCATGCCTGCCGGTAATTGTTGCCGATGCAATCGGAACGTGGAATCGGAATACCTTTGATTAAACAGTTTTCTTCCTTGCAGGTCGTACAGTTCCAGCACGTAGCCGGAAGCCGGTACGCCGCTGATCTCGAAAATAGCGCTGTCGTCGAACGGATTGGGGTAAACCTTTACGTCGGCTCCCTCAAAGTCAATGTGTTTCGTCTTGACCACCACGAAGGTGTCGAATTCGCATACGGTATGTAAAGTCTGGTTCGTGAAAACCGGAGCCTCGAAGTCAAAGTAGATAGCGGCGCTATTGAGGACTTGTGTCTCGCAAGGAATGCCCGACTGGAAGGACACGCGAAACTTGACAAAACCTTCATTGGCGCCGCTATCCGGCAGTAGATTAATACCCGGAAGGGTAAACTGCACGATGCCTGGACCATAGACCTCAAAGTCGTATGGATGGCTGGCAGATCCCGGGCGTACCGTGGCCGGATCGAGGAACGGCGACAAGGTGTCGCGCACAATGATCTGGGTTACGGTATCGGTTCCTGTGTTCTGGAATTGGATTAAAAACTCTAAATCGGACTCTGGACGAACGTAGTGGGCCACGTCGTAGCCTTTGGGATGGCCTCGTTTTAAATTCTCAGGATTGAAATCAGGGTTGTTGTTTTCCTGGCAATCGGATGATTTGAATGGCTCGCGATCATCCTCGGGAAACATGGTATAATAGCCCGTGGTGAAGGTATTGCTGGTGTCGGACAAGCAGCCTTCCACGGCAGCAGTAGGGTAGCTGATGGATGGGTATCCGGAGGTTTGTTCGGCTATGATGCGGTATGTACTGCCGGTAGCGGGATACGTCCAGACGGTGGAATCCTGACCTGATTTTAACTTGAACTGGTACGCAGGATCGCCGGGCTGGGTGAGCATAACAACGTCCTCCGCAATGACAAATCCCACCTGTTCCGACATATCCCCGTCGCCGATATTTGCCAGCACCATTTTGATGGTGTCGTTTTCACAAATCGCGCGGGCCTCCACGATGGAGCGATCCCAAGACGTAACCATGCAAAACGAATCGGGGTAGATATGTGCCTGTACGCAGTGCGCTTGTCCGGCAATAGTGCTGGCGCAATCGAGAAAGGCTTCGAAGGTAAACGTCCCGCAATCGCCGTTTTCCAAAAAACCGATATCAAAGGCGTATGTATTGCCCTGTACTAAAGCTGCCGGGATGGAACTGCCGGTGAGCGTCAGGTGTGGATCGAGGGTAATTTCAATTTTGGTGTCGGTGGAAGGAATGGTGCCGGAATTGCAATAGCGTACGGTGTAGGTATTGTCGGCGCAGCGGCGCAGCACTGGAGTAGCCACATCTACTTCATTGCGCGGACAGGCAGAGGCTATCCGTGCCGGTATTTCGACACTGAACGTATCGAGGAAGTTCGTGACATGGATGGGCGTCGTCGGAGTACAGGATGTCCACGAGTCGTTCGGCGGGAATAACTTGATTTGATACATCCCCGTATCCACCAGAATCTGGAAGTCGCCGTTCGTTTTTGCCACGGCATACCGGGTGAAATTTGGGCTTTCAATTTTGACAATCCAGTTTTCCAGCCCGGTTTCGACGCCGTCTCGCAGACAATTGCCATTTAAATCGTGGAAAACATTGCCGGCGATATAACTGGTAAAGGTGGTGCAGTTCTTGTCCATCTTGACCAGGTACGGATTGGATTCGGTGAACGCCGTTGCAACGAAAAATTCACCGACACCTGCCGCCACAGCACCGCCGTCGGGTGTTGCTACGATGCCAATACCCTGGTCAAAACCGGGGCGACCTACGGCGAGTTCGCATATTTTTTCACCGACCGTATTGGTCCGCACGATATAAACATCTTCCGATTGGCCGGTTGCTTTGGTGCCGGTAACAAAAAAACCGCCGTTTAGCGCCGGCGCCAAACCGTAAAAATCTGATCTGGGATAGGATTGGAACCACAATATCTGGTTGTTCCCGTTCCCGTTCACTTTCATCACTACGCCCTCTGCGGGTTCTTTGTAGTTGCTTATGCCCGCCAAAACAATGTTGTTGTCGCTGGTCACCAGGACGCTTTTGGCAACATCGTCGGCAGGGTTGCCACTCAGCAGTTCAAAAAAGCCGAATGTGTTCTCCCATTCCAGTGTGCCCGAACCGCCGGCTATCTTCAGCACGCACATATCGCGGGGCACTGTTTTTTTACTGCCTGCCACCACAATGCGGCCATCCGGGGCGTATGCCAGTCCGAATGCCTTCTCCGATACGGACGACTCCCCAAATACTTTGTTCCAGACCAATACCCCGTCGGAGGAAACCTTGAATACGAGTATGTCTTCTGTCGAAGCGATATTTTTTTGTTGTCCGCATGCGACTAACCCGCCGTCGGGCAACTGAATGACATCTACAGCTTCTGTGTCGAAAGTGCTGTTCAGCGTGTACGTCCAAACCGTATTGCCAAATTGGTCCGTTTTCAGGAGGTATGCGCGCCTTGGCCCGCCACCGGTCTTGGTGTATCCGGTAAAAACGTAATGGCCGTCTTGAGTCACAAGAATGCCTTGTCCGGTTGTTTGGGAGCCAAGGAAAAAATCCTTCATCCACTGCAGGTTCCCGTCGGCATCCGTTTTAAACATGCGTGCCCGGTTCAGGCTGTTGTAATAACCTATCGCAACGAACCCACCGTCGGGGGATACGGCAATATCATTGATCTGGCCCTGACCGCCGCCGTCAAATACACGTTCCCAACCTTGACCGGCAAGAAAGCCGGCAGGCAGCAAAAGAAATAATACGAGAAGGTATCTGAACATGAGTGCAAGGATTAGTACTGTTAGCCGTAGCTCTTTTATGACGATACAAAAGTGCGGGCAGCAATTGGTGGATGGAAAGACAAAATTTTGCAGTTGTTGAACCATTTATATCTGTTACTTTTGTCCTGAAGATCGCAATACTGATTTTATATTTGATGTAAATAGTTGATAAACAGTTTTAGTTCGCATTTTAGCATCTTTTTTGGAATGATGCAATTCCGGTGTTTTGTTGAACAGATACAAATTTGCGTGCATGCAAAAAAGTGTGTTGGCGGAGATCGTCCGGTCGTTGAGCCGTAAAGAAATTCGCGAGGTAAACAAGTGGCTTTTGTCCCCTGCGCACAACCAGCGCGAGGATGTGGTACGTTTGTTCGATTTTTTGAACAAACACCTGACGGATATGGCTCAGGACGAGGCCATGGAAAAAAACCAGGCCTGGAAGGCGGTGTTTCCTGGCGAGGCTTATGACGACGCGCGGATGCGGCAGGTCATGTACTTTTTGTTGAAAGCGCTGGAAGAGTATCTTGTTTACTCTGATCATGCACAAGATATGGTTCAGTTTAATCTTGCTCTGGTTCGGATTTACAGACAACGGAAACTGGACAAAGCATACCGACAAGCACATCGAACAGGGGCGAATAACTTGGAGGAGCAGCCGTTGCGAAATGGGTACTACCTCATGTATCGATTTCATCTTGAGGAAGAAGAGTATTACTTCCGAATGGGGATTACCCAGAATGCTCCGGTAAACTTACAGGAAACATCCGATGCTTTGGAAAAGTGGTTCGCTGCGGAAAAATTGAGAATCAGTAATTCAATGCTTGCACACCACAATGTTTTTCAAAAAGCAAATTACGATCAAGGGTTGCTTGAGCAAATTCTCAACTATTCCACTGATCACAAATTGATTAGCGAACCTGCTGTTAAAGTGTATTACTTCGCCTACATGGCAATCACCCATCCAACTGAAGAAAAATACTTTGATCAGTTTGAAGACTTGATCCACGATGAGTGTGAAAAACTGTTTTCTGCTTCCGAGGTACTGAACCTTTACAGAGCTGCCTTGAATTACTGTACGGCAAAAGTCAACCAGGGGAATTTGGAGTATTGCAGACGAGCCTTGAAATTCTATAGACGAGGTTTAGAAACTGAAATACTGATTGAGAATAATCATATCACACGCTACACGTTTGGGAATGCAGTTGCCTTTGCAATAAAAATTGGCGAATACGGCTGGGCCGAACAGTTTATTGAACAGTTTCAACACTACCTGGAGGAAAAGGAGCGCCAAAGCATCGTCAACTTCAACCAGTCGCGGGTGTACTACGAAAAGGGCGACTATAACAAGGCCCAGCGTCTGCTAACCCATTTCGAATACGATGACATGCTCCTGAACATCATCGCCAAAACGATGCTTCTGAAAATATACTACGAGCAGGGCGAACTGGATGCCTTCGAGTCGCTTCTCGAGAGTATGCGCATCTACCTCCAGCGCAAGGAGGCCCTTGACCCTACACGAAAATCGGCTTATAAAAACATGATCAGCCTGATGAAAAAGCTGCTCAACCACAACCCCTACTCCAAGGCGCAAACCGAGCGTCTGCGTTCTACGGTTGAATCCACCCAGCCCTTGATGGAGAAGGATTGGTTGCTCAAACAGCTTGGTTAATGCGTAGGCCAACACCTTAAATAAAATTCGTCGCATCTTTGCCCGCCAAAAACCGCCCCAATCTTTTTCACGCACAAAAACCCACGCGCTGTTGAAACGCTCGTATCAAGTTATCCTCGTCGTTGCGCTGGTACTCTTTCTCGACCAGGCGCTCAAAATTTATATCAAAACCACTTTTTGCTACAATCAGGACGTGCCCATGTTCGGTTTGGATTGGGCGCGGCTCCACTTCGTGGAAAACGAGGGCATGGCCTTTGGCATCACCTTCGGGTGGGAATATGGCAAACTGCTGCTCAGTGTCTTTCGCATTCTCATGGTGAGCGCACTCATCTGGTATATCCGCATGCTCATTCAGGCAGATGCGCCCACCGGTTTTCTGCTCAGCGTGGGTATGATCACCGCGGGCGCCCTGGGCAATATTATTGACAGCGCTTTTTACGGACTCATTTTCACCGCATCGCCTTACCACGATTGTATTCCCGCCGAGTTCTCGGCCTTTGGAGAAGGCTATGGTACCTTCTTGCATGGCAAAGTCGTAGATATGCTCTACTTTCCCATGGCCTGGATTCATGTCCCCGACTGGCTGCCCTGGATCGGCGGTGACGAATGGCTGTTTTTTAGCCCTATTTTCAATATTGCAGATGCTTCCATCACCATCGGTGTCGTCAGCATTCTCTTGTTTCAGCGGCACTTTTTTAGCGAAGGACTGACCCATCATCCGGAGGGCGACATTGAACCTGTGGTGGATGAAGTGTTTCTCGAAGAACAAAAATCATCCGACGAGATCACGGAGCAACAAACACCGCCGGCAGATACGGACCCCGAACCAGACAGCGGCAAAGACCCACGGGTATAAAAAAAGCCTCTCCGATGACTAACACCGGGAGGCTGAGAAAACAATAAACAGCAGGAAATTCTTTACACGGTGCTGATTTTGCGCACCACTTTGTACAAGCGGGTGGTCTCGTTTACTTCTTCCTCGAAGGGATCGTGGTCGAAGTAGTTGGCGGAGATCAGTTTGAAGCGTACGACACGGCCGCGGTCGTTGTACAGTTTTTGTACGTACTTCACCCACACATTGCCGTTGCTGCGTACGGCGTAAATCTCGTTATCACGGATATCATTCAGGTTTTCGATGGAGCGGCACACTACGATGTCGCCGTGTCGGATGACGGGTTCCATCGAGTTACCGTCAATTTGGAAGGCAACCAATCCGGAGCCGCCAACTCCAGGAATGGAGAAGTAGGTGTTGTCCTCGGCGCTTTCGGCGCCCAGGGTGGCGCCGGCAAAGGCGCGTATGGTGGTGAACAGGATATTACCCTCACCAGAGGAGAAGTATTTATCGTTGGTGAGCACATCGCCGGGCGCTTCAAAACCAAACGGATTGCCGATGCCATGCAAGAGCCAGGCCTCGTTGATATCGTAAGCGCGGCAAAAGGATTGTGCCTGACCGTAGTCAATGACGCGTTTGCTGCCCGGGTTTAGGAAGGCTCGTATGATGTGGCCATACGCTTTGTTGCCCAGTACCCGGTCGGCTACGTCGCCTACGCCTTTTCCGCCCCGGTCATTTTTTACAATGGCGCCGCGGTCTTCCAAAAGTTTGAAGGCTTGCACGAAGCGCTCGTTTAGGTTGATCCGATCTTCTTTAATCATAAGGCCTGAAAATTTTGATGAACGAAGCGGGTTTCAGTGTAGCAGCGATCTGTTGTTTTTGCCGCTCTGTCGCTTTTTGATGGTGCAAACTTAAAACAAATGGTTTTTAAAAACAAAATATGTCAAAGCGTTTTTTTGAAAAATATTTTTGTTTTTGGTTTTAAAGTCTGAAGGTCAGTTGTTTACGAAAAACCATTCAAACGAAATTTCAAAACAAGGATTAACGGCAAGAGGACTACCCCCTCCCCCGGCGTATTGTATTTCACATATTATCGTACATTTGTTGCCGAAAAGGTGCCAAGTACGGATGCCCGTGCGGCGGAAACACCTTTTTTGTTTTATATGGGCATAGTTGTTTCTCTACTCAACCACAAAGGCGGTGTTGGCAAAACTACCAGCGCAATAAATATAGGTGCAGGCCTGGTCGAACTGGGTAAAAAAATCCTGCTGATAGATTTGGACCCACAAGCCAACCTTACCATATCGCTCGGCATCCCGCGTCAGAAATACACCATCTACGAAGCGCTGCGGGGCGAAGGCGAATTGGTGCCATACACCCACAAGCCTAATCTGGACATCATCACCTCTTCGCTCGACCTATCCGGCGCCGAAATGGAACTTATTAACGAAGCCGGCCGCGAGTATATCCTGCGCGAACTGATCGGACAGGTGGAGGCCGACTACGACTATGTAATTATTGACTGCCCGCCTTCCTTAGGCTTGCTCACCCTGAACGCGCTGACCAGCAGCCGGTTCGTACTGATTCCCCTGCAAACAGAATTCCTGGCGGTACAGGGCCTGGCCAAGATCAAACAAGTGATTGACAAGGTGCGCATGCGCCTCAACAAGCAAGTGGAAATGGCCGGCGTGATCGCTACGATGTACGACAGCCGGCGTGTACTGAACCGCGATGTGGTGGATATTATTCACAAATACTTCGGAGACAAAGTGTTCGGTACCTATATCCGCGACAATATCGCCCTGGCCGAAGCGCCCGCCCAGCGCAAAGACATCTTCGACTACAGCCCGAAATCCACCGGAGCGCAGGACTACCTCGACCTGTGCCGCGAATTTCTGGCTCGCGTAGAACGCATCACCGCACCAGCACCCCAACAAGAACAAGAAGTCTGAACCGATGAGCAAAAAGAAATTCTCCGAAGGTCTCGACGACTTGTTCAAGGACCTGCCCAGCGAAGCAGAGGCATGGGCCCACGCCGGCGACACGCCGGTGCGTGAGCGGCGAGCGGCTCACAAAAATTTTATGCACGACCTCGATGTGCTGCTGCAAGAGGCCATGGATGATGCATTCGAGCAGGTGGAATCGGACCCGCCAACGTCCGTGTCGAGCAGCAAAAGCAAATCGGCCGCAACGTACCGCTCCCCCGTCAGCGGGCTGGATGCCCTCATCCGCCAAACCGTTGATTTTCAGGACCTCGGCATGGACGAGGAAACCGGCAAAAAACGCCTTACGGTAACGGTGGATAAAACCAAACTGGAAAAGCTCAAATCCATCGCCCGCCTCGAAAATGCCTATATGAAGGATATTCTGGTGCGCCTGATTGACGAGTATATTCAGGAATACGCCCGGGAAAAAGGGATTTAAAGTTTAGTGATGAACGATGAGCTATGAGTTTCGTAGAGTACTTGTCGCTCCGTTCACAACTGGACATTTTTGTTTTCCGGGCATACAGACCTTCCAGGTTTGCCAAACCTGGAAGGTCTTGTTCAGTAGTGTGGTCGCTCCTTTCATACCATACATCGCTCGGCACTAAAAATGCGCGCCTACCACGACTTCCGACTTTTTTACAACCAAAGCATCCATCCGGAGCTGCTGAATCTGGAGCAGCGCCGGCGCCGCCTCATTCGCCTGTTGGGGTTGTCGGTGTTTCTGTTGCTGGGGGTGGCTTTTTTGCAGATATATATTGGAATTTTTGCGGTGACCCTGCTGCTGCTTGTACCGGTCGGGCTTTGGATCACCTATCTCGTTTTCCGCGTGCAGGTCTATTATCAGGAGTTCAAACCGCGCGTGGTGGAACTGGTCCTCGATTTTATGGACAACGACGTCAACCATAGCGCGTTCCGGTACAGCGCCAAAGGCGGCATTCCAAAGGAAAAATTCCTGTCCAGTAAAATTTTTACCCGCGCCGACGAGTACCAGGCGGAAGACCTGATCACCGGGCGCGTACGCGAACTGCCGTTCGAACTGTGCGAACTGCGCGTGCGGGAATTTTCCGAAGTCCGCACCCGGCTCGACTATGTTTTCAAAGGCGTTTTCCTTTGGGGCGATTTCCAGCGCGCCGATATGCAGGGCGGTATCCTGCTGCTGCCGGATGCCTACCGCAAGTACCTCAGCCGCAGCGAACGAGCC
This sequence comes from Saprospiraceae bacterium, assembly GCA_041741155.1. GTDB lineage: Bacteria > Bacteroidota > Bacteroidia > Chitinophagales > Saprospiraceae > M3007. The sequence goes on along the minus strand of JBGSKO010000062.1, from coordinate 122,395 downwards.
TTTCACCTTTTTGGTGGTCGTCGCGTACGCAAACACCTTTCGGCCGAGTTTGAGGAGTATTTTGATACCTACGCCACACCCAACGTTCGCCTGCGCGAAGTGCTTTCCGACGACCTCCAGCGCGCCATTCTCCGTTTCCGCGAACGGTTTCAGGAGGAAAATCATCAAAAGGAAATCTACCTGTCCATCATCAATGACAAGGTATTCATCGCTCTCACGCACGACAAGGACCTGTTGGAGCCGTCGTTGTTTCGGAATACGGTCAGTTTTGAGGTGGTGCGCGAGTTTTATGAGGATATCAATTTGTTGTTGGAGGTGTTGCGGGAGGTGGATGTGCTGAATTGATTTATTTTCGCCCCATGCAAATCAAAGCGCTTGCCTTCCTCCTTTTTATCGTCCAAATCTACCTCACCTTCAACGGGGTGCAGCTTTTTACCAAATACGGGAATCCGTTGGCACTCTTCCTCGTGTCGCTGAGCATTGCAGTGCTGTTTTTTTGGCAGCGCCTGCGGCAAACGCTTGCTGCTCCGCCATCCTTGCGCGCCCTGCAGCCCGGTGTTTCCGCACTTTGGATCGTGGGTGGTATGCTCTCTATTTTTCTTGGCTACGAGGAACTGCGCAAATTGTTTGTGCAATACGCCGATCCCGGTCAATACTCCGACGTGCTGCCTCAGCTGGAAGCGCAGTACCAGCGCTTCATGCGGGGCGAAATGCCCTACGCGCCCGTGGACCTTGGCTACAACGCGCCATACCCCGTGTACATGCCGCTGCATTGGCTGCCCATTGGTATTTCCGACGCGCTGGGAATAGACACCCGCTGGTCGGGCTATATCCTGCTGGTATTGGCGGCAGGGGTGTATGGCTACTGGATAGGGCGACAAAATGCCTCCGTTGGCGCGCGCATCACAGCGTTGCTCCTGCCTTCGATGGGGCTTTGGGGTTTTATCCTGTGGGGCAAACTGGAGGTTCCAGTCAGCTTCGAGATCGTCGTAGCGGCGTATTATCTGGTACTGGTTGCCGGACTGCTGGGTCGCAGCCTTCGGTGGATCACCATCGGCATCATTCTGTGCGTGCTTTCGCGCTACACGTTGGTGTTTTGGCTGCCCTTGCTGGCGTTCGTGTTGTGGCAGGAGTATCCCCGTCAGGCAAATTTCCGCGTATGGGGTGCGGTGGCACTGAGTGTCGTGTTGCTGTACATCGTGCCGTTTTGGCTGCAAGACCCCGGCATTTTTGCCGCAGGCATAAAATACCACAACGACGGGGCGGTAGCCCAATGGATTGGCCAGGGCGACCCGCCCGTGTCGTGGAGCATGGAAAAAGGCGTGTATTTCGGCATCAACATGAAGGCCCTTTTTCCCGGCGACGCAGTGCAGCAGGTATTCCTCGCCCGCGTACTGCAAGCAACCCTTATGCTGGTACTGCTCGGCTTCGGGCTATGGGCCTACCGCCGCTGGAAAGACCGGGTGGATGGGTTCTCCCTTTGCGTGGTCTTGCTGTATGCCGTGCTGGGCTGCTTCTACTTTTTTAGCCCGATGACGTTCCAGTACTACTTGCTGGTGCTGTTCGTATTGTCCGCAGCGGTCGTAGGAAAAGTGGTGTTAAATAAAGAATGAATGTAACTACGTAGTACCGGCCTCTGGTAAAGCATTATCTGCGTAATCTGTGGTGAAATTTCACATTTTAACCCGAAGTCCCACCAACACCCGCCGCCCTTGCATGGGTGCATAATTGTACGCCGTATCGAAAGTGTAGCCGTTGGGATTGGTCGCCGGGTCGTCTGCGGTTTTGTCGAACGGATCGAACGGCCGCAACAACGGGTCGAGGGGCAGGAAATTCAGCAAATTTTTTACACCGGCGTATAGTTCCAAATCGCGGGGCGCCTTGGTTTTCCAGGTGATTTGCAGGTTTTGCAAACTGAACCACGGCGAGCGGTCGGGCCGGAAATCGTTGGGAACTACCGGCAACGGCATGGGACTGCTGAGCGAACCGGTGTAGTCCAGTGTCAGCCGTAATTTGGGAAAGGTATAGGCGGCCGACCAAGTGGCCGAAAACGGTGGCGCGTGCAGTTGCGGCTGCCGCATCCCTTTTTCCTCGGTAAAAACATCCATCCAGGTGCAGCCGGCGAGAATTTTCAGGCCGTTGGTAAAATTCCAGTCCGTATTCAGGGTCAATCCACGCGACACAGCGTAGCCGTCCAGGTTGTCGAAAATAACCAGATCGGGGTCGGTAATGTAGTCGGCGAGGATGCGGTTGCTGAAATGGGTGTAAAAAATGGAGGCGTCCACGCCCACAAACCCGAAGGCAGGAAAAAATTTGGTGGTATAATTCAGGTTGGTGTTCCAGGACCGCTCGGGGCGGAGGTCGCCGGCCAGTACCACCTGCCGGGCGCCGGTAAGGGCGGCGTGGTCTTCGCTGAATACATTGGCCACGCGGTAGCCGTTGCCAACCGAAAGGCGGAAGGTGTTTCGGTCGTCGGGGCTGAATTTCCAGTTGGCTCGTGGCGACAAGACGTGTCCGTGCGCCGAGTTCCAGTCGTACCGCAAACCGAGTAGCAGGCGGTGGCGGTCGCTGATGCGAATATCATCCTGTGCAAAAATCCCCGGCAGCCAGGTTCGGGCGGGTTGGTTTTGCAGGGTTTCGGGGGCGGCAGTCACGGGGGTGTTGTCGTCGAACCAGGTGTAGCGCAGGGCCAGACCGAGCAGGGCTTCGTGTTTTTTTCCAAGGGTTTTATCCCACGTCAGTTGGGTGAAACCAATCTGCTGGAGGGCATTGTACAGGGTAGTTCCGTAAGTCGAGCGCTGGTCGTGGGCGTTCCAGGAGTAGGCCAGCACGATGTGTTCCCGGAGCGGGAGTTGCCAGTTGCCGATCAGTTCGGCTCGGTTGGTACGGATGGCCTCGCCGTAAATACTGTCGGAGCCGTACCAGCGGGGAGTCCATTGCAGTTCGCCACCAAAACGGTCTTCCCAGACGTAGCGCAGGGCCACGCCGGCCTGGCGATTTTGCGGGCGCTGGAACGCTATTTTCCCAAACAAAGAGGCGCGTTTTTGCAGGGTGATGTCGGTGAAATTATCGCCGTTCACATCGCGGCGGCGCTGGAAGTTGAACACATTGCCCGCCAAAAGTCCCGTGGCTTTGCCGGCTTCAAAGCGCCCGGCTACATCGGCAGTGGTTTCGCCGTGGGTGCTGTGGTTCATATCCAGACTGAAACGCGGGGCGTTGCGCGGATCCTTGGTGATCACGTTGATCAGGCCGGCTACTGCTTCAGAGCCGTAGAGCGTGGAGGCGGGACCTTTCACCACCTCCATGCGCTCAATAAGGCTGGTTGGGATGCCTTGCAGACCGTATACGGTGGACAGCGCCGACACGATCGGCATGCCGTCTATCAGCACCATGGTGTAGGGGCCTTCGAGGCCGTTGATGTGGATATCGCCGGTGCTGCACACGTTGCAATTCAGTTGGGGCTGTACGCCGTTCACGATGTTCAGGCCGTCGAACAGGCTGGGGGAGGGGTTGGCCCTGAAAAATTTTGGGGTATATACTTCGATGGGTACAGGACTTTCGGAGCGGGCCATCGGCTTTAACGTACCGCTGACCACTACCTCGCCGAGCGTTCCGTCCAAAGGGACGAGGCGGATTTCGGTGCGCGGTTTTCCGTGCCCGACGACAAGCGTCTGTGGCGCGTAGCCGAGCATGGCTACTTGAATTTCAAGAAAATGCACATCGGCCGGCAAAGCAAGCGTTGCTTGCCCGGAACTATCGGCCACTGCCCCGAACGGTAGCCCTATCGCACGGATAGTAGCAAAGGGCAGCGGTTCGCCGGTACGGTCGTCCACAAGGTGGAGGGACAGAGGCGCCTGTTGGGCAAGCGCGAGGTTATGGAAGGCGAAAAGGGTTATCGCAAAAAGTATTTTTCGTAACATTGAATCAAAAATTTAGACAAGACTAAATATTTGACAAATGTAAACTGAAAAATGTTGCAAGACCAAATGCGCGTATGCAAATGAGGCGGAAATCTATGCCGCCTATTTGGAGCCTTTCCCAAATCATGATTTGGCACGTCCCAAATCCTGTTTTGAGGCATCGGCGGCGGCGGCGCCCCGGACTTTTGTGCCATTCTTTCACACAACAAAATTTTCAGAAAATGAAAAAGGCACTTCAGTCACTTCTTTTTGGCTCGGCTCCATCGGGTTCGTATCCGTTCGAAATTGTTTATGCGCTTTTCCGCTTTTACTGCGGTATTTCCATAGCGGCAATAGGGAGCGGGCAGTATTCGCTCGACCGCCTTATACAAAAGCGTCGGCCAGCTTCCGGGTTTTCAAAGGCAGCCCTTGTCGCCGGTGCATTCTTGCTCGTTGTCGCTCCGGGTTTTTCGCAAAACACTAAATCTGCGGAGTTGGAACAAAAATCCGGCACGCCGGCAAGGGTCAGTTTCACGCTTTCCAACGCCTCGTTGAAAAGTATGGAATTAGACATCCGCTGTTACGATTCCGTCAACCAAAAACGAATCGGCTATGGCTGCCGCCTGGGTGCGTTCGCCTCCCGGTCCGACAATAAGCCTGTCGGCACGCGGATTTATGTAAAAAAGGAGGGCGAGTGGCGACTGAAATATGTGCTGTCGGCAAGCGATGCCGGACGGAAAATTGACCTCTCCAGAGAATACAAAATCAGCCGCGAACTGGAACTACAAGCCGCCGCCGACGCGCAAAACGAGCTGGCCGCGGCGCTCAAAAATGACGCTGAAAATCCGGACATGGAAACTATTGCCCGTTCGCGCGGACTGGAGATGATTACCTTCAACGTATCCGGGAAACATTTTTTCGGGAGACAGGTGCATGTGCGGGCGCAATTGCCCTACGACGCCGGGCGATCGAATAATGGCTTTAGCCGTCGGTTGTCTTTTTTTCAAACCTGGAAGGTGCAGTATCCGGTAGGTACGAAAATCTACCTTTGCTCCGGCGCATACTGGAATGGCCCGGTGCCGGAAACGTTGCTCTTCACCGTTGATGCAGCAAAAGCCAACAACCTTTTTCGACTCTAAAAATGATTTTCGATTTCAACCTATACTCGACGCCCCTGCTGTTTGCATTTGTGCAGGGCTGGCTTTATGCCGTACTGTTTTTTGTACGCGGCTGGCGGCAGGGGCGTCTGTCTGATGGGCTGTTTGGCTGCCTGTTGGTCACGTTTGCCTTTGAGATTTGGGAGTACATGCTTGGTTTTGCGGGAATCGAAATGCTGTGGAAGGAGTTGAATTTTTTTCCACGCACGTTCAGTCTGCTGCTGCCGCCACTTGCGTATTATTACCTAAAAAGCCAGTTTAATGCTGATTTTCGCTGCTCGCGCAGCGATTTCAAACATGCGCTCCCGTTTCTGGTCTATGCCGTTTACCACATCGCCGTATTTGCGCAAGGGGCTGATTTTGTCCAGTATTGGGAAGCCGAAATTCACCTGGCGCTGGGTCTCGATTATCTCGAACTCGCGCTAAGGGCCGGCTCGCAAGTCCTCTATTTCTATTGGGCCTACAAGCTGTATCGGGAGTACCTTCAGTGGGCGCCATCGCAGTTTTCGGATACAGAAACGGTTAGTTTTGTGTGGTTCCGAAATTTTTTGCTGGCCTTTTTTGCGAGTAATCTTATCGGCTGGGGCATGACCTTGATTGATTTATGGCTCCAACTCGACTTCTGGCATGACTGGTGGGATGAACTGTTCAACGCTGCACTCATCTACTATTTGGCTATTGAGGGATACACCCAAAAACAGCCCCGGGCCTTGCACTTTTCGCCTGCTCCGGAGGATTTGGGAGCTCCCCAGGAGTGGACAAAAAGTGAAAAATTTACCGAAGCGGATTTGACCCGCTGGAAGGAACGCCTCGAAAACCTGATGCGCGATGAAAGCCCCTACCTGGATCCGGAACTTACCCTGCCTGCGCTCGCCCAGCGGCTGGGCACGAACGAGTCGGTTCTGTCGGCAGTCATCAATAGTGCATTCGGGAAAAACTTCAATGATTTTGTCAACGCATACCGCGTCGAGGCAGTCAAGGTGATGTTGCAAGATCCGTCGACGAGCCACTACTCGCTGTTGGGCATCGGACTGGAATGCGGATTTAACTCAAAATCCACATTCAATCGGGTGTTTAAAAGAATGACGGGAGTAGCACCAGGGGATTTTAGCGCCCAGTAGTACATGCGATTTGCCTGAGGGCAAATGCAGGGATCAAATTTTTAGCCCCTTCTTGCTAACACAAAGTCCCCCGGGATGCCTACCCGCCGCCGCCGCTGCCTTCTCCGCTTGCCCGTTTGCTCTCTTCTTCCGCTGCTGTTGACCGCCGCCGCGCACCTTGGATATTGGCGCCTCCGAAGCGGTACGTCATATTGATTTTGAGTTGTTGCCCTTCCCATCGGCCGCTGGCGTCAATGTACAGGTTGCCGATTTCGGTGAAGGAACTCCAGCGGGCGGTGCGCCACACGTCGGTGAAACTCACGCGCAGGGTGCCGTTGCCGTCCCAAAGGCGTTTGGTTACGCCCACGTCCATGACCCCTTGCGGGCGGTTGACGAAGGCGCCCCAGAGGCCGCCCCAGTTGAACCATCCGGATGCTTCAGCGCTGAGGGTTTTGGAAAGCGTGAACGTGTGTTGCGTCCAGAATCCGCCGCCGCCAACCCGCAGGTCAATGAGGCGCCCGTTGCCGTAGTCGGCTTTGTTGATGGAATAGTTGTAAAAGACATTGAGGTTGCCGTTCCACCATTTGGCCACAGGGATCGGGGTATTGAGGCTGATGCCGATGTTGTCGCGGGTAGCCAGGTTGCGCACCTGAATGAAAAAACGTTGCTGGCCCGTCACGGGGTCTATTTCCTGGTCGGTGATGTTGGCAAAAGCGTTGCGGGTTTGGGAGTAATTGGCGCTGAGGTTGACGCGCTGGAACAGCGTCCAGCCCAATTCCACCGTGTGGGTGAACTGCGGGCGCATGAAGGGGTTGCCGCGGCGGTAGCTCAACTCGTCTATGCGAAACTCAAACGGATTGAGGTCCTGGTAGCGCGGCCGGTCAATGGAACGGCGGTAGGTCAGATTTAGCTGGTGGTTGTCGCTCAGGGAGTAGCCGATGGCTGCACTGGGAAACAGTGCGAGGTAGGCCGTGTCCACGGTTTTGTTATTAACCGGCTTGTAGGCCAGCAGGTCGCCGCGGATATCGGTGTGTTCGGCGCGCAGGCCAACTTGCAGACTGAGTTTTCCCAGTTTTGTGTTGCCATTCAAATAGCCCGCCGCGATACGCTCGCGGTACTCGAAGGTGTTGCTTCGATCGTTGTCGAACGTCTCGGCGCCGTTCGCTACCGTCAAAAAATTGAACGTGTTATCGGTGGCCACATCCGAGTATTTGGCGCCGGCACTGATCTTGCTGTCTTTTTCTTCTCCAAACATCCGCAGCGCCCGTTCGTAGTCCACCTTTACGGATCGAATATCAATAGCGCGGGGCATGTTCATGCGGTATGCTGCGGTGCTGAACGTGTTGATATTTTCCGCATCCCGGTAAAAATTCTGGTTCAGTATGGTATTGCTGTCGCGAAAAACACCGTAGTCCGCATCAATATTCAGTTCATTGCCGAGGGTGTCGGTGAACTTGTAATTGAGGTTAAAATTGCTGTTCCAGTTGCGCATGCTGCCCTCATTTTCGGCGATGAGCAGGGAGTCCACGCGGTTTTCAGAGAAACTCCCGATCTCGGTACGAGCCTTGGACCAGTTGTTGGGGATAAAATACCCGCCGGTCACCAGGGCGCCAAAAGTGTGCTTCGAGTTGGGCGAATAGTCCACGCCGACGCGGGCATTATTGGGCCGGGCGAACCAGTAGGAATTATTGCGCTGGTTGAAATGACGGTCGCCCACGCGGTTATCCAGGTGCATGAAATTGTCCCAGCGTCCGCGAAACATACTGGCCGAGCCGAAAATATTGACCTTGCGGTCGCGGTGGTTCACGCTCACTGAGGCATCGCTCTTGGGCGTAATACCCTGGTTGAAGCCGAGGCTGATGGAGCCATTGGTACCGAGGCGTTTGTCTTTTTTGAGGCGCAGGTTGATGATTCCGGCATTGCCCTCGGCGTCGTACTTGGCGCCGGGCGTGGCAATGATTTCGATGGCCTCTATGTCGTTGGAATTCAGGCTGCGGAGAAACTGCGCGAGGTCCTGCCCGGTCATGGGTGTGAGTTTGCCGTTGATCTGCACCATGACGTTTTGCCGGCCTTTGAGGCTGATATTGTCGTTTTGGTCGAGGCTCACGCCAGGGCTTTTGCGCAGCAGTTCGAGGGCATTCAGGCCGGTATTGGTGGGGCTGGCGTCCACGTTGAATACCAATTTGTCGGCCTGCACTTCGATGAGCGCTTTCTGTGCCACCACGGTCACTTCCTGCAGTTCCTGGCTGAGCGGCGCCAGCACGAGGGTTGGCAAGGTCAAATCGGTTTTTCCGAAATCGAAGGGAGCGGAGTCTGCCGGCCGGTGACCCATGAGCTGGGTGCGCACGAAATAGCGGCCGGCCGGTATGCCTTCAAAATCGAAGCGGCCCTGTTCGTCGCTCAGGGCGCCCTTCAAGAGGGCAGAATCCTGCGTTGCGAGCAGTGTGATTGTGGCAAATTCTTGTCCCTCGCCGCCGGCATCCGTGACGGTGCCGGTTATTTTTTGAGAAAAAACAGGGGTGAAAAACAAAAAGGCGCAGACGAGAAACAGCCCCGCGCGCAGGGGGGAGACAGCAAGATTGGACATAACAGCAGTAGGCAGATGAATAAAGTCGAAAGACAATCAAACGCGGACATTGATTGCACCGGCCGGCCCGTTCTCGACCAACGGAGGAAAAATGGTGCCGATCTACCGAATTGCTCCGCTGGTATGCAACAAGCACGGGTTTACACGCCTTTTGGCTGTTTCAGTTTTACCTTTTTACGTACTTTGCCACGCTTTTCATCGCAAAAACGCGCACGCTATGTTGTTGAGTCAAATACTTGTTGCCCTCATTGCCATAGAACACCTGTATATTCTTTGGTTGGAAATGTTTGCCTGGGAAACCGCCGGTAAAAAGGTTTTCAAAGGCGCCATGCGCGAAGAACTGTTTGCGCCGACAAAAATGCTGGCTGCCAACCAGGGCTTGTACAACGGTTTTCTCGCTGCCGGACTGATTTGGTCGCTGAGCATTTCCGATGCGGAATGGAGCTGGAATGTGGCTGTTTTTTTCCTGATTTGCGTGGCGATGGCAGGTACATTTGGCGCCATCACGGCCGGCCGAAAAATATTTTTTGTACAGGCGTTGCCGGCACTGCTGGCGTTGACGGCCCTGTTTTTTTTGCGGTGAACACAGTTAAAAATTCCATCCGGCAATAGTTATGAAAAACATCAGCCAATCCACGTTCCAATTTCTTTCCGACCTCAAGGCGAACAACAACCGCGATTGGTTTATGGCCAATAAACCGCGTTACGAGGCCGCACACAAAGAATTTTTACAATTTACCGATGCGCTAATCGCCGAAATTGGAACATTCGATCCAGGTGTTTCTTTCTACACAGCAAAGGATTGTGTGTTCCGGATTTACCGGGATGTTCGTTTTTCCAAGGACAAATCTCCATACAAAACCCACTTCGGCGCCCACGTTACCGCAGCGCCTAAAAAATCGGAAATCCACACCCGGGCAGGCTATTATCTACACCTCGAACCGGGGGCAACCATGCTGGCAGGTGGCGCTTACCTGCCCGAAAGCAAGTGGCTCAAGGCCATCCGGCAAGAGATTGCCTACTGCACCGATGAATTCATGGGCATTCTGAACGACAAGGACTTTAAAAAATACTTTGGCGAAATGGCCGGCGAAAAATTGAAGACCGTCCCAAGGGATTACCCTGCCGATCACCCTGCCATCGAATGGTTGAAGCACAAGAGTTTCCTCGGCACGCACTATTGCACGGACGAGCAGGTGTTGTCCGACGGGTTCCTGCTGCATTGCGCGGCCGCGTTCCGGGCGTTGCACCCGTTCGACCGTTTTCTCAACCGTTCGACGGATTGATGTGCTCAAACACGTCATCCACTTCCTCAAACGATTTGATACCGACGCGCTCTTCCGACCCGCCGCGCAGCGCAAATCCGGCGGGGCGCAAGGTGCTCAGCAGTTGCGGCAGCGTTTCGGCAGGCAGGTTGACATCCAGCAAAACGGGATACCTGGCAAAGAGGTTTTTCCAGCCCTCCGCCTGTTCGCCCAGGAGTACGGAGGACAGGTTTGGCGTCGAAAAATCGAGCAGAAAATACGCCACCATCGGTGCGGCTTCCTTCAGCAGCAGCGCTAATGTATCGGGGCTGTTGGTGCCGGACAAATACAGGATCACTTCCAGCCCATCCAAATCCGACAGGCCTTCAGTGCGGGTCACCTGCACGGCATCCAGGCCGAAAAAAGTGGCGGCCTCGCGTACAACAGCGGCCGATGAACGGTCAAATTCTCCAACGATTTTGGGGCCTTGCACCCACTCGCGGATGGCCCGCATGTACATAGGATCGAGGTAGCCCTCTGTGCCTTCTTCGAGATTGAATCCTAAAAAATCTACTTCCTTGGCGGCAAAGTAACGCGCGTCGGTCAGGTTCGTGATGCTGGATGCTTTGATGTGCATGGTGTGGGAGGGTTGAGACAGGTTGAGACAGGTTGAGGGGGTTGAGATTTGGAGCCGCAAAAGTATGCACTGTACATTCTCCTTGGAGGAAATGTCATTTTCCCCGCGAAATTGCCGGACTTTTGCAGGCCCAAATCCACCCAACAACAACACGATCGTGAAACGATATTCTATTTGGTTTATAGTTGCCCTCAGCGTAGCCCTCATTGCCTGGAAATTGTATGAAAATCAAAAGCAGCGGCGCGTGGAAGCCGAAATGTCTTTGGTGGCAAGGGCTTTTGTGCCGGTGGAAGTAGCGCCGGTTTTGGAAGAAACGCTATCCAATAGCCTGGAAGCCAGCGGCATTTTTCTGCCAGCCAAGGAAATGCTCGTCATCTCCGAAACCCAAGGCCGCGTCGTGCAGGTGTATAAAAACAAGGGCGAATGGGTCAAGGAGGGCGACCTCATCGCTAAAGTGGACGACGAGCTGCTGAGCACCGAACTGGAAGCCACCCAGGCCAATATCGCCAAGTTGAAAAAAGACCGCGAACGCCTCGAAAACCTCATCGAAGGCGAGGCTGTGGCCAAAAACAAGATGGAAGATATCGAATTGGGCTTGCTCGCCGCCGAAGCCAAGGCAAAAGCCCTGAAAAAACAGATCGGTAATACCAGCATCAAGGCGACCATGACCGGCACGCTGGGGTACCGATTCATCGAACGCGGCAGCGTGATCGGCCCGGGACTTCAGCTCGCCCAGATCACCAACCTCGAAAAACTTTTCCTCATGGTGAAAGTAACCGAACGCGACGTGCTCCAGATACGCAAGGGCCAAAACGTACAGGTTATTGCCGATGTGCACCCCAACCGCCCCATTTCCGGCCGGGTTACGAATATCGGCTTGCGCGCCGACAACGCCTTCAATTACGACGTGGAAATAGAGGCGCCAAACCTGCAGGACGCTTCCCTGCGCGGCGGGATGCACGCCAAAGCCCGCTTTGTTTTCGAGGCTAAGCGCCAGGGTTTGACGGTGCCGCGCAAAGCCATCGCCGGCAGCCTGCAAGAAGCCAAAGTGTATGTGGTGCAAGACAGCATCGCCGAACTGCGTCAGGTTTCGCTCGGTGGTATCCAGGGCGACCGCGTCGAAGTGTTGTCGGGCCTGGGAAAAGGCGAACGGGTAGTGGTGGCCGGGCAGTTCAATTTGAGCAACGGGACCAAAGTTGAGGTGGTGCAGTCCGGGAAGCAATAACGACCGGGAGCGGATTACGATATTGTTTTTCAGCGGAGTTTGAATAAATTTGCCCATCCAATCAACCCTGCTTTACGGCAATTATTCAAGTTCCATGATGTACCTCCAATCCAACCCACAACTCGAACTTGCCTACAATTATGTCGCCAACACCAACAAGAACATTTTTCTGACAGGCAAGGCCGGCACCGGCAAAACCACCTTTCTGCACCGGATCAAAAACGACATGGTCAAACGCATGGTCGTGGTGGCGCCTACGGGCGTGGCCGCCATCAACGCCGGCGGCATGACGATCCACTCCTTTTTTCAGTTGCCCTTCGGGCCGTACCTGCCGGGAAATACCCGCGACCCGGCCCGCCAGCGCAAGTTTTCCGGCGAAAAAATTCGACTCATTCAAAGCCTTGACCTGCTCGTCATTGACGAAATCAGTATGGTGCGCGCCGACCTGCTGGACGGCGTGGACGACGTGCTGCGCCGATACCGGGATGCCTACAAACCCTTCGGCGGGGTGCAATTGCTCCTGATTGGCGACCTCCACCAACTCCCGCCTGTGGTCAAGGACGACGAATGGGGCGTCCTGCGCCCACACTACCCGACGCCCTATTTTTTCAGCAGCCAGGCTCTGCAACGCTCCGAGCCGGTCGTCGTGGAATTGAAACATATCTACCGGCAGTCGGACCGCGTGTTTATTGACCTGCTGAACCACGTGCGCGACAACAAAATAGATACCAGCGTGCTGGATGCGCTCAACAGCCGTTTTGTCGCCGATTTTCGCCCCAGTGAAGCAGATGCCTACATCACCCTGACTACCCACAACGCCTCGGCGCACGACATCAACGCCCAAAAACTGGCCTCAATCCCCACTGCGCCCCAACTGTTCCGGGCGGTTGTCACGGGCGATTTCCCCGCACACGCCTATCCCACCGATGAGATGCTGGAACTGAAAACCGGGTCGCAGGTCATGTTTGTCAAAAATGATATGGCCCGCGAAAAACGCTACTACAACGGCAAGATCGGCAAAGTGACCCGCATTCAGGACGGCACGATCTATGTCCGCTGCCCCGATGACGAGGAAGAGATTTTCGTGGTGCCGGCGGAGTGGGAAAATGTGAAATACACCCTCAACGAGCAGTCTAAAGAGGTCGGCGAACAGATTATCGGTACATTCACCCAGTATCCGCTCAAACTCGCCTGGGCGATCACTATCCACAAAAGCCAGGGCCTCACGTTCGAGCGTGTCATCCTCGACGCACAAGCGGCTTTTGCCCACGGCCAGGTGTATGTGGCGCTGAGCCGATGCAAAAGTTTTGAAGGCATCGTGTTGCGTTCCAAAATCGCGTATTCCAGCGTCAAGACTGATGCTACGGTAAAACATTTCTCCGAAGAAGCCGAAAAAAACGCACCCGACGAGGCCCATCTGGAGCAATCAAAAATTGCTTTCCAGCAAGCGCTCATCCTCGAACTTTTCGATTTCACTGCCATGAAACGGCGCTTCGAGCAACTGAAACGGGTGCTGCTGGAACACGAAAGCGCGCTGCATGCCGATGCATACCGCCAGTTTCAGGCGCTCCATGACCAAACCACAGCGCATATTTTTGACATGGCCGACAAGTTCGTCCCGCAGTTGCGCGGATATTTTCAGCAGGGCGGCCAACCCGAACAAAACGAAGAACTTCAGGCGCGTATCGGCAAAGCCTGCGCGTGGTTTGCCGAAAAACTCGGTGGTACGCTGCTTCCCGCAGCGCGAAATATTCAGATTTTGACCGACAACAAGGCGGTGCGCAAATCGGCTTTGGATGCCCTGTCGAACCTGCAAAAGGAGTTTTTTGCCAAAAATGCGTGTATGGCCGCTGCCCAAACGGGGTTCGCTGCCCAAACCTACCTGCGCACGCGCGCCAATGCAGACCTGGATTTTCAGGCGGCAGCCCAGCATACCCCCGCTGCGCCTGCCGGCGGAGTCAGTACTCCCCAGGACACGGCGCATCCGGCATTATTCGCCCTATTGGTGAAATGGCGCGCCGACTACGCCGAGCGGTACGGCCTCGAAGCCTACGAGGTGCTGCTAACCAAAACCCTGCTGGAGGTCGTACAACGCTTGCCGGTCATCACGTCCGACCTACAAAAAGTTCGGGGCATCGGCAAGGTCAAAAGCAAACAGTTTGGCGCCGAAATGCTGGCCATCGTGCGCGATTACTGCATTGCCCGCAACTTGCAAACCGATGCCCTCGCCCTGCCCGACCCCGATGCGCCCAAACCGCCCAAGCCGGACAGCAAAGTAGTAACCCTTGAACTTTTTCGAGTAGGAAAAACGATAGATGAAATAGCTGCCGAGCGTGGCTTCGCGCGCACCACCATTGAAGGGCACCTGGCGCATTTTGTGGGTTTGGGCGAGCTGGATATCCTCGATTTCATGGATGCCGAAGCTGTAGCGCAAATTGAAGGCTTCTTTCGCGAGCACAATACGCGGCTCAGTTCCGACGCCAAAACACACTTTGGCGAGGCGTATTCGTACGGCCAGATCAAGATGGTGCTGGAACTGATGCGGCAGGAGGAAGCGGGGGAGTGAATTGGCCGTTGGCATTCTTTAAATCCACCCTACTTTTGAGGCCGATTCGCTGTTTTTACGGCGGATTTGACGCCAACGTACACTTCTTTGCTGTCTGCCATGCGCAATCAAAAAACACCTGCCTCGAAGTCGCCCAAACGGCCTGCTGCAGCACCAGCCCCCTCCACAAACCCGAACTGGTACGGCTATGTGCCGGTCGTCGTGGCTGTTTTACTTTTTCTTACGGGCTTGAGGAACGAACTCACCGGGCTTGACGACCATGCGGCCACAACGGAGAATCTGGCGGTGGCCGATTTTTCAGTTTCCACGCTTTTTTCCCAGTTCAACCTCGGGATGTACGCTCCGCTGACGTGGCTGTTTTACGCCATCGCGCACGGACTTGGCGGCGACAACCCCGTTTTGTACCACCTGCTGAGTTTGGTCGCGCACGCGCTGAGCACCTGGCTCGTTTTCCGCCTGATGGAGCGCCTGCAACAGCCCCCGCTGGTGGCTGCGCTGGTGGCGTTCATCTTTGCAGTGCACCCGATGCAGGTAGAGTCGGTGTCGTGGGTGGCTGCTTTCAGTACGCCGCTTTTCTCGTTGTTTTACCTGTTGGCGCTACACGCGTACATAGGCTTTACCGATGCCCCGGATACCGGTCGGCGCCATTATTTTGCAGCACTGGGACTGTTTGTGCTGGCCTGCCTGTCCAAAACCACGGCGGTGTCGCTGCCGCTCACGCTGCTCGTGCTGGATTGGTGGAAAAACCCGCAGCGCGCCCTGGCCCGGCGTTGGCAGGGCTACGTGCCGTTTTTTGTGATCGCGCTTGCCTTCGGGTTGCTAACCATCAATAGCCGGCAGGTTTCCGGCGAGGGTATCCAGATATTTGAGCATTACGACCTGCTCGACCGTATGCTGATGGCCAACTATGCGCTGTTTTCCTACGCAGGCAATTTTATCGCCCCGTTCGGACTGAGCAGTTTTTATGCCTTCGACAAAGTGAACGACGCCTGGCCAATCGCTTATTTCATCGCGCCTGTACTGGTGATTGGCGTAGTGGTATTGGCCTGGCTGAAGCGCGCGGCTTTGCCGTTTGTGGCGCACGGGCTGGGGTTTTATCTTTCGGCGATTGTGCTTTCGTTGCCGTTGCTCACCGTTGGCACATTTGAATTGTTTGCCGACCACTACAACTACCTGGGCATCATCGGCCTGGCCTATCTGGCGGTGCGCGGCATTTTGTTTTTAAAAGAAAAAATGCCCGCAGTGTCCGGGCTGTTCTCGGCGGTTGGGGGGATATGGTTGGTTGCGTTGTTTGTTTTAAGTTTCAACCAGGTAAAAATCTGGAAAAACACGCTGGCCGTGATGACCAACGCCATCGAAAAGGGCAATACGTTCCGTGGCAAAGCCTACTTCTGGCGTGCCGTGGAATACGGCGACCTCGGCCAACCCGATGCCGCCATTGAGGATTTTTCCCGCGCCATAGAGGTCAATCCCGAAATATGGGATGCGTACAAATTTAGGGGCAGCCTGTATGCCCAGCGCCGCGATTTTGCCCGCGCGGTGCCCGATCTGCAAAAATACCTGGGAAGCGGCGACCCGAATGATGCGGTTTCGTGGTTCAATATGGGCATGATTCTGCTGGAACAGGGCCGGCCGGCAGAGGCGGTGGAGGCATTTACCAATAGCCTCCGTGTGCGACCCAATGCCGCAGTCGCCCTTGAAAATCGCGCCAAAGCATACCAGATGCTGGGCGATACCGCTCGCGCCGAGGCCGATATGCAAGCCATTGCGCGCATGCGGCAGGGAAAATAGGAAGGGGAAGGGCGAGTGGCAATACCTTATCGGCTGTTGCGTACGGGTGTGCCGGCCCGTTCGAAAAAGCGCAGGTTCATTTCTTGTCCGTCAAACTCGGCATACGAACACGCGAACATCCATTCACCGAGGTTGATGTAGCGGCTGCGTCCGTTTTTCAAGAGCCAGTCAATGGGCAAATGCCGATGCCCGAACACGAAGAAGTCGGGCGCGACCCCCTGTGAAATTTTGCGGTTGGCGTACTGCACCAGCCACTCCTGGTCCTCGCCAAGCCAGTACCGCTCTTCGGGGGGCATGGCTTCGCGGCTTTTTTTTGAGGAAAAACCCGCGAGTCGGGTACCGAGATCGGGGTGAAACCACTGGAACAGCCACTGGCTGAGCGGGTGGACAAAAACTTGTTTCATCAACTTGTAGCCGTGATCGCCGGGGCCGAGTCCGTCCCCGTGGCCGACGAGAAAGGATTTGCCGTGGAGGTCAATCCGGATCGGTTGGCGATAGACCGGTATGCCAAGTTCTTGTTCGAAATAACCAAACATCCACAAGTCATGATTACCGGTGAAGGCATAAATGGGCAAGCCACCGTCGCGCAGTTCAGCCAGCTTGCCCAGAAACCGGGAAAAGCCTTTCGGCACGACCGTTTCGTACTCAAACCAAAACTCGAACAGGTCGCCGACCAAATAAATCGCTTCCGCTTCGGGCGCGATGGTATCCAGCCAGCGCACCACCTGACGCTCGCGTTCTCGAGCGGGCAAACGCCCGTCAATACCAAGGTGAAAATCGGAAGCGAAGAAGGTTTTTTTCACAGATGACCGGGTTGCTATTTGTAAGTTGAGTGGTTACCGGCTGCGCAAATGTAGGGATGATTTGAAGTTATACGATCCGGGAACAGGGCAAGCCCTACCTTTGTCCGCCCACTCATTGCTCATCACTTATCACTTAAAAATGATCGTAGTCACAGGTGCTGCCGGTTTTATCGGCTCTTGCATGGTTCGCCGGCTTAATGATGCCGGGTACAAGGATATTCTTGTGGTGGATGATTTTAGTCGTCCCGACAAAATGCGCAACCTCGAAGGGAAAAAGATTTGGGGCCAGGTGCATCGAAATGATTTCGTGCATTGGCTCGAACAGCACCATGCGGACGTGGATGCCGTGTTCCATATTGGCGCCCGTACGGATACCACCGAGATGAGCATTGCCATTTTTGACGAGCTGAATCTGGATTACTCCAAGGCGGTTTGGACGCTGTGCAGCAGTTTTCAAATTCCGTTTTTTTATGCCAGTAGCGCAGCTACCTACGGGTTGGGGGCGTCGGGCTACTCCGACGATCATGCGCTGATTCCGAGTTTGAAGCCGCTCAACCCGTATGGACAGAGCAAGCAGGATTTTGATGTGTGGTTGCTGGAGCAACCGCTTCCCGCAGCTTCGGGGGCTTGGGCTGGTTATAAATTTTTCAATGTTTACGGCCCGAACGAGTACCACAAGGGCCGCATGGCGTCCGTCATTTTTCACACTGCCCGGCAAATAAAAGCCACCGGCGCCATGAAACTTTTCCGCTCGCACCGGCCCGATTTCCGGGACGGGGAGCAAAGCCGCGATTTTATCTACGTGAAAGACGTGGTAGATGTGCTCCTGTTCTTTTTGGAGAAGCGCCCGCCCAATGCAATCTACAACCTCGGCACCGGCAAGGCCCGTACGTTCCTTGACCTCGCCACCGGTACTTTCCACGCACTGGGGGTGGAGCCGAATATTTCCTTCGTTGACACCCCCGCCGATATCCGCGATACCTACCAGTATTTTACGGAGGCGGATATGACCAAACTGCGCGAACTGGCGGGGTACCAAGCGCCATTTTTCGGTTTGGAGGAGGGTATTGAAGATTATGTGAAAGGGTATTTGCGGGAAGAATCCATCTGGTAATGCGATTGTATTAGAGTACCGGACGGGACAGTACTTGTTTGACTTCAGTTTTGTCTGCGTTCCGATTTCACCCCATTTTGGAGAAGAAATACCCGTGGCTCACTGCGTTTTCCGCTTCGGTATTGTTTTGAAAATACGGATGCACGGGCACCTGGCGCAACGCCTCCAGGTCGCCGGGGCGCAGGTTCTCCGCTGTAATCGGCAACCCTGCCTCTTGATACAAGCGCCTATAATCTGTGATGCGCAGGCGGTTTAGCGGTTGCACGCTGTTGTCAATCCATTTCCAGGCAGCGGGCGAGAAGCGCAGGAAATGGTAAATCGAGATGGTTGTATCGAAGTGGGCAAAGTGGTCGGACAGATCAATAAAGTGCGACTGTACGCCGCCGGGTCGTACAATGCGCCGGAACTCGCGCAAGATGCCCAGGAGTATTTCCGGATAAATATGCTCGAAGGTGTTGTTGGAGTGGGCCAGGTCAATGGCGCCATCCGGCAGTTGCAGGCGCCGGGCATCCTGAACGATATACTGGATGTGCAGGGCGTTTGTCAATTCCTCAAAGCCGAGGGCTGGGGCATCGGCAGCCAGTGCGCGCAGTTGTGCGAGGCGGTCGGGGCGGCAGTGGAGGGATGTGTCCAGTTTGCCCTGGTCGGCGTATTCCAAAAATTTGCGGATCGTCGTGCGGATATGCTCGGCATTGGTCAGCAGGGTTACGTCCACGGTGCGAATTTCATCGGCTCCGTACAGAAAAAACGCGATGGGCACCACGGGATACCAGCCGGCGCCCAGTTCGAGCGTGCGGTGCAGGGGCGCTCCGCCGGAGTGTTGCTCCCAGGCGCCGATATGGTGGCGGGCGTGTTCGAGGCGGTCCTGAAAGTAGGCATCGCTGAGCAAAACACCTTTGGTCACATACTTTTGGAAAAAGTAGTTGATGCGTTGGCTTTGCGGCAGGAACGAGATGGTTTTTTGGACGATGGCTTTAAGCACCCACTTCTTGATCATGGTCTGGCTGTGTCGTGTTGGCTTGGTTGAGGTACACCTCCCGAAGTAAATTGAGGTGGTGAATATGGTGACCGATAAGGATAAAAAACAAGGCTCGGGGGCTTGCTTTCCAGCCGCTGGCGGTGCCGAGGAAGGTTGATTGCTGCTCGGTGCATTGTTTCAGCAGGAAAATAGTGTTGTCGCGCACGGCTTTCCATTCTTTCATCAAATCCTTGAGCGGGCGGTTCGAGACGACCACGGCCTCCATCCAGAAATCCTGGTTGAAGCCGGGCAGTCCGATCCGGTCGGCGCGCATGAACGACAGGATTCGGAATGCAAAGACGCGCTCAAAGTCAATCAGGTGCATCACGACCTGTTTCACGCTCCATTTGTTGGGGGCGTAGCGGTAATTGCCAACATCCTCGGGCAGGCTTCCCAGCAACTGTTGTGCATCCCGGAAGGTTTGGCGCAGCAGCGGCAGTGCCCCTCCCCGTTTGGGCAGTGCCCTCAGGTAAGCCTCATGAAAAGGGGCGTATTCGCCTTTTTTTGGACGTTTCATGTTTTATTTCGGCGTACTGGTTATACGGTTGGCGCCTCAGGCGGTGTCGGCGGGATGTCAAGCCGGCGAGGCAAACCAGTTACCTTCTACCCGCCCTTCGATAGTTTAGTCATAAACCACACTTCGAAAACGGTATAGATGACATAGACCAGCAGGAAAATTCCTACGAACCACGAGTCTGTTGGCTGGGCGGCTTGTTGATAGATGAAAAGCACGGCTAAGGCCAGGAGCATTTTCCCAAATACCGAAGCTGCTATGAGGTTGTTGAACGCCAGCTTGCTGCTGCTGCCTGCCGCGCTTTTTCCGGCGTAATACAAACCAACACCGATCAGAATAAACAGCACTATAATGGCGCCTGCAAATCCGGTGTGGGCGCGAGCTTGCGGGAGTACAGCGAGCAGGGTGGCAAGTGCCGCTACGGTGCCTGCCGTTGTGCGCGCCAAGTAGGAAAAGAATGTTTTATCGGTCATAGCAAGTGTCATCCGCGCAAAGGTATGCTTCGGCGGGCTAAACCCTGAATCTTGCAGCTACTTGAGTTGCCGGTAAAGCGAAACCAGTGCAGCGACCATAAATAAAATGGTGAGGAATACGGCCCAGAGCGGGCGTTCGAGTTCCATTTTGGCATCCAGCCAGCGACCGATGAACACGCCGGCGAGGCAGGCGCCCAAGAGTTGAAATGCCAGGCCACTAAACCTGGCCATGTCTCTAATTGCGGACTTCCGCTTTTCCTCCGGCGATTTTGGCTGTAGCATCGGCTCCGGGTTTAGCATCGGCGTTTTTCAGCGAACCATTGGCGCCGCCAGCTTCCATTTTGCAGGAAACGTTGAATTTGGCGCCGCTCTGTACCAGTAATTTGTTGGTAACGACATCTCCTTCTACTTCGGCTGTTTCGCGGACATTCAGCAGTTCGCTTACCTGAAGGATCCCTTTGAACCGTCCTTCGATGACGGCGTTGGCGCAGACGATTTCGCCTTCCACAGCGCCGGTTGGGCCGATGATGACTTTGGATTTGCAAGTGAGTTTGCCCTTGATCGTGCCATCTACGCGCAAGTCGTTGTCGCAGCGCAGGGTACCTTCCACGACGGTACCTTTGACGAGGGTATTGAGTGAACTGGAGGGCGAGGTAGCGGGGTTTTTGGGTTCTTCCGTGCTTTTACTGTTGCCAAACATAGCGTCTTTGATTTAGGTGATCGGCAAATGATACTCCACGTTTTTGCCTGGGATTGGTTGCCGGTAGCAAAAATCGCAGGAGCAGATTTGGAGCATATTGGGTGTTTTGCTGGAAACAAAAATGAAAAAGATTTCCGCAGGGCACAAACCTACGGAAATCTTTTTCGCGATTTCTCCGGGAAAACACGGAGTTATTTTAGAAATTCGGGCAGTACACGCCGCGACGCTCGGGGCCACAAATTTTGTAGAGCAGCGAGAATTCGAACGCGCCGTTGCCATTGGATGCGGTAGAGAGGCTGGACGTGTTGATATCGTAGCTAAAGCCGATCGTAAATTGCTCGTAGTCGAAACGCGTGCTGAGGATGAAGGCATCCACGAGTTTGCCGGATTCGAGTTGGTTGGCTACACGCGCCCACATACCGATCTGGAATGCCTGATGGTAGCGGCGGCTGTTGCCGAGCAGGAATTTGAACGAGTTGCCGGCATTCACCTGGAACGATGGGCCCTGGAAGAAGGAAACAGCGCCGGGGATAAGGCCGAAGCGTTTGCCAACCATGAATTCGCCGCCGGCGTGGAAGGTGAATTTGCTATACAGCGGGATGTTCTGGTCGCTGAACGATTGGTTGGCGCGGTTCAGGTGGCTGAAAGCGGCGCCGAAGTAGAAATTGTTGTCTTCATCAAATACGCTGAACCACAACAGACCGGCAGACATATCCAGGAACAGGAAGTTCGGATCATCAATTGCCTCGCCGGGGCCAGTTGGGTCGTATTTGCCCGCGCCATCGTTTTGGCTCGGCCATTTCAGGGCCAGGCTATTGATGCTGCGCTGGCTGACACCAAGGTCACCACCGAACACCAGGTAGTGCGCTTTGCGGCGGTATCCGCCCATTTTTTTGGCATAAGAACCCGACAGGCGGGCCTGATACGTGGCGAATTCCGACTCGCCGGCCTTGTCGCCCCACAGGGTGCCACCCAGGCCAAAGTAGTCGTAGCGGCCGACGGCGATCTTTTGGTCGTAGGAAGCCGAGTAGGTGTTGTAAGCATTTTGACGCAGGATGGACGACCATTGGTTACGGTAGTTGGCCACGATGCGTTGGTTACAGTTCATCACACCGGTGAGCGCCGGGTTAAGGTTGAGCGGGCTCATGTAGAACTGCGAGAAGTGGATGTCCTGGGCCTGAATGGCCGCCGTAGCAGATAGGAACAGCGCGAGACAGAGCGTACGAAAGTGTAGAGCAGTTTTTTTCATAGACAGGCAGACTATGTTGTTTGGTTGAGAACAGCGTAAGAATGTATGCGGAGCCATCAAAAAGCCCCAATTTTTTTTGTTAAGGTATGCAAAGGTAGATGATTCAATTTTTGAAGCGAAACATTCCGGGCGTTTTGCGGACGAATTTCAAAATTTTAACGCTCGGAATGAAACAGGCATCGTCTGGTTAAGGGCCGGGGTGGATAAAAAACAAGTTGACTAACGTGGGCGTTTTGCGGCATATTTTCGGGCTAACGTTAAGGTTTGTAGCCAGTAAGATGTTTTAACGTCTCGGTCCGCTGCCTAAGGAGCGGCAAAGTCCGCATTTTTTAAATAATGAACCCTCACAACCGCCGACTAATTTGCGGCACCATAAGATTTTTCCATGCTGAAAAAGTACCGGACTGGATGTGCTCGCGCGCTGTGCGGACGAGCCAAAGGTAAAATCCCAGATTTTGGAGCGTAGCCAGTTGCATTCCCAGGATTTCGCCGTTGACAAACAAATGCCGCAGATAGGCTCGGGTGTGGATCTGGCTGGTGGGCGCCGGGCATTGGGCGTCTATGGGGTCGAAACAGTCCTTCCACCGGGTATTTCGGATATTCACAATGCCTTCAGCGGTGTACAGCATGCCGTGCCGGGCATTGCGGGTGGGCAACACGCAGTCGAACATGTCTATCCCCCGGGCGATGCATTCCAGAATATTTTCCGGGGTACCCACGCCCATGAGGTAGCGCGGTTTGTCGGCGGGCAGAATTTCGGTCACTAATTCCGTCATGGCGTACATATCCTCCACGGGTTCGCCTACCGACAGGCCGCCGATGGCGTTGCCTTCGCGTCCGAAGGAGGCAATCGTCTCGGCAGATATTTTTCGCAATTCCGGGTAGGTGCTGCCCTGAACGATGGGGAATAAGGTTTGGGCGTAGCCGTACAGCGGTTCGGTGGCATCGAAACGATCCACGCAGCGTTGCAGCCAGCGGTGCGTAAGCTCCATCGAATTTTTCGCATAGCGAAAATCACAAGGGTAGGGGGTGCACTCGTCGAAGGCCATGATGATATCGGCCCCAATAACGCGCTGGATATCCATCACCCCTTCAGGCGTAAAGGTGTGCCGGGAGCCGTCAATATGGCTCTGAAATGTGACGCCCTCTTCTTTGATCTTGCGCCGATGGGCCAGCGAATAGACCTGAAAGCCGCCGCTATCGGTCAGAATTGGTTTTTTCCAACCATTAAAGTGGTGCAAGCCGCCAGCCAGGCGCATGGTGTCTAATCCCGGGCGCAAGTATAAATGGTAGGTATTTCCTAGGATAATCTGCGCCTGAATATCCCGCTCCAGTTCGTGCTGGTGTACGGCCTTCACGGTAGCGGCCGTGCCCACCGGCATAAAAATAGGCGTCTCGATCTGGCCGTGATCGGTCTCGATCAGGCCGGCTCTGGCGCGGGTGGAGGTGTCGGTTTGTAATAATTGAAACGTCACTTGTACAGGTTTCTGGTTGGAGGGTTTGAAGGTTTCTGGTTTGAAGGTTTCTGGTTTGAAGATTTCTGGTTGGAAGGTTTCTGGTTGGAAGGTTAGAGGGTTTCTGGTTAGGGTGTTCTCGCAACCAGAAACCCTCTAACCTTCCAACCAGAAACCTCTTCACGCCAAATTTCGGTGGCTATCCAACTTCAGCAGCACACCGATCATGAGAGTAAAGCCGATCAGGGAGGAGCCGCCGGAGCTGATAAAGGGCAACGGGATTCCGATGATGGGGAACAAGCCCATGGTCATACCTATATTAATAATGAAGTGAACAAAGATGACCCCTGCCACCCCGTAGGCATATATTCTGGAAAAATTGGAGCGCTGCCGCTCGGCTACCTGCGTGATGCGGTACAACAACACGAAAAAAAGGCCGACGATGCCGAGTACGCCAACGAAGCCGTGCTCTTCGCCGACCGTACAGAAAATGAAATCGGTGCTTTGTTCCGGCACATACTTGAGTTTGGTCATGTTCCCGTTCATCGGGCCTTTGCCCAGAAAGCCTCCGGAGCCGATCGCCATTTTGGAGTGCAGCAGGTTGTAGGCCGAGCCGCGGGCATCCGATGCCGCCTCCGACGGGTTAAGCCAGATGCGGATGCGTTGCTGCTGGTGCGGAGCCATGAGCGAGTAGGCGAAATTGGCCAAAAAAACCTGACCGCATGCCATCGTCAGCACCAGCGCGATCAGTTGTAGCCGCCGCTGGATCAGGCTGTTCTTGCGGAGGTAGCTTTTCAAAAAAACAACAAGCATGAAAAGCAGCGGCAATGCCATGATCCACAACGGGTGTAGCGGCGAGGCGGCGGGTTGGGCATCGGCTGAGCTGCCCTCTGTGGCGGGCGTTTCCACAGCAGGAATACCGTTTATCGTACCCCATGCCCAGGTGCTGATCTCTTGCCACCAAATCGTAACCGGGATCAGCAGCAGCAAAACAAGCCACCAGGGGCGGGCATTCTGATACTCCCAAATAATACGGAGGCTACCCAGCAGCAGCAAGGCAGCGGCTACATTTGCCGCCGGAAACATCAGCCCCAGAATCACCATCAGTGCGGTGCCAAATCCAAGCGCATACCATCCCGAGGGAAGACCCTCCCGGTACAGCACCAGCATAAACGAAAAAAATACGAGCGCCGACCCGGTGTCTTTTTGCAGCAGGACGATCAGCGCCGGAACCAGGAAAAGCCCTGCTGCGTAAATCCGCGTTTTGGTGTCGCGCAGCGTCACGCCGGTGGCGCTCAGGTAGCCGGCAATAGCCAGACTGGTGCTGAACTTGGCAATCTCGGAGGGCTGAAAGGAGAATCCGCCAAACTGATACCACGCATTGGCGCCATTCACTTCGCGGCCAAACACAATAGTGCCTGCCAGCAGTACCAGCGAAACCAGATAAATCGGGAACGCCAGCGTACGCCAAAATACCCAGTCGGACATCTGGATAAAAAACAGCATGACCGCACAAATGACCATGAAGATCAACTGTTTGCCGGCAGTACTGCTCAAATCAAAAAACTGCTGCGACGCGTTTGAACTGTAACTGGCAGAATAAATCATCAGCCACCCCGCCAGCACCAATGCCACATAACAGGTCAGGACGACGTAGTCCAGATCCCCGATGCTCGTGGCTGTGTCTTTGTTCCCTCTCATGTCCGGTGTGCCTTATTCCAAAAAATCGCGTGGGTGAATATTGGGGTCCCGGGTTGGATAAGCTTCCGGGTAAGTGTATTTTAATTGAAGCAGAAAAGACATGGCTTCCTGGCGCGTATGAAACGCGCCAACCCGCAACTTGTAGTATGGTTTTTCATGTACCCAGTCGGCCAGCATGGTCGGGTATTGGTTCAGAAACTGCGTCTTGGTGGCATCTACACGTTGGCGATCCGTACTCGACATGATCTGAATGCGCCAGCCGTCTATCCGGGGATTCGCCCGGTTTTGAGCGACCCACGTACGAACCAATTGCTCAATAGCGGGGTCCATATTCACCTGTACGTCTTGTGCGCCGGCAATGCCGCGCGCCAAAAGCAGGATCAAAAGGGTGCAAATACCGGTACGCATACTTGTTTTGAACATGGAGTAGTCCTTCTGTGGGCGTTGTTGAAAAGACGTGTTGTCCGATAAATATCCGGATAAAATCACGCTTGGGACACCAGATCAATTCCGGACGACGTGCCCAAACGGTCGGCGCCGGCTTTTACCAGTGCCTCGGCGCCGGCGCGGGTGCGGATACCGCCGGATGCTTTCACCTTCATGGTGTTTCCGGCCAGGGATTTCAGCAGGCGCACCATTTCTTCTGTTGCCGGATACCCATGGAAACCCGTGCCTGTTTTCAGGTAATGGATGCCCTCCCCTTGTGCGATTTCAGCGATCTGCCGGATTTCCGCCTCGGTCAACAGGCCACATTCCAGAATGATTTTGGACACCCGCCCGCGGATATGGGTGGCGCGTGCAATGCCGTCCACATCATGTCGAACATGGTTCCAGTTGCCGCTTTTAACTGCCGCGATGTTTACCACGGCATCAATCTCGTCAACGCCTTCCTCTACAGCGCGTTTAATTTCTTCGCTCTTGGCTGCAATAGCTGAGTAGCCCATCGGAAAACCGACGACGGTAGCCAGGCGCACCCGGCTGTTTTCGCCCAGGATACGTTTGGCATCGCGAACAAAAAAAGGTGGTATGCAGACGCCAACAAATCCGTACTGGTTGGCCTCTTCACAAACACGGCGCACGTCCTCCAGCGAGCAGTCTGGTTTCAGGACCGTGTGTTCGATTATTCCGGCTAAATTCGACATCAAGTTATACAGCGCTAATTTAAGCCGCCAAAAATAGGGCTACCGTTTCCAATTGGTATAAAATCAACTTGTTAAAATGGAAATTTAAATTGTTCCGGCATTTTGCCGACAAGTTTCCAGCGGCCAAAAACAGGTGTGCTTGCCTCCTGTAACCTTTCTGCTCCCTCCGTCCATTCCGGGCGTTGCCATACCTTTGCAAAAAAATTCAGGCAATATGTCCACGGTACATACCTCTTTTCAGCAAGCCATCCGCAACGGTATTCCCGCTGCCCTGCCCACCCCCAAACCCCTCGACCCCTCCGTGAGTCATGCCCCGCGCCGGGTGATTGAGGGCGTTTTGTCGCACGCCGACAAGGTACTGGCGCTGCGCAATGCCCTGCGCTACTTTCCCGTGGAATGGCACGAAACGCTGGCTGCCGAGTTCGCCGATGAACTGGAACGCTACGGCCGCGTGTACATGTACCGGTTTCGGCCCGAGTACCCCATGCATGCGCGCCCGGTGGCCGAGTACCCGGCGCGCTGCCCGCAGGCCGCCGCCATCATGCTGATGATTCAAAACAACCTGGATCCCAAAGTAGCCAAACATCCGCACGAACTCATCACCTACGGTGGCAACGGCGCCGTGTTCCAAAACTGGGCGCAATACCTGCTCACGATGCGCTACCTGTCGGAAATGACGGAAAACCAGACGCTCGTGCTGTATTCCGGCCACCCGCTGGGCTTGTTTCCCAGCCACGCAGAAGCGCCGCGTGTAGTGGTTACAAACGGAATGATGATTCCAAATTATTCCAAAAAAGAGGACTGGAATCGCTACAATGCACTGGGTGTCACGCAGTACGGACAAATGACCGCCGGCTCGTTCATGTACATCGGTCCGCAAGGTATTGTACATGGTACCACCATCACGCTGCTGGGGGCCGGCCGCAAATTGGGTTTGGGCGACACCGACCTGCGCGGGCAGGTGTTTGTCACCAGCGGCCTCGGCGGCATGTCGGGCGCGCAAGCCGGGGCAGCCGTCATCACGGGCTGTGTGGGCGTGATCGCCGAGGTGGATGGCGACGCCGTGCAGCAGCGCATCACCGACGGGTATATTTTGCAGGAGAATGTCTTCACCGATCTGTCTGACCTGATTGCCCGTATCGAAACCTGCCGGCAGAACCGGGAGGCTGTGGCGCTCATTTACCACGGCAATATCGTGGACCTCTGGGAGCGCTTCGCCCGCGACAACGTCCGCATCGAGCTCGGCTCCGACCAGACCTCTTGCCACAATATCCACGACATGGGCTACTGCCCCGTGGGATATACGTTTGAGGAAGCCAAAAAACTGTTGATTTCCGACAAACCCAAATTCATGCAAGCCGTGGCCGAGTCGCTGCGCCGCCACGTTGCCGCCGTGAATATTATGGCCGGGCGCGGCATGTACTTCTGGGACTACGGCAACGCTTTTCTAAAAGAAGCCGGCGATGTGGGCGCCGAAGTTTTTGCGTCCGCTGCAAAGGATGTTTTTCGCTACCCTTCCTACGTGGAGGACATCATGGGGCCGCTCTGTTTCGACTATGGCTTTGGTCCTTTCCGCTGGGTGTGCTGCTCCGGCAACCCGACCGATTTGCAAAAAACCGATGCTATTGCCGCCCGCGTACTGGAGGATATGCTGGACGATGCTCCCGACGATATTCGCGGCCAGATCAACGACAACCTGCTCTGGATTCAGACGGCGCACCTGAACCTGCCCATTGTGGGATCTTATTCCCGTATTTTATATGCGGATGCCGAAGGCCGGATGCGCATTTCCAAGGCATTCAACGACGCTATTGCCGACGGCGAACTGGCCGGTCCGGTTGTGCTGGGCCGCGACCACCACGATGTGAGCGGCACCGATTCACCCTACCGCGAAACGGCCAACATCTACGACGGCTCCCGCTTCACGGCAGATATGGCGGTGCACAATGTCATCGGGGATTCGTTCCGCGGCGCCACCTGGGTGAGCCTGCACAACGGCGGCGGCGTGGGTTGGGGCGAGGTCATCAACGGCGGCTTCGGCATGGTGCTCGACGGTTCGCCGGAGGCCAACCGCCGCTTACATTCCATGTTGTTCTGGGACGTGAACAACGGCATCGCGCGCCGTGCCTGGGCACGCAACCCGCACGCGCGCACTACCATTCAGCGGGCTATGGCCGATTACCCGGACTTGCAGGTGACGCTGCCGAATCTGGCCGATGAGGCGCTGGTGGAGCGGGCGTTGGATGGTATTTCCTGAGCGGAGGCTTTTCAGGTTTGACGGTCCAGTTAGCTTTTCTAAACCTGTTTCAACCAGCTCAATGGACGATGAAACCAAGTTATGTATCCACCATTTTTTTATTGAGCCTGTTGCTTGGCCTGGCTACTTTGGCACATGCCCAACGGCACGACAACACCTGGTTATTCGGTTACGAAGGCGGAGTAGTTTCCCCCGGAAATGACCAGTTCGGGATCTCCGTATTCGATTTTTCCGAGGGTTCCCTGCGGGTTTCCGACAACCAGGAGATTGGTCTGGATTTTTACATCACGGCCCTGTCCATGTCGGATGCATCGGGCCGCTTGTTATTTTACACCAACGGGATTGACGTAGAAGATACGAGTTGGAAAACCATGTTGAACGGGGCAGGCATTCACCCTCCGGTTTCTGGCGGGCTGACCATATCGCAGGGCGTACTGGGTTTGCCGGTTCCGGGAACAAGTCACCGGTACGCGTTATTTCACGTGCTGCGCAGTTACGTTGGGGCGCCGTTATTCACGGTTGGAATCGTAAAATTGCACTATTCCGTCATTGACATGGCGGAAAACAATGGCCTCGGCGCTGTAGTGGAAAAATTAACGCCGGTATTGGTTGACACGATTCAGTTTGGAAAATTAAACGCCACCAAACACGCCAACGGCAGGGACTGGTGGATTTTAGTGCCGGAGGCGAACACCAACCACATTTACCGGATATTATTCGACCCGACCGGATTTCACATCTTAGGCAAACAAACCATTGGAGATTCGCTCAATGCCGGGCTTGGACAAGCCGTTTTTTCGCCCGACGGCTCCCAGTATGCTGTTTATAATGTGACGTACTTCAGCGCGCCGGAAACAATTGATTTGTACGATTTTGATCGGTGTACCGGCTTGCTGAGTGCGCACCGCCATCTGGATGCAAATTCATTTAACATTGCCGGCGGGGTGTCCTTTTCACCCAATTCACGCTACCTCTATGTACACAATACGAATGTAGTTGCTCAATATGATGTTCTGGCGCCTGATCTGGCTGCCGGCCGGGTGGAGGTGGCCTGGTATGACGGCTACGAATCGCCTTTTCCCACCAATTTTTTTGCCGGACAACTTGCGCCCGACGGAAGGATTTACATCACCGCCTCTAATGGCAGCGACATCTTCCATGTGATCCACCGACCCGACGAGCCTGGTGCCGCTTCATTGGTGGAACAGCATGGTATCCGGTTGCCGACGTACAACGCCTCGTCCATACCCGTATTCCCCAACTACCGCCTCGGCCCGCTCGACGGCTCGCACTGCGACACCCTCGGCCTGAACAACCATCCCAAAGCCTGGTACCGCTATGAGCAGGACACCCTCGACCCGCTCGCCGTGGAGTTCCGCGACCTGTCGTACTACGAGCCGGCCACCTGGTCGTGGGACTTCGGCGACGGCTCGCCCGCGAGCAGTATGCGCCACCCGCAACACCTGTACGCCCAGCCGGGAGCCTATCAAGTCTGCCTCACCGTGAGCAACCAGCACGGAACCGACACGCACTGCAAAACGCTCTACCTCGGCGTAACGGCGCAGGACAATCCGGTGCTGCAAGCGCAGGTGCGGGTTTGGCCCAACCCGTTCCGCGAGTGGTTCGCCTTGGCGCTCAGCGCCAACCTGCGCAGCCCGGCCCTTCGGCTGCACGACGCGGCGGGGCGGCTCGTGCTGGAGCAGCGCTTAGTGCTGGGCGTGAACGAGATTGAGGCGGCGGGTTTGCCGGCGGGGCTGTACTTCTGGGAGGTAGTGGCCGGCGGGGAGCGGGTGAAGAGTGGGAAGCTCGTCAAAACGGATAAGCCGTGATGGAGCGGGTGTTGGATAGTATTTCCTGAGCGGAGGCTTTTCAGGTTTTAAAAACATAGCAGTCTGGTGGCGAAGACACGCCGTTAGATGCCGCTGTTGTGGGGCGCAAATCCCAAGACTTGCACCCGATGCACGAGTTCTTCCACAGGGTGTTCGAGCAATTCCAGAAACGAGACGCCATAAAACCCGGCGATTTGCTGCAGGCGCTCGAGGCGGGGCGGCTCGGCTTTGCATTCCATTTTGTGGTAGGCGGGTTGGGACATGCCGAGATGACTAGCCATATCCGCTTGGGTAACACCAACGTGGTTGCGAAGAATACGCAACTTCTGGCAGAATTCGGAGGAAGGGGATTGATCCATGCATTGAAGTGTTTTCGGGATGAACATTTGATTCGGCAAGGGCAATATTGGCTGTGTCAAATATAAGCCGAATATATCCCGTATGACAAAGCTCTCCCGCAGATAATAACCATAAGTTATAAAATATGCGTCCGCCAATATTGGGCAGATCAAGCGCAAGGCGTTGTTTTTCAAGAAACAAGACAGACGTAAGCAAACGTGCCAAAAGGCCTGTACGCAGAATATAACTTTAGGTTATTGGAACGAGAATTCGGCAGAGCGACCTTTGGAAAGATATTTTGCTTTCGGACGCCGTGTCGTTTTTCAGCGCCGGGCGTGGTACGCATATTGGGGGAAGCCATTTGCGAAAAAAGGAGGCAGCAGCGGCAACTGCTACCTCCCGACCTGCCCCGAAGGCATCCCGGTAGCACCGAAATGGCCGGGTAAAACAATCAGAGTAGGGATCAATAAAATCGCAACAAAAGTATGAAATTCATTAAGCAACGTCTCAGGTTCATTTTGGCCCTGCTCCTAATGGGGGTAGCAGATAGGTTGTTCGCCCAAGATTATCAAGCCGGCGTGATCTACTTGAAAATCGCCGACACCTCGAATGTGGAAATCACTTTTCCCCCTCCAACAAACTTTTCAGGCGATGGGGCTCTTATTTACCAGATATTCGATGACTACGACGTGACGAAAGTGGAAAAGCCGTTTGCCGTATTGGCGACAACAAGGCTTGAGCGCATTTACAGGGTTTACTTTGATGAAAGCAAGGACGTATCGGCTTTTATTTCAGCGCTGAACATGCTTGATATTGTTGAGTATTCAGAACAAGTACCCCAAATGAAACTGTTGAGTACGATACCTGATGACCCTCTGATCTCTCAACAATCTTATCTCGATCAGATTCGCGCATTCGAAGCCTTCGACTTGCATCAGGGAGGAAATGCAACCGTAGCCATTGTGGACGATGGCGTGTTGACAACCCACGAGGACTTGGCTGACAATATCGTTGCCGGCTGGGACGTGGCTGACAACGACAGTGACCCAAATCCGCCCCTGCAAGGAGTAAATGCAGCCAACCCATCCGGTCCATTTTCCCACGGCACCTGGGTAGCTGGTGTTGCCGGTGCAGTAACTAATAATAACGTCGGCGTTGCTTCGATCGGCTGGGGCAATCGTATTATGCCGGTTAAAGTGATCAAAGACGATACTGAAGATCCCTTAGGTGCTATATTTGCATATGATGGTGTCGCATGGGCAGCGGCAAATGGTGCCGATGTGATTAATATGTCTTTTGCTGGCCCCGGCGATTCAGAAGCCGAGTATGACGTTCTTGTGGCAGCAAGACAAGCCGGTGCAATACTTGTGGCCGGTGCAGGAAATCAAGCCACCATACCTCAATATCCTGCCGCTTATGGGGAAGGATTTACAAAACAACCTTGGGACCTTCCCGACCGCCATTTGGTCATCGCTGTTGCTAATATTGATGCAAATGGAGATATGAATCAATATTCCAGTTTTGGGGGATGGGTAGATATTTCAGCTTACGGAACAAGTATTCTTACGACGGCTGCCGGTTCTTCAAACGGTGATCCTGTCAACGATAATTACGGCAATCCGAGCGGGACATCCATATCTTCTCCTATGGTGGCGGGTCTTGTCGGCCTGATGATTTCGTACAATTCCACAGCCTCGGATGACGATATCATTAATTGCCTGATCAACACCGCCAACCCTGATATCTACGGGCCAACTCACCTGTTTAATGTTCACGGTACGTTGGGAAGTGGCCGGATAGATGCTTACGCCGCGCTAAGGTGCCTGGCGCCCGACTGCGCCGACAACCCAATTGCGGTTATTTCTCCAAGTAAAACCTCAATATGCCCCAATGAAGAAGTTGAACTCACCGCCAACAACGGAATTGCCTACCAGTGGTCAACCAATGAGACCACCAGAGCTGTCACAGTCAGCCAACCCGGCATCTACTCCGTCACTGTTACGTTTTTGGGAAACTGCACCTCAACTGCTTCCATTGAAATAGATCAGGCGATAACCGAAGCCGTTGCGATCCCATTGGAAAATAGCGGTCTTTACCCCAATGATGGAATTGTTTGTGATCCTTACAGGGTGGAAGTAGTTATCTCTTGGGGAAAATCGTACCTATGGAGCGCTCCACAAGGCAACACAAATCAATCTGCCTCCATGACATTTTATCCGCCGGCTACCTGGAACTACTCTGTTACCGTTACAGATGTTGGCGGATGTCCCGGTGTGACGGATGTCGTAGCGGGTACGGTTAATTGGTTTGTGCCGCCGACAGCCTCAATCGAAATTGAAGAGAACTCTGAAACTCCAAACGATGGAGTTATTTGTTTTGGGTCAAGTATCACGTTTAACGCTTCGGGAGGAACAACGTATAAGTGGTCAACTGGAGCAACAACCGAGAGTGTTACCTTGACCCCTACGAGTTACGGTTTTAATAGCATTGCCGTGAGTGTCACGGATGCGAATGGGGTGTGTATGAGTGTCACATCAACAGTGTTTCAGGTAATTCAATGCTTCGATTGCCCCTGCACCGATGCCAACACCCTCAACATCGAAGCCTACGAAACCGGCTCCACCTACTCATCGTTGAAAATTGCCAACAACTACGACCAAAACAACGACGGCATTCTGGATGTGAGTGAGCACAATGGCTGCATCGCCATCGTCGGCAAATTGGTGATAGACGAAGACCTGACCATTACGGGCTGCCCCGACATCCGAATGCAGCCCTGCGCCGAAATCGTGGTACAGCCATACCGGCAGTTGTCCATGAAGCAAAACGCTATTTCCGGGTGCGAAGCAATGTGGAAAGGGATCACCGTGGAGTCCCTTGGGCGCCTGATATTTCAGGATAACAACCCGGTCGAAGACGCCCAACACGCTATTACGGCCTACGGCAGTATTTTGACCCTACCCTCGACGACGATTCAGGTGCAGCGCAACAAGTTTATCCGAAACCACATCAGCGTTTATGTGCCGGGGCCACAATTCTCCGTGGTTGCCCATCTACCCTTCGCGAGAAACGTGTTTATCGGGGACGGAACACAGGAACTGCTCCCTCCCTGCGATCAGAACCTGCCCAATTGGGATGCCGACAACGGGTATGCCGGGGTGGTCAGCCGGTACGTTGATTTCTCGGTGGGCAACCCCACCGACAACGGCATCTCTAATACCTTCTCGGCACTGCGAAACGGCGTAATCGGCGAGAGTTGCCGGCTACAGGTACACCATGCTCAGTTTTCCGACATGGTGGGCGAGTGGATAACCCCGAACGCGGCGCCTACTCTGGCATCATCTGCCGGGGTAGGGATATTGGCCAATGTCGGCCCTGCAACAGTTCGGGATTGCGTCTTTGACGGTTGCAGCCACGGTATTTTCTCCAACAATGTATGGATATCCGCTCTGGAAAACGATATGCCGGAAGTACGCAGAGGCATGGAAATTTTGAGTCCGTATTCGTGCCAGTTGTGGGACAACGAGGACATCACGTTCCGAAATCGTGGCATTTTAGTGCGTGACCCGCAGGTCAATAGTTTCCTCAGTTCGTGGCTTCGTTTCGACATCAACCGAAACGACCTGCGCAATTTTGACCAGAATGACGGTGGCGACTTAGCTGTCGAGATCAGGGGAGCGAACGGGGTTTACCTGCCCAATGCCCGCATGTCGGAAAACGATATTTTCCTGGATGCCGCAGAAAGTGGTATTTTGGTAAACGGGACCGACCACTGGACGCTGGACGACAATTTTATTCAGCACCGGGCCTTGCCCAGCCAACAAAACTCCTTTGGCTTGGGCGTGCAGCTGCAAGCCTCCCGGTACAACTATTTGTATGACAACACGGTAGAAGATATCGCCAACACACCCGGAACCCGGGCATTCCATACAAGCCAGAGCACCGACAATACCTTTTGTTGCAACAACACCTCCGGCAACAGCATTGCATACAGTTTTTTCGGCACTTGCGCACCGACAGCCCTGCGTACCTCGTATTTGGCGGGGCACCAAACCAGCATCGAAATAAGTCAGGGAAGTTCGATTGGAGAGCAGGGAGTGTTTGACCCAATTACTTTAACCTTTCCCAACTATGGAAATTTATTCAACACTGGATCCGGTACGGCTCGGAATTGGGGGATGACGATCAATGAGATAGCCGCTTCCCGATTTTATGTCTTAAGTGATCAGACACCGGATTCCCCGGAGGCAATAGACCTTCCGAATATCTCAAACCCGCCGGCAGACCTCTGGTTCGACGACAACGGTGTTGGAGAACAAGAGTGTACCGACTGCCCAGTACTTCCTCAATTGCCTTCAGGCAGGAGCGAAATCATTGATGAAAACGACCGGATCACTGCCGGCGTGGGTTTCGGCACGGCAACACAACGCCATGAGGCGCTTCAGTGGGAAAACAGCCGCAACCTGTATCGCCGAATGCGCGAACATACCGCCCTGCACAATCAGGACAGTCTCTTGGACGCTTTTTATGCCGATGCCCTGTCGGGCAGAATAGCGGAATATTACGAAGTTGACAGCCTTGTTCGCGATATTTCTGTGTTGTCGCCTTCCGTAAGTCAGGGCATGGAGACCGCTATTCAGGGTATGCTTCAGGCCGATTCGCTCATCCGGCTTCGGCTCGTTACGCTTGGCACCGCTGTTGCCTGGGCAGACTCTTTGGAAATATACCGTCTGGCAGACTCGATTCGCATGGATGCAGCGGTTTTCAGCACAGACCTGGTGGCATACATAGACACCGCCCGCACCGAACGCAAAACCAAGGCAGTTGCCGCCTTGCAAGTGGCATCCACTCTCGATGCCGAGGAGATACTGGAACGCAACCGCAAGGATGTGCTCGTAATCTATTGCCAAACCATCGGGCAAGAAAATTACCAACTCTCCAACACACAGGCCGAAGCCATAGCCGACATCGCCTACCAATGCCCCGAAGAGGGCGGTAGCGCCGTGTACCTCGCCCGCGCCATTTACCAATTGGTGGAACCAGCTGAGTTCGATGATACGGTCTTGTGCGGGTCGGAAGAACGCAGCGCCACCGGTAGCATATCGGCGGTCAAACCGACTTTTGATTTTATACTGAAACCCAACCCAACATCCGGTAATGTTTCCATAATCGGACTTGAGCGGCACATTCATCAACCTGTACATTTGGAAGTACATGATGTGCATGGACGGTTGGTAATGGAAAAACAATTTTACCTTGGCAATGAAACGCTACTATTTTCTTTGGATGGCTTGTCACCAGGCATCTATTTCTGCCATGTGCGTGTGGGCAATCAAACGGAAATTCGCAAACTAATTCTGATCCGGTAAAATTTTTCACGAGGCGGTGTTGTCTGCACAAGGCAACACCGCCTCTCTTTTAATTTATTATGAAAATATTTATATCCCTGCTAGTAAATATTATACCCCACTGCCTGTTCGGGCAATTTCATGACAATACTACACTGTTAGGTTACTACGGCGGGTGGATCACGCCATCCGGCGATGGTTTGGGAATTAGCGTACTAACATTTCCTGATGGCCGTTTGAACATCGAAGAAAATGAAATACTTACGATGTATTTCGACATGACCAATGCAATTCTTTCCGATTCAAACGGTGTCTTGCAGATGTACACCAATGGAACGGATATTGGCAATATCGAATGGGATACACTGGAGAATGGTCACACCCTTGTTGATGATGGCCCCGGCCCTAATATCTGGTCCCAGATCGCCCTATCACTTCCTAAGCCCGGCCCGGGCAACCACATCGTCCTGCTGTACGGCGATGAGGAGTATTTCTCGTTTACTGATCCTGATACCGTATTATGGATCGTGTCTCTCAACCTGTACGCTGCAGAAATTGACATGAATCTGAATAACGGCCTGGGCAAGGTGATTTCTAGGGGAGAGGTAGTGATCGAAGATACGCTTGGTATCGGTAAATTCACCGCAACCAAACATGCCAATGGAAGAGACTGGTGGATACTGGCGCACGAGCATGACACCGACCGGTTTTATCGCTTGCTTCTGGACCCGGAGGGAATTCACAATCTGGGCAGGCAATCTGTGGGAACGTCGTTTTTGGACGGATTTGGGCAGGCCTGTTTTTCACCAAACGGACAGCATTACGTCCGTTACGAAGGCATTGATTTCGATACAGCTGGTCATGGCGGTTTTTTTCATTTCTACGATTTCGACCGCTGTACGGGGCTTTTGTCCAACCATCGGCAGATTAACGTGAAGCCAGGAGCATGGGGAGGCTGCGCTATCTCGCTGGATTC
Source organism: Saprospiraceae bacterium (assembly GCA_041741155.1). GTDB lineage: Bacteria > Bacteroidota > Bacteroidia > Chitinophagales > Saprospiraceae > M3007. The sequence continues at coordinate 85,272 of JBGSKO010000062.1, read as the reverse complement.
GAGGTATGTTTACTTCAACCAATGGATCGTAACCTATCAGTATGATTTGTGGGCGCAGGACTTGGCGGCAAGCCAAAAAGTTGTAGCCGAATACGACGGGTATCTGGCACCCAACCCAACACGGTTCATGTTCCTGCAATTGTTTCCCGACGGCAAAATATACTCCTGCACCTCTACTCGCTCCAATGTGCTGCATACTATCCACTACCCTGACGAACCCGGCATGGCCTGCCAATACGAGCAGCACGCCGTGCATCTGCCCACGCGCAACTCCTTCTCCATACCTAACTTCCCGTATTTCCGCCTCGGCCCGCTCGACGGCTCGCCCTGCGATACCCTCGGCCTGAACAACAACCCCAAGGCCTGGTACCGCTACGAACAGGACACCCTCGACCCGCTCGCCGTGGAGTTCCGCGACCTGTCGTACTACGAGCCGGCCACCTGGACCTGGGACTTCGGCGACGGCTCGCCCGCGAGCAGCGCGCGCCACCCGCAACACCTGTACGCCCAGCCGGGAGCGTACCAAGTCTGCCTCACCGTGAGCAACCAGCACGGAACTGACACGCACTGCAAAACGCTCTACCTCGGCGTAACGGCGCAGGACAATCCGGTGCTGCAGGCGCAGGTGCGGGTCTGGCCCAACCCCTTCCGGGAGCGCTTCGCCGTGGCGCTCAGTGTCAACCTGCGCAGCCCGGCTCTTCGGCTGCACGACGCAGCCGGACGGCTCGTGCTGGAGCAGCGCTTAGTGCTGGGCGTGAACGAGATTGAGGCGGCGGGTTTGCCGGCGGGACTGTACTTTTGGGAAGTAGTGGCCGGCGGGGAGCGGGTGAAGAGCGGGAAACTCGTCAAAACGGATAAGCCGTGATGGACGGGTGTTGGATAGTATTTCCTGAGCGGAGGCTTTTTAGGTTTTAAAAACATAGCAGTCTGGTGGCGAAGACACGCCGTTAGATGCCGCTGTTTTCATGAATAACTTGTAAGAAATGTTGTTTTTTTGAGGTTTAAAAAATTGATTTACATGGAGTTGTGGTTATATTAAATTTCTACAAATATATTGCGTTGCTTGTATTGTTCCAATATGCATCTGCACCTTAGCGGTCAATTGCACAGGGATTTTCGGCCGATTTTTTCTGATGGTTAAAAAGCCGTATTGGGCTGTATCAAATATAAACTGATTAATTCCCGCACGACAATGCCCTTTCGCAGATTATAGCCCTAATATATTCAATCCTCCCTCGCCAATTTTGAGCAAATAGATCACAAGATGTTGTTTTTCATCAAATAACACTGGAATAAAAAAGAGGCAGCAGCGGCAACTGCTACCTCCCGACCTGCCCCGAAAGCCGACCGGTAGCACCGAAATGGCCGGGTAGAACAATCAGAGTAGGGATTAATAAAATCGTCGCAAAAGTATGAAGAACCTAATTTCAAGTTTCTTTCAGATGGACAATCATCCGGCTAATGTCAAGACATGGCTAATTGGGTGTTTTTTTCTGTTTACCATCCAGTCCAATGGACAAAATTGTGAACTGCCCATCGGGTTTGAATGTACCACCCTGGCGGGAAATTTCAAACTGATAACTACATTCAAGACGTTTTCACAAATGGTCGCAGATGGGGAGTTGTTGCCCCAAGCCACGAGTAGTACGGCTCCGCAATTTTTGATTGTTTGCCAGACGATTACAGACAACTTGCCGGGATCGTATGAGTTTGCGTCCGGAAGCGAAATCGTTTTTTTGAATAACAATAGCGGCATCGTGGTTAACGGGGGCGCCAGTCTCCATTTCCGTAATACGTTCTTGCACGGCTGCGAAAAACTGTGGGATCGGGTTCTTGTGAAAGGTGGCGGACTTCTGGAGCTTTCGCAGGGTTGTCGTGTAGAAGATGCCTACATAGCCGTGGATCTTGAGCCAAGCAGCGTGTTTATCTCTCTGTCTACCAACTTTGACGGCAACTACACTTGTATTTACGCAGGAGACTCGAATACTTCGGCACAGCACAGTATTACGACGACGATCGCTGGAACCATATTCTCCGGCCAAAAGGCACTGATCGAAAATTATGTGCTTAATCCAGTATCACTTCCTAACTGCTATTTCAGCAAGCCTATGTTTGGAATCGTAGCGCAAAACGTAAGCCAAATGACGGTCGGTCTGTTTGGCGGAGGAGATGCCAATTTATTCCAGAATTTTAATGAATCATGGTCGTGCCCGAGTGTTTTTGTTATAGCAGCGCCGGCAGGTATCATTGCGGAAAACTCAAGCATGTGGGTAATCAACAGCGCATTCAGGAATATTGCCAATGGACAAGGGGGCACAGGAATCAGTTTCCTGACCTACCCCGGAAAGGCAAGGGTACTGAACGTCACAGGTTTGGGGAAAAGAGGGACCCCCACTTTTGATAATGTACAAACAGGAGTGGTCGGCCTCGGTAATATACAAATTCAAGACTGTCGGTTTAACAATCTAGAGCGTGGCATATTCCTTTCCGGCAACCCTGCGCCTTACCGGGTGATCATCCGAAACAACGCCTTTGAAAATGTATATGAACACTCCGTATTTGCCGACCAGATCAGTCCCATCAGAAGTCTGGATATGTACGGAAACGCATTCAATGACAATAGCTTAAACTCGGGGGCATCAACCGGTTTTTTGCGTTCCGGTATTTTTATCCACTCGTTTACCCCAGGCCAACAAAACTCCTGGCTTTTTGACAATACCTTTTTGAACGCACCCAAAACCGGCCTGTTCAACTTCGGCAACCGAGGCATAGGTATCAATAACCTGAACGGATCGCTCATTGAGCAAAACGTGTTTAATGACAATTTTGGCTCCACAACAAACCCTTACCTGGGGATAACATTAAACAAATCTTCCGCCGGTATATGGAGCAACACATTTGGCGGAGCGGGCAACTGGAGCACCCACCCATCAACCGCTATACAAATACTGGAGTCGCCCGAATGCTGGCTCAACTGCAACTACGCCGATCAAACCCGGTTGGGCTGGGACTTTCAGGGTATGAACTGCGACGGCGCCACGCTGGAGCGAAACGACCTGAATAGCCACGACATCAGTTTATTACTGCGAAAAGACGCCATCATCGGAAACCAAAACAACAAATACAACCGATGGATCGGCGCCGGAAGCAATGTGGAGGTCAAGTTTGACGGGAGAAATCCTGGTGTGTCTGCTGATGTTAGCTTCGTTCAACAATCCCGCTTTAGGATTCATACTCCAAACATGACTACGGACTACTGGCCTGATCCGAGGCTTATTGGTACTACTAACGATCCTGGTATTTGGTTTGGAAATGGGGCAGAGGCTGGAACGCAGTGTTTCTCCACCCTATACAATTACGGTAATCGCACCTCCAGTATCACGGAGGCGGACTCGCGTGTGCTGGATGGAAGTTTTCAGCCCGTAGGTGGCCACGAGGCCGGGGTTTGGGAAGCCAAACTGCGGCTATTCGGTCGGTTGGCCGAAAACCCGGAGTTACGCACTGGCGGTTCGGCAGCGGCAACCTGGTATTCTGCTCAGCAAAACACCAGCCTGAGCAGCCTGGGCGATGCCTATCAGCAGATTTTGGCATTGAGCCGTTTTTCTGTTCAGGAACAGAGTGATCTGGATGCCACGGCAAGCGCCCATGAGGATTTGGTGCAAGATGTGACCGACAAAGATGCACAGATTGCAGCGGCCATAGCCAACCCGCCCTTGTTAGAACAGTTGCTTGCAGAGCGCCAACAATTGGAATTGGCACTGGCAGCTGCTATTGTTGCTCGGGGAACCGTGTTGACCAACTTGCGCAATGCACGCCTCGCAGAGGCTCAGCAAGTGTTGGCCCAGTTGAACGCTGCCACCACAACCGAACCATACGAGACGGATTTCCAGACGGTGTGCAGGATTCTCCTGGAAACATATCTAAGCGAAAACCCGGTGACGGAGGCGAACCGGCAGACGCTGACCGGGATTGCCCAGCAATGCCGGTACGAAGGCGGTTTTGCCGTGATTCAGGCCCGGGCGAGTCTTGGAGGCGACACCGATTGGTCGGCCTACGACAATTGCCCAGATACTCCCGCCCAGCGCAACGCCGGCCTCGCTTATGCACTTCAGGTAAGCCTTGCGCCCAACCCGGCCCAGGGAGCGGCTTTGCTTAATTTGGGTCGGTTGGTTGTGAGCGGCCGCGCCGTCCTGCGCGACCTGAACGGTCGTGCTTTGCAGGAATGGCAATTGGACGGAAAACGGCAACTTTGGCTGCGTTGGGATCAACACTTACCTGCGGGCATGTATCTGCTCGAACTGTTTGCCGACCAGACCGTGCCGCAAGTGTTGAAACTGGCCATCGAGCACCACTAACATTTTCACCCTGCCGCACACCACCGTTGCCGAGGCGGTGTGCGGCACTTTTAACGCCTATGTACTTACTTCTCTTCCTCTGCTGCTGGCCTCAACGACTGTGGGTTGTTGCTGTTGTGTCTATGTCCTTACGTCTCTTCCTCCTCTGCTGCTGGTTCGCCCTTGGCAGCCTGCCTGCCCAAAAACACGACTACAACTGGGTCACAGGCTTTGATTTCAATTATCCCGACCCCAAAGGCAACATGCGTATTGATTTCAACCACAGCCCGCCCAAAATACACAAGGAAAACCTGATGATGAACTTCCAGAGCTGCCGAGGATCCTTTTCCGATTCGGCCGGCAACCTCTTGCTGTACACCAACGGCATTCGTATTTTCAACAAAAACCGCCAGTTGATGGAGGGGGGCGACACGATAAACCCCGGGCAGGTGTGGAAAAACTCCGAACAATACGGCTATGTCACTACCTTTCCATTGGTAGCCCTGCCCTTGCCCGGCTCGGGAGGCATTCACTACCTGTTTCACACAGATGTGCAAAACGGCGGAACAGTAACCTTGTCCTACACCAAACATTTTTACTACACGATAATTGACTTGAACGCCAATGGAGGTTTGGGAAAGGTATTGGCTAAAAACCAGGTGCTGATGCAGGGCGAGATCATGTGGCCGGCCTTCGTCAAGCATGGCAACGGACGTGACTGGTGGATAATGGGCATGCAACGGGCCGATACCCGGCACTACCTGTACCTGCTCGATCCACAGGGCATCAAAGGTCCCTTTGTGCAGGATATCGGCCCGCCCTTCCTGCCGACTGAGTACGAGAGCGAGAGTTTGTTTTCTGAAAATGGAGCGCTCTTTCTGCGGCACGACGCGGCTTCCGCCCTGCGCCTGTACGATTTCGACCGCTGCACCGGTACCCTGAGCAACCTGCGCATCATCCCCTACCAAGACCCACTGCATTCGTTTTATGCAGCGTTTTCGCCCAATAACCGCTTCCTGTACCTGAGCCGTCCAGGGCTGGCTTGGTCCCTGGATATTGAGGCCGCCGACGTATCGGCTTCTTTCGACACTATCTCTGTGTGGGAGCACAATTACATTCCGACTTACCCGTGGTCCTCCCATCTCGGACTAAACCAACTGGGGCCGGACGGCAAGATATACTGGAGCCATTTCACTACTACCCAGGCACTCAACGTCATGCACCGCCCCTACCTGCCGGGCGATGCGGCCGACCTCGAAGAGGAGGGACTGGTGCTGCCCCGCTGGAGCGACCTCGGCATCTGCCAGTTCCCCAACTATCGCCTCGGCAAGTGGGAAAGTTCGCCCTGCGATACGCTCCACTTCCAAGGGACGAGCGACGGCTTCGTCGCCACACCCTACATGCCCGCCACGTTCCGCTGCGACAGCGGCTACACCCTGCTGCCACCAATCGGCGGCGGCGCTTGTCCCGACTGCACCCCACGCGACCTGGAACTGCTCAACAACCCGATGGCCGCCGTGTATGCCCGGCTGCACCTGCAACTGACCGGCAAACTGCCCGACGACTGGCCCCGCGAAAAGGCCGAACGCTCGGGTCTGATCATCGCCCTGCCGAACCATGAACACGCGACAACACGCAAAAAAGATGAATAAAACAATCCTCCTCCTGGCCTGCCTGATCGCAAGTCTCTGCTGCCAACCACTCGGCGCCCAGCCGCGTTACCCCGATGAGCGCTGGCCCATTGGGGTCAACGAGTTCCCCGGTACGTCCGGGTACGGCAATGCCTGGTTAGTTTTCCAAAACGGTGAGCCGACCGTGCAGCCCGCCCAACTGAATATGAACTTCGAGGCCGCTGTGGCCGTAGCCACCGATACCCTCGGCAATGTGTTGTTTTACTCCAACGGCTGCGAAATCCGGGGTGCCGACGGAGCGCTGCTCGAAAACGGACAGGGCCTGAATCCCGGTCCGCTGCATGACTGGGTGTGCGGGCAGGTGGGCTACACTGCGCCCCGCAGTATGATGGCCCTGCCCTGGCCAGGGCAGCACAACCGATGGGCGCTGCTGCACCTCGGCGGAGAATATGATCCTTCGCGCAAATTGGTTTACGGCCCGCTCTACCTCACCGAGGTGGACATGGCCGCCAACGGCGGCAAGGGCAGCATAACGGTCAAAAACCAGCCGCTCGCAACCGGCGACCTGGAGCCTTTCGCCGTCGTGCGCCACGGCAACGGGCGCGACTGGTGGATCGTCATGCCCGAATACGGTTCGAATTGGTACCAAGTCCGGCTGCTATCACCGGCGGGTATTTCGCCCGCTTTTGTGCAAGCCATTGGGCCGAAAATCGGCTGCCGAAGGGTTGGCTCCTCCATATTTTCTCCCGACGGCGGCAAATATGCCCGTACGAACAGTTGCATGGCCGTGACGATGGACTTTGACCGCTGCACAGGTACGCTCGTCAATCCCCAGCCCTTGCCCAGAGACCCCGGCATGTTGGGCGGCGGCGGACTGGCATTTTCACCCGACAACCGCTGGCTCTATGCCACTACCAACCTGTGCATTTTTCGAGCCGACTTGGCCGACCCGGCGCCTTTCTTAGACTCGCTGTACAAACGCCCCTACGCTTTTGTGGACGAGCCGCCGGTGTCGGACTATGTGTACGGCACCAGCTTGACCTACATGCAGGCTGCGCCCGATGGCAGGTTGTACATGGCGGCCCGGCACCGGGAGCGCTACTACCCATGCTTTACCATTCAGGGCAAACTGTACGCCTTCGAGCCGGAGGGACAAAAACTTCCCGTGCCCACCGTGCGTACTCTGCCGCACTTCCCCAACTTCCGTCTCTACGACCTGCTGAACAGCCCCTGCGACACCCTAGGCATCAACGGCGGGCCGTGGTGGACGAGCACGGGCGAAGCGGCGGAATCTCAGATACAGGTACGCCCCAACCCCTTCCGCGAGCGCTTCACCTTGGCGCTCAGCGCCAACCTGCGCAGCCCGGCTCTTCGGCTATACGACGCGGCGGGGCGGCTCGTGCTGGAGCAGCGCTTAGTGCTGGGCGTGAACGAAATCGAGGCGGCAGGGCTGCCGGCGGGGCTGTACGTTTGGGAAGTAGTGGCCGGCGGGGAGCGGGTGAAGAGCGGGAAACTCGTCAAAACGGATAAGCCGTGATGGAGCGGGTATTGGATTCAATGGTACGCGCACAGACCCGGGGCGATCACTGCACCACTACCGCCAGTTTCCCGTCCCCTCCTACTGCAACGCGGGTGATCTTTTTTACCCCGTAGCGGCTCAGGTCGCCGATTTCTATCCAGTCGGACTGGCGGCCCGGTTTGTACTGGAGCAACTTGCTGCCGTTTCCGGCGATGAGCGTGCCATCGGACAGAACAGCAAAGTCTTCACAGCCGGGCGGCGTTTTTACCAGGATATCGGTAGTTTTTTTCGCGGGGTCGTAGGCCTTAATGTACCAGGTTTGCTCGGTGGCTTTTTGCACGAATGCCAGGCGTCCGTCGGGAAGTTTTTGCAGGGCGCGTCCGATACTGGAGGCGATGCGCTGGGGCTGTTGTTGGCCGGTACCGACGATGGCGAGCGCGTGCGGTTTTTCATTTTCGCCCACCAGAAAAAGCGCGAGCAGGGTGTCGCGCAGCCAGCAGTGGTAGCCTACGTTGGTGATCGCGGGCAGGATGGGTCGGCCGTTGTCGGAGCGATCCAGCGGATAGGACCAGAGCCGTTGGTCGCCGTTGACCTCCACCCGTACGGCGGAAAACCGTTTGCCGCCGGGCATGGGCGTGGGCGAGTACTCCGGGGTGGTCGTCGCCGTCACGCGGGTGGTGGTGTTCAGCAGCAGGTTGAGGGCGTAGATTTCCGTTTGGGTGGTATCTGCCGGTAGTTGTACGGTGAGGTAAATTTCGTGCGGCGAAACAAACTGCGGCTGGTTGTTGTAGCCGCCGGAGTTGTATGCGGTGAGGAAGCGCGGCGCAAACGGGTACCACACACTGTCGGGTTTTCGGTTCAATGCGAACAGCAGCACGTCGAAGTGCTCCAGTTTTTGGGAAAATCCGGTAGGTGCGCTCAGCAGCAGGGCCAATGTGGCAATGGTCAGTTTTCTCATACCGCGAAGATAGTTAGAGTCCGTTGAGAGCGATTGAGAAGGTGCAGGAAGTTGAGGTGTCAACCTTGTCTTTTACCAGAAGATGTTGTTAAAAACCACTGTACGTTGGCGATATGCGCAATTCGTTGCATACATCGCTCATCACTGCTTATAATCCAGGATATTGATCTGTTCCCGGCAAAGTTCCAGATCCCCGGGGTCGTTGGAGGCTACGACGAGCAGCCGGTCGCCGGCGTGTGTTTCCACGAGTTGTTTGAACCAGCGCACGGTTTGCACGTCCAGGTTGGTCGTCGGCTCGTCGAGCAACAGCACCGGGGCGTCGGTGCAGATCGCCAGCGCGAGTTTGACGCGCTGTTTCATGCCGGAGGAAAAAAAACGCAACGCCTTGCTGCGCGCGCGCGGCAGCTCAAGCAGTTCGTACAAGCTTTCGGGGGTAAATGCCGGCAACAGCGGTCTCAGGCGGGCATGGAACTGGATGGCCTCTTCCAGGGTAAATTCCTCGATCAGTTCGATGTACGGAGCTGCATAGCTCACCCGCCGATATACGACGTCGGGGTCCAGTGCCTTGCCATTTTCCTCAAAAACGATCTTGCCTTTAGACAGGGATAAATGACCGGACAGCACTTTCATCAGCGTGGACTTGCCGGATCCGTTCGGGCCGAGGAGGGCATAGCGTTCGCCCGTCTCGAAGCGGTAGTGCAGTTTGCGGAAGATCCAATCGAATCGGAAGCGTTTGCCGGCGTCGGAGAGCTGGATGGTCAAAGCGGTGGTTGGTTTCGTGTGCAAAAAGCACGGAACAAAAGCGAAAAAGGGGGAGGTGTGTTGCGGCTGGAGGGTTAGTCCGGTGCGGATTCTTGTCCACGACCGCCATGGTTGTTGCTGGTGCGGAAACCCTTCATCAGGCCACGAGTGGCTTTCTGGACGAAGCCGACAATTTCATCGCGGTATTGGGAGGGGGCGATTTCTTCTTCGATGCGTTGCAGGGCTTTTTTGGTGCTCAGGCCGCGTACGAAAAGGACGCGGTAGATATCTTCGATATGGTGGGTGTCTTCCCGCGAAAACCGGGCGCGGTGCAGTCCAACGCGATTGATTCCGACGTAGGAGAGGGGTTCGCGGGCGGCGATGATGTACGGTGGCACGTCTTTGCGTACCAGCGATCCACCACTGATCATGACATGTCCGCCGATGCGTACAAACTGGTGGACGGCCACCAACCCTCCGAGTCGGGCGTAGTCGGCTATCTCGATATGCCCGGCGAGGGTCACGTTATTGGCGAGGATACAGTTGTTTCCGACGAAGCAATCGTGCGCAACGTGCACATACGCCATGAGCAGGCAGTTGTCGCCAATGACGGTGCGGCCGGCCTCGTCCGTGCCCCGGTTGAGGGTGCAACATTCGCGGATAATGACGTTGTTGCCGATTTCGATGGTCGTTTGTTCGCCCTTATATTTCAGGTCCTGCGGAATGGCACTGACGACGGCTCCAGGAAAAATCTTGCAGTTGTTGCCGATGCGGGCGCCGTTGAGGATGGTCACGTTGTTGCCGATCCAGCAGTTGTCGCCAATGACAACATCGCCCTCTATGAAGGTAAAAGGCCCTATGGAGACGTTATTTCCAATTTTTGCCTTTGGGTCAATAACGCGTAAGCCGTTTTCGTAGCTCATGTACTCGCTGTGTTTGACAGATGGAGGCGTTGCGCCACGCAGGTGATTCGCGCCGTCTCCCTTCTTCCGGTTAAAAAAACTCAAACCCCATTAGCACCAGCGTCCTTGTTCCGGCGGACAATTTGCGCAGTCAGTTCTCCTTCCGATACGAGTTTGCTGCCCACATACGCAGTGCCCTGCATGTGTACAATACCGCGACGGACGGGTTCGAGGAGTTCCATTTTAAGGATCAGTGTGTCGCCTGGGACGACTTTCGCCTTAAACTTGGTGTTTTCGATTTTCAAAAAATAGGTATCCCAGTTGCCGGGGTCCTGCACGGTACTCAGGGCTAATATGCCGCCGGTCTGAGCCATTGCCTCGATTTGCAACACGCCGGGGAAGATCGGGTTGTCGGGGAAGTGTCCCTGAAATAACTGTTCATTCATGGTGACATTTTTGATGCCAACCACGTGCGTTTCGGAGAGTTCGATGATTTTGTCCACCAACAAAAACGGGAAGCGGTGCGGCAACATCTTGCTGATGCCGATCACATCGTACAGTGGCTCTTTGTCCGGGTCGTATTTCGGAATGCCGAACAGGCGGCGTTTTTCGGTCAGATTTTTTTTCAGGATTTTGGCAAACTCGACATTTGCGGTGTGTCCGGGTTTGGTGGCCACGATCTTGCCCCGAATCGGTTTGCCGATCAGTGCGAGGTCGCCGATCACGTCGAGCAGTTTGTGCCGGGCCGGTTCGTTCTGAAAATGTAGTTTAACCGTGTTCAGCACCCCCTCGGAATCCACTTTTATGGATTGTTTGCCCATTTTTTGGGCCAGGGCGTCGAGCTCGTCCTGATCCATTTTTCGATCAACGATGACGATGGCATTGTCCATATCGCCACCTTTGATGAGGCCCATCTGGAGCAATTTTTCCAATTCGTGCACAAAAACGAACGTGCGGCAGGGGGCGATTTCTGTGGTATAATCCGCCAGATTATTCAGGGCGGCAAACTGTTGTCCGAGCACCTTGGAGTTGAAATCAATCATCACCGTGGCTTCATACGAATCGGCCGGCAAGGCCAGCAGTTCGATACCCAGCACTTCGTCTTTGTAGGAAATTGGTTCGGTAATAACAAAATACTCGCGTTCGGTATCCAGCTCCACTTGCCCGGCAGCATTCAGTGCGCGCACAAACGGCATGGACGTGCCGTCCATGATGGGCATCTCGGGGCCGTTTATTTCCATCAACACGTTGTCTATGCCCAAACCTGTTAGGGCGGAAAGGACGTGTTCGACGGTGGCGACCTGTGCTTCTCCGCTGCGCAGGGTCGTGCCGCGGTTGGTCGAAACCACAAACTTGACATCGGCGGGCACGACGGGCTGGTCAGGCAGGTCCACCCGCTGGAACCGGTAGCCGTGGTTGGCGGGCGCCGGCTTGAACGTGAGTGTGACGGCTTTGCCGGTGTGCAATCCTACTCCCTCGACGGAAGCAGGAGCGATGATGGTGGTTTGTTTCATGATCCGGGAATATGCTTATTGGGCGGCGAAGTTACGGCGCTCTTGCTGGAAAATACTATATCCGCTGGAGTAGTGCGTTCAGCCAGGTCTTCACGGGTTTTCGTTCGGCCAGGAACTCAAAAAGTGCATAGCCGACCACGGCTGTCGCTCCGCCGGCCAGGACGTCAATGATGTAATGGTGGCGAGTATAAACGGCGGCGAACCATATCCCGGACACAAACACCAAAAACAGGATATCAAGCGACCAACTCCGCATCCGGCGCCCGTACAAAAAACACAGCACCGGGTAGGCGGCGTGCAGGGACGGGATTGCGGCAAACACGTTGGCGTTTTTCTGGTACATGCCGGCGAAAAGGTTGATCCCCAGGTGCGCATCGAAGTTGAGCAAGCCGGCAGCATTGCCCGGTGTGCCGTGTTTTACCTCAAATCCATGCTGCTCAATGTACCAGGGCGGCGCCGCTGGATACAGGTAGTAAATGATGAAGCCCAGGATATTGGTAAACAAAAAGGCGTACGAGAAGCGTACAAAAAGCGGTTTTCTTGTGCGATACAGCCAAAAAGCAAATAAGAGGGGAATCGGTACCCAGCCGAGGTAAAACAGCCCGGAAATCACATCAAGTTCGGGGCTTCCGTGGTCGCGAAAGTACTCGTTCGGAGAAATCGGCTGAAGGTCGGGGCCTGCCGTGCCGAACATTTGCAGTTCCAGAAGATACGGTTCCTCGATATGGATGGGGTTTACCTCGTAGTTGGGCAATACCCGCATGGAGTCGTAGATGAGCCAGTACGCGATAAATGCCGAAAAAGCGATCACAAACCGCTTTGTGTCGGGCCGGGCCATGTACAGCCCGACGATCAGCACATAAAAAAACGTGTGTTCCAGGCGCAGTCCCACAAAAAAGTGGAACCAGGCGAAGTAGGCCAGGGTACCTGCAAAAAAGAAGGCGCGTTGCCTCATTTGGAGTGGGTTATGGTTTATCATGGAACAAATTTTTCATAAACACCTTTGCCTGTTTTCGGGTCGGTACCAAACAGTTCTACGTATTTGACATTGGGAATGATGCCAATTTTCATGCCTTCAATTTTCACAAAGACGCGATTCAGCCAAACTGGCTGGTTGTTGATGGTCATAATGGCGTGCGGCCGTCCACCCGGATCGAGTACCAGTCGCAGCTTGCGCTTGGGATAGGACACGACGTGGAACTCAAATTCATCCGACCGTTCTGTTGGATTTACGGTCACGCCGTAGGCCATCGTGCGTTGCAAATAGTTCAGGGGCGCAACCTGTCCCTGCTCGTCGTATCGCAGCCAGTACACGTTGATGGGCTGTTTTGTATGGAAGGTTTTTCCGTTGTTCAGCGTGTTGGCATCATACACGATCGTGTTGGTATTTCCGGTGCGTTGCACATAGAACAGGCGCTGGGGGGTAAGCGGCGGATTAGGGAAACTGCTTTGGGCCAAACCCGAGGTGGCGAATCCGATTACAAATAAGAGCGTAGTAAAAAATAGACTAAGGCGGGACATAATTAATCGATGTTCTTTTTTTTATCTAAAATATCTAATGCTGTTTTTGATTCGCGCAAGCGTTGAATGGCCGTCCAGTTGGTCAGAATGGCCATGACAAAAATAGGAAACGTAAAAATTGTTATGTTTTCAAAGTACGGAAAATCTGTGCCGGGTAAGACGTACCGGAAGTCCTCAAAGCTACACTGCACAAAACCACATACGATAGCCGATATACCTACCAGCAATACCCGCTCCGGGCGTTGCATCAGCCCGCCCTTGCACTCTACTCCCAGGCCCTCGGCGCGTGCGCGCACATAACTGACCATGATGGAGCCGATCATGGCCAAAAAGGCAAACAGCGAACTCAGAAAATACTGTTGGGCTACCAGGTAGTAGCATATTCCCAGAAACATGACGAGCTCGCTGTACCGGTCGAATACGGAATCGAACAGGGCGCCAAAGCTGCTTTCCTGCTTGCTGACCCGAGCGAGACGCCCGTCTATCATATCGAAAAGCCCCGCAAACAGGATGACACTACCGGCCCAGGCCACATACTCCAGATCGCCCCGGGCAGTATTGGTTCCATAAACAAAGATCACCGTGGCGCCAATGTTGAGTACAAAGCCAACAGCCGTCACGGCATTGGGGGTTACTCCCGCCCGTGCCAACAACTCGATGAGCGGCTGGATGACTTTATAGACCAGCGGTTGACCAACGTCTTTCAAAAAATTTGCCATGGTTCGTTCGTTTACTTAATTCAAAATTCCATTTTTATCCGCACCCGTATCCCGATTTTGGATACATACGGGTGTTCCGTGTAGGTGAACCGGCGAACCACGTCCACCCGTACCACTCGAAAAATATTCGCTATGCCCACGCTACCTTCCAGATACGGCTTCCGCTCCAGGGTGTACGACATGGGCGTACCGTCGTCGAGAACCGGAAAATTCAGCAGACTATTGGTGTCGTCGGGGCGATTGTCTGTGCCGATATTTCCCCATAAGGCTTTGATAGACAAGACTTCCCGCCATTTTAATTTTTTCAACAACGGAACACGGCCGAGGAACACACCGCCAAAGTTGTGAAAATAATTGACGGACACGTACTGGTCGCTGATAAACTCCAGGAAGTTCATCAGGTTGTAGGACTCCAGCTGATACGAGTAAGACTGGTTGGCCCGGTGTATCATCAGCAGGGGATAGGGCGCCTGACCGAAAACGCGCCCGGCTTCCACCACGCCGATACCCCAACCAATGGGTGAGAGAAAGAATGCTTTGCGCACCTTGAGTCGGAGGCTGTGATAGGTGTATTCGCCCTTCATCAGGCCTTTCACGCCGGCATCGTACATCAGTTCGAAAATGGGGTATTTGGTCAGGACGGGGGTTCTGTAGGTAGCGCCGTCGTAGAATTTTTCGTTGGGAGCATACCGCAGCATCAGCCCGATCTCGGTGGTGGTCAGGTCTGTTTTGTAGCGCGTTTCGCCCTGATCTGAATAGTCGAACAGCAGTGCGCCTGCTGGATTTTGGCGGATATTTTTTATCGAAATGGCGTAAGAAATACCCGTGCGGTATTCTTTCAGGTAATCAAGCCCCAGCGTGGTCTTGTAAATCATACGATTGTTCAGCCCGCGTTTGAACGACAGCAGGAAGTTGTCCTCGTTCACAAACTGGAGGGCCTGGCCCGGTATCTCAATATCGTTTTGGTACCAAAGGCGCACCTGGTTTATGGGAAACAAGCGCACTTTCTCCTCGCCAAAGGAGTAGCGAATGGCGCCAAAGCCTTTCCAGCGTTCGTCGTTCAGGCCATACGCGGCATAGCCTTCCAGCATAAAGCGCCGGCTAAACCTGTAGTTGGTGCGTCCGCCAAAGCGCAGCCGAAGGCCTTCCACCTGGTTGAAACTGTAAAAGGTATTGACAGGGCCGATATCAACACCGCCGACGGAGGAATAGCCCTCAAACAAAAATTTCAGGCCGCCGACGATGCGGCGAAACGAACGGTTTCGATGCAGGCTGTCGAGGGTTTGTTCCAGTCCTTTTTCGCTGCGGGTGAGTGAAAGGTGCCGGCCCTGGATCCAAAACACGGAGTCGCGCGCATCGGCGTCGGCATTGCGCAGGATAGCCAGGGGCGTGCTGAACAGGCTGTCGGGCAAGGGCTGATTGACGGTGTAATTGCGGTACGAGGTGGTTTTATTGCCCAGCAACGACCGGGTACTGTCGCCCCGTAAAAGCCCGAAGTCCATAAAAATTTCGTCTTTCGTGAGGATCAGTCCGCGGTCCGAAGTAGATGTGCCCACCCAGTCGTATGCCTGGCTGATCTGCAGTTCGTTGACCCAGTTGAGGTTGATGTCCCGCGGGATACCGGCCTCAATTTTCCGAAGGGCATACGTGGAATCCAGCGCGATCCACAGGTGGCCCATGAACGCGAGGTCGGTTTTATTGCGGGGCGCAAAGTACAGGTGGGCGCAGGGGGTGCCGTTTATGGGTACGGTATCCTGAATGTAAAAGCGGTAAATATTCGGAGAAATGGGACTTAGCGGACTGGTAAACTGCATGGTCAGGAGGTCAACGGCATTGTTGTAAAAGTTGACGTCCATGTACAGGCTGTTGACGAAATAGGAGATGCCCTGCAGGTCGAAAATATCCTTGAACACCACATTGCGTTCGCCGCGCACATATTCGCGTTTGGTGGAGGGGGTATTTCGGAAGTACACGTCGGAGAGGCTTTCCCGGAGGAAAAGCAGCAAGCTTACCTTGTCGTTGACCTTGTTGGTGTCGGCGTTTTCAAAAATAAATTTGAAACGGCGAAAAAGCAGGTTGTTTTTGGTCTTTTCGGAAACGTTGTTCAGGGCAAAACCGACTTTCTCGTACTTTTCATACTGGTAGAACTCTAGGCCCTCCTGCCGGTTTTTGTCTTTGTTTTCAATGGCTTTGCGGATGAGCGCCACGGCGGGGTTATCTCTGTTTCGGTATTTTTCCACGCGCACCGTCACCTCTTTCAAGCCCACATTGGCTTCTTGCATCAGCACCGTCAGTTTGTTTGCCTGCCCGGCTTGAATAGGAATCGTTTGGGGGGCATAGCCGACACACACGACTTTGATGCCGGTCATGCCCGGAGCCGTTGTTTCCAGAAAAAAATTGCCTTCGATGTCGGTTCGGGTACCCAGGTTGGAGCCTTCCAGCTGGACGCTCACATACGGCAAGGGGTCATTGGTGGCAGCATCCAGGACTTGCCCCCGGACAGACGTGAGCCGTTGGCCGGAGACATCCGGCAGCGCAAAGAAGGGTAGTGTTGCAGCCAGAAGTAGCCGCAGAAATGCTTGCATGGGTACTTTTTTCAGATACGGCGCGATACCTTCCGGAAGGGTATAGCTTCAAATACGAGAATTGGAGGGCTGCTTGTCTGCTGCAGGATGAAATACAACATAGCGATTAAACCAAAACAACAAGAACCAGCCTGCAATGGCCGATGCAATACGAGCGGGCCATGGTAACCACCCAAAGACGTCGTGTAACAACCAAACGCCGCTAACGTTCAGGCCCATACCCAAAATGACACCGCTGCCGTATTTGACGCGCATCTTCCACCAATTCGTTGCATGGGTGTGCCGAAAAACCCAATATCGCTGCATCCAAAATGCGACTACCATGCCCGCGCAGCGCCCTGCGACGGTGGCCGGCACTGCCGGCATGAGCAGCCAGGTTATAACAAGGTGGAATACGGCGAAGTCCACCGAAGTGGCTCCGAGCGAACTAAGCCCGTATTTGCCTAATATTTGAAAAGATGAACGCGCCATGTTACTTGTCTAAAAGCCAGTATCCCTGCAGGAGCATGTTGGCGTACACGCCGGCCAATACATCGTCGAGCATCACGCCCCAGCCGCCTTCTATTTTTTCCAAACGGCGTATTCCAAAGGGTTTAAAAATGTCAAACAGGCGGAAAAGCAGGAAGGCCGCCAGCCAGTAGGGCCATTGAAAGGGTATGCCCAGCAGCACAATCCACATACCCACCATTTCGTCAATGACTGTTTGGCTGGGGTCTTTGCCCCATTCCGTTTGCATCTGATCGGAGCCGATGACTCCGATCCAGAGGAACGCCACGATCAGTATGCAGAGTTCGAGGTTCAGCAGGGCGGGCGTCCAGATAGCCAACGGCCAAACCAGCAGGATTGCTGCCGCGGCGCCCCAGGTGCCGGGCGCCACAGGCAGCAATCCTGTGCCAAAGCCTCTAAGCATTAACTTGAGAAAGCGCCTCATACTCTTTTTCAAGTTCCTCGTAATAATCCATGCCGAGGTGGGTGATGAGTTCCTCGCCCATGAGGTAGCGCAAGGTATTTTCCAGTTTGCTTAGTTGTTTGAAAATATCGTGTTGAGCCGGCAGGCCGGGCGCTGTTTGGGGGGCTTTGAAGTAGAACGAAAGCCACTCCTGAATGCCGAGCAGGCCGGAGCGTTGGGCCAGGTCAAGGAAGAGTGCCAGGTCAAGTACGATCGGCGCAGCGAGGATGGAGTCGCGGCACAGAAAGTTGATCTTGATCTGCATGGGATAGCCCAGCCAACCAAAAATATCAATGTTGTCCCAGCTTTCTTTGTTGTCGCCGTGCGGAGGGTAGTAGTTGATGCGGATTTTGTGGTAGATGTCGCCGTACAGTTCGGGTTGGAGCGTGGGGTCGAAGATGCCGTCAAGTACATTTCCCTTGGAGACCTCTTTGGTTTTGAAATTTTCAGGGGCATCGAGTACGGCGCCGTCGCGGTTGCCGAGAATGTTGCTGGAGAACCAGCCGCGCACGCCGAGTGCGCGGGCGTGCAGGCCCGGGGCTACGATGGTTTTCATCAGGGTTTGACCTGTTTTGAAGTCTTTGCCGCAGACTGCCACGCGTGATTGGTGGGCCAGTTCGACGATAGCCGGGATGTCGCAAGTAAGGTTGGGGGCGCCGTTGGCGAAGGGAACACTCATTTTCAGCGCAGCGTAGGCGTAGATCATGCTCGGGGCAATACGGGCGTCGTTGTTGCGCAGCCCGGCCTCAAAATCTTCCAGCGATTCGTGTACGTTACTGATCTCGGTATAGGCTTCCGTGGATGCGCACCAGACCATAACCAGGCGGTCGCAATCGTTTTCAGACTTGAAGCGGCGGATATCCTCCATGAGTTGTTCGGCCAGGTCCATTTTGGTAGCGCCGGTTTTCACGTGCGTCCCGTCGAGGTTGCGGACATAGTTTTTGTCGAACACTGCCTTCATGGGCTTGATCTGCTCCAGTTCCGATTTGAGGGATTCGACGAGGTCGCGCTCCAGTACTTTGGCTTGCAGGGCAGCCTCGTACACATTGTCGGAGTACACGTCCCAGCCGCCGAACACCAGGTTGTCCAGTCCGGCCAGCGGCACGAATTCGTGGATGTGGGGGTTGCGGGGTTCGGTGCGTTTGCCCAGCCGGATCGTACCCATTTGGGTGAGCGAGCCAATGGGTAGCGCCAGGCCTTTGCGGGCCGCCAGCACACCCGCTATGAATGTGGTACACACGGCGCCCATGCCGGGCGTGAGAATACCGAGCTTGCCGTTGGCAGGTTTAATGTCTATTTTTTTGTTTGTCATGTCGTACAGTATCTGATAGTTAATGTTATTCAATGGTTATATCCAGCCATGCGTTTTATACCAATCCACGGTTTTCTGCATGCCCGACATCAGGTCGTGCTTTGGGGTAAATTTTAGTTCTTCGAAGGTTTGATTGGTATCGCACCACCAGTTTGCACCGCCAATTTCGTTCAGTTTTTCGCGGTTGAGGGGTGGCATTTTGCCCTGCCATTTACCGATGGTTTCGGCGGTGGCGGCCAGTAACCACACAATTCCCAAAGGTATGCGCAACCGCAGCGTTCGGCGTTGCAATACTATACGAGTCGTACTTCCAAGGTCATCAGTGGTATAATCCCGCCCATCAGTCGCAATGTACTTGCGGCCGGTTTGCCCGTTTTCGAGGGCCGCCAACATCATTTCGATCAAGTCTTCGACATAGATAAAACTGACACGCTGCGGCTCCCGACCGATGTACATTTCCAGCCCCTTGCTGACCAATTTGACAAACTCCAACACGTCTTTGTCGCGCGGACCGAAAACAGCGGTGGGTTGCAGTACCGTCCAGGGAAAATTGTCGAGGCTTTCGAGGTAGCGCTCGGCGGCTAATTTACTGGCTCCGTAGGTGGTCACGGGGTGCGGCGATTGTTGTGGATGTACGCGTCCGGTTCCGTTGGCAGGTCCCAGGGCCGCGAGGCTGCTGAGGAACAAAAATCGTTGGGGCTTGAGGGCCTCATCGCGCAGTATTTCAACAAATCGCTGGGTGTAGTCGGCGTTGATTCTAAAATAGTCTTCTCGCTGCAAGGCTTTCGTGGCGCCGGCTATGTGTACTACAAAATCAAATCTTCCGGCTTTTTCCAATTCTCGGCGCAGCGCCGATTCATTGTCGAAGTGCAAATGCAAAAATCGGATTCGAGGATCGGCGAGATAGGTTCTATCGCTGGTTAATCGTACGGCGGCGGTCACTTCCCAGCCTTGCGCAAGGGCGCGATCCGCAAGGCTGCTTCCGATAAATCCATTGGCGCCCGTTATAAGAATGCGTTTCATTTTGATTGGTTAATTGGTTTATTGGGTTGGAAGGTTTCTGGTTAGAAGGTTTCTGGTTAGAAGGTTAGAAGGTTCCTGGTTGCGCGAGCATCCTGACCAGAAACCTTCTAACCAGAAACCTTCTAACCTTTTTCAAGTATTGTTACATCGGGTGTGGAGTCGTCGGCAAGGGTGACGTTACCGCGTTCGCGGCGCACGATGCGGGAAAAGAGGCCGATTTCCTGGCTGAACAGAAAGCGAAAAAACAGTTTGGTGTAAGAGGTGTGGTGTTTCAGATTATCGTAAAATTCCGGAGCGAGTGCCTTGAGTTTGGGCAAGTTGTTCCACGGGATGGAGGGCATATCGTGGTGCTCGTTGTGATAGCCTACGTTCAGATTGATGGGGTTCATGCGCCCGTAGTAGCTGTAGGTTTCCTGATTGGGGTCGAGTACGAGGTAGTGCTCCTGTATCCAGCGGGCGCCCAGCGGGTGCAGGCCAATAGAAAATACCAGGCTAAGGCCCAGGTATGTAAAGGCTTGCCAGCCGAGGAAGTACACGACGGCTACATCAAAGGCCAGCTGTATGGTTATGTTGAGGATTACCCAGCGGTCTACCACAGCCACTTCCTTGCAACGCGAAATGCGCAGCGCCTGAAAAATGGGGAAGAAGAGGAGCCACAAGGTTTTGCCAATGAAATAGTTGTTGATGAGTTTGGCTTCCCAATGCGAGGGCAGGTCGGCATCCAGTTCGTGCACACCCTGAAACGCGTGGTGTTTGATGTGGTAGTTTTTAAAGGAAATGGCCGAGGGGAGGAGGGTGGGCAGGTTGGCAAAAATACCGGCGTAGATGTTCCAGCTGCGCTTGCGGAAGATCAGGTGGTGTGCCGCTTCGTGGATACACACGAATAGTGTGTGCGAGGGAAATGCACCGATCAGCCATGCCAGCGCAATAATCAGCCACCAACTTTGATCGCGCAGGAAGTACGCCATAACCACCTGAAACAGCACGCAGGCAACGATAACGAGTGCCGTCATCGGGTTTTTAGTGATCAATGAGCGCACTTCAGGATGCGCTGCAACAATCGCCTTCGTGCGATGGCGATGCGGTTCGGTGCCGGAAACGTATGTGAAATCTTGCTGGTAAGCCATTATGATGCGTTCGTTTTTAAACTGTTTAAGCTGCGATATTCCTTGACATGGATGCGTTCCAGGTGGGGCAGATCATTTTTTTTCAAAAATCTACGATGTCACGGCTGGAGTGCCTTGCTTTTTCTGAAAGCACCGCCCTCAAACTGCTGCCAAATCTACCTGATGGTCCAGGATGCCGAGTTGTTTGGCATTTCGATACAAAATGTCTACAGCCCGGTCTATTTGTGCGATTGAGTGTGTGGCCATGAGGGAGAAACGGATCAGAGATTCCTCGCTGGGTACGGCGGGCGATACCACTGGATTGATAAATACGCCTTCGTTGAAAGCCATAGTGGCCAGGGCAAAGGTCTTGTGGTTGTCGCGCACATACAGCGGTATGATGGGCGAGGCGGTGTGGCCGATTTCGAAACCCAGGTCGCGGAAACGCGCGATGGCATAGTTGGTATTGACCCACAGGTGGTCAATACGTTCTGGTTCGGCCTTTATAATTTCGATGGCAGCCAGTACACTCGCGGCAGACGCGGGCGTCATACTGGCGCTGAAAATAAGTGAGCGGGAGGTGTGTTTCAGAAACTCAATGACCGATTTGGAGGAGGCAATAAAGCCGCCGAGGGAAGCCATAGACTTGCTGAACGTGCCGATCTGGATGTCCACGGCATCATTCATACCATAGTGGGAGCCCGTACCAATGCCTTGTTTACCGATGACGCCGAGGGCATGTGCGTCGTCGCACACGACGACGCAGTTGTGGCGCTGCGCGATATCCACAATACCCGGCAGCGGTGCAATGTCACCCTCCATGCTGAAAATGCCGTCCACGACGATAAATTTCAGGGTATCGTACGGCAATTTGGAGGCCAAACGCTCCAGGTCGTCCATATCGTTGTGGGCAAACTTCTGGACTTTGCCGAACGTCAGTCGGCAAGCATCAATGATGGAAGCGTGCACACGCTCGTCAATGAAGACATAATCGTGGCGGCTTACTAATGGCGCCAGGGCGCCAAGGTTGGCCTGAAACCCCGTGCTGTACAGAATGACAGCTTCGCGTTGCAAATAGTCCGCGAGGGCTTCTTCGAGTTCGATGTGGATACTCAGGGTGCCGTTCAAAAAGCGGGAGCCGGCACAGCCCGTGCCGTAGCGGTCGGTGGCGGCCTTGGCGGCCTCCTTAATTTTGGGGTGATTGGTGAGGCCCATGTACGAGTTCGAGCCGAACATCAGTACGGGTCTGCCATCAATCATTACCTCTGTATCCTGTTCGGACTGGATCACCCGAAAGTATGGGTACAAGCCTGCTCTGCGGGTTTCTTCGGGGGCAGTAAAGCTGTCGGTGCGTGCCAGTAAGTCTTTATTCATTCCAGTAATTATTCGATGTGTTAGGAAAAGGTACGCTGTTAAGGCGTCATGAAAAGTTGTGCCGAGAACATAGTCCTAAAGAGCATTGTTCACTCCAAAACCTGTTTCAGACCACTGATGTACGGAAATAAAATGAATTGTTACACATTCGCTTAATCAAGCGGACAACGACTTAAGCCTTCTTCTTTGGCGAAGCGTAGGTTCGATTTTACGGACTTGGGTTTTTTTCCTTCGGAAAGGTTCGCTGCGTCGGGTAGTGGTGCGCTTTGGGTCTCCTGAAGACTCCACAAATTGCGGGCAAATGTACGGCGCATCTTTTAGTTCTAATACAACTACACGGCCTACGCTCAACGGGCGTAAGGCACCCGGGCAACGATGGATCGCCCCAGGGTGAGTTCGTCGGCGTATTCCAGATCGCCTCCAAAGGACACGCCCCGGGCAATAGCACTGATCAAAACGCCGGATGGCTGTAGTTTTTTGGACAAATAATACACGGTAGTCTCGCCCTCGATGGTTGGGCTGATGGCCATGATTACTTCCCTGACGCCGCCTTCCTCCATCCGCTGGAACAACGAATCTATATTCAAATCGGTTGGGGAGATACCTTCAATAGGTGAAATAATGCCCCCCAAAACGTGATACAGCCCGCGGTACTGCCCGGTATCTTCGATGGCCATGAGGTCGCGGATGCTTTCCACGACGCACACCAGCGAGCGATCGCGGCGGTTGTCGGCGCATATCTGGCATACCTCTTCATCTGCGAGGTTGTGGCAGATTCGACATTCGCGGATACCCTCGCGCATGGCTACCAAGGCTGCCGCAAATTGCTCCGTGACAATTTTGTCCTGTTTCAATAAGTGCAGCACAAGCCGGAGCGCGGTCTTTCGGCCAATGCCCGGCAACGTAGCAAATGCCTCTACGGCTTTTTCGATGAGTCTGGAGGAGAAAGTCATGCAGGCGGCAAAGGTACGGCGCACCTGTGGCTTTTTCTGCCGGTACAAAAAGAGCGGCGGCAGGCCTTTCCAGGTTACTGCCGCCGCATGGAAAACTACCCTGTCATGTCCTATTTCATGGGTACGCTCAGTACCGGTATGTCCGAATGGTTGGCCATGTCTTCGGTCAGACTGCCGAAGAGCAAGTGGGACAACCCCTGCCGCTGATGTGTTCCCATCGCGATCAGGTCAGCATGGTGCTCGCCTGCAAATTGCAGGATGCTGATTTCTTCATTGAATGTATTGCCGCTCACAAACGGAGTCACATTTTTCAGACCTGCCGCTTGAGCAAATGTTTTAACAACTTGTTCGATCTCTGCATTGGATTCGAGTCCAGCCGGGTTGTTCAAGTACAACACTTTTACGTCGAAGTGGAAATCTTTTTGCCACTCGGCAAGCACCTGAAAAACATGCGCCTGATCCTTGTGTAGCGTGGTTGGTAAGACAACGGTTTTTATTTTGAAATCGCCGGAACTCTCCGGAACTGCCAATACCGGACAGGGTGCAGTACGGATGACTTTTTCAGTGTTGGATCCGACAAAAAACTCGGTTGCTCCAGTAGCACCTTTGGTGCCCATTATGATCAAATCTGCGCGGTCCTCTTCTGCAATACGGCGTACGGTAGCGTACAGGAAGCCCTCTTCCACCACTGTTTCAAAGTTTACATCATCGTATTTTCCACTGTCAACCAGTTCCTTTTTCAGGTTGAACAGTTCCTCTGCCGCGTTTTCATAATATTCCGTCATATCATACGCCTCGGGCATATAATAGTCTGGTAGTGGCGGTGCATACGCTACAGCAGTATTTGTGTGAAGCAACTCCACACTACCCTTTACTTTTTTCGCGATGGCAGCAGCCACGCGGAAGGCATACTTGGAATTGGAGGAGAAGTCGGTTGGAACAAGAATCTTTTTCATGACACAGGAGGTTTGAGTAGCAAAAGTCCGTGTCTGGTTGCCGGTTGCAAATGACGTACATCAGATGACCGGGTGAGCGTGGTCAAACAAACACCGTTCTAATTTGTCATTGCCCGGATGTAGCGCTACAGGTAAGGATATTTCACGCTGGTGAGTGCCAGCCCTTGCGGCGGCACACTCATACTTTTTGGAATTTGGCTTTGTTCTTCCAATGCCTTGCGCACGTCTTCCACACTGATCAGTCCCTGGCCTGCCGAGATACAAGCACCTACGATCAATCGGACCATGCCGCGCAGGAATCGGTTGGCCGAGATATAGAATACCAGCCGCTCGGTATCCGGGTGCCGTTCCCAGCGGGCCTCGGAGAGGGCACACTGGTAATGCCCGACTCCGGAATCTGTTTTACAAAACGGAAAAAAGGCTTCGTATTGGGGCAGTATTGCTGCTACAGCGCGCGCTGCGCCCATGTCCAGTTTTCGCCCTTGCGGGAAAAGCCAGGCCGTCTCGGTCGAAAAGGGATCTTTGCGCAGTACAATATGGTATTCGTAGCTGCGCTCGTAGGCATCGTAGCGGGCATGTGCTTCCGGGTGTACCGGTCTTGCGGCATACACGGCGATATCGCTGGGCAAAATTCCGTTCAGGCTGTACAGAAAGGTAGCGGGCAAGGCGCCTTCCGCATCGAAATGAGCCACATAATAGCGGGCATGGACACCGGCATCCGTCCGCCCGCACCCGGTGATCTCTATAGGCTGGCGCAGAATGGTACCCAGGGCTCCTTCTACAATTTCTTGTACACTGACAGCATTCGGCTGGCGTTGCCAGCCGGCGTAACGGGTGCCCCGGTAAGCCAACGTGAGGAAGTAGCGCATGATGGGCGGGCGCTTATCGTTCCTTGGGCGCCTCCACTTTTTTGGAAAGCGGGTAGCGTTCGGCCGGCGTAACCTTCAGATTTGGATTGTTCATTTTTGATCTGGTAGCAGGCGAAAGCCCCTCGCGTGCGGGGCGCGGGACCTCCCCGGGAGGAACCTCCGGTGCGAGGCTTCCGGATTTTTGCTCGACAACCGGCTCGATATTCATCCGTTTCTGAATGTCGCGGGGCAAAGCATTTTTGTGTATGGTGAACGAAATAGTGTTCAGGCGCATATATGCATCCGATACGTACACGTAGCCTTTGCGGCCGGCAACCTCACCCCAGGAGTTTTTTACGGTGTAGTACAGGCCGCCCTGAGTCTCGTTGAGCATGCCCACGATGTGCATGAGGTGGTCGTCCTGGGTTTCCAGGCGGTCGAATGCTTGTTGCCGCTGGTCCTGGGTCACGAGTTTTTCTGGCTCCCAATATTGGAATGTACCGGCGATTTGCTCTTTCGATTTAGCCGACCACTCGGCTTCCGGCGCCACAGCCAGTCCGTTTAAGGAGGAAAATCCGGGGTTGCTCACATCTGCGTCCCATTCCACCGTATAACCTTGCTGCAAGGAGTGGTTCAGGGAGCGCATGAAGTCGTTGAGAGGAATATTGAGGTACTGTCCGTTGGCAAAGTTGTCGGGGATTTCGAGTATAAAATACGACCAGAACGGGTGGTGCGAAAACGAGGTGATGTTCACATAGTCGTCGGGGTTCAGGCCCAGGTACTCGCGGAAAGAGGTCGGCGTAAACTGGATATTGTTGTATGTAAATGTAATCGGCACCGTTCCGAATTCGGCATCCAGTGCTTGATCAATCTTGCGCATCCAGTCCTCTTGAAGTGCGCCTTTTTTAGCCTGGGCGATAAATGTGTCGCACAAGGTTTTCAGCGACTGTTCCAGTTGGATGTGGTTGTAGGGTTTTGAGGGGTTTTTCCGTCCCGGGTAAATGCTTTCAGGTACGACACCGAACTGACGTACAGCGTTCAGTTTGTCGTGGGCAAGACCACCCTCGCCAAGTTGGGCGGCACCCATTCGGCGCACGTAGTTTTCGCATTTCTGGCGGTAAACGTTCCGAACGGTAAACATTTCGGAGAGGTTATGCTCGCCTTTGCCCATGCGCAGTAATTCGCTTTCTAGAAATGACGTGGTGGAAAAACTCCAGCAGGTGCCCGTTTTGTCCTGGCTTTTCACCGGAGTGGCAGCCAGCTGTTTGATTTCCTTGAATTCGTACGGCTCGGGGTTTTGGGCTGCCAGTATCAGCGGCAAAGCGACCCAGAAAAGCGAGAAAAATATCTTTTTCATAGTTGTGTTTGTGTTTGCGCTAAAAAGATGGCGGCAAAAGTACGGCTTGCTGCTTGGTAGTGCCTTACCGGAACGGCGTAATCTCCAGTCCGTCCCGTGGGTTAAGACGAAGCAATATTTGTGGTGTACCAAAGTCCAATACCAGGGCATCATTGAAATACAGACCGTCTTCGTTGCGCGAGAGGCGTATGGCGTGTAACGATTGCGCCACGGCCGTTGCCCAAATCGGGAGTGAACTTGCGTTGGCCCGCTGGACAGATACCTGTCCATGCAGGGTTTGCAGGTTCCGCGCGGTTTGTATCAGTGTTTCGGCGGAAATAATGCGGATCGCCGTGGAGTCTTCTCCCGAGCTGAGGAGCAATGCGCCCTGTTGCTCAAAGATGAGCTCAATGGCATATAAAAAGCGATCGGATGCAGCATCGGCGCGCGTACTATGGAGCCAAAAGTAGTAGTTCACATCGGCCAAAACTTGTGTTTCAAACGATTGAAATGCTTGTAGCTCCTCCAGACAAAAATAATCGGGAGGCGTTGACTCAACAGCATGACTTCTTGTTTGCATCATATCCAAAACTCATAACTTCTACTGTCCCACGCCTTTGATATACTCTTCCACCAATTGCTTGTAGTATGGCTTGAGCGCCGGCGATACGGTACGGAACAGGTCCACTTCTGCCCGGCGTTTTTTGAGGTATTCTTCCAGTGCGGGTGGCAGTTTGGTATTTTGTTGTTTGGCTGTTTGTGCCTGGCGCTGATCGTCCTGTTCCTGCTCGCGTTCGGCGCGTTCCTCTTCGAGCAGGCGGGTGAGGATTTGCTGTTGGCGCTTGATCATTTCATTGGTCAGGCGTTTGTTGACGAGGTCGGTTTCGGTCTTGTCCATTTCCTCCATGAGCTCGTCCAGTGCTTTGCTTCCTTTGCCTTGCTCCTGTTTACCTTTTTGCATTTCGCGCAGCGCTTTGCGCAGGGCTGCCTGCTGGGCAGCCATTTGGGCAAATTCTTTACTCATACCGTCCTGGCCCTGGCCTTGACCTTTTCCTTTTTCCAGGCGCTCCTTCATTCCCTTCATTTGTTCGTTCAGTTCGCCCTGGCCTTTGGTGATTTTGTCCATGGGCACCTTCCCTTTTTTGCCTTTTTTCCCTTCGCCTTCGCCACCGGGTTTGGAACAGCTTCCGCTGCCCGGCTGGCCACTTTGCATTTGCTGCTGCATCTGGTCCATCACTTCGGAGAGCATGAGTGCCAGGTCGTTGAAGCCTTTCATGGTGCGCTGCTGGTACTCGCTGGCGGAGGTTACCTGGCGTTCTTCGAGGTCGTCTATGCTGAACTTGAGGCCTTCCTTGATGTCGGAAACCTTTTCGGTAATTAGCCCTTCGATCTGGAAGTTTCGGCTGGCTAATGCCTGCAGGCTATCCTCTACAATCGAGAAATCGTCCTTGATTTTGAATTGTTGTTGGGTCAATTCCACATAGCGCGGAGTATTGACGGAAGTGGATGCAAAGTTTTTCATGTTGCCTTCCTGGTCGAAGGACAAGCCGATGAGGTTTTCGAGCAATTGGCGCAGCATGGCGATATCCTCCTCCATTTGCTCCATTTCGCCGGATTGGCGGTTTTGGCGCATTTTGTTGGCGAGGTTTTTCATTTTGTTGGCCGCCTTTTTCTGTTGTTTGCTGGCCCCCGGCTTTTGGTTTTGTTCCATCTGCTGCTTGGAGTCCTGCATGTCCTTCTTGATGTCCTGCATGTCCTCCTTGTTGTCCTCGATCTTTTCCGGCCGCTTCAGCTCCTCGTTTTTCTGGAGCATTTCCTCATGTTGCTTTTTGATGTCCTCCATCTTTTTGTTGAGGGCATCTTGCTCCTTTTTAAGTTCCTCGTCAGATTTGGAACTGTCTTCAGTTTGCTCGGCGAGTTTTTCCTGCTCTTTAGCCAGTTCTTCGAGCTTGTCAATTTGCTGCTCGAGCATGTTTTCTACTTCGAGCTGTTTGTAAAGTTCCTGCAGGCGGTCGAGTTGTTTTTCGAGGTCTTCGTTGGACATCTCCATTTTTTCCATCTGCTCCAGCATCTCATCCTTGTTGAGTTCTTCGAGCAGCTTTTCGATGTCCTCCATGAGTTTTTTCATTTCCTCGGACACGGTTTCCTCGAACATCTTGTCCAGTTGTTCCTGTTTCTCCTGCAGCTCTTCGTTTTTCTGCTGCTCGAAGTCCTGCTGCATTTTTTTGCTTTCCTCGAAGTTCTCCTTGGCCTGCTGAATCTGATTTTGCATCTGTTTTTGCCGGTCGAGCAGTTTCTCCATTTCCTTGCGCGATTTCCAGTCGAGTTCTTTTTGCTGGAGGACTTTATTGCGCAGTTTTTTCATTTCCTCCTGGATCTTGGCGCTCTCCTTGAGGGCCTTTTCGAGGTCGCGCTGGATTTCCTCGGCGGTTTGGGCCTGGTCCTTGCGGTACTCGTCGAGGGTGGGCATACGCCACTGCATGATATTCGTGCGGGCGCTTTTGCTGCCATTGACACCGTCGTTATCAAAAATCTCGAAGTAGTACGAGATTTCGTCGCCCGGTTCGATGCTGAGGTCGCGGATGTTCCAGGAGTAGTCGTACTGGACTTGTTTGCCGGATGGCTTGGATATCTTGGTAGTGGCCAGCGGCAATTGTCCCCCTTTTGCTTTTTTGATCTGGTAGTTGAAGGTCAGGTTGAGCAGGCCATAATCGTCGGAAGCATCGCCGGCGAAGAAGAGTTGGCGCGTGTTGGTGCTGTCCTTAAACTCCTGCACGTTAATCTGCGGGTGCAGGTCGGGGATGACCGTGACGGTATAGGCTACCGAGTCGGCGTTGGGGAGTTGATCGTTGCTGAGATAAATGCGGTAGATTTCGTCCTTGAGGGCGCGGCGGTTGAACGAAAAAAGTTCATCGTCGAAGCGCTTGGCGGCCACAGCTACATCCTGGCCGAAACGCATATCCAGGTTATCGGTGTTTTGGGCATTAAATACCCAGTTGATATTGGCGCCCTGCGGCAGCACGAGGTCGCCGACATTGGAGAGTTCCTCTTCGGGGCGTCCGATATATTCCGGGAATTTCACTTTCACTACAAAAGACAGGATGTTGGGCCGGCGTACGACGCGCAGGGTATAGTCTTCGCTTTCGACCCCGCCGCCAAAGAGCCGGAACTCGACGTCTTTTTGGATATTGGAGAACGTGTATGAAAACTTGTCGGCATCTTCTTTATTCAGGCGGTACTGCACATTGCCGATCTCGACGAACAGTTCGTTGGGAAGTGCCTGACCTTCAACCGATACATTGAGCACAAAGTCGGAGAACTGCACGGCTTTGAGTTCGTTGGTATTGACCAGGAAACGGAATGGTGCGGGTTTTTCAAACTTTTTTGAGCTGTTCAGCAGGCGCATCGTGCCTTCGCGCAGGATGTTCGGGGCGCCCAAAAACAGGAACAGCAGCAGCAACACCGGCGGCAACGCATAGCGCAGGTACTTGCGGTTTTTTTGCAAATCAATAGCGGCCTTGAACGGCACTATTTTGATTTCCTCGCTTTTTTGGTTGATGGAGGCGTTGATCAGGTCGGCGTAGATGGCATTATTACCCGATGCCTGCTGTTTCAACTGCAAGATATTGAGTAGTTTATCTTTCACATTCGTGAAGTGGTCGCCGATGATCTGCGCGGCTTGCTCGTGGCTAATGACCTTGCCGAGGTGGAAGTAGCGCATCAGCGGCAGGGCTACCCAGCTGTACAGGGCAGCGCCGGACAAGAGCACAAATCCCCAGAGCATACCGGTTCGTACGGCTGTGCTGAAGTAGAAATAGTACTCGAGTACGTTGAGCAGAATAAACAGGCCCAACACAGCGCCTACGGTGTAGAGCGCCCCGCGCAGGAGCTGGTTGACGTAGAACTTGCGGATAAAACCGTCAAGTTTCTCAATAAGCAGGCTATAGTTGTCGCGTTGCATGGCAAAGTAGTGATGAGCGATGAGTTAAGCGTGATACATTTTTCCCGGTTAACTTGCGGGAATTGTTCAACATATCAACCTCTTGCCGGAGTAGGCCGACAAAAGTGCGAACAAAATTACGCTTACAACGAATGAATTGCAGAAAGGGTTGGCAAATAGCGTTTTTTAATACTACGCAGGGCCAATCATTTCTTGTCACCCTTGTATTTCTCTTCAAACCGCCGTTGCAGTACTTTTTGTTTGTTGTCCAGGTTGATCTCGCGGCCCTGAATGAAGGCTGCGGTCACGCGGTTGGTGCGCATATCGAGTGCATCCCCTTCGCTGACGAACAGCGTGGCGTCTTTGCCTACTTCTAAGGAGCCGGCGGTGTTGCCGATGCCCATGATGGCTGCCGGGCTGAGCGTAAGGGCCTGTACTGCCGCCTCGTAGGGCAGCCCGAAGCCGATGGCTTGTCCGGCCTGAAAAGGCAGGTTGCGTTGTTGCCAGGCCGCTTCTCCGGCAAGTACGAACGGGATACCGGCGGCGTGCAGGGCGGCAGGTGTTTTGAACGGTTGGTCCACATCCTCATCGTCCCGGGCGGGCAGGCGTTGCGTCTGATCGAGGACAACGGGCACACGGTGTTCCCGCAAAAAATCGGTAATCAGCCAGGCATCGGAGGCGCCGACCAGTACCACACGCAGGCCCAGCTGTTCCGACAACAGGACGGATTCCTGCATGGTCCGGGCATTGCCGGTGTGGATGTATAGATTTTGTTTTCCATCAAAAATGCCGCGCATGGCCTCGAAACGTGGATTTTTAGTTTCGGGTGCCACATTTTGGCAGTAGGCTTTTGCTTCGTTCAAAAAGCGGCGGATTTCTGCCACGTTTTTGTCGTAGGCATTTTCCGGCTCTTCACCGGCGGCGCGGCCGGGCGGGCCGAAACGGCGGCGCGGTTGCGGGGTGGGCCAGTTGAGGTGGATACCTTCGTCGGTGCGTACGGCGGCATCTTCCCAGTTCCAGGCATCGAGTTGCACAACGGAAGATGTACCGGAGATGACGCCGCCGGTCGGGACAACCTGCGCCAGCAACACGCCGTTGGAGCGCACGGTGGGCTGGATATCGGAGTCGGTATTGTAGGCGATAATAGACCGGGCGTTGGGGTTGTATGCGCCGATTTCCGCAAAATCCTGGGTGGCGCGCACGGCCTCTACTTCCACGAGGCCGAGGCGGGAATTGGTAGCGATAAATCCCGGATAGACGTGTTTGCCGGTGGCATCGAATATTTTGGCAAATTTGGTGCGGTCCAGGCGGATGGTTGTCGCGTCTGCCACCAGGGTTAGCTTGCCGCCCTCGAAGGCGATGGCGCTATTGGGCAGCGCCTGGCCATTGCCGAGGTGCGCCGTTGCGCCGAGGATCAGCACGGATCCGCGCTGAGCAGGCGCCGGGGTAGGCGGCTGGGCGGGGAGCACAGCAGCTATGGTAAGGAGCAGGGTAGCGAGGATGGCAGAGCGCTTGTTCATGAATGAAAATTGATTTAAAAATTTGATAATCAAGACTTATTTGATCGCGCAGGATAGCATCGTCTGGCCCTCAATCGTGCCTTCCAGCACGTCTCCGATTTGCACCGGACCTACGCCTGCGGGTGTTCCCGTAAAGATCATGTCACCTTTTTGCAGGGTGAAGTAACGGGAAATATGTACGATGAGGGTATCAAATGGAAAAATCAGATCGCGGGTGTGTCCGTCCTGAACGACCTGCCCGTTTTTTTTGAGCTGGAAATGGATATCCTGCGGATTGGGTAATTCTTCCAACGGAATCCATTTACTGACCGGCGCCGATCGGTCAAAACCCTTGGCAATTTCCCAGGGTTGGCCTTTCTGCTTGAGTTTGTCCTGCAGGTCTCGGGCGGTAAAATCAATACCCAAAGCGACGGCATCGTAGTAGCGGGAGGCAAACTCAGGTTGCACGGAACGACCGTTTTTGCACACGTGCAACACGATTTCGCCCTCGTGGTGCAAGTCTTTGGTGAAATCAGGGTAGTAAAACGGCTTGTTATTTACCACAAGTGCTGTCGGCGGCTTCATAAAAATGAGCGGCTCGGAAGGCACGGGGTTGTTGAGTTCTTTGGCGTGATCAACGTAGTTGCGGCCGATGCAGAAAATTTTCATGCGGCAAAAGTAAAAATAATGGCAAAAGACAAGGAAGCAAAGACCCTTTACCTACGGGGCCTTTGCCTCCTGCTTTCGCGCTTTTATTTTTACAGAAAAACGCCGGCCCCGTTGCGATAGAGCACCGTGGCTACGATTTGACCGACCATGCCGAGGGTGTTGCGGTCAATGACGCTCATGTTGTCGTTGTGGGTATGGTGGTATGCGCCGAAAGAATTGGGGGGCGGGTTGGGAATGCTGATGATATCCACCGTGGGGATTCGGGCGCCCCGCATAATGAAGACGTGGTCGTCGGTGACGTAGCCACCGTCGCGATTGGGAAAAAAGCCACCGTAGCCAAGTTCGGAGGCGATGTTCCAGATGCGCTCCTGAACGCGTGGTGCTTTTTGGGCGGAATATCCTTCCCTGGGGAAGATGGCGCCGCGCGCGCCCACCATGTCGAGCAGGATGCCGAACTGGGCGGTATAGCCGGGTTTGTGCAGGTTGCGCGACCAGTGCTGGGAGCCGAGGCACCACGACAGCGTTTTGGCCTCGTTCGCGCTTTGTGCCATGATGGACTGTCCGACTTCCTGACCGCGGTCGTCGCCGAGGTCTTCGGCATCGAAGCAGATGAGGTCCACGCCGAGGTCAACCGGGTTGGCTTGCAACATGCGGGCGATTTCGAGCAGCACCGCTACACCGCTGGCGCCGTCGTCCGCGCCCAGAATGGGCTTGTCCTTGTCCTTGCTGTCTTTGTCGCCGATGTGTCGGCTATCCCAGTGCGCGGAGAGCAGCACGCGGTTCGTCAACTCGGGTTTGTACTGGGCAATGATGTTCACAGCTTCGCGGGGACCGAAATAGGTCTGTGCCGTGAATTTTTGCTCTATCACGGTCATGCCCATACGCGTGAATTCGCCGACTAACCAGGCTGCGCATTTTTTGTGTGCGGGTGTGCCGGGTACGCGGGGCCCGAATGATACTTGTTTTTCGACAAAATAATAGGCCGAGTCGGGGCTAAAAGCGGGTACGTTCACGGTCACGGCGGGCTTGGCCGGAGTATCCGGCTGGTCGCTGTTGGTGGAGGTTGTCGTGCGGGTGGGCATAAACCGCCCGAGGTAGGGGAGCACAAACGCTGCGATGAGCAGCATTACGATCCAGAAACTTTTGTTGCGAATGAAATTGGTTGCCATGTTGTTGAGGGAGTTGAGAAATGGTTGAGGGGGTTGAGTTGAAAGTTGAGGGGGTTGAGAGGCTACTCCGTTGGGGTGTATGGCATATCAGGCTCGTGGACGTCGCCCATATTGGCGGGGCCTCCGTGACTTTGAACGAGTCTGTTTATCTGAAAAGTCAATTTTTCAACTTCTCCTCGGAGTGCAGCATACTGTTCCGAATCTAAAAACTCCAAATCGGAACTGATTATCAATAAATTAACAACTTCTACGGCACTGCCGTATGCAATCACATAGAAACGGCTTTTCTCCCGATCCGTAAAGCGCGCGCTACCTTCAGCAAGATTACAGGCGATGGAAATGGTGGCCCGCCGAATCTGCGAGGTGATCCCAAACAGTTCCTCCTTAGGGAAGTGCCGTGTTCCAAAATACAAATTTTTGGCAAACTGCCGGGCCATCTGCCACGCAGTTAGTTTCTCAAATGCATAGGTATAAGCCATATTTCTCTTTTTTTTCTCAACCCTCTCAACCCTCTCAACCCTCTCAACTCATCCCTTCCCCCACGTCGTTCCTTCCTTTCCGTCCTTCACCGCAATACCCACGGCGGCGAGGCCGTCGCGGATTTTGTCGCTGGTGCCCCAGTCTTTTTGGGTGCGGGCGTTGGCGCGGATGTCGAGGATGAGGGTCATCAAGCCATCCACGGTGCCGTCGTCGCCGGCAGTACCGCTTTCGTCCAGCAGGCCGAAGATGTCAAAAATGAAGGCATTGAACACCGTTTTCAGGCGCTCAAGCACCCAAGGAGATACCTCGGAGGCGTCGAGTTGGTTGTTGGCTATTTTGTGGGCGTAACTGCCCAGTTCGTTCAGGCTTGCCAGTGCAATGGCCGTATTGAAATCGTCGTCCATACCGGAGTAGGCATCCTCAATGAGGGCGAGAATAGCGCGGTCGGTATCGCTTTCGGAGCCGTCGTATGTGGTGGTATCGGCGGGCAGGTTCTGGAGAATCTTGTTGGTCTCCATCAGTTTGCGATAGCCTTTTTCAGCGGCGAGCAGGGCCTCGTCGGTGATATCGAGTTGGCTGCCGTAGTGCGCCTGGAGCATGTAGAAGCGCAACACCATAGGGGTGTATGCCTTGCTGATGAAGGGGCTGTCGCCGGTGAACATCTGCACGGGCGTGATGAAGTTGCCCTCCGATTTGCTCATTTTTTTGCCTTCGAGCAGCAGCATATTGGTGTGCAGCCAGAACCGCGCCGGGGCGCAACCGCAGGCGCCGTGGTTTTGAGCGATCTCGTTTTCGTGGTGCGGAAACTTGAGGTCGTTGCCACCGCCGTGGATGTCGAAGGTTGGGCCGAGATACTTGGTACTCATGGCCGAGCATTCGAGGTGCCAGCCGGGGAAACCCACCGACCAGGGGCTTTTCCACACCATGATATCGCCCGGGCGGGCTTTCATCCAGATCGCGAAGTCGGCAGGGTCGTTCTTTTCGTCCTGACTCTTGAGGTTGTCGCGGCTTTCGGCGAGCAGGTCGTCCAGCACACGGCCGGAGAGGTGGCCGTACACGCCTGGGTTTTCCTGGTCGAATTTGCGCACATTGAAGTACACCGAACCGTTGCGTTCGTAGCCGTAGCCGCGCTGGAGGATGTCCTGCACCATTTCGATCTGCTCCGGGATGTGCCCTGTAGCGCGCGGCTCGATGCTCGGCGGCAGGGTGTTGAATATGCGCATTATTTCATGGAACCCCACGGTGTATTTCTGTGCTACCTCCATCGGTTCGAGTTGAGCGACGCGGGCACCTTTGGCCATGCGGTCTTCGCCATCGTCGGTAAGGTGGCCCACATCGGTGATGTTGCGCACGTAGCGCACCTGATACCCGAGGTGGCGCAGAAAGCGGTACATAATGTCGAAACTGACGAAGGTGCGGCAATTGCCGAGGTGTACATCGTAGTACACGGTAGGGCCGCACACGTACATGCCGACGTGGCCTTCGTGCAGGGGCTGGAAAACTTCCTTTTTGCCGGTGAGGCTGTTGTAAAGTTTGAGGGAGCGTTCTGTGTTCATAGGCGCAAAGGTAAAAAAGGTTGGAAGGTTTCTGGTTGGAAGGTTTCCGGTTGGAAGGTTTCTGGTTGGAGGGTTTCTGGTTCGGCAAAACGCGATACTGGGTTGGAAAATTCCTGGATGGTTCGGAAGTAACCCTGCCCATATATTTCGCATCACCAATAAGCGCATTCTTAACTTTTCCCGTATCCCGGGTGTATAATTTCCAGTGGCGTTCTACCTTCGTGACATTAATTTTACGCCGGTGCGCATGCGCACGTACTCGACCCTCCAATTCCTGCACATTCTGCTACTGTAATCGGGCCTGTTTTAGTCTCGCTTCGCACTAATCCGCTTTACTCCCGAAGTACTTGTGCGGCGGTATTGCCGTATTTGCCATCCACCTAACAATCTCATGTACTCGCCATGAAGTCTGCTCTACAGTGCTATTTGAAAACCTGCCTGTGTAGGATTGGTGCGCTTGTTTTCCTCGGCACCGGTCCCGCTGTGTTAGCCCAACCCTTCAACTCCGGGCACCCGGCTATTCCGATCGCCGACAATGCCTGCGGCTCGTCCAATTACGCAGTCGGTACACTCACCGTAGCCGGTATCGGCGTACTCGGCGTTCCGAAGGAAATTGAAAGCATCACCTTCAATATCACCCACACCTGGGTGGGCGACCTGCGCATTTATCTGGAGGCTCCCGATGGCAAAGTGTTGGAACTCTCCACGCAAAACGGCCTGAATGGCGACAATTACACCAATACGGTGATCAAAACCAATGCGGCGCAGTCCGTCACGGTGGGCACGGCGCCCTTTACCGGCATGTACAAACCGGAAGGTCGGTGCACCAGCCTGGGGTGTATCACGGGCACCCTGCACCAGCACAACCTGACGTATTTCAACGGCACCAATGCCAACGGCGACTGGCGATTGAAAGTCTGCGACGATGCCGACAACAACATCGGCACCCTGGATAGTTGGAGCATTACGTTTACCGATTGCGTGGCGCCGGCCAATTTGACCCGCACGTACGTTTCCGCTACATCTGCCAGCCTGAATTTTGATTGTTCGGGCTGTACCGGCAGTTTTTTGGTGGAATATGGCCCGATTGGTTTCACACCGGGTACCGGCGCAAGCCCCGGGGTTGGCGGCGCACTCGTATCCGGCACGAGTTCGCCGATTGCGGTGACCGGGCTGAATCCGGTAGTGAGTTACGATATGTACATTCGGCGCGATTGTGGAGGCGGGGCATACAGTACAAATGCCGGGCCTGTAAAGTTTTTGCAGGGGGAGGTCTGTGCTAATGCCATTGATCTGGCACTGCTGAACAGTCCTTATTCGGGCAGCACGATGCTAATGAGCCATGATTTCGCAAGTTGCGGAGAGGTCTCCCCCGATCAGTTTTTTAAAATTGTCGTACCTCCCAATTACAAACTAGAAATTAGTCAAACAGCCAATTATAGCAATCACATGTACCGTTTGGGCTATGGTGCTACATGTCCCGGTGGGACACAGATTGCATGCAGAATCAACTATACACAACCGGAGATTTGGCAAAACAATACCAGCATCGCTCAAACAGTGTACTGGGTTCAGGATGGAGTTTATAATTCTCAGGGCAATTTCACGCTCACTTGGGCCTTGTCAAGTTGCCCCAAACCCACCAATCTGGTTATAAATGTTGCTACTGCTACAACGGCGCATCTGAGTTGGACACCTGGTGGTAACTGTTCCAATGGTACGGAGTACTGGGTTTTGCCAAGCCCGTCCACACAACCTGCCGCCGGGACGGGTATCAGCCTGGGCTGTTTCCCGACGTTCCCCATAGTCATCACCGGTTTGACCGCCGGAACGACGTATGATGTATGGGTGGGTGAAAATTGTGGCATCAACGGCGTGGCTGCTCCGGTAAAACTCGGATCTTTTTCGGCTATGTGCAGTGTTCCGACGAATGTAGCCCGAACCATACTCTCGCCGACTTCCGCCGAGCTGAGTTTCACCTGCTTAACCTGCACGGGCAGTTTTCTGGTGGAATACGGCCCGATCGGTTTCACGCCGGGCACCGGCGCAAGCCCCGGAGTTGGCGGCACACTTGTGCCCGGCACGAGTTCTCCTATTGCGGTGACCGGGTTGAATCCGGTAGTGAGTTACGACATATACATTCGAAGGGTTTGCGGGATTGGTGATTACAGCGCCAACGCCGGCCCTGTCAAGTTTTTCCCCGGAGAAGTCTGCGCCAATGTCATTGACCTGACCCTGCTCACCAGCCCCTATTCGGGCAGCACGATGCTAATGAGTCATGATTTCGCAAGTTGCGGAGAGGTCTCCCCTGATCAGTTTTTTAAAATTGTCGTGCCTCCCAATTACAAACTTGAAATTAGTCAAACAGCCAATTATAGCAATCACATGTACCGTTTGGGCTATGGTGCGACATGTCCCGGAGGAACACAGATTGCATGCAGAATCAACTATACACAACCGGAGATTTGGCAAAACAATACCGGCATCGCTCAAACAGTGTACTGGGTTCAGGATGGAGTTTATAATTCTCAGGGCAATTTCACGCTCACTTGGTCACTAAAAGAACCACCCGAATGCCCCAACCCGAGCAATCTGACCGTCACGAACATCGCCACCACCGGCGCTACCCTGCAGTGGACACCCGGTGGCAGTTGCTTGGTCAAGATGGAATACTGGGTGTTGCCGCACCCGTCCGGCAGCCCGACGCCGGGTACGGGTACAGCCTTGACGTGTGCACCAGCCTTCCCGCTTTCCGTTTCGGGGCTGACACCCGGCACCAAATACGATGTGTGGGTTTTTGAAGATTGTTCCAACGGGTTTGTGTCGGGCCCCAACTACATGGGTTCGTTTACGACCGTCCCGGTATTTTGTAACACAACGGGGAAAACAACGACCTGCTCTCCTGTTTTCGATGCGCCAAGTGGAACCGGCACCAACCATTACTACGACCAGTACACGTTTACCGTGCCGGCCACGGGCCTGTACAATATCCAGGCAGACTGGAGCGGCTTCGACGGGTATTTGTACCTGTACACTTCCCCCTTCGATCCGGCAACGCCCGGCGTAAACCTGCCGGCATCCAACAACGACCACCCGACGCTGGGTACTGCCGCTTCTTTGATCAATCAAGTCAGCCTGTCCGCCGGGGTGCAGTATGTGCTGGTGGGTACTACATTCGATGAAACCAGTCCGGGCGGCAACATGGCATTTAGTATATCGGGTGCGGTGGTCGCTTCCTGCCCGGGAACCACATTGTACAACGGCTACAAACTCGAAATCTGCGACGGCCTAGACAACAACTGCGACGGCCTTGTGGACAACACCAACCTGTCTCTGAATTTTACTTACAGTATACCTTCTGTTCGTCCCTGCGATGTGGTAAATATTACCTGGAGCGGTGGTTGCCCCGGATGGGATGTTCGGATAATTTTTTCCAATACGACCCTCAACCAGAGTGTCGCAGTTGTTTCTGCAAACACTTCAAATACCGGATCGTACTCCTGGACGATACCGCCCGGCCTTGCGCCCGGGAGTTATCAGTTCTATATTCAAAAAAACGGCGCGCCACTCGTGTACAACTACGGAGCGATCTTTCAGGTATTGCCTGCTACTGCCTCCATCTCAGCTACAACTACTACCCTTTGCGCTGGAAAATCCGCTACGCTCACGGCTTCCGGCGGCGGCACCTATTTGTGGTCTACCGGAGGAACCACCGCCGCCATACAAGTCACGCCGCTCACCACAACAACCTATACGGTGAGTGTAACCAACTCGAATGGATGCACCAATACCGTATCGAAAACCATCACGGTATTGCCCGCGCCGGTAGCCGGCATTTCCGGCAACCTGACGATTTGCCAGGGGCAAAGCACGACGTTGACGGCTTCCGGCGGCGGCACCTACAAATGGTCAAACTTTCAGACCAATCCCTCTATAACCATAACACCCACCTCAACGACCACCTATTCAGTTACCGTAACCAGCGCAAACGGCTGTACCGACCAAAAATCGGTCACGATAATCGTCAATGCCAAGCCCACCGCCACCATCGCCGGGTCAAACCCTAAATCCATTTGCCCCGGAACAAGCGAGACGTTGGTGGCGTCGGGCGGCGTGAGTTATCTGTGGTCCACCGGCGCGAATACGGCGTCCATAATCGTCTCGCCATCTGCGCAAACGATCTACACCGTTACGGTGACAAACAGCCGCGGCTGTACCAATACAAAAACAGTTACGGTTTCCCTGAAATCCGCGCCCACACCGGTCATTCAGGGGCCGTCGGCCATCTGCTCGGGCCAGAACGCCATACTTAGCTGCTCCAGCGGCAGCAGCCGGGTGTGGTCCACCGGCGAAACCGGGTCCACTATTGTAAAAATGCCCACCGCGACTACCACCTATTCCGTCACGGTCACGCATTCCAACGGCTGCACCAGCAGCGCATCGAAAACCGTGGTGGTCAATCCGGTACCGACAGCGACGATCCAGGGAAACCTATCGCTCTGCAAGGGCAAAAGCACCACACTTTTTGTAACAAGCGGAAATTTTTATAAATGGTCAAATGGCGCGATGACTCCGGGTATCACTGTGGCGCCGCTGGTGACCACGATCTACCGGGTGACGGTGACCAATAATTTTGGATGCAGCACAACGGCTTCAGCAACGGTTCAGGTGAATGCCTTGCCGATTGCCACCATTTCCGGCACGTCACCGATTTGTAATGGTTCCAGCACGATTCTGGCTGCCGGCGGTGGCGGCACGTACGTCTGGTCACCCGGCGGTGCAACCACGTCCACCATCACGGCGGCGCCAACGGCTACTACCACATACCGTGTCACGGTTACCAATGGCGCCGGGTGTACGGCGTCGGCTTCAAAATCCGTGATTGTGTACCAGGCGCCACCGGCAACGATTACCGGAGCAAGCACCATTTGTGCAGGCGGCAGCGCAACACTGACCTGTTCTGCCGGGTCGTCGTACCAATGGTCCACCACAGCCACCACGGCCGGCATTTCCGTTTCTCCCGTGGCCACCACCACCTACACCATCACCGTCACTTATGGAAACGGCTGCACCCGAACCGCCTCTGCCACCGTAACCGTGACGCCGACACCAACCGTTGCCATTACCGGAACAACCAGCCTTTGCCAGGGGCAAAGCACGACATTGACCGCTTCCGGCGGCGGAAGTTATCTGTGGTCAACCACTGCCACCACCGCCTCCATCACCGTAAGCCCAGCGGCTACACAAACCTATACGGTGACCGTCACGGGTGTCGGGGGCTGCACCGCTGCGCTGCCGGCAACGGTGACGGTGTTGCCAAAGCCCAACTTGTCGGTCACCTGGTTCCCGGAAATCTGCGTCGGCCAAAGCCTCGATCTGACGACTATCACTATAACCGACGCCAACAACACCGGTGCAACACTAACTTACCACAGCGACTCGCCCGCTACGCCGGCCAACGAATTGCCGGGAACGACGGTGTCGCCGCCGGAAACCTATTACTACTATGTGCTGGCGACCGCACCCGGTGGTTGTACTGCCGAAAAACCACTACGCGTAAGCGTCATTCCGGAAGAGGTGTCAGCTTTTTGCAGAGACATTACCGTGGAACTCAACCCCGACGGCGAGTACCAACTTCTACCGGAAGACGTAGACGGCGGCAGTTTTTTCAACTGCGGCACCATGAGCCTCTCCGTCAGCCCGGATATGTTTAACTGCGACAACAAGGGCGATAACACCGTTGTGCTGACCGTAACCGGCTCGAATGGCATGGTCGCCACCTGCTCGGCCATAGTGACGGTAAAAGACATCCCGGCCAGGTTGCTCGGCGCATCTTTTGGCCCTGCCCAGGGCAGGCTGTATACGGTGAATGCCGATGGAACCGGGTTTGAACGCACGCACACTTTCGACGGCCCAACGGGCCTGCTTCCGTATAGCGATCTGACGCTTGGTAGCGACGACTTCGTATACGGCACCGCTTCCGAAGGGGGGACTGGCCATGGCGTTGTATTCAGAATAGCGCAGGACGGTAGTGGTTTCGCCGTTTTGCACGCCTTCGACGGTATTCTCGGAAGTCAACCCCGGGCCGGGGTGATTGAGGGTAGCGACGGATTTCTGTACGGTACCACGTACAAAACCAGCGCATCGAATAACGGTGTTGTTTTCCGCGTAGCGAAAGACGGTACCGGCTTTAGTGTGCTCCACGTCTTCGCCGGCACAGATGGCGGGAAGGTATATGCCGGAGTCGTCGAAGGCAGTGACGGGTTTTTGTACGGAAATACCGAGACCGGCGGGGCCAATGGCGTCGGCGTTTTGTTCCGGGTGGCGAAAGACGGAACGGGATTTAGTGTTTTGCACAGTTTTGTTTCCGCAACCGGTAATTCGCCCTGGGGCAGTCCGATCGAAGGCAGCGATGGCCTTTTATACGGTACTGCCACCTCCGGCGGCCCCGATAATGCGGGCGTAGTTTTCCGGATCGCCAAAAACGGAACAGGGTACACGGTATTACATGCGTTCACCGGTACTACGGACGGGAAGAAACCAATCGCCGGGCTGATTGAGGGCAGCGACGGCTTACTGTACGGCGCTGCCGAACAAGGGGGCAGTATCGACAACTTCGGCGTGGTGTACCGACTGGAGCGAGATGGTTCCGGCTTTACCGTACTGCATACATTTGCCGAATCAGATGGCGGCCAGCCCCGCGGGCGGCTAACGGAAGGGCAGGATGGCCTGCTGTATGGCACGACCACGTTCTTCGGCGGACTCGGGGCCGGGGGAGTTTATAGTATTGCCAAGGACGGTACCGGTTATACAATTGTGTACAATCACAATGATTCCGACGGCCTCAACTGCCAGGGGGGCGTATTGTACATCCCCAGCCCCAATTGCCCGGCGTGCCCAAAGCCCATGGCTGAATGCCGGGATATTACGGTGACGCTGGATTTGTCGGGCGAAGCAACTTTAGAAGAAAGTGATGTGGATAATGGGAGCACAGCAGCCTGTGGTTTACAGGGTATGAGTGTCAGCCCGAATATGTTCGATTGCAACGACCTCGGCGCTCAACCGGTCACTTTGACGGTTACGGATGTATTTGGCCGGATAGGCGAATGCACGGCTACGGTCACGGTGATTCCGGGTGGCCCGCAGTTTTTCGGCACCGGCCTTGGACCTGAATCGGGTTCGATTTTCGCATTCAGCCCCGACGGAACCCAATTTTCGCAGTTACATCATTTTCAAGCACCGTTGCTGGCGCCTTATGCCGGGGTCGTTCAACACAGCGACGGCTACCTCTACGGCACCACGTATGCAGATGGGGGTAATGGACACGGTGGTTTGTTTCGCGTGTTACCCGATGGTAGTAATTTCGAGCGGCTGCACTTGTTCTCCGGTTCTGACGGAACGTCGCCCTATGCAGGCCTGACGATACGAAGCGATGGATACCTGTATGGCACTACCGTGAGCGGTACGAATAATAGTGTCATATTCCGGATACAACCCGACGGCACAGATTTTTCCGTCCTGCACACGTTCAGCGACCCCCTCACAGAGGGCGCCACGCTCTATGCAGGGGTAACAGACGGCGGCGACGGATACCTGTATGGCGCTGCCTACGATGGTGGCCCCGGATACGGCGGCACCATTTATCGCCTGCTTCCGGATGGAACCGACTTTCAGGTTTTAAAATCATTTTCCAATGACCTTGCCGATCCCGGTCAAGTTGGTTTTTACCCATTAGGAAGCCTGCTCCTTGGTGGCGACGGATTCCTTTACGGTACGAATCTGTATGGAGGAAGTAATAACTATGGCACCATATTCCGCATTTCGCTGGATGGGACAGTGTTCGAACTGTTGCACCAATTTGACTACAACCTGGACGGAGCCACACCGCGTTCAAGATTGACAAAAGGCAGTGATGGTCGGATTTATGGCTCAACCACCAATGGCGGCGGCGGCGGTATGGCCGGCGGCACGATTTTCCGGCTCAATCCCGACGGTACCGGGTTTCAGTTGCTGCATGACTTTCATGTTTCCAACTTTGCGACCGACGGCTTCGAACCTGGCAGCGCGCTGCTGGAGGGCGGCGATGGCTATTTCTACAGTACGACTGCAAACGGCGGTGGTTTGACCGGGGGCACGCTTTTCCGATTGCTTCCGGATGGAACCGACTTCAGCATCATACGCTCGTTTGACTATAACCAGGAGGGTCAATGGGCTTATGGAGCCTTAATTACAGGCGCAGATGGGCTTCTGTACGGAACCTTAAATGATAATGCTGACCCGGGAGTCGGTTCTGTTTTCCGGGTATTGCCGGACGGTACAGATTTCGAAGTTG
The DNA here is from genome assembly GCA_041741155.1 of Saprospiraceae bacterium. Lineage (GTDB taxonomy): Bacteria > Bacteroidota > Bacteroidia > Chitinophagales > Saprospiraceae > M3007. The sequence goes on along the minus strand of JBGSKO010000062.1, from coordinate 41,346 downwards.
TGTATGGGTTCAATACCAACCCTACCGGCAACAGCCCCAAAGGAGAGTTGGCTTGGGAGGGCGATGGGTTTTTGTATGGAACTACAACTTCCGGTGGCATGAACGGGGCCGGTAGTGTGTACCGAATTCAACCCGATGGCAGCAATTTCGACATGCTATACAGCTTTGCATCAACCAGTGGTGTCAACCCGTATTCCGGGTTACTACCGGGTGGCGACGGCTACCTGTATGGCACTGCAGCCGCGGGCGGTGCGGGTTATGGGGTGGTGTACCGGTTGTTGCCCGATGGTACGGGCTATCAGGTGCTAAAACAATTTAACCGTACAGATGGCGCATATCCCGGTTCAAAACTGACTTCCGGTGGCGATGGATTTCTCTACGGAACTACATGGGGAGGAGGGTTGAATTACGGTACGGTGTACCGGTTACATCCAGATGGAACCGGTTTTCAGGTGCTCCATCAGTTTAATCGTACACAGGGCTTTTACCCTGCCTCCAGTGTTACTTTTGGCGACGACGGCTATGTGTACGGTACCACCAACTACGGCGGTTCCGGCGGCGGCTCTGGTTACGGAATCCTCTACCGCCTGCACCCGGACGGGACGGGTTTCAGCGTGGTGCATTATTTTAACAATGCTATAGACAACGGGTTTCAGCCTTGGGCCAAGGTATTTTTACTCGGCGACGGCTATTTATACGGCACCACACAATATGGCGGAGTCGTATCGGGTAGCGGCAGTGTGTACCGCGTGCTACCCGACGGTACCGATTTTGAAATTCTCCATGCCTTCGACGGAACTGACGGCTCCACGGTACAAGCGGGCCTGGTCTCCGGTGGCGACGGCTACCTATATGGGGCAGCGTCACAAGGTGGCGCGGGCTATGGCACCTTGTTCCGTCTGCATCCCGACGGCACCGGTTTCGAGGTGCTGCGCTATCTCGATGGCAGTGTTGCCTCCAATCCTACGGCCAATCTGCTGTTTTTGCCGGGTTCTGCGTGTCGTCCCGGCAGCCCGGCCATCATGGCTGCCCCCGACCGCCAAGAACCACCAGCCAAGCCGGCAGAAACGGGCTTAGCCTTGTTCCCCAACCCTACAACCGGTGTCGTGTATATCAGCCTGGGCAGTTATGCTGGACAACCCGTATCCATTTTGGTACAAAACAGCCTCGGGCAGTCCGTGCTCGAACGCCAGGTATCGGGTGGGGCATCGGGGCTGGAGCGTTTGGATCTCAGCCGGTTCGCCAACGGGATGTACCAGGTACGCGTGTGGGTATCCGGTAGCTCAGAAGAATTGGTGTGGCGGGTGGTGGTGCAGCGGGAGTGATGGCCAACTGGGTGCGAAGTGAGATTGTTGACGTAAGTACAGTAACGCATGGCCCAAAAGTGGTGAAATACTCAAATATCTGGCCGCCACAAGCTATGGGTTCCGCCCCCTGCTTTTGGAATGTTTGTTCTGCCAATGTAGATTTGCACCCGGATCCGGCGGCAACTCTGTTTGTCTTTTCTCAACCCTCTCAACCCCCTCAACCCATCTCACTCCCCTCAACCGTTCAATAACATGGCACGAACCAAAGCATTCAACGAAGAACAAGTACTTGACAAGGCGGTGGAATTATTCTGGCGGCAGGGGTATCACGCCACTTCCATTCAGGATGTAGTGGATACCCTCCGCATCAACCGCGCCAGCCTGTACGGTACCTACGGCGACAAACACACCTTGTTCGTCAAGGCACTGCAGCGCTATCGCGCCGATCAGGCACAGGCCATGGCCCACCTCCTGCAGGGGCCGGGCAGCCCCATGGACAAGATCAAATCGCTCCTGAACAGGACCGCCAAGGCTACTCTTTCCGACTCCGCGCACAAGGGCTGTTTTATGATAAATACTGCGATGGAACTCGTCAATCAGGATCCGGAGATCGCCCGTATCGTGACCGACGACCGGCGCGACATCGAGGATGCCCTGGAACAGCTCATCCGGCAGGGCCAACAATCCGGTGCGATCACCACGACACAGGATGCCCGGGCCTTGGCGCAGTTTGTATTCAGCAGTATCAGCGGTCTGCGGGTAGTGGGAAAAATGAACCCGGATAAAAAGGCGCTGGATAACGTTGTCGAAATGGTTGCGAAACTACTCCAGCCGTCCCGGGAGGATGCCATGATTTAGGCGCACCACGTTTGCCTGGCACATATAGCACCCCTGCCCGAACATTTCACCCAAAAGCAACACATGCACCCACTCACCCACCTCCTCGGCAACACCGATATTTACCTGCTCGACCAAATTCTGAAAAACCGCTATGCGCCGCCCCAAACCATTCTCGACGCCGGCGCCGGCGCGGGCCGCAACCTGCACTGGTTTGTGCAGCAGGGCTTCCGGGTGTTTGGCACCGACCGCGATTTTGCCGCCGTGGAGGCGTTGACACAAAACTATCCCGGGCTTCCCGACCACCATTTTCAGGTAGCCCCGGTGGAATCCTTGCCGTTTCCGAGTGCTTTTTTCAACCACATTATTTGCTGTGCAGTCCTGCATTTTGCCGAAAACGAGGGGCATTTCCAACAGATGTTCGGCGAGTTGACCCGCGTATTGAAACCCGGCGGATCACTCTTTATTCGCGTAGCTACCGATGTGGGCCTGGCGGATAAAATGTTGCCCCTGGGCAATGGCCGCTTCCGTATGCCCGACGGCACCGACCGTTTTTTGCTGACGAAGCCGGCGCTCGAAACCCTGCTCCTGCAGCACCAATTATGCTTGCTGGAGCCCTTCAAAACGGTACTGGTGGATGATTTGCGGAGTATGGCGGTACTAGTGTTAGGGAAGCAGACGGATCAAACATAGGCTCCTTTCCTCAAAACCCCAGCACCGTTACCACGGGATAATGATCCGAAATCGGGTTGCGCGGCACCCGGCAGTCATATACTTTCAGGGTGGGGTCGGTGAGGATGTAGTCAATGCGGAGGAACGGAATCGCGCCGGCGAAGGTGGTGCCGATACCGAAGCCCTTCTCGCGGAAGGAATCGTTGAGGGCTGTTGCCAGGCAGTCATACACGAAGGAATTGGGCGTGTCGTTGAAGTCGCCGCACAGGATAACCGGGTAGGGGCTGGCCGCAATAAGGTCCCGCAACGTGGCAGCCTGGCCGGCGCGGACGCTGGTTGCGCCGCCGACTTTGCGCAGCACGCGGGAAATTCCGCGCCAGGTTTCCTCTTCTTTCAGGTTGGAATCTTCGATAACACGCTCGGTTTCGTAGGTGACTTTGTTGGACTGGAGGTGTACGTTGTACACGCGCACGGTGTGTTTACCGATCCGCACATCCGCCCAGATGGAGGTGTTTTCTTTTTGCCCAAAGGGCAATTGGCCGCCGCGAAGTACCGGATAGCGGCTCAGGATGGCGGTGCCGGAGCGGTTCAGCTCGAACGTGTGCGGGAGGCCGAGTTTGGGGCCAAGGGCTTTGAAAAATTTGCGGCCCGTCTCCTGCACGCACAGGATTCCGGGGTCGCCATTGTCCTTCAAAAACTGCACATAATTGGTGAAAATGCCTGCCCACTCGTCGTCTTCCAGGTTGATGCCCCGAAACAGCCCGCCGAGGTTATGCGTGGCCACGGTGATAGCGCTTTCGGGAGCTACATTTTGACTGATATTCAGCCCGATAAACGCCGTAACGTGCTGCCAGCCAAACACCAGCATGCCGAGGTGGTACACGGCAAAGCGGTTGAGCCGAAAGGCCCACACTCCAAGCAAGACAACATTGGCCATCAGAAACCACGGAAAAGCGGTGCCAAAAAACGCCGCCCAGCGAAACAGATTCGGGTTGATGTACGGCGACAGGTACGACAAGAAAGTGCCCACGATGACCGCAGCGCTCAGGATTTTGACGGAATGTTTTAGCAGGTACCGCATGGCTCGACGCGCCTTTATTTCTTGCTGGCGTTGTACAAAAATTCTTTTTCCTCGGCAGAGAGGCTCTCGTAGCCGCTGTCTTTTATTTTATCCAGAATGGTATCCAGGCGTTGTTGGTACGACGGCTCGTCTTGCGGTGCTCGCCCGCCCCGAGTGGCAGTGAAGGGGGCGGAAGCCGCTTTTTGTGTCTTGCGTTTGGGACTTGCGCCCACCGACCTGCGGCCCGTAAGCCCGTTCGTCACATAATCCAGCACGCGATTCACCGGCTCGGCGAGATCGTGACCGTCGCGCAGGCGGTACACGAACAGGCAGCCCATAGCAAAACCGCCGAGGTGGGCCAGGTGTCCGCCGGAGTTATATTTGTTGGCAACACCAATGAGGTCGAACAAGAGCAATACAAGTACGATATACTTCACCTTCACGTCGCCCAGCAAAAACAGCCGCACGCGGTAGTCGGGCGCCATGATAAGCGCCGCACCGCCCAGAGCCATCACCGCGCCGGAAGCGCCGAGCGCATACGAGCCGATATACGGCATAAACTGAGCCGAGGCCATAAAAGCGAACCCGCCGGCAAGTCCGCCCAGGATATAGATCGGCAACACCCGCCGGTCGCCCACCAGATCGCCCACAATCACGCCGAACAGGTACAGGAAGATGATGTTGTTCAGGACGTGCCAGAAGTTTTCATGCAAAAAGAAGTGCGTGAACGGCGACCAAAGCTGGAACAACAGCGTGCGCCCCGAGGCAGGCATACACAGCCAGTGCAGGCCTTCCTGCAAGATATCCGGTGCGGCCTCGGCGCCCTTGAAGATCAGGAGAAAAAGGTAAACGACATTGACCAGGATAAATATCCCGAAGTTCACGATGACCAACCGCGTCACCATGTTCCCGATCCGAAAAGTATGCCGGATGTCGTCCCAGATTGATTGGAATAGCGCCATTTATTTTGGTTGAGATAGTTGAGATGGTGTAGGGGGGGTGAGATTAAAGTTGAGATGGTTGAGAATAAGTTGAGATGGTTTAGGGGGGTGAGATTAAAGTTGAGATGGTTGAGGAGGTTGAGAAAAGGTTTTGGGGGGATGTCCCGTCGTAAATTAACTTAGGGTCGAGTGCGTGTCTTTTGACCTTGTACATTAGTGCCAGGTAGTCAAACGGTTGGCGCGGGGTCAAAAGCCCCAACGCGCGGCGTTTCAAGGTTGAAAAAGCAGCGTGACACAGTTTTTGAACACGCTCTTGACCAGGGTCTCTGACACATTTTTGATCCTCTCAACCCTCTCAACTTTAATCTCAACCCTCTCAACTTTAATCTCAACCTCTTTATCGAAACCTTCCTTTATACCAAATCATAATTAATATAAACCCGAACAAGGCTCCGCCGAGGTGGGCGTAGTGTGCCACGCCGGTGGAATAGCCGCGAACGCCGTAAAACAACTCCAACGCGGCCATGATCAAGACAAAATACTTGGCTTTCATGGCTATTGGTGGAAACATAAGTCGGATGATCTGGTTGGGGAATAAATATGCAAAAGCCACAAAAATACCGAAAATGGCGCCGGAAGCGCCCAGCATGGCGCCGTCCCAACTGCGCGGATCAATGCCGGCCTGCTCCAGTTCCCACCACTGCACGCCCAGGTGCAAAACCAGCGCCCCAAAGCCGCAGAACAGATAGTAGAACAAAAAACGCTTGTGCCCCCAAGCCATTTCTACCATCGGCCCGAAGAAAAAGAGCGACAGCATGTTGAACGCCAGGTGCCCCAAATCGCCGTGCATAAACATGTGCGTCACGATCTGGAACGGTCTGAAATGCTCCGAGCCGGGGAGATAAACAGCCAAAAACAAACGCCCCAGATTCGTGTACTCGCGGTCGGTGTAGCTCCATGTTTCGCTGCCCAAAATCGCATACGAACCGATGAACACCAGAACATTTATAATAATCAGGTGCCGTACAACGCCGGTAAACGGCTGGGAGAACTGAAAGTAAGACATGGTGAGCGGTGAAGAGGGTTGAGCAGGTTGAAGGGGAAAGGTTAGCGGTTGAGTTGCAGGGTTACGTTAGGTAGAAAATCGCCGTTGCAGCTCGTCCAGCTCGAACGTAATGAAGCAGGTACGTCCGGTAGGGCTTCGGTATGGGGAAGCGCAGGCGAAGAGCTGGTCAATCAAGTCCTGCATTTCGGTGGCGCCGAGTGGTTGGCCGCGTTTGAGCGCTGCGCTGCGGGCCATGGCACGGGCAAGGTTTTCCTGGGTGCCGAGCTCCAGATCGAGGTTGTTTTTGTACTGGGTCAGCAGCCGTTCGAGCAACAGCTCCTCGGTTTGGCCTGCACCCATGTCCGAAGGGGTACCGTGTATGATAAATGCGTCGCCGCCAAACTCGGCAATATCAAATCCCAGGCGGTTCACCTCCGGGAGGATGGCGCGTAACAGGGTCGCGTCGGCGGGTGGCAGTTCAATATTTTTCGGAAAAAGTGCTTGTTGGGTAGCCACAGGCTGTTGCCGCAAGGCTTCCAGATAACGCTCAAACAAAATGCGCTCGCTGGCAGCCTGCTGGTCAATCAGCAGAAAACCCGACTTGATCTGGCTGACGATATACTGTCCGTGAATTTGGTACGGCTCTTTTTGTCCTTTGGAAAAAGAGCCGCTCTCATCGTCCAGGGCGTTTGGCTCGTCGCTGGAGCGCACGTCGAATGTTCCCTGCGACGCGTAGGCTGTAGCATCCGAGGGCATGATAGAGTGTGTTTGCCCGGTATCTTGGTTGGCGGAAGCCTTGGAGTCCAGCAGGTCGAGGCCTTCGTACAGCCGCTGCCAATTGCGCAGGTTTTGGTCGGCCAGGTGGTCCGGATTCTTGGGTGTGTAGTCGCGTACGGCGCCGGAGCGTTGTCCTTCGGACCGCAGCGACGGCGACGGGGTAGGGGTGGCCTGAAACGCGGGTTCCTGTTCGAAGTCGAGCGTAGGGGTGATACTGTATGCGCCGAGGGCGTGCCGAACCGTGACTTTCAGGTAGTTGTAAACCAGTTTTTCGTCGTCAAACTTGATTTCTTGTTTGGTCGGGTGCACGTTGATGTCAATGCGACCAGGTGCTATTTCCAAAAACAGGACGTACAGCGGGTAGGTATCCGGCGGCAACATTTCTTCAAAAGCGCCGACGACGGCGTGGTGCAGGTAGCTGCTTTTGATGAAGCGTTTGTTGACAAAAAACAACTGCTCGCCGCGGGATTTTTTGAAATAGTCGGGCTTGCCAACAAAGCCGCTGATTTTAAGAATGTCCGTCTCTTCGTGTACCGGCACCAGTTTTTTGTTGGCGGCTTCGCCAAAAATCTTGACGATGCGTTGCCGCAGGTTGCCCGGCGGCAGGTGAAATGTTTCCTGATCGTTCTGGTGCATCGAAAAAAACAGATCGGGATGTGCGACAGCGATGCGCTGGAATTCATCGAGGATGTGGCGCATCTCCACGGGGTCGCTTTTCAGGAAATTGCGACGGGCCGGAACATTGAAAAACAGGTTTTTGACCGAGATGCTGGTGCCCACGGGGGCCTGGCAAGGCTCGTGGGTTTTTATGGTGGAATCTTCCACGAGTACCCGCGTGCCGAGTTCGTCCACGGCGCGGCAGGTGCGCATTTCCACCTGTGCTACGGCGGCGATGGAGGCCATCGCCTCGCCCCGGAAGCCCATGGTCTTGATTTCGAACAGGTCCCGGGCTTCGCGTATTTTGGAGGTAGCATGGCGCTCGAAGCACATGCGGGCGTCGGTTTCCGACATGCCGCAGCCGTCGTCCACAACCTGGATGAGTGTTTTGCCGGCATCGCGGAGGATGAGTTTTATTTGACTGGCCCCGGCATCTATCGCGTTTTCCATCAACTCCTTCACCACGGACGAAGGGCGTTGCACCACTTCCCCCGCAGCGATCTGGTTGGCGACGTTTTCGGGCAACAATTGGATTACGTTCGTCATAGCTGCGTTCCGATACCGGCTGGAGGGCGATGCCTGCGCTGTTGTTTGTTTGGGCCAAGGCGGTATCGGGCGTGCAAAGGTAGTTCATTTTTGCCAAGCCTCGTGCGCTGTGCTGTCGGCTATTGGCAGTTGGTTCCGGGTATCTTTTTTGCTAATTCCTGCACACCATCCCGGACAATCTTGGGATACCCGGGATAAAAAAGCAAGGAACGGTACCTACTTGCCCGGCTCTTTTTATTTTTGCCGTTCTTTTTGACATTTCCTCAACTCGTTCGATAGCATGGCAAATATTTCCAACTCCCGCGGCAAAGGCTACTGCCTCCTCTACATTTTCATGGGCCTCTTCTTTTTCATTGCCCTGGTGATGATGCTGTACAACCGAAACTTCATCCTGGATTTCCCGAAGTAAACCTTAGCTCTTGTACCTGGAGCCCAGCTGTTCCAGATAATTCATTTTTGGCGGCGGCGGGTTAAATTCCACCTTTGCAACGCGGCGGCGGGATAAATCCCGCCGGTACGGTAGATTCCGCGCATTTTGTCTGCAATTGCGCAAACAAAGCGTAGCCGTGCGGAAGCATCTGTGCGTTAACTCCGTACATTTGGACATTCGTTTATCAGTAATCCATGCTGCTCAAGATGTTCAAATGCTTTCTCGCCTTTGCCGGGGTGCTACTCGGCATTTTTTTTGCCCCGCTGACTGCCCAAAATCTCAGCATCGCGTACCAAACACCTGACCAGTTGGTCGTGTGTTCTGCGGATACGCTTGGCATCACCATCCAGAACAATACTGCGATATCCGTAGCGGGCGCCTTGCTGGAACTCGAATTGCCGGCCGGGCTGGAATATCTGCCCGGCAGCGCGAGTGGCGCCTCGGAATCCGATATTTCCAACCTGGAAAAACCAGTACTCACCCTGCCCAATCTGGCGCCTGGTACGCCACTGACGGTGCGGGTACAACTATCCGCCACGTGCGGTTTGGTGGATGCCATCAACTCTGCCCAACTGTTCAGCGCCTTGCTGCGCGTGCGGGCCGGGGCTGTGGTGGAACAATTGACGACTACGAATTTCCAGATACAAACCAGTCTGCTCGTCATCACACAGGTAGACAATGCCGTGCTGAGCGGCGAAAAGGGCGACGTATTTACCCGCACCCTGCATGTGCGCAACACCCGCCTCGGCCCGGTGCGGCACCTGTTTTTGCGCGATACACACGCCGGCGGCATCCGTATCTCGGTGGCCGGCGTGGTGTGGGAACAGAATGACACGACGCAGTACAAAGCCTACCTCGACGGGGCGTTTTTCAGCCAGTTTGGCAATGGCGACACCCTGCTCGACTTCGGGGAGACGCTTCTGATCCAGCAGACAATCGAGATTATTGACTGCGGTTTTCCGGAGTTTACGACCCGCTCCAGTATTGCGGCGGAGTGGAGTTGCGCGGCAGTGGCGCCGCCCTGTCAGGGGGATAGCGTGTTGGCGGATGTACTCGTGAAAGCCTCGTCTTTTCAACCAATCCTGACCTTCGAAACGTATTATGCCTTGCCCTGGGACCACTGTGCGGAGCTGCCGCACGAGATGCGCCTGCGTATCGTGAATACCGGTTCGGCGCCCGCCACAAACCTGGTTCTCCAGATCAATTCCGAGGCGCCATCGGCCCTGGGCATGGATAAAAATTCCTTTAAACTGCACCAAAACGGCACAACCGCGCCGCTGTCTGCCAACCTGACAACCGATATTCCCATGGCCGAGTGCGGCGATACCTTGTCGGGATTTGTCACGCTCTTTATGCCGGAGATAGCGGCTTCGGATACCGTGGATATTTCCTTCGATGCATTTTATTGCCTGGGCGATTGCATACAACTCCTGCCCAAAATACGGCTCAATTACTATTACAACAAACCCTGCCCGCCCGGCGGATTCGCGGTGGCTGATACCGTGACGTTCGAGGCGCGGCTCGGCGATTATCTCAGCGCCTCGGTGACCTACGGGCTCGGCGATTGCCTGCGCGATGGCGAAACATATCCGTTCCAGTACCGGCTGAGTTCCCTACGTTTTTTAGCCGATACCGGGTATCTGTGGATGAAAATAGACCTCCCTGTGGGCTTGGATTGGTCGCCCGACTGCCCGCCCCTGCTGGATGGCAAGGCGCCGGCGTCGTTTTCGATCACGCCTACCGTCACGGATTATCCCATCAATCGGGTGCTGCTTGCTTTCGAACTGCCCATATCCGATTCGTTTTTTGTATTCAATTTTTGTTTGAAAAACACTTGCCGAAACGACGCCTCGTATGTCTGGATTGACGGGGGAAGCCCGGTATTCGGCGTTGATTTTATTGCATACGAACCAGTTTCCTGCATAGGCTGCGGTTATTTTCCGAAAACAACAGCCATGCTTTCGCAAACCCTGGATATTGATCTGGACTGCGCTGTAACCGCCTGTGATTCTTTTCCGCTACAAACGGAATGTCTCTGCCCGCCGCATATCGTGGATCCAACGGGGCCGGGGGGCGGCGGTTTCTTCCCGGGCGATACGATCCCTTGCCGGGATATCCGGGAAAGCCACGAAGCCTACCGCCTGAACTACGACCTGGCCGACAATGATGACGACCGGCGCGCCGACCCGGCAGGTGTGCTGGACCTGAGCAAGGTGCGTCGCGATCGTTTTTTGCCCGGCGACACGATACGCAATGTACTGTCGAGCAAAATTGTATGTGGCGACACGATCCGAAGTTTACTGTATCAGGTATTTACGGAGGTCATTGCCAGCGATTTCGGCCATGCCGGCGTGTTCGATACGTTCAGTATCGGTCCGGGCCAGACGGATGCAGCGCGGTTTGTTTTTACCAATCTGGATATGCTGCAAGTCGCGGAAGCTGTACTCACGGTGTGGGATTCCAGTGCCAATACCACGTATTCCTGCCCGGTCTCGACGGTATTTCCGCTGGGTAGTCGGTATGGGCAGGTGGCGGTGGTCAATACCAAACCTACTCAGGTCATAGACGAACTCACGACAGCCAACTATCCGTTTTACTTGCGCATGGATTCCCTGCGGGCGCAGGGTTGTTTGCCACCGGATTTCATCCTGCGGGCCGGAGACTCGGTGGCGTTGCGGGTTGACCTGAAACTGGGCTTCAACTACACCCCGAGCAGCAAAGCGAGTTCTCCGCCCCTCATCAACTTCGAGATGGGCTACAATGCCAATGCCGGATACAGTGACTACAACTATCGCCATTACGACACCCTGATGATGCAGTATTCCGGTTACCGGGATTCATTCAACGTGGCCACGTTCGGGATTCGGCCCTGCGAGACCTCCCAGCAGGTCACTCCTTTTTCCTACGATATCCGAATTGCCCGTGAAAATATGTTCCCCTATGAGGTGCGCCCGCTATCGGTTGTGTCCAATTACGACCTGATTATGTGGCCCCCGGGCCTGGTGCCGCAGTCGGCAACCCTGCTGTTTTTAAATATGCAGAAAAACATTCCGCTCTTGCAGAATGTGCCGCTACCCTTTTCGCTGGTGCCCGACTCTATGGTGCATGTTGATTTTTCCCCGGCGTACCTGGAACCGATTGACGAGGGGTACGGGTTGCGCACCCGCCTGCTGTTCGAGCCGAACTGTACATTCATCAATCCGGACTCGTCTGCCGCGTGGGTCACGATGACATTTCCGGGGTGTATGTCCATGCCCAACCCGTTCACGCGCGTTTTTGAAAACAAAATCGGCTTTTACAGCAACCTGCCACGCGATACCATCACAACAACCGAGCTGGCGCTGGATTTTCCGTCAGACAGCGTTTCGGCAAATGTTCTCCTCCGAAACTTCGCGCCCGCCACGGCGCCCAACTACTGGATTCAGCTCGTAAATCCCGAAGGCGGCCTTACCAACGCGACCATCACCGTACTCAATACAGGTACGGTGCTCACGCCCACCGGCGGTATTTTTCAACTTGGCAACCTGCCCCCGCTTGGCCAGAACAACTTGCGTATTTCCGCCACCAATACCTCCTGCGACCCGCAGCGCCTGCTTCTTATTTATGGCTGGGACTGCGCGCCCTACCTCCAGCCGGGCGCCGTTTCCTGCGGAAAAGACACGCTTGAATTGCTGTTTCGCCCCAGAAAACCGGAGATCGAACTCGAACTTGTTGGTCTTCCTGTCAGCGTACCCCTGTGCGACACGTCCGACTATTTTGTGTTGGAACTGTCAAACGCCGACCTCGGGCGGGCCTACAAACCTTTCATAAACATTGAGCTGCCGCCGGGCCTGCAACTTCTGGCCGGCTCCTGCGAAATGGCCTACCCGGCGGGCAGTGCCTTCGAGCCTATCCCCGACCCAACGGATGTCGGCAACGGCTTGCTCGAATGGAACCTCGCGACCCTGCAAACCTTGTTGGATACTGCGGGCCTGCCGGGCGTCAACCTTGTTTCGCAAAACAGCCTCCGTATCCGGTTCCGAGTGGTGGCCGAGTGCGGTGTGGTATCCAATGCCCAATTGATCTTCGGCGCGCGAGCCGAGTGGTATTGTGGCAAGCCCACCAATAGCCTGCGCAAAGCCAGTGACCCGATTATCGTGGAGGGTGTCACGCCCACGTATTCGGTGCAAGTCAATGTGAACGAACCCGTCGGCGGCCCCGTGCCGTGCAACGCCGAACGCACCCTGTCGGTCAGCCTGCTACTCTCCGGCTCGGCCCTGCCCGGCGATAGCGTGTATGTGAGCGTGCCGCCCGGCTATACCTACGTGCCCGGCTCTTATCTGCCGGGGAGCAATGCCCTGCCCGGCGGTCCGCAAGTATCGGGTGAGGTGCTGCGCTGGGCGCTGCCGGTGGCCTTGCCTGCCAATACGATCGTACAGTTCAGTTTCAAAGTGCTGTCCGGCGACATGGCGAACTGCGACGGCGCACTCGTGCGCGTTCAGGCTCGCCAGCGCAGCGCGGCGTTTTGCCCGACGATCAATGACTTTTGCACCATTTATGTAGCTACAGGGGAAAGTCTGCTGCCCTTGCCCCCACACATTCCCGGCCTGACCATCACCAGCGCCACGGGTAGTATTTCCGGAGCAGGGGCGGGGGCGTTTTCCGTTCTAGTGACGAACACAGGCTCCTTGTCCGCGCTGTTGTCGGTCCTGCAAATTGTGCGCGACGTGGACGGCAATGGCCAGCTTTCGGCTGCCGACACGGTAGTGCTGACTGATTTTCCTGAAAAAAATCTTGCGGCCGGGGAAACACTCAGTTTGTTGCTTCAGTCCGCCAATCCGCTCGATCTGTGCAACCTGCTGGTGGTCATTCCTGCCGGTGAAAACTGTGCCTGCGAAACCGTCGTTTTCCCGCTGCAAGCGGAGGCCGTGACCTACACGCCCGAAAGTCTGTGCCTTGGCGCCGGCACGACAGTTGGTTTGCCCGGAGGGCCGGTGGTCGGGCACGCGTACACGTGGACGGGAACTACCGCCCCGCCATGTACCGATTGTCCGCAATTCGATTTCCTGCCGCCCGCCCCGGGGTTGTACGCCCTGACTCTGACGGATGCGGGTCCAACCTGCACCGTGACGCATATTTTTTCCATTCAAGTAAACGAACCGCCAGCACTGCTTGCCGGGAATGCGGCAATTTGCCAGGGCCAAAGTGTGGTTTTGGAAACCTCTGCGGCGGTATCGTGGCAATGGGCCGGGCCGGGCATCACCAACGCCGGATCGGCCACCCAAACCTTGCAACCTGCGCAAAGTGCTACCTATTACGTGACGGCTACCAATGCAGCCGGGTGTTTGCTGCAGGATTCCGTTTCGATTGCCGTCTTTTTCCCCGATACCACCGACCTGGGCAAATTACGCACCTGTGAAGGCACGCCTGTGGATGTTTTCGGCACACCAACCGACGTGCCGGGGCTTTACACGCAACTTTTGCCCAATGCAGATGGGTGCGACAGCCTGGTATTCCTGACGGTGGAAGTGACACCGCACACGCAGGAAAATATTTCCCGTTGTGCGCCCGATCCGGTTCTGGTGTTTGGCGAACCGGTGACGGAGGCGGGCACATATTGCCGGACGTTCACCTCGAGCCTCGGTTGTGACAGCACGCACTGTGTGGTGATCAGTGATTTTTCGATACCTGATTTGCCAGAGGAAGCCGATACGATTTACTTTTTGTCGGGAACTTCCGTGGTGCTGCCCGGCCCCGGCGGGTACGCGAGTTATCTGTGGGTACCTGCCGACGGTCTGAGTTGCACGACCTGTCCCAGCCCGACGGCTACGCCACCGATGGACACCATGACTTACACGTTGTTTGTGCGCACCGGCGACGATTGTCCGGACACGATAGTATATCGGCTGATTGCTTTTCCGCCCTGCGACCCGGCGCGTATCCGCGTGCCCAATGCGTTCACGCCCGACGGCGACGGGGTGAACGACACCTTCACGGTTGTGCCTTTTGAGGGCGTGGAGGTGGTGGCCCGGCTGACGATTTACAACCGGTGGGGGCAAAAAGTATATGAAGCTACCGGACCAACTGCGGCCTGGGATGGCACCACATTTGGCGAACCCGCGCCCTCCGACGTGTATGTGTGGTTGTTGGAAGTGCTGTGCGGCGGCGGCGAGGAGGAGCGGAAATTCCGGAAGGGAGACGTGACGGTGTTGCGGTAATTTCTACAAATCGAAATTTGGCGAAAGTTGCTCCGCATCCCGGGCGTAAAATTCATTGATAACCCGCACCACCTCTTCCGGGTCGTCGGTAATGTGGAGCAGGTTGAGGTCTGTTTGGCCAATATTGTGGTGGCGGTTGAGCATGACCTCCACGATCCAGTCTTTCAGGCCAGTCCAGAATTCGGTACCCATGAGTACGACGGGGACGGGGGTGATCGTCTTGGTTTGGACCAGGGTAAGCACCTCGAACAGTTCGTCCAGTGTACCGAAACCACCGGGCATGACCACGAAGCCCTGGGCGTATTTGACGAACATGACCTTGCGCACAAAGAAATAGCGGTGCTTGATATTCAGTGCCGGAGCGATGAAAGGGTTGTGGCTTTGTTCGAAAGGGAGGTCAATATTGAGGCCCACGGAGGTGCCGCTTTTCATCCAGGCGCCTTTGTTGCCGGCTTCCATGATGCCGGGTCCGCCGCCGGTGATGATGCCGTAACCTTCTTCGGAGAGACGGGACGCCACTTTGGTGGCCAGGTCGTAGTAAAATGTACCGGGTTTGGTGCGGGCAGAGCCAAAAATGGAGATGCAGGGGCCTACGCGGTTGAGTACTTCAAATCCTTCCACAAACTCGGCCATCACCTTGAACATCGTCCAGGCATTTTCGCCCCGGAGGTGCTTCCATTTTTTCATTTTTGCGGGGACCTTCACGCCATTTTCGTGCGGGGTGCTCTCGTGGGCGGTGGGTTCTTTTTCTAAATTTTCCATATTGTATCAGATTATTGTTGGGAAAAAAAAGCCCGCCGGGATTACGGCGGGCTTTTTTTGAAAGGAAAAGGGCGGCAAAGTTGTTCAAAAAAATGCGGGAAATGCAAGTTTTTTTGGCTTCAAACATGAGTCATCCCGAATTTTGAAAACAGTTGAATCGCCCATTTTTCGAGATATCCGGCGCGTATTGGGCGGGATGTTTTTGCTCCCAATGCCGGCGCATGTTTTTCCGATGTCCTTGTTTCCTTGCAAAATTGGGAGTGTTCAGAGAACTGTGTCAAACCTACCGAGAGATATTTTTTAACACAGACAAACGCAGACTTCGGCACAGACAAACACAGAAGTTTGATTTTAAATAAGTTACACTCTGTGTTTGTCTGTGCCGAAGTCTGCGTTTGTCTGTGTTAAATTTGCTCTGAACGGGCTGACACAGTTCTCTGAACACGCTTGAAAAATTCGGGATGACTCATGTGGTATCTAAAGTCCGCGGGTACTGATCTGAAACGCATCGGCATCTTCCAGAAACGGCAATTGCCGGCGGTATTGGCGCATGGCTTCCAGTTCCAATGTTCCGGTGTACACGCCTGCCGCACCGCTGATTTGGCAAAGGGCCATGCCGGTGTGGTCCCAAATGCCGGAGTCTCCCTGGTACTCGTAACCGTTGCCGTCTGCTCCCACGATGTTGACGGCTCCGACGTAGCACTGGTTTTCGATGGCGCGAGCAGGCAACAGGCTGCGCCAGTGGTGTCCGCGGCGGGCGGGCCAGTTGGCGACGTACAACAGCAGGTCATACGGCGCGGGCTTGTCCTGCCGGCTCCAGACCGGGAAACGCAGGTCATAACAAATCAGGGGGCAGATGCGCCAGCCCAGCCACTCGGTAACGAGGCGCTCCGAGCCGGGGGTGTACGTTTCGTGCTCGCCGGCGAGGCTGAACAGGTGGCGTTTGTCGTAGCAGTCGGCCTGCCCCTCGGGGCGCATAAAAACCAGTCGGTTGTAATAGTGGTCGTTTTCCCGGCAAATAAAACTCCCGACAACGGCGGCCCCGAGCCGGGCTGCTTGTTCGCGTAGCCAGTGCATGGTGGGGCCGGCCATGTCTTCTGCCAATGCAGCGGCATGCATGGAAAAACCGGTGGTAAACATTTCAGGCAGAACGACGAGGTCCGTTTGACCGGCCAAGGGCGCCAGTTTTTCGGCAAGGATGGCCCGGTTGGTCGCGGGGTTTTCCCAGTGGAGGGCAGTTTGTACGATGGTGAGGCGCATGGTATTCGTAGTATAGAGCGATGAAATCAATATTTGCCAATGGTCAGCATGACCAGCGTGCAGCCTTCCACCGTTTCGATGCCGTTTGCCTGGGCTAATGTTTCCAGTTCGGGGTTTTCGGTGCCGGGGTTAAAAATGATACGCTTGGGTTTTAGGGAAAGGATGTAATCGTAATAGTCGGGCTGCCGCTGCGGACCGATGTACAGGGTGACGGTATCTACATCCGGCACCGCAGGCATACCCTGCAGGATGGTCTGGCCCGCAACCTCGCCGCTGCGAATACCCACCGGGACAGCCTCGTGTCCGTGTTTTATCAGGGCGTTTATAGCCAGGTAGGCATAGCGAGCGGGATTAGGCGTAGCGCCCAGCACAAGCGTCTTTTTCATGCTGTGAAGAACGGGCATTTTTAATTAATGTTCGCCAAGCGACCCCAAACCGGTACCTTTGCGCCCCCGCCAACAACCACAAATCGTTAATCCCAATGATTCTTACCGACAAAAAAATCCTGGAAGCCATTGAGGCCCGCGAGATCGTCATCGAGCCGTTTCGCCGCGAGTGCCTGGGCACCAACTCCTACGATGTACACCTGGGCAAGTATCTCGCCGTGTACCGCGATCGGGTGCTGGATGCCAAAAAACACAATCCGATTGAATCGCTGGAAATTTCCGAAGCGGGTTTTTTGCTTCAACCCGGCACGCTGTATCTGGGCGTGACGGAGGAATATACCGAAACGCATGCCACCGTGCCGTTTCTGGAGGGCAAGAGCAGTATCGGGCGTTTGGGTATTGATATACATGCCACGGCGGGCAAGGGCGACGTGGGTTTTTCCAACCACTGGACACTGGAAATTTCCTGCGTGCAACCTGTTCGGGTGTATGCGGGTATGCCCATCGGGCAATTGATCTATTTTGCCATTGAGGGCGGAATCGAAAACTACTACAACCGCAAGCCCAACGCCAAGTACAACCAGCGCAGCGACAAGCCAATGGAAAGTATGATGTGGAAGAATTTTCAATAGCCTTGCCCGGCTAGCGCGAATCAGCTTACTTTTGTACCGGCTTGGGCAGTTTGTCTCCGGGCAGTCAATCCAGTCGTTTCCCCCCGTTTCATGAAAGCACATGCCTGCCCTGCCGCATCTTGGCAAGTTTATTGGTGTTTTACTTTTTGGTATTTTTATGATTGTTAAAACCACGCTGTTCTGATGGAACAAAAACATAGTAGCCTCCGATTCCGTGCGCGCCATTTCGTTAGCTTAGCTATTGCGCTGTTGCCCATATTCCTGAATGCTCAGGTAAGCGTAACTTTTTTACAAACCAATGTGAGTTGTTTTGGCAACTGCGACGGTTCTACGACGGCCGTCGGCCTCGGCGGTACGTTTCCCTACACGTTCGTATGGAGTACGGGCGATGCCGGCGCTTCGCTGAACAGCCTTTGTGCCGGCACGTACACGGTCACGGTGTCGGATGCTAACGCAAACACCGCAGTCGGTTCGGTTTCGATTATTCAACCCAACCTGCTCGGCGTTACGGTTTCTACAGAAGATCAAATTTGCGGCATTGCGCCCGATGGTATTGCTACAGCGGTGCCTACTGGCGGTACGGCTCCGTATGCCTTCAGCTGGAGCAATAATGGTTCCGGATTTCAGCTCAATGGTTTGACTGAAGGCCCCTATACGGTCACCGTGACGGACTTCAACGGCTGTACCGCTGTGGGCGGAAACACTGTCTTTTTTCAAAATGAAGGCATCTGGCTGATGGCCATACCTACAGATATTCTCTGTTTTGGTGACGATAACGGCTCTGTGTATGCCGGCCCCATGACCGGCACGCCACCGTATGTATTCGACTGGGGCAGTGGATTTCCGCAAACGCAGGTGTTGCCTAACCTTCCGCCGGGTACCTATACCGTGACGGTCACGGATGTTAACGGGTGCTCCAACTCGGCTTCGGCTACAGTGGTGGAGCCGCCGCCGCTGGATGTGGCTACCAACTTTACCGCCGCTGCTTGCGGACAGCCCGGCAGCGCTACGGTGTTGCCTTCCGGCGGCACTCCCGGGTACACGATTCTGTGGAATACCGGCGACACATTATTCACAACCTCCGGACCGGCAGGTCCGGTGACCGCCGTCGTAACGGATGCCAACGGTTGCGAGTTTTTGATAGACACCGATATTCCCGGGAACAACACCATCCTGAGCGTCACCACCGACAAACTGGGCGACGCTCTTTGCCTCGTCGGGGGCAGCGCTTCGGCTACGACAACGGGCGGCTCAGGTAATTTTACCTACCTCTGGAGCAATAACGACACCACCGCTGTAGCTACTAACCTGGCTGCAGGCACCTACACCGTCACCATCACAGATGTGCCATCGGGTTGTACCGGTACAGCCACAGTAGCTATCGTGCAGCAACCATCCACCTTGACGGTTACGGCCGTAGCAAATGGCCCGGCAACTTGCGTGGCAGGTGGCAATGCCTCGGCTACCGCCTCGGGCGGCACGTTGCCATATTTGTTTGTTTGGAACGGCACCGATACGACGGCTTCGGCGGTGAATCTCGCCGTAGGCCCCAATATTGTCGTGGTCACGGATGCCTCCGGCTGTACAGCTACCGATACGGTTGCAATCGTGCAGTCGCCGCTGCCAAATGTGACGGCGAATATTTCTACACAGGTCACTTGCGCGGTTCTTGGCAGTGCTACAGCTACGGCTACCGGCGGTATCCCGCCCTACGGCTATGCCTGGAGTAACGGAAATCTGACGGCCACGGCTACCAACCTGACAGCCGCCACCTTTACCGTGACGGCCACCGACGCGGGCGGATGTACAGCCACGGCGAATGTCTCGCTGGCTGCTCCGCCGCTACCATCGGTAGCCATCACGTCGGTTGTAAATGCAACCTGCACCACCAACGGCAGTGCCACTGCCACGGCTTCCGGTGGCACGCCCCCGTACACCTATTTTTGGGATAACGGCAGCGTATCCGCCACAGCGGTCAACCTCAATCCGGGGCAGCACATCGTGACGGCCACCGATGCAGGCGGCTGTACGGCTACCGATACGGTGCTTATTTCCGCACCACCTTCGCCTACGGTCACCATTTCAGTGACGGCACAAGCCACTTGTATCAGCCTTGGCTCGGTGCTGGCTAATGTTTCCGGTGGTACGGCTCCGTTGTCCTTTCAATGGTCAAACAACCTCACAGGAGCCGCCATTTCCGGACTGGCGCCCGATACGTACACCGTTACGGTCACCGATGCTCTGGGGTGCACGGCTATTCAATCGGTAACACTGGCTGCGCCCCCGCTGCCGGTGGTGAACATTATGGTTGTTTCGGATGCAAGCTGCTCCGGGCCGGGCAGTGCCACCGCCAATGCCACGAACGGAACATCACCGTTTAGTTACCAATGGGACAATGGGGAAACCACGGCCACGGCAACCAACCTCACCCAGGGTATGCACACGGTGACGGTCACGGATTCCAATGGATGTTCTGCCACAGCTATGGTCACGATTCAAATTTCCGGTGGGAGCGGTGTCACGGTGGGCGATTTTGTCTGGTATGACAACGATCAGGACGGTGCGCAGCACCCGACGGAAAAAGGCGTGCCGGGTATCATCGTAAAACTCATCCAGCCGGGACTCGATACCCTTTTTGGGACTCCCGACGATATCGTTCTGGTTACGGTGCAAACGGATACCTCGGGAAAATACGGATTTGCCTGCGTAGAGCCGGGCAAGTACATCGTCAATTTCAGCGGCCTTCCTGCCGGGTTTGAGTTTGCCGGAAAAAACAAAGTGAACAACACCTGCAAGGACAGCGATGCCAAACCAAACGGCAATACCGATCCGATCGTCATCGTTGGCGGGCAGGGCGACAACCTGTGCGTGGATGCCGGGATTCACTTGATTTGCGAAAATGTCACGAAGGCGGGTATCATCTGCTGCAATCAGACGATTTGCGAGGGAGAAACACCGGCGCAGTTATACGGAAACCCGCTCTTTCCGCCCCAGGGCGGCAGCGGTGCACTGCAGTATGTATGGATGCAGTATCTTCAAAACAGCCAGGGCCAACAAAGTTGGGTGGCCATTCCGGGCGCCACGGATTCTGTTTATCAGCCCGGCCCGTTGTTTGAAACTGCATTTTTCCTGCGTTGTGTACGCCGGGAGAACTGCCTGAACTTCCTGGAAGGCAACATGATTACCATCACGGTGAAACCCGCCGGTTCGCCGGGTTGTCCGCAGTTTTTCACGGTGTTCAATGCTACGCCCATGAACAATACGGCAGTTAAACTGGAGTGGAGCACGTTGCCGGAAATGACCCGATACCTGTACATCGCCGAGCGCTCTATGGACCAACTCAACTGGAGCACTGTTGGCGAGATGCTGGGCGGTGAAAACGCCGCAGGACCGAACGTATATGATCTCATGGACTATACCCCGGAAAACGGTATGAACTACTACCGCGTGCGGCGCATCAGCCCGGCAGGAGCGGAGAGTATTTCGGAAGTTCGGGAGACGATGCTGAGTATTACCATGGAGGAGTCGCTGGTGGTGTACCCGAATCCGACAACGCAGGTGCTGTATGTCCGCAATTTAATGCCCTACGAATCCGACGCTCATGTACAGATTTTCGCCGCCAATGGCGCGTTGCTGCATTCCTTGAAAATATCCGCAGGCAGCATCGAATTTTTTGAGATACCGGTAGCCGATTTGATGCCGGGTATTTATCTGGCGCGTATCCGTTTTGGGGATGGAGAGACCAAAACGTTGAAGTTGAGTAAGTTTTGATCGCAGCCGGATGGAATTGACCCCTCAATTGGTTTCCTGGCTGGCGATGCCCACGGTACTCTTCCTGTTTGAGTTAACATTACGCGTGCTTTCGCCCGGCGCGTACGCCAAAAGCAGGTGGACCTACGGTGTGCTGCTGCTGGCGATGTCGCCGGTTTTTCTGTGGTCGGGGCTGGCGGCGTATTCGCCCTTCGTGCCGACCTTAGCTTGTGCCCTTGGTGCGCTGTTCTTTGCATTGCGCGCGCTGGAACGGGAGAGCAGCCGTGATGTGGTGCTGTTTTCTGCCTTGCTCAGTGTTTCCATTTTTTTGCATCCTGTTCTGGCTGCGCTGCTGGCGCTTCCTGCGTTGG
Organism: Saprospiraceae bacterium; assembly: GCA_041741155.1. Taxonomy (GTDB): domain Bacteria; phylum Bacteroidota; class Bacteroidia; order Chitinophagales; family Saprospiraceae; genus M3007. The sequence continues at coordinate 19,716 of JBGSKO010000062.1, read as the reverse complement.
CTTTGATACTGGAACTCTGGCGGCGACGGCAGTGGGCAGGGTTGGGCACTTCTGTCGGGGTTTTCCTGGTGCTAACCTGGGTGTTGCATACGCGGATGAGCAGTTTTTCCGGAGCGTTGGGCTGGCAGGACTGGTCGGGGTTCCATTTGTTTAAAAATACATTTGAACACGCAGCGGGCGCCCGCTCGTACGCACTGCCCAATATGGCATACCTGCTGTACCCGCTGGTACATCCGTTTTTTTGCCTCACCCTGCCTGCGCTTTTTTTCTTGTTCAAAAAAACCGACGTGCACCTGTATTCCAAACGAGTGCTGGCGTTGAGTCTGCTGCTCTATCTGGCTTTTCTGGGTGGGCTGCCGCAGCAGGATTTGAGCAGCCTTTTACCGGCCTATGCGGTATTGTTACTGCTGTTTTTTCCCGCATGGGATCGTTTTTTTGCCTACGGCTTGTATTTTTTTCCACGCCTGGCCTACGCGCTCTTGGGGCTGACGGCCTTTTGCCAGATATTCTTTCTGAGCCAAATCGTTCAGCAGGGGTGACACAAATTTCCAATGTGTCGGCTACCTTTGCCCATTATGTATCCAGACCTATCCTACCTGTTTCACGCCCTGATCGGCACAGAGCCGGACAATTGGCTGTCCGTGTTCAAAACATTTGGCTTTTTCCTCGCACTTGCTTTTCTGGCAGGCGCCACGACGTACTATGCTGAATTGAAGCGAAAGGCCCGGGAGGGCTTTTTCCGTCCGGCTAAAGTGGTCATTACCGAGGGCTTGCCCGCTTCGCCGACAGATATTGCCATGAATGCATTGGTCGGCCTGATCCTCGGCGGAAAGGGGCTGTACGCCATGCAGCATTTTGTCGAGTTCCGGCAAGATCCCGCATCCATCATCCTGTCGGGCAAAATGCACTGGCCGGCAGCACTTATTGGCGCTGCGTTTTTCGGCGGACTGAGCTGGTGGGAAGCGTCGCGCAAGCGCAAGGACAAACCGGTATCCCGCGAGGTGGATATTTGGCCACACGATCGCATCAGCGAAATAACCGTGTGGGCTGCCGTGGGTGGAATCCTCGGCGCCAAGTTTTTTGATTTGTTCGACAACTGGGAGTCGTTTTTGCGGGATCCCGCCGGCGCACTGTTATCTGGCGGCGGACTGGCATTTTACGGCGGGCTGGTACTGGGTTTTGTGGCCGTGGTGGTGTACCTGTGGCGCAATGGCGTGCCCTTCCTTCCTGCTGCCGACGCTGTGGCCCCTGCCCTGACGGTCGGTTACGGAGTAGGGCGCATCGGTTGCCAATTGAGTGGCGACGGCGACTGGGGCATTGTGAACCAGGCGCCCAAGCCCGATTGGATGGGCTTTTTGCCTGACTGGATGTGGGCTACTACTTACCCGCACAACGTGCTGAACACCCCGCTTACGGATCCGGTCTCGAGCGTACCTATTGAGGGCTGCACCTGGGAGTATTGTATGCAGTTGTCCATGCCGGTATTTCCTACGCCCTTTTACGAAACCCTGATGATGGTGGCGGTTTTTGGCATTTTGTGGGCCTTGCGCAAGCGCCTGAAGGCGCCGGGGATGCTGTTTTTCGTGTACTTGTCCCTCATTGCCGTTGAGCGGTTTTTAATTGAAAAAATCCGGGTGAACGTACACCATGAGGTATTCGGCATGAAACTGAGCCAGGCGGAAATTATCTCCTTATGCCTGTTGCTGGTGAGTGCAGTCGGGGCGGTCATGGTGTGGCGGCGGCACCGCCAGATGGAACAATCCTAAAGTGTATTTTGCTTCCTTCGTTCCGGCAAATGCCGCAACTGCTCGGCCACGCCGCGCACTATCAGCCATTGGCCGGCGATATATGTGGCCATTATGGCCACTCGCGACCCCGGGAACGGGTATCCAAATCGGCCGGCTGCGATCAGGCAGTCCGACAGCAGGAATAAAAGTGCCCCGGCCAGCAGGCTGTGAAACACGTCGCGATGCACGTGCCCTTTCAAATTGACTACCCCCAGCACCATGGCCGTGATGATTGCGCCGTACAGCGCCACGGGTTGTTGCAGCCCTTCGGGGATACCCGGCCATAGCCAAGCCAGGAAGCTGAGCAGGAAAAGACCAAAAGGCACCGCCCAATAGGGTTGTTTGCGCAGGTAGCCGTTTTGCAGGTTAACTTCCGATAAAAACCCGCCGAGGTAGCAGGCCTGTGTGGTCAAAAATGCGCCCAGCCCCAGCAGGAAAAACAGCGCATCGTACGCGCCTCCGGCAAACATGAGAAAAATGTCGCCGAGCATGGCAAACAGCAGTCCGGACAGTACCGTGTGGCGAAAAAAACGCCGGATGCCGGGTGTTCGGCGCATCAGCCAAAAAGCTAATACCGGCATCAACAGCGGCTTGCTGAACAGGATGAGCGAGCGGTTTTCGAGTGCCTCGCCGGTAAGTTCCACGACGGCGAGCAGCGCAAACGCGCCGAGCCAAAGCATGCTTTTTCGTTCCATTGTGCAATGTTACGGAATTTAGCCCTTCAGCACCAAATTGTCAATCAAGCGCACCTCCCCGGCCCAGGCGGCGACACACGCCACTACGAACGCGTTATCGGCCCAATGTGCCACCGGCAGCAGCGAAATGCCATCCACGAACTCGAAGTATTCGGGCCGGAGACCGGCAGCTTGCAAACGTTCGAGCGCGTGGGCTTGCACGACGGCAGCGGGTTGGGTTTTAAATTCCGTTTTGGCGGCCTGCAGGGTTTCATAAATAACCGGTGCGGCAGCGCGCATCTCCGGCGTCAGGCGCAGGTTTCGGCTCGACATGGCCAGGCCGTCGGGCTCGCGGGTAGTGGGGCACATCACCAGGTGGACGGGCGAGTCGAGTTGGCGCAGCATATCGCGCACGATGGTCAGTTGCTGGTAATCTTTTTGGCCCATGTACAACCGGTCCGGCTGCACAATGTCGAGCAGGCGCTTCACCACCGTAGCCATACCGGTGAAATGACCGGGACGAAATACGCCCTCCATGACCTGATCCAGCTGTCGGAAATCGAGCGACACCGTCAGGTCTTTCCCGGTTGGATATACCTCTGCCACAGGTGGCATAAACAGGACGTCGCAGCCGGCATCGAGCAGGAGGGCAGTGTCCTCTTTGGGCAGTCGGGGGTATTTATCCAGGTCGCCGAGGTCGTTGAACTGGGTGGGATTGACAAAAATACTCACTACTGCGAGGTCGCATTCCGCTTTGGCGGCATGTACCAAACTGAGGTGTCCGGTGTGCAGGGCGCCCATGGTCGGGGCAAAGCCGATGGTTTTGCCGACGCGGCGTTGCCCGTCAAGCCAGCGTTGCAGTTCGGCTACTTGTGTAAAAACCAGCATGGTTCGAATGGTTCGATTATTTTGATGGATTCGATTGGGGCGGCGGCAAAGGTTGGGAAAAACTTGGAAGTTGCCGCACGAACAAACCTTACCCCACCTGCGCCAACAGCCATGCCCGCTCGGCCACATCGGGGGTGGCTTCTATTTCGGCCCGCAGGGTGGCCGCGGCCTGGGGTGCGGTACGGTTGATCTCCAGTAGTTTTTTGGTAAAAAAAATCAGGTTCTCGTTGGTGGTGCGGTGGTAACCGAGGTTTTTTTGACGGCGCAGGTAGGCCGCAAAGCTTTGCAGCAGGGATTCGAGCGCATCCCATTCTCCGAGTTCCACATACATGCGGAGGAGCATACGCCGGGCATCGAGGTTGTTGAGTGGGTCTTCGAGGTCGGTTTGTTGAAGCAGGGGCATTGCCTGGGCATAGTCGCGTTGCTGGAAGCGCAGGTAGGCTAAGTTGTAACGGTGGAGGTTTTCGCGTTCGTCGGGGTGCAGTTGGGCGCGGTGTTTTTCGAGAAAATTTTCCGTCCAGTCGTGCTCATCAAGGGCTGCACCCACGCGGATGATATTTTTGTAGGTAAACCCCGACAGGATGCCGTTTTCGGTCAGGAAATCGCGCTCCAGGGCCGCCCGGTACAGGTCGAATGCCTCGCGGATGTAGGCCCGTTGTCCGGCGTTCATGCGGCGGATGCAGCCGTTGATAGCCATGAGGTAGAGGCCGCGCATTTCCTCCCGCGAAAAACGGTTTTCGTGTGCTACCAGCAGTGTCTTCAGCCGCTCGAACGGCTCGGCGGATTCGGGCGCCTGGAGCATCTGGTAGGCATGGTAATAGACGGCTACCGCCGGAGCTTTCAGCAGGGTTTCCTGTCCGGCTGCGTCGAGCAGGGCGTTCAGCAGGTCAATCCGGTATGCCTGGCCGGCCACGGCCTGGTGCATCAGGGCGGCACAGGCGTGGCGCAGCATTTCGGACACATAAAATACAGTGAGTTCGTCGGGCAGGGGTTGCAGGCTGAATCGGGCCGTGCGCCCGCGGCTGGCGGCGCGTTCGAGATTTTCCTGTTGGAGTTGGTAGCGGCGGAAATGGTAGCGGGCATCGCGCACGGGATCTTCCTCGGCAGTGGTGTCGGCGCGTTGCCATTCTTTTTCAAAAAGTTGTTCCAGCCCCCGGTTGCGCAGGGCCTGCACGAGGTAGCGTTGCTGCTCGGCAGTATCGGCGTGCCACTCCGACCAGGCGAGGTACTGCCGCACCACGTCGAGCAGGTACGACATAATGTGGCGCAAGTGCCGGACATCGAAGGTCTGGCCCGGGCAGGCGGCCTCGAACAGGCGCTCGGCCTCGAATACCCTGGGGATTGGCTTGCCGAGGTGCGCGACGAGGTATTCGCACAGGCGGGCCACGTCGTCGCGGCGGTTGAAGCAGGCACAGCGGGCAAAGTCGCGCAGGGCACGTAAATCTTTGGCGGGTAGTTGTTTGAGGGTGCGGAGCAGGAGGGTGTTTTGCATGTGTGGACTGGTGTGTTTCGGAACGCCGTTCCGGTTTCGGTCAGGCATGTGGCATCGTAGAGTAGTGGTACGACAGGGACTTGTGGAGGACAAAGGCCGTCTGGCTGCTTCTCCCTCCATATCTACAGCCAGAACCAGATTGCATTATTTTATATTTTTTCGGTAAAATTATTTTTTAAATCTTGATAATCAGTTTTTTAAAAAAAATTATTTTCGATTTTGGCTAATTTTTGTATTTGCTTGCACACCTGTAACAGCGCACCTTTGGGCTGTAATTTTTACCAAAAATGATCGCCATGAACAGGATTGTAATCGTATCACTTTTTTTGTTGTTTTTACGGGCCGGGGTGTGGGGGCAGGGGGGGTATTGGGAGGAGGTGAATGGGCCGTATGGCGGCGGCTATGCTTTGTTACCAACGGACGGCAATACCCTGTATGCCCGACACACAGACGGATCGCTCTATCGTTCGACGGATAATGGTGAAACCTGGAATCCAATTCAGGTCAACAGGGCAAATGTCTCTTCCTACAGCGAGGAAGTCTATATTGGCTACTCCGGCGTTTTTTACTGTATAGTTGTATCCATCATCAATATTGATATGAAAAGGGAGTTGTACCGCTCAACCGATGCCGGTTTGTCGTGGGCACTCGTGAATGCTGATTTGATGGTAAATAGCGTGGCAGAAACCCGATCCGGGACACTATTGGGGAATGACGATTTAAACCGTTTACATCGCTCAACGGACAACGGCGCTACTTGGGTTATGACACCTTTGGTCAACTATTCGCCGGTAACCTGCGCCCCGCTCGAGCAAAGTGCCATTATTCTGGACGGTGCATCCGGCAGGTTGGCCATTTCGGCAGACGACGGTGAAAACTGGGTTGAACGGACAAAGGCAAGTGCGGAAAGTTATTTGCTTTATGTATCGTCCGGCACCTTATTCACGGTACCCCAATTCGGTGGAAACAATATATTGTACCGCTCTGCCGATCAAGGCATGACGTGGCAACCCTGTCCCATCTCCCTGACCATTGATGAAAATACCCGTCCCCAACCTATTGTTGATTTGACAAATGGCCGCTTGCTATTAGCCACCAACCGGGATTTGTATTTTTCAGACGACGACGGTGAAACGTGGGCGATTTTTCAGGGTTTTCCGGAGCAGCCTCAGGAATTTGTTTGGGGGTTCCCTTTGGCTAATGGAGACGTTTGGGGCAGTCGAAGAGGCGCCTTTTTCCGATCTTCCGATGCAGGAGCAACCTGGTCTTTTGCATCTGTTGGCATTCAACAGGCTTTTATCCGCCAATTGGCCTTTATTTCAGAAACAAGCGCGCTGACTTCAACCCCAAACGGGTTGTGGCGCACGGACGATGTCGGACAACACTGGACGAGAATACTGGCTGATACAAGCGCAAGTTATTCCTACTTCAGGCATCCGATAGAGGTGTTGGGGGCGGATACTTTTTTGTTTGGTATGGGAGGACAGGTATGGCTAAGCACAAACAATGGCCAATTTTTTGAAACAATTACCCCACCGGGAGGAGTAATCAACAGCAATGTGTTTGCTGGAGCTAATGCTGTTTTGTTTTGTTCTGGCACTTCCGGAATCATGCGGTCGGAAGACCTCGGACAAACTTGGACGAATATTTTTTTCCCGGATGCTTCTTTGATTCAATTGGCACAACATCCCGGAGGAAGGCTGTTTGCGATAGTGGCCGAAAAAGGAACAGCTTGGCCCAATGATTTATTCCAAAGTACCAATGACGGGCAAACCTGGACGCCGGTATTGACTTTGAATTTTCCGTATCCCCAACAACTTGCAATAGATGTTGGCCCAAACGGTGAAATCTACGTTCTGGGTTACAACAACGGAAGTAAATTGGCCATATCGAACAATGAGGGGGTAGGGTGGCAGTACAAGACGATACCGTCGAACGTGGCTGCTTCTATCCTTGGGGTAAATGAAATAGGGATAATTTTTACCTATAACCACCAAGAAAAACAGGTGCAAGTTTCTGCCGATGGCGGCAACTCCTGGTATGGCTTACCAAAATATGAAGAGGATGCAACCCCCGTTACGTTGAGCGATCTTGAATTGTCTCCTGCGGGAAACTTGTACCTGGCTCTGGAAGCCGGGAAGATATACCGTACGGTTATGCCAGTCAATCAGGGCGCCTACATCACCGGCCACGTCCGCCGCGACGCCGACGCCGAGTGCAGCACCCCCGACGCCCAGGAACCGCTGCGCAACTGGGCTGTAACCCTCGAAGGCGAAAACACCTTTTACAACACCACCGGAACCGACGGACACTACACGTTTTTCGTGGACACCGGCCTGTACACGGTACAGGTGACCACTCCTCAAAGTCTCTGGTGGGGATTGTGCGACAGTGTCCAAACCGTACAATCCGACAGCCTCTTCTCCACCGACACCGTTGACTTCGCTGCCATCGCCCTCGCCGAGTGCCCACTTATATCTGTATCGGTCGGTGTGCCGCGCCTGCGCCGCTGTTTCGACAACAACGCCTACGTGCAGTACTGCAACCCGGGCACCGAAACAACCGACAGCGCCCGCGTGGACGTGATCCTCGACGAGTTCCTGGAGTTCGTGAGCGCCGACCTGCCCCATGAGGCGCTCGGCAACAACACCTACCGCTTCCAACTCGGCAGCGTGGCCAGCGGCGAATGCGGCCAATTCGGCCTCGTGGTACACGTGGATTGCGATTCCACGGTGCTCGGCCAAACGCACTGCATAACAGCTCACGCCTACCCGGACACCCTGTGTACCCCAGTGCCGAATTGGTCGGGCGCGACCGTGGTGGCCGAGGCCGAGTGCCAGGACACCGTCGTGGCTTTGCGCCTGCGCAACATCGGGCCGGTGCAGTCCCAGTCGCTCAACTACATCATCATCGAAGACGACGTGGTGCTGATGCAAGGCCAGGATGACTACATTCCCGGCGAACAACTCACCCTCGAACGGCCGGCCAACGGCCACACCTGGCGCATCGAATCGCAGCAGGAGCCGGGGCACCCGTTCTCCACGGTGGCCGTTGCTTTTTCGGAGGGTTGCGGCGGGTTTGAGAGCCTGGGTTTTGTCAACCAGTTCGGGGTCAATACGTTCGAGTACTCCTGGGATCGCGTATGTTTAGAAAACATCGGCGCCTACGACCCCAACGACAAGCAGGGCCTTCCGCTCGGCTACGGGGAGCAGCACCGCATCCGGCCCGGGCAGGAGTTGGACTACCTCATCCGATTCCAAAACACGGGCACCGATACAGCCTTCAATGTGTTCATCCGCGACACGCTGTCGCCCTGGCTGGACCCTGCCTCGGTGCGGCCCGGCGCGGCCTCGCACCCGTACACCTGGACGTTGAGCGGCGGCGGCGTGCTGCAGTTCACCTTTGCGAACATCCTGCTGCCCGACAGCAATGTGAACCTCGCCGGGTCGCAGGGCTTCGTGCGGTTCCGGGTGGCCCAACGGCCCGATGTGCCCATCGGTGCGCAGATTTTCAACGAGGCGGGTATCTACTTCGATTTCAACGACCCGATCATAACCAACCAAACCCTGCACACGGTGGGCATAGACTACATCACCGGTACGGAAGCACTCGACGGAGAAAAGCGTCCGGCACGGGTGTCCGTATCGCCCAATCCCGCGCTCGATGAGGTGGTTTTCCAACTGCGTGACGGGGTGTTCAACCGGCACCGCATCGTATTGACGGACGCCTTGGGACGTGTACTGCGCGACGAAACGGCCACCGGCGCCCGACACCTGCTGCGGCGCAAGGGCTTGCCCGCCGGGGTCTGCTTTTTTCGGGTGGAAGATGCCGGCGGTCGTTGGGTGGGTGCAGGGAAAGTGCAGTGGCGGTAGAAGATGCTTGTTGCATCTTTGCGGCCAAACTTATCCGCCGTCGCATGTCCCGTCCACTAATCCAGGCTTATTTATCCCTTGCTGCCATCTGCATCATCTGGGGTACGACGTACACCGCCATCAAATTCGCCATTCGCGATTTTCCGCCCTACTTGCTGGTGGGGCTGCGACAAACGACGGCGGGCTTGCTGCTCCTGGCCTGGGCACTGGCTGCCGGTCGGGTGCGGTCCGCAGCGGTGCCGCCGGGTCTTCTGACCGAGGGGCAGCAGCCGGGTTCGGCGCTCACGCGGCGCTACCTGGGGTTGCAAGCGCTCACCGGCTTGTGTACGATCACCGGCGGGAACGGGTTCATCACCTGGGGGATGCAGCACGTGTCGTCGGGACTGGCGGCCGTCATCGGTTCGCTGACGCCGGTGATGGTGGTGCTGATCAATCTGGGCTGGAAAGGAACGGAGCGCATCAACGCGTCCACCATTGGCGGGGTGCTGCTGGGTTTCGGCGGTCTGGGACTTATCTTCCACCACGGATGGGCCGATTTTCTGCATCCCGATTACCGCTGGGGAATTTTTGCGTGTTTCGGCTCCTGTTTCACATGGTCGCTGGGTACCGTGATGGCCAAGCGCTGGAACGACCCGCGGGTGTCGCCGGTGCTGAACGCCGGCTTGCAGATCACCGTCGGCGGCCTGGGCGGTTTTGTGCTGAGTCTGTTATTTGACCGGTCGCACGTTATACAACACACCAACCAGGGCTGGTTGGCAGTCATTTACCTTGCCCTGATCGGCTCGGCGCTGGCGTTCAGTTTGTACATGTTTGCGCTGCAACACCTGAGTGCCACGGTTTCGTCACTGTACACCTACATCAACCCGATGGTGGCCATTTTGCTGGGCTGGCTTTTTCTCGGCGAGCATTTGAGTGCTTGGGAATTTGCGGGCATGGGCATCACGATCTGCGGGGTGTGGCTGGTGAACCGGGGATATCGGGCGGGGGCAGTTCTTTCAAAAGCGAGCAGTCGTATTGCGGCCGACTGAAGTCCGCCGGTACGGTTACGTTACTTTCCGGCTTTGCTCAGGCGCTCCATTTCTTCCATGATGGCCTCTGCTTCGGCGGTTTTATGGGCAAATGCCTGGATATCGCCGCTGCGCTGGAGGTCGCGGGCTTCAAGCATTTTTTGTTCGTACTGCTTGCGCAGTTTTTTGATCGGGTCTGTTTTGAAAAAATTGAACATGGTGCGTGTTTAAGTAGAAAAGAGGTTTAGAGAACTGTGAAAACCACCGATCGCACTGCGATCCGGCATGTAACAGCCGATGGGGTTTTTGGTTGAAGGCAGGGGGGTAGGTGTCGGGGTTCACCGCATACCGTTTCAGGGAATAGTTAAAACTTTGAATAAATAAATATTTTTATTGAGTATAGTTGTTAAAAACATTGAGTAATTTTACTCATTGCATTGAGTAAATTAAATATCATGTTTCAACGAGCACATTTTCAGGCACTTGAAAAAAGGCTGAGTGAGCCACGAGCCGTTATTCAGGTGCTTGCCGGGCCGCGGCAAGTAGGGAAAACGACACTGGTGGGGCAGTTACTGTCGGCACGTACGATACCGCACCACAGTATTTCGGCCGACGGAACGGCAAACGCCGGTGCGGCCTGGCTGGAGCAACAATGGGAAACCGCCCGTATAAAATGGAAGCTGTCCGGGGCTTCCGAGTTACTCCTGGCGGTGGATGAAATCCAGAAAATTCCGAACTGGAGCGAGACGGTCAAGGCGAACTGGGACTCGGATACGCGCACGAATACGCCGATTAAGGTGGTATTGCTCGGTTCGTCCCGTCTGTTGTTGCAACAAGGGCTGACCGAATCGCTTGCCGGACGTTTTGAACTTACTTACATCGGCCACTGGTCTTTTGCAGAGATGCAGGCGGCATTTGGTTTTTCTCCCGAACAGTATGCGTGGTTTGGTGGCTATCCCGGTACGGCGCGGTTGATTGCCGACGAGCACCGCTGGAAAAAATACGTCGCCGACGCACTCATCGAACCCAGTATTTCTCGCGATATTCTGTCGCTAACCCGGGTGGACAAACCGGCCTTGCTGCGCCGTTTGTTCGAAATTGGTTGTGTTTTTTCGGGACAATCCCTTGCCTTCAATAAAATACTCGGCCAACTGCTTGATGCAGGAAATACGACCACACTGGCACATTACCTGAACTTGCTCGACTCGGCAGGGTTGTTGGCCGGTTTAGAAAAATTTTCGGGCAGCGTTGTCCGACAGCGGCAGTCCAGCCCCAAATTTCAAGTACATAACACAGCCCTGCTCTCCGCCCAATTGTCTGAAACACTCCCTGAAATATTAGCTATCCCGGAAAAATGGGGACGTATCGTCGAATCGGCAGTAGGCGCCCACTTGCTCAACCATGCGCGGCAGGAGGGTGATGCATTGTACTATTGGCGGGACGGCAACGACGAGGTTGACTTCGTGCTGCAACACAGAGGTAAAACCCTCGCCATCGAAGTAAAAAGCGGCGTTTTGCGTAGCGCATCGGGTATGGAATCTTTCCGAAAAAAAATGGCTCCGGACAAAATGCTGCTTATCGGACCGGATGGCTTGCCCTGGCAAACGTTTTTGCAAATAAACCCCGCCGATTTTTTTTAATAAAGCATCAGCTGCTGCACCCACACGTCCGCGTTGGTTTGTACCCGCACCGCATACAATCCCGCCGGCAAGCTGCTGGTGTCGAGCATGATCTGCTGCTCGCCTGGTTTTGACCCGTCGGCAAGGCGGATTGTACGGACGATCCGACCGTCGGCGCTGAACACATCCACCATACCGGTATTCCAGGAGGCCGGCAATGCCAGCCGGGCAAAGCCGGCACGGGCAGGATTGGGGAACAGATACGGCTTTTCGCTCCGGATAAGCGTCAGCGGTGCGGAACTCGTTTGCACCAAACCTTTTCGCGGGCCGGCCAGTACGCTCTGGATGTGGGCAGCTTGCCCTTGAGAAAACATATTCATGCAGTCTTCGCTGGAATAGTCCATGAAGTTTTCCACGAGGTCGGGCATGTCCATGCCGTAGTGTGCTTCCACCTTGTTGCAGGAGTTTCGCGTTTTGTCGCAGTCAAAAGCCGATTGGGCGTTGGCAAAGGGAGTATCGTCAATGCCGTCGCTTTGATTGCAGTCGTTGGGCAGGCCGAGAATACCGCCGTCGCCCCAAATGTGGCGCAGGCCCAGATAATGACCTACTTCGTGGGAGGCGGTACGTCCGCGGATGGTGAGGTTGCCGCTGCCGTCGGGGTTTTCCACAGGGTTGGGGTTGTTGCGCCCCACAGTGCGGAAGTCAAGTACCACGCCGTCTTGTTCGAGTGCCGGCGCGCCGCTGTTGGCGGGCCAGTTGCCGAGGTTGTTGGGCGGAAACGCGAAACCGAGTACCTGACCGAGCGTGATACCGCCGAAAGAGAGGGGCTGGATTTTGCACATCCAGATATTCAGGTATTGCGCCGGGTCCCGGGCGTCGCTGCCGCCCTGGCTGCTGGTTTTCAGGTTGGTCAGCAGTTCGCCGCCAATCAGGCTGAGTTCGAAATTAGCCGTCGTTTGCACGCGCACGATCTCTGCGAGTTCAAACGTGACTTGCGGGTTGCCGGCGGCGGGTTTGAAAATATCCCGCAGGTCGGATGTGTCGGCATTTTGGCGGTTGTAGTCCGCATTGAGGCCTGCGATCTGGTCGAGAATGATGCTGTCAGCCAGGTTTTCCTCCGGGTTTTTCCAGACGACGTGCACGACCACACGGATGGTCACCGGTGTCCGGTCGGCTGCCGCCAACGGCCGGCTTTGGCTTTCTTCGAATGTAGCCCGGAACGCCTGGTGCAAGTCGGGGTATTGGTTTTTCACGATGTGGTCAAATACTTCGTTGCCACAGAGGATCGGCAGTGGTGCGGTTGTTTGGCCGGAAATAGCATTTACCCCAAATAGCAGCGTCAGCAGGGCAAGTCCATGCCGGATACCGTTCGAAATAAGGGAGGGCTGGAAACGGGTTAGGTGTCTTGTTTTGAACATGGTTTGTGTGTTTTTTCGTTGTTTTTTAAAATGAGCACCAAAAGGGTCGGGAAAAGTACGGAAAGTTGTTGTTTGACCAATAGGCAGTCGTTCCGGTGCCTACTTTTGCCCGCCGTACAAATTGATTCTATGAAAAAAACGATTCTTGTTCACAGGCTGCTTTTCTTCATCGCAGCGCTGACGACTCTGTCCGCTGGTTTTGCGCAGCAGCAAATTTTTACCCTCGACGACACCCTGCGCGGGAGTATCACCGCCGAACGCGCCTGGTGGGACCTCGGGTATTACGACCTGCGGGTCAAAGTAGATGCCGATAACAAAAGTATTTCCGGCAGCAATGCCGTGCATTACCGCGTGTTGAAACCCGGACAAACCCTGCAAATTGACCTGCAACAGCCCCTCCGCATCGAGCGGGCGGAGCAGGACGGGCAAGCGCTAAATGTGCGCCAAATGGGCGCCAATGCATACTTTATTGATCTGAAGAAAGAACAGAAAACGGGCGCCCGGGAGGCGCTCACGGTGTGGTATTCCGGCAAGCCCCGCAAAGCGCGCAATGCGCCGTGGGACGGCGGGTTCAGCTGGTCGAAGGATGCGCTGGACCGCCCCTTTGTGGCGACATCCTGCCAGGGACTCGGCGCCAGCGTGTGGTGGCCCTGTAAGGACCACGCTTACGACGAACCGGACTCCCAGACCGTATCCATCACCGTGCCGGAGCCGCTCATGGACGTGTCCAACGGCCGCCTGCGACGGGTGACGGACAACAAAGACGGCACGCGCACCTTCGAATGGCACGTGTCCAACCCGATCAACAACTACGGCGTGAACATCAACTTGGCAGTGTATGAACATTTTGCCGACACGTTTATGGGCGAAAAGGGCCTGCTCACGCTGGACTACTACGTATTGCCCGAGAATCTCGACAAAGCCAAAGAGCAGTTTCAGCAGGTAAAAGGTATGCTCCGGGCATTCGAGCACTGGTTCGGGCCGTACCCGTTTTACGAAGACGGCTACAAACTCGTGGAAGTACCCTACCTCGGCATGGAACACCAGAGTTCGGTGACCTACGGCAACAAGTACATGAACGGCTACCTTGGCCGTGATCTGTCGGGTACCGGCTGGGGCAAAAAATGGGACTTCATCATCATCCATGAATCGGGGCACGAGTGGTTTGCCAACAATATCACCTACCGCGACATCGCGGACATGTGGGTACACGAGAGTTTTACCAATTACAGTGAGGGGCTTTACACAGAATACCACTTCGGCAAGGATGCCGGCGCCGCATATATCCGCGGGTTGCGCTCGGGTATTTACAACCGGCAACCCATCGTGGGCGTGTACGATGTGAACTCGGAAGGCTCCGGCGATATGTACAACAAGGGCGGCAACATGTTGCACACCATTCGCCAAATCGTAGACGACGACGAAAAATGGCGGTCTATCCTGCGCGGTCTGAACCGCGATTTTTACCACCAAACCGTGGACGGTGCGCAGGTGGAAGCATACATCATCCAGCACTCGGGCAAAAACCTGCAAAAAACCTTTGACCAGTACCTGCGCCAAATCAATATCCCTGTGCTGGAGTACCGCCTGAAAAAAGGAAAACTCCAGTACCGCTGGAATGACTGCGTGCCGGGTTTCGATATGCCGGTGAAAGTGACGCTGGCGCCGGGCCAGTTCGAGTTCATTTACCCGACGACGGAGTGGCAAACCACGCCCGTCAAGCGCCTGAAGAAAAGGGATTTCCAGGTGGACGAGAATTTTTACGTGCTGGCACAGGAAGGCAAATAGGCAAAAGGCAAATAGGCAAGGGAATATTAGAGGTGGCTCCCAACCTTCCCATCGCACCTTTGTTTTTTCTCAACCTCCTCAACCCTCTCACCCCCCTCAACCGTCCGCTACCAATGACATTCAAACCGATTTTTGATCATACACGCCCCATCCTCATCGCCGGACCCTGTTCGGCTGAAACGGAGGAGCAGGTTTTGGCTACGGCGCATGGCCTGAAAAACCAGGGGATATCCCTGTTTCGCGCGGGCATCTGGAAGCCGCGCACCCGCCCTGGCGCTTTCGAGGGCATCGGCGTGCCGGGGCTGAAGTGGCTCCAGCGCGTGCAAGCAGAAACCGGACTGGCGGTGACCACGGAAGCTGCCAATGCCCAGCACGTGCAGGAGTGTCTGAAGCACGGCGTTGATGTGCTTTGGATTGGCGCGCGTACCACGGTAAACCCCTTTTCGGTACAAGAAATCGCCGATGCCCTGCAAGGCGTGGATGTGCCGGTTTTGGTAAAAAACCCGGTAAATCCCGACTACAAGTTGTGGGTAGGCGCACTGGAGCGCTTGTACAAAGCCGGGCTGCGGCGCGTAGCTGCGGTACACCGTGGCTTTTCCAGTTATGGCGATTCGAAGTACCGCAACGTGCCGCGCTGGCAAATGGCCATTGACCTGATGCAGGAGTTCCCCGATCTGGAAGTGATTTGTGATATCAGCCACATCTGCGGCCGCCGCGATATCCTGGCCGAAACGGCCCAAAAAGCCTTCGACCTGAATTTTGGCGGCCTCATGGTGGAGGTACACCCCGACCCCGATCGCGCCTGGAGCGACGCCTCCCAGCAGATCACGCCGGAGCGTTTTGGCGAAATGCTGCAAGGACTTGTGCGCCGGGCCATCACAACAGATGATCCCGACTTCCTGGCCCGCATGGAAAACAGCCGCAGCGCTATTGACGAGATTGACGAAGAGATCATTTACCTCATTGCCCGGCGGATGCAATTGGTGCGGGAGATCGGCGCTATCAAAAAGGACAAAAACGTGGCGGTACTACAGCCCGAGCGTTTCCGCGCGCTGCGGGATTCGTTGCAGCGTCGCGGAGAAAAAAATGAATTCAGCCCGGAGTTCATCGCCCTGTTTCTGGAGGCGGTGCATCAGGAGAGTATCAACCAGCAGGAAAAGGTTATTAATGACCCCGCAGTGGCTGCTTCTGCTTTTAGGCAGTAGGTCTTACTCCAGCTTCCGCATGCGGATCGTTTGGAACACGTTTTCCACTTTCATCAGCCGGTCCAGCGCTTCGTCGGTCGGATTGATTTCATACCGGTTGTCATCCACCTTGCGGAAAGGGGTGATCGCGTTGTAATATTCCAGACGTTGTTCAAATTTTTTCCGGTCATCCAGGCTGGATAAGGTTACGATGAGGTCCCCTTTCGAATCCTGTTCCACGCCAATCAGCGACCAGGAAGCGTCTGCTTCCTTTCGGGTATTGAAATACCAGGTTTTTTGCTTCTGTCGGGCGATGAGTTGGCTGGAGTTGACCGACACGCTGTCGGCGGCAGGCAGAAACGCGGTCTGTACAGTTGCCCGTTGTTCCGGTTCGTATTCCAGGCGTTGGCCCGATTTGAAATTGAACGTCCAGTAGGGTTGGACGGTTTGGCTCAGCACATACCAGGAACCGGATTTGATCAGGGTAGTGTATTGCTCTTCCACACCGTCTTGTCCTTCCGTTTCCGTTTTCAACCGGCAAAAAATGAAGGATTCGGTCATCTGGTAGTCCAGCAATTTGCCCTCTTGTTTCTGCGCGTCCAATTCCTTTTTTAACCGGAGTAAATCTTTTGCGTGTACGCGATTTTCGGTTGACACGAGCAGGTTGCCTTCCTCGGTGCGTTCGAACCGGAAACAGGTGCGAAACAGTTCTTCAAATACCGAAACCTCGTCGCCTGACTCCGGCTCCACGATATACAGTCCCGACCATTCCGCCGGCGCCGAACGCAGGGTTTCCCCGCCTTTAGGAACCGGGTTTTCGAAGTAAATATCCGTGCAGGAGGCAACAAAAATGGCCACGAGGGCGATTATCGGAAACATTTTTTTCAAAAACAATGAAGTGCATTCCATAGCTGAAGAACGTTTTAAGTGCTGGTGAGATCCATACAACGTTAAGGGTTTCTTAAAATTATGTTAAGGCGATTGCAGTATTTGATCGTCTTTGATTTTTCGGTGTATCAGGTAGCGCATGTTTCAACCCATACTACTGGACATTTTCGCGGAAGGAGACTTTCCAGGTTTTTAAAACCTGGAAAGTCTGGAGGTTGGAAGAAAAATATCCAGTAGTATAGTTTCATCCATCCGGGATCGTCGTTTCGTTTGTCTGCGGAAACCACCGATTCACCCAAGGATTTTTAATCATTCCGGGCGCTGTTGCAACCTTGCGCCCCTTTTTAGGCACCATCTGCAATACAAAAACAATCTGCTTTACATGAAAAGAACTTCCCTGTCATTTGCCCTCCTGCTTTTCCCGCTTTGTACCCTGCTCGCACAGGTGTCTGTTTCCGGAAAAATTACGGACGAAAAAAGCCAACCGGTGGCGTTCGCCAGCGTCGCGCTCGTTTCTGCCCGCGATTCTCAAATGGTAAAAGGTGCCCTGAGCGATGCTTCCGGCATTTTTTCCATCCCTCAAGTACAACCGGGCGCCTACCGCCTGCTGACGACCATGCTGGGCTATGAAAACACCTACACCGATGTTTTTACCGTACAACCCGACAGCAAAAACGTGACGGCGGACATCACCCTGCAGCCGGCTACCAACCTGCTCCGGGAGGCCGTAGTAGTAGCCAAGCGTCCGCTCTTCGAACAAAAAGCCGACCGACTGATCATGAATGTGGCCGACAGCCCCGTTGCTGCCGGTGGTTCAGCCCTCGAAATGCTGCAAAAAATGCCGGGCGTACTGGTGGTGCAAGAGCGCGTCACGCTCGCGGGCAACAGCAACCTCGCCATTTGGATTGACGGAAAACCCTCCCAGTACGCCGATATGAACGCCGTGCTGCGCGATATGCCCGGCGACCAGATTGACCGCGTGGAACTGATCACCCAACCGGGCGCCAAATACGACGCTGCAGGAGGTTCCATCATCAATATTATTCTCAAGCGCAACGCCAACCTCGGTTTCACCGGCACGGCAGCGCTCACCCTTGGCGGCAGTACCTACGACCAGTCTGATGCCGGCACCACCGACCGGAACTACCACCGGCTCAACCCTTCCCTGTCGCTCAACTACCGTAAAAACAAGTGGAATCTGTTCAGTTCGTACAGCTACTTCGACCGCACGTCTTTCTCGGTGATCAAGGTAGATCGGTTCATCGGGCAGGAAACGTACAAACAAAGCAATTACTCGCCCTCCACCTCACAGTCGCACAACTACCGCTTCGGCGCCGATTTTTTCGCTACCGAAAAAACCACGGTGGGTGTGCTGGTGCGCGGATTCTCCCGCACGGGCGACCGGCCCTCCACCAATGTCACCAACGTATTCAACCAGGACGAAACCCAGCAGATCGGTTCGTTTACCACGCTGAACAACACTGTTTCGGACCGCACAAACCTGCTGACAAATGTGAACGTCAAACATGAATTTAACAAAGAAACCGGCCACGTATTCAACTTCGACGCGGACTACAACCAGTACGAGATCAGCAATACCAGTTTCCTGAATATTTTTCAAAACGAGCCGGGCAGTACCGAGTCCCTTTCGGAGCAAAAACTGCGGCAGCCCATACGGATTTACGTCGGGCAGGCAGACTACACGCTGCCTTTCGACTCTACGTTCAAGGCCGAGGTGGGCGCCAAGTCGAGTTTTGCGGAAATAGACAACGACCTGAAATTTCTGCGCGGCAGCACGATTGATCCCGCACAATCCAATGATTTTCTGTACCGGGAAAACATCAATGCGGGCTACCTCAACCTGTCCAAAAAGGCAGGCCCTTTTGATCTGAATGCGGGCTTGCGGGCGGAACAAACCGTTGTCAGTGGCGAAACCATGGGTGCGCGCGTGCTGGACCGCAACTACCTGCAGTGGTTCCCCAGTGCCAGTGCCTTGTACCACGTCAACGACCACTTTGGGTTGCAAGGCTCGTACAGTCGCCGGGTGAACCGCCCGGGTTTCCAGCAGCAAAACCCGTTTGCGTTTTTCATAGATTCGCTGACGTACCAGCAGGGAAACCCGAGCCTGTTGCCGGAAGTGAGCAACAACGCTCAATTCGCGGTGACCTACGATAACCAGCCTTTTGTGCGTATTTCGTACAGCAAAACCGACGATGTTATCATCGAAAATGCCCCGCGTTTGGAGGGGACCCGCACGTTCACGACCGCTGCCAACCTGGCACAGTACGAGCGCTGGGCATTTGAACTGAACTTCCCCATCAAGATCGGGAAAATCATAGATGGCTTCGGGGGGAATCAGTTTATTCACAATGCCTACAATGCGGAGTACCTCGGCCAGACGTACGACCGCGGCAAGTGGAACTGGCTGGCCTACTGGCAAATCAATGCGAATTTACCTGCCGATTTTAAACTGGAACTGGGGGGCTGGTACATGACCAAGTTTTTGGAAGAGTTCTTCGATATCGGCGCCATGGGCGGCCTCAATTTCGGGGTATCCAAAACCTTTTGGGACAAACGGGGACGGTTGTCGCTGTCTGTCAACGACATTCTTTATACCGAGCGCTCTAATGTCCGCGTGGATTATGCCGATGTGGTTGTGGATTTCCGCGAGCGCGACGACTCGCGCAACGCCCGGCTCACGTTCAGTTACCGCTTCGGAAATACGGAACTGAAAAACTCCCGCCGGCGCAGCACGGGGTCGGAGGATGAGAGTTCGCGGGTGAAGGTGGAGTAATTCGGGGAAAGGTAAGGGGTAAAATGGGCAAGGCCTCAACCCGTTCACACACCTGCATGCCCCGTTCGCCCTTTCAGACGGTCTGTTTACAAAGTGGCGGAAAATTTAACATGGAAACCCGGAGTCTGTTGGCTACCTTCGGCGTGTCGCAACCGCCCGGGCCGTGTCCGGGACTGCCGGGCGGAGCGGCAAAAAATCGATCTTTTCACCAAAATATTTTTTTCCGATGAAACAATGCAATTTTTTCAGCGGGGTCGGGCATGACTTGGCCCGCACGCCGCACGCCGCACGCCGCACGCCGCACG
>JBGSKO010000061.1:0-28450 GCA_041741155.1 Saprospiraceae bacterium | reverse complement strand
GCACAGACCTTTCAGAACGCCATCGTCAACTTCCTCAACAGCCTGCACTCAAAACCGCTAAAAAATGAACTCAAGTCCCGTTTGGCTCCTAATTTTCAACTATTCCGCCATGCTGAAAACTTGGCGGCGTGAGGTATAAATACCCATGTTAATCTGTAATTACTAGATTCAATTGTAGCACCCGGCAAGTAGCTTAATAATAAATCGCCTTTTGGAAAATAAGTAGCACTTGTATCCCCAATGTCATCCTTAAAATCTTGTTCAATATCAGGATCTTCCCAAGCATATTTTTCAGCGGAAAGGAATGCCAAAGCCGAATCTAAAGATTGTTGCTCACTAAATATGGGGTCAATACTTATATCTATCCCCTCTACAATTTTACCATTAAGCATGATTAATTGACATTTTTTTGCATGCTCAATTATTTCACCACCTTCAACTTTTACATTTTTAAAATATTGCTGGTATTTACTATGTGTATAACCCATTTCATCTTCTGCCGATTTGATGAGGATCATACTGTCATTTGCAAAAAGACCTGAAGCAGACTTGTAAATTGTAAATAACTCACCTTCGTTTAAATCGGATGAGTTTTTGAAATATATAAAACCTTCTGAATTGCTACTCTCGATTCTTTGGCTAATAAACGAGTTTGATGGATTAAGTAATGTTGAAAAGTTTTGTGATTGAAGGCATGAAATGCATAATATCGTGTTAAAAAAAAAACACAAGCAGGAGTTCTTTAATGATTTTTTCATAAATAATATTGGTGTTTTAACTTTGAAAACATTAGCATTTAGGACAATTAAGACTAGTACGCCAACCCTTAGGAGTAAAGCAAGTTATACCGGACGGAAAGTGGTGGGGCTGTTTCCGAAGTTCAAAGCAAATTCAGATTCGGGCGTAGTTCACACTGCACTTGAATTGGATAGTACACTTATAGGGACGATTTCTGCCCCGCTTACGTCCAATTTGGCCGAAGCATCAATTTTTCGGCTCAATACAAAGCGCGCGAGTTTGTATCTGCCGCCAGTTCGTATGCGCTGTCCCCCCTGATCTGTTACCAACGTAACCGGCGGCCTCGGATTGTCGGGGGAGAGACTTACAAAGGAGTTGTTGCCGTGATTGAGAATGTACAGATTTTTTTGGGCAACGATCAGCGCGGGAGAGGTAAGGGAAAGCAATAAACTAAGTAGTGCAATTAAATAGGGGCGAAGCATAGATCGATCAATGGGTGGTTAAGGAGGTGAAGTTTAGATGAGGTGCTGGTAGCGTCGAGCCTCAAAAGTATACAGCATTTACGAGCAAACCAACCTGTACACCTGCCACTCTAAACGATACAGGTGTATCGATTTACCGAATAACCGGGCATGATTTCCGGATAACTGTGACATCTGACCTAATAACAGTACGCTCCCTAAGCGCCTGAAAAACACTACTATTTGTCGTCTTTAGACAAAAAGTTGCGAAAATGAAGGCTGGTCCGACGAGATTGATACCTGGTTTTTGATTTTAAAATTGCATTTGAATAATGTTCAATAGAGTACTAACTTTGAAACTGGTTTTTGGGGTTTATTAGCCGCTGGCCTTGCGTAATGCTTGGTCGGCGGTTTTTTTATTTGTAACCTTCATTAGGTTCCCAAAACAACCAAAAAGAAACGCAACACAACCGAGAAATCCGCCAAGAATCGAAATACCTTCCTATGTTCCCCAGTTATCTTTGGCCTTTGGTTTACCCCAAAAAACACACCCACTTCACCTCAAAACCAAGGCTCCCCCAATGGATTTCGTACAAACCTTGCCCACCCACATCTCCAAGCAGATTCTCGCGGGCCTCGAGTACACCAAGAAAAAAATGCCGACCGACCTGGTGGCTACCACGGTGGGCGTGACCGGCCCGCAGGTAACGCCGCCCGGTTCGCCCATCGACGGCCAGGTGGCCAAAAGCGCCGGCGCGCCCGTCGAGAAGTACATCACGCTCACGATCGACACCAGCGAATTCGACGAGGATCAGGAATGCGTAGCCTACATTGGTGACTCCAGCGAGACGCACGAGACGTCCTGCGACACCTGCAACGTGAGCGAAAACAAGGCCACCTTGTACATCGGCACACCCACTTGCAATCGTTATTCGGTGTTTCTCAACCGCCTTTGCTCTACGCCGTACACCTTCGCCGCCTTCCAGATCAAGGCCCAGAAAGCCGCCGGCGCGGATTCGGGCAGCGTGGTGGATCTGCCGGATCACATCATGTTCTCGCGCAAAAACATCAACGGCGAAGGCGATTTCGGTCGCATCGACGTGAGCAACTTCGAGAACCTGGAGGCCTTCCCGCGCACCGATTTGAAGTACGCCGACATCTCGCTGAGTTCGGCGGCCAACCTGTTCGACCGCGACACGCAGTGGAAAATCCCGGGCCTGGTCGGTAAACGCAAGTACACCCTGACCATTTACACGGGCTTTCGCGGCGCGAACTAAACGGCCCGGCCGGCCGGATTTCCAACCGGTCCGCTCAGCCTTTCTTTTTCACCCCAAAGCACCGCTTCCTGTGCAAACGCAGTATTCAACGGACGAACTGGTTCACCTGATTACGACCAACAACCTGACGGGCGTGTATGCCCGGTTGGTTGCCGAAGGCCGGGTCAGTGCCGCGATGCTCCCGAACGTGGATGCGATCTCGTACGCCATTCAGGAGCAGTCCAGGCGACTTTCGCCCGAGGCGTTCCTGGCCTGGTTGGAACAATTGCTGGACGTCCCCGTGGATCAAATGGGCCTGTACGCCGCCGAACTGACCGCCATCCGGCAAACGACGGGTAAAACCCCGGCCCGGCTGCTGGTGGATCAAATCCGTCAAACCATGCCGCAAAACCCCGTCACCTCGTTTTTGGGCGACCACAAGGGTCGCCCCTACGTGACCTGGATCGTGATCGGATTGGCCGTGATCGGACTGCTGTGCGTATTGCGCTACCTCGGGCGAATCCTGGAAAAGGCCGTCGCGTGAATAGAATCACGCTCGGCTATTCATCATTCATCATTCATCATTTATCATTAAGAACTATGATGCGCATTTTGAAACAACGCTGGGTAATTGCCGTCCTCGCCGTGGGCGCGACCCTGCTTTTTATCACCTACGTGTACCCGAAAATCAAAAAGGCTTTTGCCGGAAAAGTGCCGGGTACGAATACCACGGACCCCAGTCCAGCCACTGGCGCCCCGGTGCTGCAAAGCCTGAAATCCCGGCTGGTCGGCCCGGTGTCGGCATCGTCGAACTAAACCCGTAGCTAGGCTATGGCACTCACGGCGGCATCGGCACTTTGGAGCGCCGGATCGGGCGCGACGGGCTTTTTGCAAAAAAACGCCCGCTGGATCGCCCTGGCACTCGCCGCGCTGGCGCTGTGGTGGCTGTTCCGGCCGTATTTCCGGGTGTTGTTCGGCCTGGTTCCGGAGGACGCCAAAATGCAGGCGGGCGGCGGTGACGTAATGGCGGAATTTTACGAGCGCCGAAAAGACATCGCTGGACGCCTTCACGAAACCCTGAGTGGCAACGCCCTGACCACGGAAGGCCGCTGCGAAGCGTTGTACGATGCCTTGCAGTGGAACGACAATCAACTCCGCGTGATCCACAACACATACAAAAACGCGCATGGGGAAACCCTGCACCACGCGGTGGGCGCCACGTACACGGATGATTGTTCCTACCTGGGCATGAGCGACGGACTGAACACCACCTTTTTGCAAAAACTGGACACCCTCGACCTGACATGAACTCCGAAAATACCTCGTTTATCGCAGCCCTGCGTATCCTGCTGGTGCTGGCTGTCCTGGGGGCGGCGGTTTTCTTGCTGCTGCGGGTGCCCAAATTAGTGTTCAAGGACCCGGTCGCTAGCGGCCAACCGAAATGCGCCAAAGACGATGCCTATTATTACAAGGACCCGTACAACCACCCGTTTGACTGTTAAACCCTAAGCACCCAAATGCCACAACCCAACGCCATACAACAGGTTTTTAACCCCGCCACCCAGCGGACCTTACTCCGGATCGGCTTGTTTTTGGCCGTGGGCCTGGCGGTGACGTTGATCGTGGTGTTCGTCATCCGGCTGGTCAAAAAATCGGCGACGAGTGGAAGTGCGGACAAAGGCAATGGCGGTAACAATGGCAACGGCTCCAACCCGGACGGTACGCCCGTGGCGCCGCTGCCGCAAAACCTCAAACGCCTGGTCGACGATCTCAAACAGGCGACCGGCTGGACCTTTATTTGCAACGAATTGCGCTGCGACACTATCCTGGCGATAGCCGAACTGCCGGACGCGCAGCTGATCCAGCTGGCGGCTTACTACAAATCCATGTACAACGGTACGCTGCGCGCAACATTCGATAGTTTCTATGTCAGTGGCTGTTGCTTTAAAGATGCCGGAGATGTGGTGGACGCCAAATTGAAAAGTATTCAACAGCGGGTCAAAAACCTGAATTTATAGCATGAGTGCGAAAGAGATTATAACCTGGACGTTGATCAATGTGGCCGCCACAGTGCTGGCCACGGTGATCCTGTATTATTTTTTTCGTCTTCAAACCCAAAAAACCGCACCTACGACATGAAAAAAGCAATCGGATCGCTTCCTGTCTGGCAGTTTACGCTGCTGCTGGTAGCCGTGCTTGCCGTTTTCACGGTAGCCGTGAATGTCTACAGTAAACGCCAAAAAACTGCCTGATGGGAGTCCTTGATGTGCTCGAAAAACTGTCCACCGATGGCATCCGGGTCGAAGTATCTTTCGAAGAACGCTCGATTCTCCAACTGCTGCTGTATGGTTGCCTCGCGGCCGTGGTGGCCGGCGTCGTGACCGCATTGATTCGCAAAAAAATTACCGGATGAACCAGGAAGTGATTGATATGATTGCCAGCGGCAAGGTGCCGTACCGGTATGAAGCGGACACGGCATCGGCGCTGTATTTCGGGCTGGCAGTGTTGGTGATTGTGTTTTTGTACGCGATTGCCGAGGCAGGAACCCGAAAGTATATTTAACCCCACCCCAACCCTCCCCAACTGGGAGGGAGGAGTCAAAACAACCCTAAAAAATGAGCAACGGATATTTCCAAAACCCCTGCCGGAAACGCATCTCTACCCGGCAAGCCGACCTGGACGGCGGCGATTTTAGCCTGAGCGTTACGGCTGCTCCCGGCGAAACAGAAGGCACCTTCGATGTAACAGCTACCCTCAAACCCAAGGTGAATTTCGGCGACGTGGAAGGTTTCGTGACGGCCGGCGATGCAACGCTTTTTGATGCCGTGAATTCGGAATCACCAGCTGGTACTGCCGCCGGGCCGAACAATACTGGCGTTCCGGGGGCACTTGCCATCACTT
Organism: Saprospiraceae bacterium; assembly: GCA_041741155.1. Taxonomy (GTDB): domain Bacteria; phylum Bacteroidota; class Bacteroidia; order Chitinophagales; family Saprospiraceae; genus M3007. Next base: position 23,094 of record JBGSKO010000061.1, on the reverse strand, counting down.
TTGCCGGAGTAGAACAAACAGAAAATAACGTCAGCAGTACCTGGCTGTTGGTGCTGGCCAACGTTGAAATCACGGCGAAAGACGGCCAAACGTTCACCATTCCCTCGTTGAGCAAAACCTTCCCCAGTCCGCTGTAAAACCATGCCTTGCTGCTCCAATAAAAAACTGCGCGTTCGTTTGGTCCGGAAGGCCCTCTTTTCGGCCATTCCGACCTGGAATGACAACAACCATTGTCCGGGTGGGGCGCAGCGGCTTTTGCAATGGCGGTTTTACAAAAACAAGGTATTGGTTTTTTCTACGCCATTCGGGGCTCCAACGGACGCTTTGAGTATCGGGTCGGGAAGCACGTATTTGTATCTGAATGCTACAAATGTGCAGATAACGGCTTACCTGATTTCGCAGGGTGTTTCGATTTCTGAAACCGATACCATCTGCATAGAGGTTCGCCTGAAAAACTGCCAAAACGAATACGCGGTCAGCAACAAGATTTGCTTTGCGGCAGAAGTAGCGGAAAGTGATTGTACCTGCGAATTCGCCACCAACTTCGATTCGGGCCAAACGGGTAACACGGCCACGCCGCCCCTCGGCCACGCCGCCAATGGCGGGCAGTTAGTTTTTTCCAACGGCCTGATGAATCCGGAAGGGGAGGACTTTACGCAAATGTCGCTCGAAAGCAGCGATAACCTGGCCTGGGTAACGCTCGATGACGCTTGCGATGCCGCCATAGAGATGGAGGAAGTAACTGGACAAACCAGTACGGTCGAAATTCCGGCAGCATTTACCGGTTTATCGTCCGCCGATTATTTGGTGTTCCGAAACGGTGCGGCGCAGCGATCCTTCGCGGTTTCGTCTGGCAACCTGACTCCCAATGGCGCGGCAAGTGAAGTGGAAGACCGTTGGCATTTCATCCGCCTCCAGGGTGGCGCCGATGGCTGTAAACTTAGCCGTCTGACGATCAACGCCTCGGGAACGGGTACGAGTTTTAACCTGCCTTCCGGCTATTCGGCCTCTAACCAGGCCAAGTGGCTGCTTTTTGTGAATGAATTACTGCAATACCCAACAACGAACTACACCGTGTCCGGCAGCCAGGTAACGTTGGCAGAGCCGGCTTCGGCAGATCAAATCTGGATCGTTGCCATCGTGTAATAACCAGCCGTCCGACGGCTTAAAACCTTCAAAACTGCCATGAAAGGCCCTTTTTTTACCAAGATTTTCTTTTCCCTTTTCGCGCTCTGCCTGGCCGCCTTTCCCGCCTTTAGCCAGATCAATCCGACCACCCAAATCAAAGGCGTCAGCCCGCCGGCGGCGAACAACCTGCTGATGACACGGGGCAGCGACGGTAAACTGGAGTACAAAACCCTGAACTACCTGATCGGCCTGCTGCCGGACGAAGTAGTGCAAAATACCACTGCGCCCAGTGGAGCGCCCACCGGTACGCAAGGCAATCTTTACCTGAACACGACCACTGCCCAACTATATGTCTGGACGGGTTCCACCTGGGTCGTCCAGGACGGGGTGGATGAAGTCGTGCAAGGAAACGGTGTCCCGGGTCTATCGCCCGGAGCCAACGAAGGTCTGCTGTACGTGGATACAGCCACGGGTACCCTTTACGCCTGGAACGGCACAGCCTGGATTTCCTACGCCCTGAACAGCTACGCCAACGCCCTGACCAAAACCGGCACGACCGTGCGCTGGGGCGGCGATCTGACGCAAAACACCACGGTCAACGGCAAGAGCGCTTATTCGCTCGCACTCGACAGCGTTACCTCGGTGACCCTTCGTGCCCGCACGAGCGACGGCAGCGGAAGCGGGGTACTGGGACTTTCCAAATTCGAGAGCACCGGCGCTTTTGCTACTTACAGCCGGGTGAGCAACCCCGCTGAATCTTCGCAGTGGTCGCTCAAACCCGATGCGGCTTATATCCGCACCCAAAACACCGGTATCCGGGGCGAAATTCTCACCACCGATTTTTCTGCCCAAATGGCCTACGTGGTAGGAGAAAACACCCTGAACGGGGCTTTTTACGTGGACAGCACCGGGCACTACCTGCTGCAATTGCAGGATAAAACTGCCGCCGAAACCGAAATACTGTATATCAATCCAAGCACCTTCGAACTCTCAAAAGGGCCGGCGCCCAGCAGCGGCAGCACGATTTCCACCTACACGCCCAGTACCTCCGGAAGCGGCTCCTTGACCGTGGTCGTGACGGCTACCGGTGCGGGGATCACCGCCGTTAGAGGCTCGGGAACGCTCACGATGACCATTCCCACTGGCGTGACCCTGCTTTCCGCACGGGTAACTGGCGACGATGCTGAGAATGACGGTTCGGGTAACCTGACCGTGGTGTTCAACGGTGCAGGCCTGCAAGGCAATGAAGGCATTGGTAGTTTACACATCCCAGCCACACAGAAGATCGACCTATCCGCCCAGGTATTCGGAGCGCCCGCGCCGGGCAATCCGTATTCCGTGGATGACGACGATACCGTGCAAATGCAGGTGGTTGGAGTTGGCTCCAGCGGCTCACCGAGTATCTCCCTGCGGGCCGTGGGCCTAACGGCCAATTACGACGATTACCAACTCGTATTCAATTTCTAAACCATGCGGCTGAAACTGCTCTTTATCCTACTGCTTTTTGCCGCCAGCGCCCCAGCGCAAACGGTAGACAGCCTTTGGCAAGGCTGGCTTTCGCCGTTTGTGCAAACCGGCGGGACGGCTCCGAATTTTACGTTCCAGGGCCTGTTCAATTCAAACACCGGTTTTGCGGGCAGCCAAATTTCCCAGGCGCAACATCCCCGGCTGATCGTGTTTTCCAGCAACCAGTGTTACGAACTGCCCATCGACACCATCACGTCTGCCGGCAGCGTCATCGCAGGCCGGGCGGTTGATCCTTCCGGGCAACTATCGGCACTACCCAGCGGTATGGCGGCCATTTACCACCCGAGTTCTGTGCATCGGGTAGGGCCGTTCATTTCGGGGCTGTCATCTTCGCTCCAGGGTTGTTTGCAAACCTTTACCAACCTGAAAATAGACTCGCTGGGAACGACCATTCAAACCGATGCGACTCTATCCGGAAATGGAACAGCGGAAACACCGCTCCAACTTGCTCAACAAGGCGCGACAACCAACCAGGTGCTCAAATGGAACGGCACGACCTGGCTGCCGGCCAACGATTCGGGCGGCACTGAAATCTATGAAGCCTTTGCATCGGTAATTGGAGATACAATCAGCCCGACTATTACCCTGCCGGCCACCGAGCGGGATTGGCGAATTAACCTCTACCGTACCGGTGTGCGCATGACCTACGGACTCGATTTTACCATCACCGGCGACGATATCCTGTTAACCGTTGCCGGCCAGGACGAAGCATTTTTTCTAATCGTGAAATAAGCCAGGAAATAAACCCCAAAAGACGCTTTAAACCCAATCAGCCATGAAAAAGGCATTACTCCTCCTTCTTTTCGCTTTGCCCGCCGTTTTCGCAATGGCCCAAAGCACCAAAATTGACGCCACGGTGCTGCTGCGCGCCTCCGGCACCAACAGCCGTTTTCTTGTCACCGACGGCAGCGGAAACGTCACCTGGGTGCAAGGCAGCAGCCTGCTTACGGCAGGCACTGGCATCAGCATCAGCGGCAACACCATCACTAACAGCGCGCCGGACCAAACGGTGTCGCTCACCGGTGCGGGCGCTACCGCCGTGACGGGTACTTACCCCAGTTTCACCATCACCACCAACGCCCTGGCCACCATCCAGGACGAAGGCAGCGGACTCACCCAGCGCGCCACGCTCAACTTTATCGGGGGCGCGGTGAGTGCCACTGATAACGCCGGCTCCTCGCGTACCGATATATCCTTCGACGCCGAGGTGAACGGCATCGCCGCGCTTTCCGGTACGGGCTTAGTCGTGCAAACGGGGGCGGGCACTTTTACCAACCGCTCTATCGCCACCGCCGCTTCCGACGCCGGCCTGAGTTTTGGCCTGGGCAATGCCGATGGTGTGAGTGGCAACCCGACCCTGTCCATTTCCACCGGGCAATACGCCTGGAAACAATCGGTTCGTGTGGCCACTACGGGTAACATCACCCTGAGCGGCAACCAAACCATCGACGGGGTTTCCACTACAACCGGCGACCGGGTGCTGGTCAAATCACAAACTACCGGCTCCGAAAACGGTGTGTACATCACCGGCACGGGCGCCTGGACGCGCTCCACCGACTTCGATGCTTCCACAGAAATGTCCAACGGCGGGGCTTTTTTCGTAGAAGAAGGCACGGCCAACAACGAAAGTATGTGGGTGCTGACCACCGACGGCTCGATCACCGTGGGTACTACGACCCTGACCTTCCAGCGCATCGGCCGCGCGAACCAGGCCACTGCCGGCAGCTACGGCAGCGCCACGCAAATCCCGGTGTTTACCCTGAACAGTGACGGGACTATTTCCAGTGTCACCAATACCACCCTGACCGAAAGCCAAACCCTCACGGCCGGCGACGGCAGCGGCTCGGACCGCACCATCAATCTCACGGGCGGCAGCAGCGTAACCCTCGCCCAGGGTTCCGGTATCGCTTTAACCCGTTCGGGAAATACCATCACTGTTGCTGCCAGCGCTTCAGCGCCCACGGTGACGATCCAGCGTTTTGAGGATGTGCCGGGGTCGAATACGACCACCACCACGGTATCCGGTTTTACGCCGCTCACTACGGACACAGAAGTATTCCTGGACGGTGTGATGATGGACTGGGGCGCCGGTGAGGACATCACCGTATCCGGCCAGGTCGTCACGTTTTCGCGGACGGTATCTGCCGGGCAGAAAATCCTGGTGAAAAAAATCACCGTCAACTAACCCACGTTTTTCAAATGAAACTCCTCATCCCTTTTTTACTGCTTTCCTTTTTCGCCACGGCCCAAACCGGCAGCGATTACAAAATCGAAAAACGCGACAGCCTCGGCTACGTCCTGCTTCAAAACGGCAGAACTGTGCCCTTCGATACCGCCCAGGTGCAAACCAATCTGGCGCAAAAAATCGAGGAGGTTGGCGTCATCGAAACGGAAATCGGCCTACTGGAGCGGCTGGTCATGCTGCGCCGCCAGTTGGCGGTGGCCCGCGAAGAAAAACGAACCCTGAACGATATCCTGGAAAAAGCCCGTCAATGTACCGAAGTAGCCCCATCCAAAAATTAGCGCTGACGCTGCTGCTCCTTGGGGCAGGGGCTTTGAGCATTTGGGGGCAATCGACGCGTGTCGATGCCGCCAGCCTGGTGCGTCCGGCTGGCAGCGCGGGCAATATTCAGTACAATAACACTTCCGGTATCGGCGGATCGCCAAACCTGCACTGGGATAATTCCAACGCCGGTTTGCAAATTGGTCAGCCTTCATCGGGCACAGCACGGATCGTCGTCAAGGGCAGCAACACCAACAATACCACCTTCGCTTTTCAGTGTTTCGACAGCGGTGATGCGGAGCGCAGCCGGGTTACCAACGGCGGGTATTTTCAGGGCACGGGCATTGGGAGAATTGGCTTCGACTATGCTTCAACGTTTACACTCGATGCCCGGCTTTACCAGCCCACGTCGGTCACCTCGACCGCTACTTCAGGCTCTACTTCACTGGTTTCGCTGGCCGGCGGCTTTGCCCCGACCAGTGGAAACGCTGTGATGAACCTCGTCGAAGTCACCGGTACGGTTAACCAGACAGGCGGGGCCAACGGTAAGGTGCGCATGATGTACCTGGCTGCCAATGCTGTTAGCGCACCCAATTTGTATGCGCTGGAAACAGTCGGCGGGTATAGCCTGATCGGCGACGGGGCCGTTTTCCCGGAAGTTATGCCACGATTAGCCGTCGTGGGCCTGGGAAATACCGGCTCCACCAATGCCTTTGGCGCGTACAACACCAGTGGAACACCCCTGTTTTTTGTCGGCGACGATGGCCAGGCCGGCATTGGTACCGCTGCGCCGGCTTACGCACTAGATGTTACCGGCAACGACGCCATTCGTTTGCCGCGTGGATCCACCGCCCAGCGGCCCGCCAATAGTCAGGGTATCTTTCGCTACAACAGCACCGACAACAAATTTGAAGGTAACGACGGCTCCGCCTGGGTGCAATTCGGCTCGGGTGGATCGGGTGCGCCTACCGACGCCACTTTCCTGACGCTCACCGGCAACGCCACCCTGAGTAGCGAGCGCGTTTTGTCCGCCGGGGCCAATGTAAAAATGACCGACGGCGGGGCAAACAGTACCCTGACCATTGCCGCTTTGTCCGAAAAATTCGTGACGGGCGGGATCATTTCCCCGGCGCAACTGACCGGCAACCAAAACGACTGGTCGCCTACGGGTTTGTCCACGGCCAGCGTCATCCGGCTGTCCACCGATGCCACTTTCCGGACCATCACCGGCTTGGATGGCGGGGAGCCCGGACGGCGAATTACGTTGATGAATGTGGGATCGTACACTGTCATGCTCAAAGACGAATCGGCCTCGAGCAGCGCGGGCAACCGCTTTGCCTTCGACGACCAGGACTGGTTTATACTGCCGGGTCGCTCGGTCGAGTTGATCTACGATGCCACGGCCGCTGTCTGGCGTACCCTGACGGCCTTCGATTATTTTTCCGATTACGTGTTGAGCGCCCAATTCCGGCACGGCGTAGCCGGTACGACCGGTTCGGGCACAAACGGCGATTTTTTTGTAAAAGCCAACACGGGCGGCAGCGGCTCCGGCACGGGTGGTGGCCCCTGGGGACTGAGCGGGATTTCTACCTCCACCTCTGCCACGGGCAAAGGCTCTATCGGCGCGCCGTCCAACGCGATGGTACGCTCCACGAACAATACCTATCTGCGCTACGCCACTTCGATCAGCCTGGATAATCTATCGGACGGCACAAATACTTACAACGTCCGCTGCGGCTGGATGGACGCCTCCAACCCCACGGGCGAGCCTTCCAACGGGGTGTACTTTCGCTACACCCACGGCGCCAACTCCGGTAACTGGCAGTTCGTCGCCCGCTCCGGCGGCACGGAAACGGTCATCAACACCGGCACCGCCCCGCTCACGGGCACTTCGACTATGCAATCGCTGATCGTCGCCGTTTCACCCAATGGCAGTGCCTGTGAAGGATACATCGACGGGGTGAGTGTGGGTGTCACGACGACCAACATCCCGACTTCTGCGAACATGGGCTATTATTCACAAATAGAAAAAACGGCGGGTACAACCGCCCGAATCCTGTACCTGGCCGGCGCTAACGTGCTGGTCGTGGCCAATAAACGACTTTGAAAAACCATGAACCTCGAAAAAATAGCCTCCTACGTCGCGGCCGGTGTGTTCGGCTGGATTTTCATCTCTCTGCCCAAGGTGGTTCAAAAAAAGATGAGCTGGCTGACCTTGCTCTCAAGCATCGGCCTGGCCGGGGTCGTGGGGTTTATCGGCGGCAGCGTGTTGTCCTACGCCTTTCCCCACCTGCCCGCCGAAATCGTGTGCAGCATTACCTCCATCCTGGGCGCCACCTGCCAGCATTGGATGAATCGCTTCACGCATTTTGCCGACCGCGCCGCGGATAGGGTGGAGGAGGCTGCCCTGGACATGATCGGCAAAGACGAAGCGGAGAAACCCGATAATGAACCTGAAAACCCGAAATGAATCATTCACAAATAAAAATGACTCCCAAAATGAAATTTGTTCGCAACATCCTCAAAAGCACCCTCACCCTGGTGGTACTATTTACCGTCGGCCTGTGCGCCGCTTTTGCCGGCCCCGACTCGCTCGGCGCGGCCTTCGACAGCCTCGGCGTGGTCAGTTACACCGATCCCACGTCCTTCGTCACGCCCTCGGCCACGAGCAGCGTGGAGGTGGCTATCACCATTTTGCTCGGTCTGTTCGCCGGCGCCATTCCCGGGCTGAAACGTATTCCAAAGACCTTTATCCGCAGTGCGGCGGCGGCCCTGCTGGTGGCCGGCGGCGCAGCTACGTTCAAACTGGGCTTTTTGACTCAGGAAAGCTTCGAGTACGTGATCCAGCAGTTTTTGCCCAACTTCGCTTACGCCGGACTGGTGTATAATGCCTTGAAATTCGGGTTGCCGTTTGTCGGTAAGTTAATGGGCAAGGACTGGACGTTTTTTCAGAGTATCAAACCGTAGAGAAATTTAATAAACACATAGACACAAAGAACACATAGATTTGAAAATCAGCCTTCTATGTGTCCTCTGTGCCTATGTGTTAAAAGAAAAATCAAATCAATTATGGCTTGTCAAAACGGTTATATCGAAGTCAACGGCGACTGCGTGTACGCCTTCGGAAACGAATCGGGCGTTAGTCCGGACGGAACCCCATTGCCCCAAAACCAGGGCGGCGGGTTCTGGGACTGGGTAAACAAAAACCTGCCCGACATCCTGGTCGCCGCCGGCTCGGTGTGGCAATCGAGCCAGCAAAACAATAACCAGCAATCCAATACTTCACCTAATCCGCAACCGCCGGTGGCGAAACAAAACCAAATACCGGTCTGGGTGTGGATTTTGCTGGCCGTGGCCCTGATCGTCATCCTGTTTCTGCTCTTACGAGGACGTAGTACTCAAGTAGTGCAAATGCCGGCGGGAGCAATGGTTTAAACCTTAAAAAACGAAAATCATGTGTACCTGTAAAGACGAACAAAACAAACCCTGCTGGTGCTGGAAAAAGTGGGCACTCGTAGCCCTTGGCCTCGTGGTCCTGGTTGGTGCGGCTTGGTGGTATTGGAAAAAGAAACGTTCGGCCGGCTGATAAACCCCAAAAATCCCCGACAATGGCCAAGTGTGGACATACGATATGCCCCGATGAAGATTGCGGCTGGACCTACCTGTTCAGCGGCGAGCGGCGCGACAATTGCCGCCGGGTGCAGCACTGCTTCGAGGACAGTTGCAGTAGCCTCAAGGCCCTCGGGCCTTCGGGGTTTTTGTTGTATGATGCCTGCCTGGGCCATTGCCACCGTCAGGAAAACAACCCCAAATACCCTTCTGCCTACGCCTCCACCAACGAATACCTGTGCAACAACTTCGATCCCGTCATGCTCGTCGATTACTTCGGCGCCAACGTGTGCGGGGTGCCGGGGGAGGAAACGAAAGTCGGGCAAGTGCAGCAGGCCACGGAAACATCCAACGCGCAGACGCGCTGGGTACTGTTTTTTATCGCCATCGTCATTCTAATCCTGCTCAGCGCTCTGCTATGGAAGAACAAGGACAAGTAAATGAAAGCGGAACTTCCGTCGATTGGCTGCCGTCTCTGTTCCAGGCTATCAGCAGTGTGTTCGATACGATCTCCACCGCGTTGGAGCCCACTGTCTTGTCCGCCCAGGCCTATTTCCAGCAATTGCTCAACGCCCAGGCCGTGCTCCAAGACCCGCTGGCCCAGGTCAATGAAAACCGCCGGCGCACCGACATGATTTTGATTTACGCGGGAGTGGGCATTATCGCGCTTTTGATTATCGCCATCATCATAAAAAAGAAGGAATGAAAAGTATTTCCCATATCGTCATTGTCGCGGCAGTAGCAATCGGTTTGCTACTGTTGGTGGTCTTTCTTTTTCGACCTACCAAAGCCGCTCCGGGCACAGGTGGTGAAAACGGTAATGGACCTGGTGATGATCCACCGCCCGGCCCCTTGCCTTGCCAGAACATTCCCGACAACCTGCCACCTTTTCAAAATGCCGTGACCCCGTCCGGCGCCAAGGCTTTCCTGGGCGTGCCCGATGCCGATTGGACGCCGGATTTTGAAGCCCGGTTGCGCGGCTTTTTCCTTGCCGTGGATGTGGAGCCTTCCGATTTTACGATGAAATATTTCGGAGCCAGTGTCATCTGGCAATACCTGAACAGTCCGGAAGGACAGTTGCCCGACCTGGTGGTGCTCAAAGCCTCGAAACGCTGCGGAACCATCATCGGGGTGCCTTCGCAGTATATTCCCAAACCGCCGTTTTGCCTGTCCTTCACCTCCGGCAATTGGTTGGAACCCACCTACAATGCAGACAAGGAAGTCGGAACCGCCGAGTGGGATGGTATCAGAAACGTATTCGGTATTCCCACCTCCGAGTGGACACCCGCCATGCAATCACGCGTGAAAGGTTTTTTCAAAGCCGTGAACATCCAACCCTCGGAATGGAATGCCAAGGGCCTGAACCAATGGTATCAGAGACGGCCGGCCAAAGAATACCTCGTCAGTGCCTTGGGCGGCCTGCCGGATGCCCTGATTACCCAGGGTTGTATGCGCTGCGATGGTAAAAGCGATCAATTTGTAAACGACCTCTGAGTATGAAAGCCATCGACTTCAATGAAATACTTAAGTTTATTCAAACCGGCCAACCGGTGCTGTGCATCGACGTGCGGGAGGCGTATCGCCAGGCTTCGATGGATGCTGGGGGCTGGAAGATACCCTACAACGAGATTTCGCGCCATGCCGAACTGCTTTTGCCGTTTAAGGATTGTCTGACAGTGGTTTGTTGTTTGCGGCCTTCTGGAAGTCAACGCACGACGATTGCCGCCGGCGCCCTTCGGAAACTGGGGTTTAGCGATGTGCGGGAATTGAAAAATGGATTGTACCAGGGATGGATTCAAAAGGTGGGACGGAATGTGAAACTGCCGGTGGCGGCGCAAAGTATAGAAATATGATTCCGTTGTTGTTCTTGAATCCGAGGTGGGTGAGGGAGAACCCCGTTCCTGCCATCTTGATTACGGTTATCTTTATCACTGGGAGCATAGCGATCATGGACAGATGGAAAAACAGAATTTACAATCCGAGCTGCCGCAAATGATGATCGATGTGTCGCCACATCAGTCGCCCCCAAGCACGTCGGGACAACCGGCCAAAGACAGGATTAGGCCGGAATAGCTCGTTTTCAGGGTGATGAGCGAAGCGGTGAATAACCAACAATAGCGCCTGTTTGTCGCGTTCGAATTCAGCGGGCGGCGTACCCCCTTCTCCCTGGATAAATTCAGAAGCTGCTGGCGCGCCTTTAGGCCAGGGCATCCACCATACAATGAGGGCGCTCACTACAGGGTTGCTGAAAATGGAGTTCATCGGTTGGGCCTCGCAGTCGCCGGTTTCAGGCAATAATGCATGGTGTTCCAAATGCACTTTTTGCGGCGCAAAACCGGTGGTTAGCCGGATGGCAGCGCTTTCCCCGATACTGATTTCACGGTAATTGAGTAGCAATTGGTCGTCCGATTGGTAATATGGGCCGGTAAGCAAAATTTCTTTCATCAGGACAGGTGTTTCCGTTTTTGATACTTCAAAGGTATGGTCATGGGCTGCCCTCTCGTAAGTCCATTCTCTGTTCAATCCTTGTTCTAAATTTTTTTAAAAAAATATGCCACTAAAAAGTTGCATATTAAAAAACGCTCGTATATTTGCAACCTATTTGTTGCATAAAAACAAAAACAATCGATTTCACATGAAAAAAGCATTGAAAATTATCGGAATTGCCACGGCAGCTCTTTTGCTGTTGGCCATCGCAGGGTCGTTTGTGTTAGGCATTACGCCGCTTTCGCTCGGGCTGCACAAACCTGTTTACACCGATTCGGGCAAGGCGCTTGCCGGGTACGACGCGGTTTCCTATTTTCAGGGAAAACCCGTTTTAGGATCGGCACAATACACCTACGACTGGCAAGCCTCCAGGTGGCTGTTTTCCACCGTCGAAAACCTTCACGCATTCAAAGCCAACCCGGAGAAATTCGTGCCCGCATTCGGCGGCTATTGCACCAAAGCGGTCAGTACCGGTTTTGCCGCGCCGGGCGATCCGACTATTTGGCTGATCAGCGATGAAAAGCTGTACATATTTTCAAGTGAAGAAGTAAAAGCCGAATTTATCAAAGACCCTGAATCCATCACGGCCGCTTGCAGCAAGGAATGGCATTAAAGTTCGCCGGGTATAACCGCCCGACTGTTTTTCACGATAAATCGAGGTACCATGAGCAGTAGTAACACATTGGACAAGATTTTCAAGGCAATCGCCGATCCTACACGCAGGGAAATACTGTATCTCCTGGTGGTGGCCACAACAGCTATGAACATCAACGAAGTGTCCGACAAATTCCCCGCAACCCGGCAAGGCGTGACCAAACATATCAAAATTTTGGAAGATGCCGGCCTGATAGAGATACAGAAACAAGGCAGAGACCGGGTTTGTGTGGCCAATCCGCATCCGTTGAAAGAGGTACAGTCCTGGATTTCAATGTATCAACAGTTCTGAGACGATAAATTAGAAAGTCTTGGCAAATTCTTAAACAAGACCTGAACGACGCGATTACCAAACGCAAGGCAGCCGGGGGATGTGATTTTCTGCCGGGCATCCGCTATACAGGCAAAAGGCCCCCGGTCTTATTTTTTCACACTCAAAAATTAAAACTATGCAAGACATTATTCGAAAACAACAACAATTCAACCACCCCATCGACAAAGTATGGGAAGCCATTTCGGTCGCCGAAAAAATATCAGATTGGTTTATTCAAGCGGAATTCAAAGCTGAAGTCGGCTTTCATTATTTATTTACACACAAAAACACCAAAATAACGGGGGAAGTACAGGTGGCATCCCCGGTCACCGAGCTGGTCTATAGCTGGATTGTCGGCGGTACAGGTATTGTTACAACGGTTAGATGGCAACTGGAAGCAAATTCCGGCGGGACGTTGCTGACACTCGAACATTCCGGCATCAGTAATTATCCAGCAGAAACGGCAGTTACAATGTTTACAAATTTCGATGGCGGCTGGAGCAGCTGCATGGCCAACCTCGATAAATATTTAACCGAACAACCGCAACTTATTCACTGATCCGGCTATGAAAAACAACTTTTTCGCTTATATTACGCTAACCCTGCTAACCGCTTTTTCGGCGCCGATGCCCGCTCAATATCTCGATGCGCCACCTGACGGAGGCAGCCAACGAGCGGCTGTGGTTCAATACGTTGGCATTGCAAGTGTGGTTATCGAATACGGTAGTCCGCGGGTAACGGCGAAAGAAGGCACATCTCGTCGGGGGAAAGTATGGGGCGAACTTGTGCCATACAATCAAGGTATTCCGATACCCTGGCGCGGCGGCGCTAATGCAAACACGAAAATTACGTTCACGCACGATGCCAAAGTTAATGGTAACGTACTCAAAGCGGGCGCTTATGGGTTACACTTTATACCATCGGCAACGGATTGGGTAGTCATTTTTTCAAACGTCAGCGATGCATTCGGAAGTTTTACTTACTCGGAAAAAGAAGATGCGCTGCGGATTTCGGTGCGCCCCGAACCTTCGGAATATCATGAGTGGCTGACCTACGAATTTGTCGAACGCACTCCGTTTCATACCCTTGTTTCCATGAAATGGGAAGACCTGAAAGTTTCATTCAAAATCGAGTTCGACTCCCATGAAATAACCTTTGGTAGTTTCCGGAAACAACTTCGGGGCAGGGAACAATTCAGTTGGGAACCTTGGAACGAAGCGGCGAAGTATTGCCTGGACAACGACGTTAATCTGCCCGAAGCGTTGACCTGGATCGACAGGTCTTTAGGTATTAATGCCAATTTTACGAATACAATGACCAAGGCAGGTTTGTTGAAAGAATCCGGCCATACCATTCAGTCCGATTCCATCTTCGAAGTGGCGCTCTCTATCGGCAATGCCCAGGAGATTTATGTGTATGGCAGAGATTTGCTGTCCGACAAAAAATTGGATCAAGCGAAAAAAGTTTTTTTAGCCAATGAAGCCCGTTTCGGGAATACCTGGCACGCGCAATTGGGCTTGACACGGTATTTCATCGCAATAAGTGACACAAAAAAAGCCTTGGAGAGTATTGAAAAGGGATTGAAAGTAGCCCAGACGGAGCGGCAAAGGAAAATATTAAATGATCTGAAAGCGAAGGTAGTGAACTGATGGATAGCCTTATTGCCCGAAAATAACAACGGTCACGGTAAGCTTTAATGGCGAACCGTGACCGTCGCTATTAAATTCATCCTTTCCCTTTTTATCCTCTATGATAAACGTTTGCCGTAGTCATAGCAATTATAAGCGCTCCCCCAATGCCACCTTCAGCGCAAACTGCGCCTTATTGAAAGCGATCACCGTGTTCAGGTAATCCAGTTGCGCTTGTAAAAAAATCTGCTGTGCCTGAAAGACCTCGAATGGTTTGACCGTTCCAAGATTTTGCCGTTCCAGGCTTTGGCGGAGCGCTTCACCGGACAATTGAATAGCTTCGCGGGCAAGGATAATTTGTGCCGAAGCGCCTTGGGACTGCACCTGGGCGGATTTGACCTCCTGTTTTACCCGGTTTCCAAACTGCCCCAGCTGGTTTTGCCGGTTCAGCATACGACTATCCCATTGTTGCAATTCGCCGCGCGTGGTCAAACGTCCGAGCGGCAACGTCCATACGGCCGCAACATTGATTTGAAAAGTATTACCGAAGTTTTTCCCGAAAGCGCCGAACGGCCCGTCTTCCACCCCGGCTCGCAGACGGGGCAGGAGAAAACCCTTGCCGGCACGGTTTCGTTGCGTTTGGAACGCCGACAATTCGGATTGCAGGGCGCGGAATTCGGGGCGTTGTTCCATTGCATTTCGCCATGCTGACGACTCGAGTGCGGCCACTACCAATGACACTGGGACCAGTATGGTATCTGCACTGACCAGACTGATTTCGCCTTCCAAATTAAGCAAATCGACCAATGCCGCCGACTGTTGCTCGCGCTCCGTTTCGGCTTGCACCAACTCGATTTTCAGGTGGTTGTAATTACTCAGGGCAAGTAAATAGTCCGAAGGGTAGCGAAGCCCGGCGTCTGCCTGGATTTTTAGCTGCTTGGCCAATGTGTCCGACTCCGCCGCCATGTTCTGCAAAAATACCTGTTTCATTTGGGCGGCTTGCAAATCGAAAAAGGCCTGTACCGCACGTAAAACAACCTGGTTACGTTCGGCAATGCCCCAATGGCGCACCGCCTCGGCGTGTTGCTTTGCCGCGAGTAGTTCGTAATTGCCCCGGCTGAAATCTATATCGAACGACGCCCCGGCGCCTAAGCCGAGGCTGTGCCGCGCGACGTCCGTGAAGATTTTTCCGTCGGCATTCATGGCGTTACCGGCCAGAAAATGCGTGGCAGCGCCCACTTGCAGATTTGGCAGCCACCATTCCCCAGCGCGGGTCACCCCGGCGAGGGCCTCCTGATGTTTGATCTCGTATTCTTTAATGGTCAGGTTATTGGCGCCGGCCAATCGCATCACGGTTTCGAGATCGAGTGCGAGGGTTTGTTGTGCATTTGCCGCTGCCAGGACAAAACAAAAAGCCAAGCAGCAGCCGATATTTTTGAAATGAAATGAAGTGTTCATGTTTGCTGTTGCTTTTATTGTTTGTCCGAAAATTTGATTTCCACGGTTGCGCCGTCGCTGCAAAACTCCTTGCCCTGCACCACCACGGCGTCTTTTTCGCCAATCGGCGCATCGGTCAGTTCGGTGAATTTCGAATCGCGCAGGCCTGTTTTCACCTGCACCTTTTTCACGCTGCCATTTTCCACCACGTACACGAACGACTGCCCTTTCACATTCCCGACGGCTTCATTGGGCACGGAAAGTGTGTTTTTATGGTTCTTTCGTTTGATTTCAACCTGTGCATACATGCCGGGGCGGAGCTTCAAATCGCGGTTGGGCAGGTCGACTTCGAGCCGCATGGTTTTCGTGTCCGTATTCAATCCGTAGGCGATGCGGGAGACCGTGGCGCTGAATTTTGCGCCGGGCAATTCTGGAAAACTAATCTCCGCCGGGGTATTTTTATCCATCAGCGCGGCGTCGGCTTCCGGCACATCCACCGCGAGCCGAATAGGTTGCAAATCCTGAATTTCGAACAAGGGCATCGCAAGGGCATTGTTCAGCCCGTTTTGGATGAGTGCGCCTTTGTCGGCAAAACGTTGCGTAACCACGCCGGCAAACGGGGCTTTCACCTGGAGGTAGCCGATCTGCAAATTCAACGTGTTGATTTGCGCTGTGGCTATTTCAAAATCGGATTGGGCTTTTTCCACTTCGGCGGCGGTGACGAGTTGCGGCGTTTTTTCCAAAATGCTATTCAATCGGTCGTAGATGGCTTTTTTACCGCGAAGGTCGGCATCCAATTTTTCCCTG
Organism: Saprospiraceae bacterium; assembly: GCA_041741155.1. Taxonomy (GTDB): domain Bacteria; phylum Bacteroidota; class Bacteroidia; order Chitinophagales; family Saprospiraceae; genus M3007. The sequence goes on along the minus strand of JBGSKO010000061.1, from coordinate 7,001 downwards.
GTTTGAAGCAATTCCGGGTTTTCCAAAACGGCCAGTGTTTGTCCTTCCCGCACAAAATCGCCGATGTCGGCTTTGAGTTGTTGCAAAAAGCCGCCCGTCATGGCAAAGAGTTTGACCGACTGGTTGGGCGTAGCCGTACCGGTGATTGACAAGGCAGCATCAAAATCGTGCCGCCGCGGGTAAGCGGCCAGTACGACGGGCGTGTTACGGGTTTCCACTTGCGGGGTAGCCGACGTTTTGGCATTTTCTCTTTGCCCACAGGAAGTAAGCAGGAGAACCGCCGCTACGAGGATCAGATTTATCTGATTGATATTCATTTTTTTATCCGATTTTTTATTGAAAAAATAAAACAGCACCGGTACGACAAACAGCGCCAGTAAAGTGGCGGCCAGCACACCGCCGATAATGGCGCGCGCCAACGGCACATTGGCTTCGCCGCCGATTTCGTAGCCCAGCGCCATTGGCAAAAGCGCCATGACTGCTACCACTGCCGTCATAATAATGGGACGAAAGCGGTTGGCGACACCGTCCCGAATAGCCGCTTCGAGCGGCAGTCCTGCTTTGAACAGGTTGTTCATTTTGTCTACCAGTAAGTTGCTGTACGCTACCGTAATGCCCACCATCATGATGATGCCCATCATGGACTGGATGTTGAGGTAGGTGCCGGTAGCGAGCAGCATCCAGGTGACCCCGATCATACCGAGTGGAATGACGGTAATGATGATGAGCGGCAATTTGAAGGAGCGCAGTAGCGGCACGATGACGAGGTACACCAGGAGGATGGCTAAAACCAGCCCGAGACCCAGGTTGCCGAAACTATCCCGCATACTTTGCACTTCACCCCGGACACGGATGCTGTACCCTTCGGGTAATTCCCGGCGCAAGCGTTCCAACCGGGGCTCGATGTCCGCAGCGACCGAGCCGATGTCACGCCCTTCCACGTTGGCATAGACATCCGTGACGCGCTGAATATCCAGGTGGTTAATTTCGATAGGGGCCGAAGCGAGGGAGGTTTTGGCAATATTTTTCAGCTGGGTGGCCTGTTTACCGTTCGTGCCGGTGATGGAAATGTTTTCCACCGATTGCGGATGGTCCAGTTCTATTTCCGGGTAAGTGACGCCCACGAAATAGTGGTTGCCGTTCTTTTCGTCGATCCAGAAAGAGGGTTTGAAATTGACGGTGGAGTTGAGGGCAGCGACCGTGTTTTTCACTACCTGGTCGGCGTCGATACCCATTTGTGCAGCCTTCGTGCGGTCGATATCGACCTTGATTTCAGGATGGTCATACCGCTGATGGATGCGAACGTCTTCGGTACCGGCGGTATTTTGCACGATGTCGCGCACTTTCACCGCGATGTCGTGGGCTTTTTGCAGGTCGTTGCCGGTGATTTGCACGTCTATCGGTGATGGCAGGCCGAAGTTGAGCGCCGCCGTCACGATGCCGCCCGTGTTGAAAATAAACTGTACGCCGGGAAACCGCTTTTTCAGTTTGGGGCGCAGCCATCGTACATATTCCGCCGTTGGCGTCTTGTAGTCCTGTTTCAGTTGGATGGCGATAGTGGCATCTTGGGTGCCCGAATTGGGCGTGTAGGCTGCCGGCCAATCGTTGAGCACCCCCATGTTGGAAATGAGGATATTCAGTTCCGGGTCGATTTCGTGGCGGATGAAGTTTTCGATTGCCGTGATCGTTTCTTCTGTTTTTTCAATACGGGTACCACTTTCCAGCCGCACATCGAGGGAAATTTGCCCCACATCCATTTTCGGGAACAGTTCAGTCCCGATTTTTTGAAAAGCAAAAACGGACACAACGAACAGTATAGCCACGGCGCTTAACACCAGCCAGCGCCAGCGCAACGCTTTATCCACCCAACGCACATACCCGCTAGTCAGCCGCTGAAAACCACGCTCAAAAGCGCCTGAAAAACCCGTTGGTACGTGGCCGGCATTATGCGCTTTGAACAGGGCAGCGGCAGCAATGGGCACTAACGTCATCGAAAAAATCCGGGAACCGATCATGGCCAGCGAAACGACTGCGGCTAAGGGCGAAAACAGGTACTTGGCGATGCCCGTGAGGAAAAGGATGGGAAAGAAAACGATGATAATCGTCAGCGTAGTTACCAGCACGGGCATGGCCACCTCCTTTGCGCCGTCGTAGGCTGCCTGGGCGGGCGGCTTTCCTGTTTTCAGGTGCTTATCGATGTTTTCGAGCACCACGATGCTGTCGTCCACCAGTAGCCCGATAGCCAGTGCTATACCGCCGAGGGTCATGCTGTTGATGGTGTCGCCGGTAAAATAGAGTCCGATAAAGGCGAACATGACCGATAGCGGGATACTCAGCGCCACGATGAAAGTTGCCCTAAAGTTGCCTAAAAAGAGCAGGAGCGCCAACGAAACCAACACCAAACCGATTAGCCCCTCTTTGGTTAGGCCGGCGATAGCGTTACGCACGTAGGCGCTTTGGTCCAGCACAACGTCCAGGTTAACGGATTCGGGCAGGCGTTCTTTCAGTTCAGCCAGTTTGCCTTTTATTCCTTCCACGGCGGCGATCGTGTTGGCGCCCGTTCTTTTGTAAATCGGGATATACACTTGCCGTTTCCCGTTGACGTGTACCACGTTGGTCTGGATAGCGCTGGCATCTTTGGCGTAGCCGATGTCTTTGAGAAAAACGGGCGCGCCGTTCGCACCGGTTTTGACCACGATGTGGTTAAAATCCTCCACTCGCGGTAACATCCCGTTGGCATTTACGCTGTAATTGAGGTTGCCGATGTTCACGTCGCCCGTCGGGATCATCACGTTGTTGCGTTGTACGGCTTCCATCACGTCGTTTTGAGAAAGATTGTACGCCTGCAACTTGTCGGGATAGACGTACATATAAATCCGGCGCAATTTGCCGCCATACACCGCCGGGGCGATCACGCCGGGCACCGAGCCGAGCAGGTTGCGCAACTGGAAGTAGGCAATGTCATAAAGTTCTTTTTCCGAAAGGCTGTCGCTGCTCACGGCCAACAGGGCCAGCGGAATAGTCGCCGTCGGATCGAATGGCATGACCATCGGCGGCACAGTGCCCGGCGGCAGGTAGTACAGGTCGGACATGGCGAGCGAAGTCACTTGCGAAAGCGCCGTGTTGGGGTCCACGTCTTCCCGGAAAAAATCCTTTACGATGCTGACCCCGATAAGGCTTTTGCTTTCCTGTCGCTCTATGCCGTTGGATTGACCGGTCCAGCGCTCGATGCGGCTGGTAATGTCTTTTTCCATGACTTCAGCCGGCATACCGGGGTATAAAGTGAGCACTTGTACGGCGGAGGACCGGTAATTGGGCAGAATATCCACCGGCAGCCGTTGAATGGCCACGATGCTGATGACCGCTACGAGCAAGGCGCCGACGATAATCAGATAGTTATTTTTAAAAGCGAGTTCTAACATGTTGCTCCTGAGCGTTTAAATGAAAAATCCGCGCATGGCCGACGGCGGTGTTACCGGCCGGGCAATGGCGTACATTTTTTCAAAACCGGGTTATCGGGCCGAAAACACGAAAGCCCTTCCCGGAGGGAAAGGCACGATAAACTGGCTCCCGCAAACGGCGGGACTAAAGAACAGGAGGACCGCGAAGGCCATTGGCCGCGAGCGGCGGCCCGGCATTGCATTTCGGGTCGGGAGGCGTAAGTACCGGCTTTTCCGGCGCAATAATCGCCGGGAGAACCAAAAGCGCCGGCTGCTCTGCAAGCGCCGGGAACGCAAATGGTTTGACTGCCTTTTCCGATGACTGGAAGCGGTCCGTTTTCATCGAAAACTTGTGACAGTGCATCGGAGGAAAATACGCGGGCGCTGTGCCTTTGTACATTTTCCGGAGTTCGCAGGCGCTCGGGCCCGGGCCGTGGTGGTGATGCCCGGTCGGGTGGGTGATGCAAAAATCCAGCAGCGCCCAAGGGAGGCAAGCCAACCCAATGAGCGACAGGAGGAGGATGGATTTTAACTTTTGCATCGGGACAAAGGTAGGAAAAGTTGGCTTTCGGGATACGCGCAGACAAACCGGTTTTGTCACACCTTTCCCATCGTGTTGTATCAATGTCGAATCTCTTTCAGAATGGTAGCAATTATCTTCAAACCGGCCAAAACAGAACCTTTTATAGTTCCGGATACCTTACTCTTGCCACCTGCCCTTTTCCGATACCGCACCGGTACTTCTGTATAAGGAAGCTTCCTTTTTGCCGCCTTGACCTGCATTTCGACCGTCCAACCGTAGTTAGTATCCTTCATGTCGAGATCGAGCAAATCTGACCACCGAATAGCGCGAAATGGCCCCAAGTCGGTGAACCGGACGCCGTAGAACCATCGGATCAGCAAAGGCGCCAGCCAATTTCCAAAGCGTTGCGGTGGGGTCATGGCTTTCGATTGCAAATTATCCAGCGAACGCGAACCGATCACGAGACTTTTTCCGTCGTATAAAATTGGCGCTACTATTTCAGGCATCTCTTCCGGGTAATCGGAGTAATCTGCGTCTAAAAAAACGACTATATCAGGTTGTTCGTCACTTGGGAGATGCCTGAGATATTCAATCCCTTTCAAGCAGGCGCTACCGTATCCGCGCAGCGGTTGTTCGACCACGATTGCACCCATTGTTTGCGCTACTGACGCAGTACGATCCGTAGAACCATTGTTGCACACAATGACGTACCTAACCAGATTCTTCGGAATTGCCATCAGAACAAGCGAAAGTGTATCTTCTTCGTTGAAGGCCGGGATCAAAACATCAATTGTGGCTGCCATTGGTAAGGTCGTTGTTCATTCCTGCTTCGTATCTCCCATACGCTGCAACCCCGGTATAGGATATAAAACTTCCGAAGCAAAAGCATCGAAGCGGAACGTCCGGATTTCAAACCGGTGTACATATTTTTCTTCGAGGGAAGGGTCGCCGGCCTGTACATCCATCCGGAAGGGAACTTTGGCGCCGTTTACGTCCCTAAAATCCCAATACTTCGCCGTGCCATAGAAGCTGCGCGGTGCGGGAAGGTAGTTATCCCGGATGGTGTAAGTCGTCATTTCGCAAAGTTTGGAAGCGCGATTGATATACAACAGATACTGGTCATATCGCGAATCCGGCTCCGGCGAGCCCCAAGTGCAAAACAGGACATCGTACATCTGCCCGTTGAAGGTTCTTTCTTCGAGAAAGGCAATGATGGGAGCGGTAGCAAGCCGGGCGGGCAACTCCATGAAATACTGCATGGTCGGGAGTGCAAACGCCATTTTTTTGTTTTTGATTTTTTCAACTGCACCATCTCCTTTTGCGCGGTAAACCTGCCAGGATTGAATCCCATACCGCTGCCTTTGCAGGCTGCCTTCCAACCACGTGGCGTCGCTGTCGAATGTACCGGTAGCATACCGGAAACGCATCCAGGGGCCATTTTCGCCCGGCCAGGGGCCTGGATTTATCCCAAGCATTTTCGACCACCTATCACGAGCCTCTATTTCGTAGGTAGCATGGCGGGCAAAACTGTCCAGGCCTTGCGCCTTCAAACATTCGGCAAGAATAAGATTTCCCTTTGCTATTCGAATCGAAGAGATGCCTTCCGTTTTGAATGCTGCACTGCGAAGATCCTTTAGCGTGCAGGTAGGAATGAGTGCCGCTACCAGGAGCGCAATAAATCCAACCCATATCATTCTTTTGCGTTTCATGCAAAACCAATTTTTTAAAACTAAAAAACCAGCCTCTGCACGATGCCGACCCAAAAAGAGGCATTACCTCTTCCCTGACCGGTTGTATGCAGAAGCCGGGATAATGCACTTCCTAATGCTTCTCTTTCAATAAATTATTACTTGTATTTTTTTAACCCCGACTCGCCGAATTTGAGCAATGCTTTCGGATCGTGATACCCGGCCGTGGCATCCAGCGTTTTGCCGTTGTTATCCATTACGAACAAGGATGGATAACCCCGGATAGCCAGTTGATTAGCCAGGTCTTTGCCTTCGCCAACCTCTCCATCCAGGGCAACGTTCACGAACCGTTCGTTAAAATATGCGCCCACCTCTTTGTTCGAAAACGTGTTTCGTTTGAGCATTTTGCAGGGACCGCACCAGGAAGCGGATATGTCGAGAAAAATGGGTTTGTTCTCTTGTTTGGATTTTTCGAGCGCTTCTTTCCAGGTGCCGGGAAAGAATTCGATTCCGCCCTCCGCGATTACCGGAGTACTGTAATAGCGAAAGGCCGTAAAGACGCCTAAGCAAACCACGGCGGCAAGCCATAAAATGTTCTTGTCCATTTTTAATTTTATTTTTGAACGAATTGTATAACCACAGGTATGGTCGAACTTGAAGGTCAAACCTGACAGTAACCTGAAATGTTTTTTTTTGCGGCGCTACTATTGTTCCGTTTCAAGCCTTTCCAGTAGAAAAACACGACCTTGTTCAATAGAAACCTTTTTGCAATGGCTGAGGTGAATAATTTTAAATGGCCGGCTTATGTCGAAAACAGCCGTACTTTTTAAACCGAATGTCCCTTTGCATTCTATTCGGCCTTCCGGGCTGAATCGCGTTATTTCAAAATACTTATTTGCTTGTTTTATGTAAAACCAGGAGCCGGCACCCTCGCCGGCCAGCCATTGTGCGGTGTCAGGTATACAGGAGGGCCGTTGGGGCGGAGGCAGGGTCTCTTTGATATTCATGTGTTTTCAAAAAAATGTGGCCCAGGGCGCGAACGTTCCAGAGCGGCGTGGGGGATACCGTCGCCGGCAGGCCTAATTTTAACCTGTAATTCCATTCGGGTGCTCCGGCCAGGATAACCGTGCGCACAAAACGCGAGCAATTGCTTCCTGTCCAGACAAACGGCCCGTATTTCCAGGGGCTTTTCTCCTGCAATTTTTTCGCTTTAAGTACGTGGACAAAATTATTTAATAAAATTAAATTCACTGAATTGAATAAACAGGTCTTTACCGACGGCCCCCAAAGCCAGTACTGTTGCCAAAAATAGCGATTGACTGCTGATGTAGTCCTCTGGCTTTAGCCAAC
>JBGSKO010000060.1:0-21863 GCA_041741155.1 Saprospiraceae bacterium | reverse complement strand
GCACAGACCTTTCAGAACGCCATCGTCAACTTCCTCAACAGCCTGCACTCAAAACCGCTAAAAAATGAACTCAAGTCCCGTTTGGCTCCTAATTTTCAACTATTCCGCCATGCTGAAAACTTGGCGGCGTGAGGTATAAATGGCGTTTTTGAAGCAGAAATTGACAAAACAGGAAGCATTAATCAGACAACGGAACCGCTGACGTTTGGGAGTCATAAATTTTATGCGTATTCCGACTACTGGTTTGATGGCAAGATTGACAACGTCGGAATTTGGGACCGGGCATTGAGTGTGGCGGAAGCCCAAGCACTATATAACCTGGGCCCTGCTACCTATTTATGGTCTACAGGGGACTCCACTGAATCGATCAATGTATCTCCCGTGGAAACTACAACATATTATGTTACGGTCACCAATGGCCAGAATTCGTGTGTAGACAGTGTGCGAATATTGGTAAATCCAACACCGATGCCAAATATAGTTGGAGATTTGATTTTTTGCGAAGGCGATCAGACCACTCTAACGGCCAGTACTGGCGATTTTTACACTTGGAGCTCAGGTGCAACAACTGTCTCAATAAACGTTGCTATTCCGGGCACTTACACCGTGACCGTTTCCAATGCAAATGGTTGTTCTGCTACTGCGATCTCCACGGTAAGCGTGCTAAACGGACAAATAGTGCAAAATGACACTTCCGTTTGCGCCGGACAAGCGGTGACACTTTCCGTAAACCCTGGCATCTCACATGATGTTGAAGACCCGGAGAACGAACTGGCCTTGGGCCTAAAAGCATGGTGGCCATTTAATGGAAATGCCGATGATGCGAGTGGAAATGGTAATAATGGGTCGGTACAAGGAGCCACTTTAACATCGAACAGGCAAGGTGAGCCAAATAAAGCCTACAATTTTGATGGGGTCGATGATCAAATCAATATTAACCATTCACCGGGTATATCACCAACTGCTCAGGTTAGTATTTCTGCATGGGTTTTTCCAAGGACTTATGAAGACAATAAACATGTAATTTCCAAAGGCTCGCATATTAATTTAAACTATCGGAGTTATGCCCTCCTGGGCCCGCATCAGGATAAAAAATGGCAATTTTGGGTAAATTCCGGAGGGGCGGAGCACATGGTTCCCAGTGTAAGTGATGCCCTTTTGAATCAGTGGAACCATATTGTCGGCATCTATGACGGCAGCAAGATGCAGTTGTATATAAATGGCGTTTTTGAAGCGGAAATTGATAAAACGGGAAGCATTAATCAAACAGCGGAACCGCTGACGTTTGGGAGTCATAAATTTTATGCGTATTCCGACTACTGGTTTGATGGCAAGATTGACAACGTCGGAATTTGGGACCGGGCATTGAGTGCGGCGGAAGCCCAAGCGCTATATAACCTGGGCCCGGCTACCTATCTATGGTCTACAGGTGCCACGACCGCATCAATCAATGTGTCTCCTGTTGAATCGACAAAATATTACGTCACGGTTACTAATGATCAACTTTCCTGTATAGACAGTGCAAGTATAAGTATTGCACAGGTCAAGGTGTCTTTGAAGGTCTGGCTCCAAGGCCCCTACGTCTCCTCCGCCCAACTAATGCACGACAGCCTACGAGCCCAAAACCTGATCCCTTTGCTAGAACCGTACACCGGGCTGACCAATTTTACGCACACCGGTGGTGGAGGAGGCGAATACACCACTGCGTCTGTTCTTGACATCACCGGCAATGATGCCATTGTAGACTGGGTATTCCTCGAACTGCGGAGCGCTGCCAACCCTGCCTTGGTACTTGGAACACGCTCAGCCCTCCTGCAGCGCGACGGCGATGTCGTGGATGTAGATGGTATCTCACCTGTAAACTTCTGGATAGACGGAGACCAGTTGTATTACCCAACGGTTCGGCACCGAAATCATTTGGGCGTACAATTGGGCCAAGCGTTATTTTTTCCAGCGTGTATAGCAGTAGAAAAAGATTTTCGCGCACCGCCACCAGAAGGTTTTTATTTGTTTAACGGCCTGAACCCGGCCGAAAAAACAATCGGCAGCACTCTGGTACTCTGGGCAGGCAATGGACGATCCGATTACCTTCTGAAATATAACGGTAGCAACAATGATCGCACTTCTATACTGAGTGTGGTTGGTTTGACTACGCCAAATGCAATGGTGTCCGGCTATTTGTTGGAGGACTACAATCTGGACGGCGAGGTTAAATACAATGGTTCAGCCAACGATAGAAATGTTTTGTTGGGGAATGTTGGGATTGCAACTACTTTAGCCATTCTTCATGATCAGACAGGTCGATAGTTTTTTCAAAAGTGCCATGCAAAAAAGAGTTTACGACACCCGCGTAGCCGACCTCATCACCTGGCAAAATCTTCCGACCGAACTTCAGCAGCGCTTTACCCGCTACGAGGTTGATACCATCCTTGAAATGAAGTTCCTTGCAGATGACGAAGATGTTTGCCAGACCGTCAAACTGTGCGGCAAAAAGGGACTCGAAGTCACCGAGGAAGAGGTGCAGGCCGTGATGAAAGCAGAGGAAGTGTACCTGCGCATGATTGAGGTGATTGATTAGTCCACAACCGCCTCGACTTACCCTGCGGCTAATAAACCACGCCGTGTGTTAAACCAAAGTAGACAGATCAGCTACGCTTGTAATCAGCCGAACCCCTTCGGCGAGGCAGGCTTGGAAAAAATCGCTGTCAAAACTTGCAAGTACCCGAACGTTTTGAATTTTACAACTTGCCAGAATGATCGCATCGTTGGGCAAAAGGTTGTGCTTTTTCATTAAGTCAATCGCCAAAGACAGAGCCGCATCCGGGATGGGAAGCACTTGAAAACCGGAAAGCAGAGACTTTGTATCATGGAGCGAAAGCGTTTCGCCGATCTTGCCACTTTCACAAATACTCAGCGGAGAGCGGCCTCCGAGAATGCCGAGCAGTTGGTATAAATACTCACTCGCTACGATCGGATTGATGTAAATCTGGTGCTCGCTTTCCAGAAGGGCTCCCAACAACTCGGTTTTGGTTTGCTTCTCGTATTCGATGAGCAGGTCACTATCAACAAATACTTTCATTGCCGATACCATTCATGTTTGTCCGGCTGGTAGCCGGTAAAATATTGTTTCAGCCCACCCTTGAATTTCGATACTACCGCCACCCGCCTGTTTCGCTCTTCTTTCGATACCTCGGACACATCAGGCTCTACCCGAAAGGTGACCTTTAGTGCTTTGGCAACCTCCGAAAGCGCTTGAATAGCCTCAGCATTGTTTGTTTCGATGACTAATACCATGTCAGTCTAATTTTCCGACAAAAGTAAACCGGATTGATTGGCAATCCAAATCCCCTCCCCCTCACAACCCCATCTCCGCCGCATCCGCTCCATCCTCTCCGCCCCGGATCACAAACCCTTTCCGCTCGAACAGCCGCCGCATGGCGCCGTTGCTTTTCAAAAATATAGCCGTGATGGTGCGGTAGCCCTGCGCCCGGGCGATCTCGATGATATAGTCGGTGAGCAAACTGCCGACTCCCTTGCCGTGCCAGTTGTCGGCCACGAGAATCGCGTACTCACAGGCCTCCCGCCAGGCATCGCCCACGATGCGCACCACCCCGATGATCTGAGGCTTGCCGTTTTCTTCAATGACGGCCACGATGGCCATTTCCCTGTCGTAGTCAATTTGCGTGAACCGCGCCAGTATCTTGTGGTCTATGCCGGGCGTGAACCCGAAAAAGCGAAAATAGAGGCTCTCCCGCGAAGTTTTTTCCACCAGTTCAGCCTCCAGCGGCTCGTCTTCCGGACGGATGGGGCGCAGGAGAATGCTCGTGCCTTTGTGCTGCACGGTTTTGATCCACTGCGTTGGATAGGGCTGAATGCTGAGGTGCTCGTAGGGATCGCGCTGGAGACTGGGCGTGGATTCCAGCGTCACAGCTGCATCAAGGGCTATACCGCCGTCGGCGTTCATCGCAAACGGATTGATATCTATCTCGCTGATATCGGGGAAGTCCATAAGCAGGTATGCAAAGCGCACGAGTACATTTTGCAGTTGCTCCAGCGGCACGGCGGGCAGGTGGCGGAAGCCGCGCAACAGCCGGGCAATGCGGGTGCCTTCCACGAGGTGGCGGGCCAGGGCGAGGTTGAGCGGCGGCAAGCCGATAGCGCGGTCTTGCCAGATTTCGGTGGCCACACCGCCGAGGCCGAACACCACCACAGGACCGAACGTCGGGTCTTTCACCGACCCGATGAGCAGCTCGTGCTGGGTATCTACCATTTTTTCCAGCGTCACACCGGCAATACGCGCATCGGGGCGTTTTTTGCGCACATTTTCCATCAGGAAACGAAACACCTGCCGGGTGCCAAACTCCGTCTCGATGCCCAGCCGTACCCCGTGCACATCGGACTTATGCCAAATATCCGGCGACTCAATTTTCATCGCCACCGCACAACCCAAACTGCGGGCGATGGCAGCGGCCTCATCTTCCGTTCGGGCTAAATACGTCGCGTTTACCGGGATACCGTAGCAAGCCAGCAGGCGTTTGGCTTCCGCTTCTTCAAAGTGGATACGGCCCGATTTGCGCACGATATCCACGATCACCCGCGCACCCGTGCGGTTGATGTCCGACAATTCAATGGGCAAGTCGGGCGGGGTTTCGTACAGCAGGGTGAGGTTTTCGTGGTAGCGCACCTTGTGCATGAAGGTGACCACCGCCCGTTCCGGAAACGGATACCAGGGCACCTTTCCGGCTTCGAGGATGGCGCGCCCGCTTTTCACCGTTTGCAACCCCATCCAACTGGCGTACACGGGTTTGCTGTGTACCGCTTTCGACTCGGCCACCACGGCGTGCGCCACGGCCTCGGCATCGGTCACGCTTTGCGCGGTGAGGATAACCAGCACGGCATCCACACCGGGGTCGTACAGGCAGGCATGCAGCGCGGCACGAAACTGCTCCACGGAACCGTCGCCGAGGATATCCACGGGATTTCCCCGGCTCCAGGCGGGTGACAGCACCTTATCCAGCGCGGCCATAGTGTCGGGCGACAAAGCTGCCAGGGTACCGCCGCGCAATTCGAGCGCATCGGTGGCGAGAATGGCCGGGCCGCCGGCGTTGGTCACGATGGCGAGGCGATTGCCGGCGGGCAAAGGCTGCGTAGCGAGCGCCTGGGTACAGTCGAACAATTGCTGGATGGTCTGCACCCGAATGATACCCGCGCGGCGGAAAGCGGCATCATACACTGCGTCGTTGCCGGCCATAGCACCCGTATGCGAGAGCGCGGCGCGGGCGCCCTGCTGGCTGGCCCCGGCCTTGAGCACCACAATAGGTTTGGTGCGCGCAAACGCTCGGGCTGCGCTCATAAACCGCCGCGCATCGGTCAGGCTTTCCATATAAATCAGGATGCAAGCCGTGCGGCTATCAGAGCCGAAATAGTCAATCAGGTGGTCGAAACCAATGTCGGCCATGCCGCCGACCGATACAAAGTGGCTGAACCCCACGTTTTTGTCGGCCGCCCAATCGAGTACCGCCGACCCCATGGCTCCGCTTTGGGAAATAAATGCTACACGTCCCGCAGGCGGCATGGTCGGTGCGAATGTCGCATTGAGGCCAATAGACGGCGTGAGCAGCCCCAGACAGTTGGGGCCAATGAGCCGCACGCCGTTGGCCGAAGCGGCATTTTTAAGGTCGCGAAACAATTGCTCGCCCTCGGGACCAACTTCTTTGAAACCCGCCGATAGCACCACAGCGCACTCGGAACCAATTTTTTTACAATCCTGCATCAGCGCCGGAATGAACGGCGCAGGCAGCGCGAACACCACAAGGTCGGGTGCTGCGGGCAGGCTCGTGAGCCGCGAATAGCATTTCACCCCCTGCACTTTTTTGTACTTCGGGTTCACCGGGTACACCGCACCCGTGTATGCGCCGGAGAGCAAGTTGCGCAGCACGGCGTGGCCGATCTTTTCCGCTTTGTCTGTGGCGCCGACCACGGCGACGGAACGGGGATAGAAAAATTTGTCGAGGGTTTGTTTCATAATTAAAACTTCCAGTGCTTCATCAGCAGCCCCGCTGCCTGGTGCAAATACATCTCATAAGTTTCCCAGATACGCAGTCCCGAAGTAGTGGGCGTTTCGGGGTGCGGCATGGGTTCTCCGTTGACGCCGGCGATAAAATTGTACACGCAACCGGGCAGTTCTTCGGTATTGTAGCCGCCTTCGAGCACACCAAAAAGTTTACCGGGGAATGTCTCTTGCAAAGTTTTGCCGATCCAGTGGTAAAAATTGCCGGTGGCGCGCAGTTGCAGCAGCGGATCAAACTGGTGCGCGTCGAAACCGGCGGAAACAGCCACCACGTCGGGCTGAAACTGCACGACGACAGGCAACATGTACTCCACAGCGTGTCGGAAAATATCGTCGCCGCTGCTCCCCGGCAACGGACAGTTGACCGTAAATCCTTTGCCCTTGCCTTCGCCAATTTCCACGGGCGAGCCGTTACCGGGATAGGCCGGGTACTGGTGCAGCGACCAGTACAGCACCTGATTGGATTTGTAAAAAATATCCATGGTTCCGTCGCCGAGGTGCCCGTCAAAATCGAGGATAAGTACCCGTTTCCCTTCGTTAACAGCTTTTTGAGCTGCCACGGCCACGTTGTTGAACAGGCAAAAACCGCGCGCGGCTTCGGCGTACGCATGGTGGCCGGGCGGGCGCACGAGGGCAAAATCGCCGCGCTCCATGGCCAGCACGGTAGCCCCCACAGCGGCAGCGGCAGCGCCAAAACTGCCGAGCGACGTTTTGGTGTCGCCGTCCAGCGGCTCACAGTCGGCACAATGCCGGCGCACCATTTCGATGTGGCTTTTCGGGTGTACGAAGTGGAGGTACTGCTCGCCGGCGGGGATATCCAGCGTGGGCGTCAGGTCGCTGAAGCCGAGGATGCGGCGGCGGTTTTCGGGGTGCGTAGCCCCGGTGTCGTGGTCCAGTACGGACGGATGGTAGAGGATATTCATGGCTTGAGTGGCAAATGTAGGGCAATTTGCAAAAGGCAAGAGCCACGGAGCAAATTGAAAAAGGCAAGAGGCAATTTGCAATTTGCAAAAGACAAAAGGGGGTACTTTTGTGCGAAGTTGAAACTACCCGTAGTATGAAAAAACACCGTGACACTGGCTTTTTACCCGGAGCGGGGAAACTCGTCCTTTTCCTCGCGCTCTTTGCCTGCGGCGGCAACAAAGAGCGCATCGTGCAGGAAAAAATAGCCGAGCGGGTATCGGAGTTTCGGAAAAAAGAAACGAAGAAGTGCCAAGCCGCCCTCCTCGCTGATGCCGAGCGCATCGTGGACTCGCTGCTCCTGTACGGCGCGTTGGAGGAAGTAAATGATTCCCTGCGGAACCGGCATCCGTTCAAGCCCGTGAAACCGGCGCACATCGCACCGATGGACTCGCTGCCGGTGAAACCAATTTTTGACAGTACCGGCGGGTTTTAACCCGCCGCACCCGGATGGGTTAAAACCGCTGGCACCGGGCAACGCCGGACACTTGCTTAGCGTCAGCATCAAGGCATGATGGGCTTTCTTTTCAAACACAAGAAACGCGGTGTTCGCACCCGTTTCCTACGTTTACCAATCCTCCGGGGTTTCGTACACGGTGCGTTGGATATGGCGATTTGGCGCAGGGTGTTTTGCGGGGTCAACCCTACCCTATTTCATCAGTTTTTTAGAAAAAACTCTACCCTGGGCGTCTTGGGCCTGCTCCTTACACTCTGCCCTCCCACCCTCCAGGCCCAACAACCCCAGTTCTCTAACCTACGTACCAGAACCCTCGATGCCTGGCTACCCGTGCAGGTGTTGGATTCGCTCACTATCGCCGCTCCCCTGCTGTCCGTAACCGATTCGGCCTCCGGCCAAATGCTCGACGCCGCGATTTTTTCTCTGGAAAACAACCGCTTGCGCACCGATACCGCCCGGCTGCGCCAAAGTGCACCCGCCGCCGGACGACTCATCGTCGCCTACCGCGTGCTGCCTGCCGACCTTGGCGCACCGCTCCGGCGACTCGACACGACCGCCATCCGCCAGGCGATGACCGACAACGCCATCGAGTTCGACTATACGCCCTATACCCCGCAAACCAAACCCTGGGAAACCTCCGGACTGGTTTCCAACGGCGCATACACCCGCGGGCTGAGCTTTGGCAACAACCAAAATCTCGCTTTTAACTCCAACCTCAACCTGCAACTCAACGGTCGCCTCGGCAACGACCTCGAACTCACCGCCGCACTGTCCGACAACACCGTGCCCCTCCAGCCCGACGGCACCACCCGACAATTGCAGGAGTTTGACCGTATTTTTATCCAGCTCAAACGCAAAAACGCCAGCCTGATCGCCGGCGATTTCGATCTCGTCAAACCCAACGGCTATTTCTCCAACTATTTCAAAAGGGTGCAGGGCGCCATGGTGCAGTCGGAGTTTTCGCACGCAAAACTCAAAACTCAAAACACAAAACTGCGCGCCGCCGCTTCCATTTCCCGGGGCAAATTCAACCGACAGATCATCGCCGGGCAGGAGGGCAACCAGGGCCCGTACCGCCTGCAAGGCACTGCGGGCGAGCGGTTTATCATTGTGCTGGCGGGTACCGAAAAAGTGTTTCTCGACGGCATGCTCCTGCGCCGCGGCCTCGACGACGATTACGTGATGGACTACAACCTCGGCGAACTGACGTTCACGCCCAAACGGCTGATTTCCAAGGATAGCCGCATCATCGTCGAGTTTGAGTACGCCGTGCAGGCTTTCCTGCGCTCCACGGTAGCCACCGAAATAGAGCACCAGCGCGAAAAAAACCGATTTTACCTGCACGCCTACTCGGAGCAGGACAGCCGCAATGCCGGGGGTGCACAAGACCTCACCCCTGCGCAGCGCGAACGCCTTGCGCAAGTGGGCGACGACCTGCGCAGCGCCTTTGCTTCCGGCATTGACACCCTCGCTGCCGATGCCGCGCTCGATCCTGGTCGCGTGCTGTATCAGGCCGTGGACACCCTGGCCTGCGGTGTGCCGGTGTCGGTGCTTCTGTATTCCACCGATCTCGAAAAAGCTCGTTTTGCCGCGCGTTTCACGGAGGTACCGCAGGGGCAGGGCAACTACGTGCAGGTGCAATCGGGCGCCAACGGCCGCGTATTTCGCTGGGTAGCGCCCGACCCGGCCACCTGCCAGCCTACGGGAAATTTTGAGCCGGTCGTGCGGCTCATTGCGCCGGAAGGCCGCCAACTGTTTGCCGCAGGCACCGAATGGAATCCTTCGAAAAACAGTGCCGTGCGCGCCGAACTCGCCCTGAGCAACCGCGATCTCAACCGCTATTCTCCGCTCGGAAACACCGACAACGCGGGTCTCAGCGGTTTTTTTAGCCTGCGGCAAAACCTGCTCCCGGCAGCAGTTATGGCGAAGGGCTGGGATGTGCAAGCCAACGCCACGTACGAGTACGCCGGCAAACAGTTTGCCCCGCTCAATCCGTACCGCCCTGCCGAGTTTGTGCGCGACTGGAATATCGGCGCCACCGACAGCACTGCGACCGAGCACTGGGCGCGGGGCGGACTGACGGCCCAACGAAAAGACTGGGGCAATGCCCGCTACGAGTTTGGCGCCTTTGTGCGCGAAGGACGCTACGACGGCGCCCGGCATTTCATGCAAGCCCGGCTCCAGCGCGGCGGATTCGACGTTTTGGCGGAAGCCAACCTCCTGAATACCGACGGGCCGGCGGAAAACACGCGCTTTTCGCGACCCAAATTCGATGTGGGCAAAACGTTTTTCCTGCCGGACAAAAAACCGCTGTTCAAAATCGGCGTCTATGGCGAACGGGAGCGCAACGAGCGCCGCTCCGAAAATGCCGACACGCTCAACAAGGCCAGTTTTTGGTACGACCTCGGTAAAATTTACTGGCAAACAGCAGACGAAAAACGCACCTGGAAATGGGGCGCCAGCTGGATGCGCCGCAACGATTTTGTGCCTACCGGGTCGGAATTTTCACAAAATACCTCTGTGGACGAAGCGAATGCGAATGGAACCTGGGCAGCTCCGCCTGCCGAAAAGAATACGCAATCCCTTACCTGGAATATCTCCTGGCGCCGGCTCCGCGTTCTGGATTCCGAACTGACGACACTCGCCCCGCAGGAAACCTATCTTGGGCGTGTGGACTACTCCATTTCCGCCTGGAAAAACGCGCTGACATTCACCACCGGCTACGAGATCAGCTCGGGCCAAACGCCGCGCATCGAGTACAATTACCTGCGCGTAAATCCCGGCGAGGGTCAGTACACCTGGATTGACCGCAACCGGGATAGTATCCTGACGGTGGATGAAATGGAAATCGCCGTGTTTCAGGATCAGGCCAACTATGTGCGCGTAGCCGTGACCACGCCCAACTATGTGCGCACCAACAACACGGGGCTTAACCAGAGCCTGCGCCTCGACCCGCGCGTGCTGTGGGTGCAGTCGAAAAAACGCTGGCAACAGACGCTGTCCCGTTTTTCTACCCAGAGCAACCTGCAAATCAACCGACGGGTACTGGCCTCCGCCCGCGAGGAACCGGCCTGGAACCCTTTCGATCTGGCGGTGGCAGATACGGCGTTGGTGGCGGTGTCGGCCGTAACCCGCCATGTGCTCTACTTCAACCGCGCCAATCCCGCCTGGGACGCTTCGCTGGCCTGGGCCGACAACCGCAACCGCTCCGCGCTGACGACCGGTGCCGAGAGTCGGCGCCTGGCCGACTGGACGGCGCACGGGCGCGTCAACTTCAGTCAGACCTGGAGTGCGGAACTGGACCTCATACGCGGTTTGCGCGAAAACGACAGCGAGCAGTTTGATGCCCGCGACTACGCCATAAGGTACTGGAAAGCCGTACCGAAACTGACCTGGCTACCCACCCGCGCCTTCCGCCTCGTAGCCGCCTACACCTGGCAGGACGGGCGCAACACCCTGCTCTCTGCCGAGACGGCCCTGCAAAACGACTGGAGCGCCGAACTGACCTGGAACCCGCCGGGCAAACCCAACAGCAGCGGTTTCAGGGCCGGCACCTCGCTGCGCGCGCGGGCCAACTATGTGAATGTAAACTACTCGGGCATACCCAACTCCGCCGTGGCATACGCCATGCTCGACGGCCTGCAAAACGGCAAAAACTTCTTGTGGAACCTGAACCTCGACCGCCAGTTATCGCGCTCGGTGCAGTTGAGCCTGAACTACGAAGGCAGAAAAACCGGTGAAAACCGAATTGTGCATGTCGGAAGAGCGCAGGTGCGGGCGGTGTTTTGAGATCGTGATTTTATATATTTCGAAAGAGCAAAACAGCCTTGAAACGGCGCTTGCAACATACCGCCGAGCCTAAGCAACGCATAGTTTGTATGCTCTCCGTTTGTCATCCCGAAGGGAACTGTCCGCTCTACGGTCGAAACTGCGTGGTTTGCCATACGTAGAGCGGACAGTTCCCTTCGGGATGACAAAACGTAACGTACCCAGAATATGTGAAGGGTATGCTCGGCGGTAAAGTGCAGGAATGCCCTAACTTTGCCACTTGGCCGTGCAAATCCGGTCAAAAAAACCGCATCGAATGCGCGAAACAAAATTCATCGAGCAAAACCAGGAAAAATGGGCGGACTTCGAAGAGATGCTCCGCCAGAACCACCGCGATCCCGAGCGGCTCAATGATCTGTTCGTGCAGATCACCGACGACCTGTCGTACGCCCGTACTTACTACCCCAACCGCTCGGTGCGCATGTACCTGAACGGACTGGCGCAGCGCATTTTTCACAATGTGTACCGGGGCAAACGCTTCCCCGCCCGGCGGTTTCGCCTGTTCTGGACGGACGAGCTGCCGCGCCAAATGTGGGAGGCAAGACAGGCGCTGTGGCTTTCGTTTGGCATTTTTGCCCTGGCTTGCGGCATTGGCGTACTGTCGAGTATGATCAATCCGGATTTTGCCCGCGTCATTCTTGGCGACAGCTACGTGGAAATGACCCTGCGCAATATCGAAGGCGGCGACCCGATGGCCGTGTACAAAGACAGTCCGCCACTCGGAATGTCCATTGGAATTGCCGCCAACAACCTGTTTGTGGCACTGCGGACTGCTATTTTCGGTGTACTGGCCTCCGTGGGCACCGTGTTCATGCTGCTGTACAACGGCATTATGCTGGGTGCTTTTCAGTACTTTTTTGTTCAAAAAGGCCTGTTCTGGGAGTCTTTTCTCACCATCTGGATACACGGCACGCTGGAAATCAGCGCAATCATCATTGCAGGCGCGGCGGGTTTGGTGGCCGGGTCGGGGTTGTTGTTTCCTGGTACGTACACCCGGCGGCAGGCATTCCAGCTAACGATGCGGCGGGGGCTGAAAATTTTCATCGGGCTGATTCCAATGTTCGTGCTGGCCGCCTTTTTCGAAGGTTTTCTCACGCGTTTTACGGAAACGCCGGACCTGGTTCGACTCCTTTTCATCCTGAGTTCCCTGGTGTTTGTGCTCTGGTATTTTGTGTGGTTGCCCTGGCACAAGTCGCGCACGGGTTTTCATACAGCGGTGCACGGTCACGAGCTTCCGCCTACCCGAACCGAGCCGATTTCCTTTACGACGATAAAAGGCTCGGGTGAAATTTTTGCCGATGCCTTTGCGCTACTGCTGCGCCACCCGCAAGCCGGCTGGGGGAGTATTGCGGTGGCATCGGTCCTGTTTGTCGGCGTGGCGATTGTGTCCGGACTGTTTGGTCAGCCCGTCCAGTTTACTTTTCCGGAATATCCCAGCGGAGCATTGAGCGGCTGGTGGGATTCCATTGGTCGTCGCCGGGCGCCGGCTATGTTCTGGGGACAGGCCTTTTTGTTCTGGGATTTGTTTTGGGCAGCCATCTTCGTGGTACGGCGGGAAATGCCACAGACCTATCGCGAACAATGGGGCGGCCGCTTCTTCGGCATCTCGTTGCTGACTACCGCCCTGCTCGCACTGCTGATCGTACACGGCCTGGAGGCGCTTGATGCGGGACTGCTGTTGTGGCTTATGGGTATCGGTTTGCTGCCATTTCTGTGCCTTTGGGGGGCTACTTCTTTTTTTGAAAATTCCAGTTGGGAATCGGTGCCACGTGTCTTCCGGCTGATGCGCTGGGGATCGGGACTGATCCTCGGTTTCCTTACCATCAATTTTGCTTTGCTGCTCTTTCTTTTTCTCGATTCCAGTGTGTGGGGCATCTTTTTGCAGTTTTTCAGCTGGATGGTACCGCCGGAGGAATCGGCTATGGCTGCATTCACGACCTACGCTACGGCGCTTACCGCCAGTTTTGTGGTGCACCTGGTTTGGTTCCTGTTGGTGTTGGCCGGCGCATTGCAATATTTTTCCTATCGGGAAATTGCCGACGCGGTGCATTTGCGGGAGGGCATCGGACAAGTAGGCACGGCGCGACAAATACGGGGGCTGGCACGGGAGTGAGGGAAAAGAGGCGGAACTTTTGTCCCTGCGCAAAAGTATCCGCTAAGCAAGGGGTTAACTTTAGAAAAGCAAGGGGTCTGGTTTAACCACTCTGTCATCTTGCCAAAGAGGCTCCAAAAATGAGGAAAACAGGCTATATAACGTCCGAAGCAGACCAAAACAGCACAAAAAAAGAACGCTAAACAACTGATGAACAGCTGTTTAGCGTTTTTGCATTGTAGCCCGTACGGGAATCGAACCCGTGTTACAGGAATGAAAATCCTGCGTCCTAACCGTTAGACGAACGGGCCTTTTGACTCGTGGAAGCAAATTAAGTAGCAACAAATTGTATCTACAAAACCGCTTTCTGTCAAGAGCGGGGCAAAGGTAAAAGGAGCAGCCAAACTTTTGCAAGTATGCCCCAATGTTTTTTAAAAAAAATTAGCGGAGGGGAAAAACTTACCCTCCTCGCGCTGCTCTGGCGAGGCGAAAGCCATAGTCAAAGTCGCCGGTTGACGGGTCACGGCCGTTGCGGTAAGCCACCCGCACGTTGTCGGGCGGATTGCCCCATGAGCCGCCACGCAACACCCGACGGTAACCCAAACTCGGTCCAGTCGGGTTGTCTTGCTCCGACTTGGCGTAATAGTTCTCCCCGAACCAGTCCCAGCACCATTCCCACACATTGCCCGTCATATCGTGCAGGCCCAGGTCATTTGGCCGAAAACTGCCCACCGGGATAGTTTTTTCCCGGAAAACGCCCACGCGGGAATAGTTGGTCTTGTATGCTGCGCTGCCTGCAAAATTGATCTCCGAAGGGTCGGCCACGTCCTTGCCGTTGCCAAAGCGCACCCGTTTGCCCCCGCTGCGGGCGGCGTATTCCCACTCCGCCTCGGTGGGCAGCCGGTAGCCGTCGGCGTTCCAGTCTGCTGTCGCCATGCTCTCGTTGATCGTGTACACCTTTGTTAGCCCCTGTTGCTCGCTAAGCCAGTTGCAGTACGCCACCGCGTCGAGCCAACTCACGTTGATCGCTGGCCCCAGCCCGCGTCGGAGGGTTTCGCCCGGCCTGTGGCCACACAAAAGGCATCGTACTCGATGAAGGTCACCTCAGTCCTGCCGAGGTAAAAATCGCCCAGCGTCACCGGGTGTACGGGCCTTTCCCAATCGTCCCCGTCGTCAAGCACATCGCCCATCTCGAATGTGCCGCCGCGTACGAGTATCAGACTGTCCTCCACGGCGATACCGCGGGCGAAGTCCTTATCGGCACGCAGCGGGTACGGCGCTTGAGGGCCGGCTGTAGGCAAGGCGGTCGAACTAAGGAGGAAAAACAGGGCGGCGCAGGGCACGAGGATGTAGACGGGTGTTTTCATCAGTGGACGAATTTTGCGCAAATGTAGGGCGCGGCGGGGTAATGCTCGACAGGGCCGTTTGCACAGGGGGGATTTTGCGCGTAATTTTGTCACTCGAAAAAAACAACCCATGCCGATCACGTCACTCAGCCAGTTGGACACGGAAGCCAACTACACCTACGCCGACTACCTGACCTGGAAAATCCAGGAGCGCGTGGAACTGCTGCGCGGAAAAATCCGCCAGATGGCCGCTCCCAACCGGATACATCAGGGAATTAGTGGCAATCTGCAACGCACTTTCGCAAACGCTCTTTGGAAAAGCCCGTGCAAAGTGTACGCCGCCCCCTTCGACGTACGCCTCACCCGTTTCAGTAAACTGAAAAACAAGGAAGTGACCACCGTGGTGCAGCCCGATCTGTGCGTCATCTGCGACCCGCACAAATTGGACGTGCGCGGCTGCATCGGGGCGCCCGACCTCGTGGTGGAAATACTCTCGCCCGGCAACAGCAAGATCGAAATGCGGGACAAGTTCGACCTGTACGAAGAGGCCGGCGTACTCGAGTACTGGCTGGTACACCCCGTTGACCGCAGCGTGCAGATTTTCCAACTCAACGACGAGGGCCGCTACATCGGTCTGCGCCCATTCGTGGACGGCGACACCGTGACCACGCCCGTTGTGCCCGGCATGGAGGTGGTGCTGGCGGATGTGTTTGAGGTGTGAAAGGACATCGTGCTCGTGCGTACGCACACTAGAAAGTGTCCCCCCCCAACAACTGCTCCACCCTTTTTTGCACCACCGTATCCACTTCCAACTCCGGCGCATGGTGCGGCTTCTTGCGGGCATCCAGCACCAGCGGACCTCGGCAGCCCCAGTGTTTGTGCTCGGTAAATGCCCGTACGCCGTACAGGTCGTGGCTGGGATTGGCCCGGGTGAAGGCCACCCACACGAAGTTGTTCAGCGTGGCAGCGGTGAAGCGGCTGTCGTCCACCAGCAGAATCAGCGGGATGTGTTGCAGGTCGAACGGTTCCAGTACCTGGCAAAGTTGTTCAACTTGCTCGCGGGCCGGCTGCCCGGCAGTGAACGCCGGCGCCTGCACGGCCAAAATACCCGGCAGACAAAACTGCGGATCGGAAAATCCCTGCGGAAGTGCAAAGTTTTCAGGCAATTCTGTTTTCAGCGTGCGCTTTCGATCCCCCCGACAGGCAATGACCACTTTGGAGCCGGCATTCCAGCCGGAGCCGGAGTAGTCCAGCGTGTCAATGGTGGTGCGGGTCTGGAAATGCAGATCGCGGGTCCAGTCCACGCGCTCCAGGACGTGCTGAAAAAAACGGGGCATATCGTGGGTATCCAGACTGGAGTCGTCATCGGAGGCGGCAATGAACAAGAACTTGGCTAAGGACGTCTGCCCGGAGCCGAGAATGCGGTTGGCAATGGTCAGGATTTCCTCCGGCACGCGCTCGCGGAACGGCATATAGCGTTCGTGGCCAATGGCCAGCAGCAGTGGGTGTACCCCGGCGGCATCCACGGCGTGTAGTTCTTTCAATCCCGGAAATTCCTGCGGGGTGAGCGGGGCCACCAATTCGTGGATCAGCCAGCCGAAACTGCTGTCTTCTTGTGGCGGGCGGCCAACCGCCGTGAAATGCCAGAGCGGATTTTTGCGGTGATATACTCGGTGTACGCGCATAACCGGGAAATCATGTGCCAGCGAGTAGTAGCCGAGGTGATCGCCGAAGGGGCCCTCTGATTTTTTTACATTTTTCAAAATCTCGCCGGTGATGACAAAATCGGCATCGCTACTCAGGACGTACCCGTCGCGGCGGGTATATCGGAAACGGCGGCCGGCCAGCATCCCGGCAAAGGTCAGTTCGCTCAGTCCCTCCGGCATGGGCATGATGGCGGCAAAGGCATGGCTGGGTAGCCCACCCACAAAAATGCTGCACCGGAATGGCTCTTCTCGTTGGTTGTACTTGGTGTGGTGCACGCCAATGCCGCGGTGAAGCTGGTAGTGCAAACCGATTTCCTCGTTGGGAATATAGTCATTGCCCGAAAGCTGAATGCGGTACATGCCCAGGTTGGAATGCATGACGCCCGGGGTATCCGGATCTTCGGTATAAACCTGTGGGAGTGTGATGAATGCACCGCCGTCCATGGGCCAGCTTTTCACCTGTGGAAGTTGATCTATCGTGGTGGTTGCGTAGGTCACGGGCGCGGGCAGCAGGCTGCGCATGGGCAATGCGGAGAGCGCCGTGAACGGAGCGGAAAGGTAACGGCCGGGATTTTTGAAAAAATTGGCGGGATCTTTTTTCAATTCGATGACCCGTTTGACGCGGTCCAGCGTATGGCGAAACAGGAATTCGGTTTGCCGGAATGTTCCGTACAGGTTGCTCACCGCCTGGAAGGGGCTGCCTTTCACGCGTTCGTACAGTACGGCGGGACCCTGGCGGTCATACACTTGCCGGTGGATCTCTGCCATTTCGAGATTGGGATCCACTTCTTCGCGGATACGGAGCAACATGCCATTTTTTTCGAGGTCGCGCACGGCATCGCGCAAGTTGGAGTAGGCCATAACGAGAAAAGCGCTGTTTCGTGCAAGAACAGCGCTTTTGCCACAATGTTGGTAATGAACAAGGGAATTATTCCTTAATGTGGGCCAATTTGGTATTCTGATACCGCGGATGCTTCAGGGTATCCTTCATCTGTTTGACCGTTTCGCGCGGTCCGGTATCCAGCGCAAGATTGATTGCCCAGTCGGGCAAATTGCCACCTGGATCAGAATGGAGGTAGTACTCCAGACCCAGCCAGCCACCTGTTCCCGGCATAACCGTCCATTTCGAGGTCGTTTTTTTGATCCGTACTACGTCTTTCAACTCGGGCACCCATCCGGACACCGCATTGCTGGTAGAGGTCAGCACATTGCTGTGAATATTTTGTTCCATTTTTGTGTGCAGAACCAAATCGCGGTCGCTCATCGGCCAGGGAAAGTCAATTCTGGCGTAGTAGTACATTTCGGTGGCAGAAATGCGCTTGACGAGCCGGGCTTCCGAAACCTTATAGCCCCACACCGTGAAGTTGTCCACATCATCGAGCAAGTGCGCAATACCCGACATAGGTGCCTTGATGGAAGTCACCAGCTTGAGTTCGTGGATATCGGATGTTTTGCGGTAATAAACCTTGACTCCCGCCTTTTCGTTTTTCAAAACCCAACCGTCGCTGGATTGAGCAGATACGCCTTGCGGCAAACAAAAATAAAGGATGCCACAAAGCACAAGCAAGGCAAAATTGGGATTCAATTTTAGCATAAAAAATTTGGTATTGAACATGACGAGGCTCTGAACGAGCGAATACTGGGTGTATTGCGAAAACCGAACCAAGTCGGGTTATTTAGGTATTCTTAACGTTTCGTGCCAGGGTGACAGTCCTTCACTCCAACACTACAGTTCCCGGCGTATCGAACTGCAACTTGGCCAAACTGCTGTACAAGCCATCTTCCCGGGCCGAAAGCTCCTCGTGAGTGCCTTGTTCGGCGATACGTCCGCCCTCCAGAACGTAAATGCAGTCCACCTCTCGCACCGTTGCCAGGCGGTGCGCAATGATGATGCTGGTGCGGTTTTCCATAAGGTTATTGAGGGCATCCTGCACGACGCGCTCACTCTCGGCATCGAGCGAGGACGTAGCCTCGTCAAGGAGCAAAATAGCCGGGTCGCGCAGGATAGCACGCGCGATAGCGATGCGCTGCCGTTGTCCGCCGGAGAGTTTGATACCGCGTTCCCCGACTATCGTTTCGAACCCTTCGGGAAAACGACGGATAAAATCCAGTGCGTTTGCCTTTCGAGCGGCTTCGATGATTTCCGCTTCGGTGGCATCCGGTTTCCCGTAGAGAATATTTTCCCGTATGGTTCCGCCAAACAAGATGACTTCCTGCGGCACGATGGCGAAGTTGCTTCGGTATGATCCCAGACCGTATTGGTAAATGCTCGTCCCGTCAATTCGAATATCGCCGGCGGTTAGACGGTGGAATTGCAGCAACAGCTGCATAATCGTGGATTTCCCTGCTCCGCTCTGCCCCACCAGGGCCACTTTTTTCCCGGAGGGAATCGTTAGTGTCACCCCCTTGAGCACCTCCACGTCGGCGCGGGTCGGGTAGGAGAAATGTACATTGTCGAATTGTACGTCGCCCGTGAGTCGGCCGGCAGCCTGATTGGTCTGCGGGCGTTCTTCGAACTCGGTAGGGGTGCGTAGTATTTCGCGAACGCGCTCGGTAGCGCCAACCGCGCCAACCAATTCCGTGTAAAAATTGCCCAAACCAGCGATGGCGCCCCCGATGATGGCTGTGTAGGTCACGAAAGTAATCAGTTCACCCGCAGTCATTTGTTTTGTTTGCACCAGGTGCATACCGAAGCCGATGACAAAAAACAGTGCCCCGAACAGCATCGTAATGATGAAAACAGCAAATATTGCCCGTCCTTTTGCGTATCGCATGGATACTCCCACCACCTGATCATTGGCACGCCCGTAGCGACCGAGTTCGAACGCTTCGTTGGTGAATGCTTTGACGGCGTGTATGGACTGTAGCGTTTCATCCAGTACGGTATTGGTTTCGCCGAGCATATCCTGCCGTTTTTTGGAGAGTTTACGCACCCATCGGCCAAAAATAATCGCTCCGATCACGATGACCGGGAAGGTAGCCAACATCACGCCGGACAGCTTGGGTGCCATCCACATGAGCAATACAACGCCGCCTACGAGTACAATAAGCTGCCGGATAAACTCGGCCAAAATGAAATACAGCGTGTTATACAGTTTTTCTACGTCGTTGGTAAGGCGGCTAACCAGCTCACCAACACGGCTTTTTTCAAAAAAAACGATAGGCAGGGCAATCAATTTTTGGTACAGCGCCTTGCGCACGTCGGCGGTGCCTTTTTCGCTGACCACCGCAAACATCATGACGCGGAGATACGAAATCACACCCTGTACCGCCAGAATCAGTATGAGCCACAGACCCATCTTTTTGAGGTCAAAATCTACAACAACCCCCTGCGCCACATCAAGCATCTTGCCGATAAGGTAGGGAAATACCATAAATATTCCACTGGAAAGAAACAGCAGGACAAGACCGAATGCGAACTGAAACCGGTAAGGGTAAACAAACTCGAAAATCTTGAGGGCCTCGCGAAGGGATTCCCGGGAGAGGCGGGGTTTGGCTTCTTCTTTGTTCATAGGTGCAAAGTTCCGACTACGAACCCAAAAAACATGGAAATGTTTTGGTCATGTTTTTAAAAGATAACCGTTTACTTTGCCGCTCAGACATTTGTACATCTTTGTTTTTCGTTCCAAACCCGATCCTTATGAGTTCAAGAGCATTAGTACTGATCGTTTTCGTGCTGTGGAGCGCCATCAGTTGGTATTGGTACGTGTGTGGTATCAAACAACAATGCGGTGAGCCCCCTATCGCAATGGGGCAACAAGCTATTCCTTTTGAGCCGGAAACGCTCCTGAATCAGGATGGCAATACCGCTGGCGCCGAAACGCCTGAACAGTCGGCTATTCAGCCGGCAAATAACTCCGCACCCGACCCACTGCCCGAAACAGTCCCCGAGCCGGATATTTCCAAAGTGTATGTGCATGAATTAGCCGACCACGTCTTGATCCACTTTCCGTACAACTCGACCCGCAAAGAGGAAAGTGCCGCTACCGACACGTACTTGTCCCGACTGGCCGACCAGCTGAAATCCTCTGGCGGCACCGTTACCCTTACCGGCCACACCGATATTGTAGGCGACAGCAAGACCAACCAGACGTTCGCCATGCGGCGCGCCAAAAATATACGGGATATTCTCCTCGCAAAAGGGGTGTCCAAAAAACAAATCGTGTGCAAATCCAACGGCGAGAAAAAGCCTATTGCCACCAATGATAATCCGGTTGGCCGCTACCAAAACCGCCGGGTAGAAATCCGGGTAGCACAGTAATCCCTTCTATCTTTCATCACTTATCGCTTAATCTGATGTTCCAGCAAAACGTTTTCCAGGGTCCGGGAACCGGCACATTTACCACCCACTCATTCGAGATCATTTTCATGCTCCTCGTAGCAGGCCTTATTGGTCTGTGGTTCGGGTGGGTATTGTGGAGCAAATACCGGCAAACCTCCGAAAGATTGCAGCTTGAGAATTCCAGCTTGACGGCCTCCATCGCCGCCTTGCGGCAGGAAACAGACGATCTGAAAGCTAAACTCACTGTATCAGAGTCAGAGCGTACCTCATTGGAAAATCGGGTGCAAAGTTTGACATGGGACTCTGAGACCCGGCAAAACCAGTTCACTATCCTGCAAAGCGATTTGGAGAAGATACTGGCCCGCAACCGCCAACTCGAAACAGAACTCGGGCTGAGCGCCCAGCCGGAAGCAGCCCCCTTAGCCGGAACCATCCCGATGGAGGTGGAGATCCCCGGGGTTGGTGCAGACGATGCCGCAACGACAGAAATTGTACAAATGGAGCCAACAGAAGAGGCACCTTCCGAGTCGGAACAGGAGCCAATCCTATCGGAAATACCCGCCTTGCCGGATGATGTGCCGCCCGTCTTGACCGAACAAGGGGAAGTGCTGTTCGTAGCACCGGTGTCACGTACGAGCATGATCCCGCTTTCCGAACTTGGTAATGTCCCGGATATACCACTCGAGATTCCGCAGCAGGAGGAACCACCCATTTTATTGGAAGAAGCGACCCCACTCGTTTTGGCCGCAGTTACCGGCGGACCGCGCGACGACCTTAAAATCGTAGAGGGTATCGGCCCAAAAATTGAGCAATTGCTGTTCAAAGCGGGCGTCACTACCTACGGGCAACTGGCCGCCACATCCGTTCAACAACTCAAAGATATTCTCCTGGAAGCCGGCTCGCGCTATGCCATGCACGACCCAGGCACATGGTCGGCCCAGGCCCTCCTGGCCGCCAATGGCGAATGGGAAAACTTGAAAGCCTATCAGGATTTTTTGAACGCAGGAAAAAGGCCGGACAAAAATTAAGAGGTGGTTGAGATAGTTGAGGGGGTTGAGATGCGCATCTCAACCCCCTCAACTATCTCAACCACCTCTTAATTTTTGTCCGGCCTTTTTCCTG